>NZ_CP024869.1:2280154-3000231 GCF_003052165.1 Dietzia sp. JS16-p6b | reverse complement strand
TGCTGTTGAGCAAGGCCTCCCCCACCGCAACACGCGGGTTCCAGCCGATCGAGCTGCTCGACCGGGTGCTCGGACAGTACGAGAGGCTGCTGGAGGTCCTGGCGGAGGCGGGCGTGACCTGCGTCCAGTTCGACGAACCCTGTATGACCATGGAACGCACTCCCGGCGAGGTCGAGCGGCTGCGTCACGCCTATGACCGGTTGTCCGCGTCCCCCACGCGTCCGCGGATCCTGGTCACGGGCCAGTACGGGGACCTGGCCGAGGCGCTGCCCGCGCTCGCGTCGACCGGGGTCGAGGCGATCGGTCTCGACCTGGTCCACGGGTACCGGACCCCCGACGACCTCGCGGCGGTCCCGGGGCTCGCGGACAAGCGGCTCTACGCCGGTGTGGTCGACGGCCAGAACGTCTGGCGCACGGACAAGTTCGAGGTGCTCGAGTATCTGAGGCGGCTCAAGGACACCTTCGCCGACCTGGTGGTGTCGACCTCCTGCACGTTGCTCCACGTGCCCTACGACGTCGGGGCCGAGGAGGACCTGCCCGCGGAACTGGGGGACTGCCTGGCCTTCGCGCGCCAGAAGGTCGCGGAGGTGGTGTCGCTGGCCGACGCGGTGGTCGACGGCCCGACGCCGCGGTGGCGTCCGCTGCCGGAGCGGCCCAGTGCGCGCAGGCCGGACGTGCGGGCCAGGACGGCGGCGGTCGACGACGACGACAAGCTCCGCATGCCCTACCCGGAGCGGGCTCCGCTGCAGGCGGCGCGTCTGGGGCTCCCGATCCTGCCCACCGCGACCCTCGGGTCGTTCCCGCAGACCGTGCAGATCCGCAGGGCCCGCCGGGACCTGGCCGACGGTCGCATCGACTACGAGCGTTATCGCGGCTACCTGCGCGACGAGATCGCCTCGGTGATCCGCCTGCAGGAGGACATCGGTCTCGACGTCCTGGTGCACGGTGAGGTCGAGCGCAACGACATGGTGCAGTACTTCGCGGAACTGCTCGACGGGTTCGCGGCGACCCGGCACGGATGGGTGCAGTCCTACGGGTCCCGCTGCGTGCGCCCACCGATCCTGTACGGGGACGTGGCGCGTCCCGCGCCGATGACGGTCGAGTGGACCGGGTACGCGCAGACCCTCACCGACCGACCGGTCAAGGGGATGGTGACGGGACCGGTGACGATGCTCGCCCGGTCCTTCTGCCGGACCGATCTCGCGCTGTCCGAGGTGGCCACCCAGTTGGCCCTGGTGGTCCGGGACGAGGTGGCGGACCTGGAGGACGCGGGGTTGGCGATCGTGCAGATCGACGAGCCGGCGATCCGCGAGCTGCTGCCGCGGCGCGGGGCGGACAGGCGTGCCTATCTCGAGTGGGCGGTGGCCACGTTCCGCCTTGCCTCCGCAGGCGCCGGTCCGGACACCCAGATCCACACCCACCTGAGCTACTCGTCCCTGCAGGTGATGAAGGAGGCGATCGAGGGGCTCGACGCGGATGTGACGGCGATCGTCGCGACCCGGTCGATCGACTGGGTCCTGGACGCCCTCACGGACCACACCCTCACGCGGCAGGTCGCCCCGGGCGTCTACGAGTCGAGATCGGGGTTCGTCCCCGACATCGACCTGCTCCACGAGAGGTTGCTCGAGGCGGTCGCGGCGGTGGGGGTGGACCGACTGTGGGCGGTCCCGGACGGCGGCCTCAAGACCCGCTACACCTGGCAGCTGGAACCGAGTCTGCGCAACCTCGTTACCGCCGCGCGACGAATCCGCCGGGCGGTTGCCCCCGGGACCTGAGGTTCCAATAGAATCGGGACAAGCAACTCCCGTGCCGCGGCGCCCGGGATCGGTAGTAGACGAAAGAGGACGACATCATGGCCGGTCAGACCCTCGAGCACACTGGTGCTGCCATCGTCGAGGAGTACTACCCGACGTACGCCACCGAGGTGGCGCCGACCTACCCGCTGTACTCCACCGAGATCTACGCCGGGTCGGCCATCATGCTGCTGGCGATGAGCATGCTGGGGCTGCCCATCACCGCGCTCGCCTTCTACGTCGACGACATGGACGTGTCCCTCGGTCTGGTCGTGGCGGCGGTCGTGGCCACGGTCGTCGTCTTCGTCGTCGGCCTCGCGGTGTGCATGGTCGGTTTCCGTAAGTACGGACGCAAGGACGCGCACTGACGCTCGACCCGGTCACCGCGGCGGGTGGGCCCGCCCTGGTGGCGGGGGACCCGGCCACTGATGCGGAGCGCAGGTCTGCTCTCCGCCGCATGAAGCTGGTCGCGACGGGGTTTCTGGTCCTGGCCGGGATCATCTTCCTGTTCGCCGAGTACTCGTTGTCCAACGGGGCCGGGGCATGGGCCGGGTACGTGCGTGCGGCGTCCGAGGCGGGGATGATCGGCGGGCTCGCGGACTGGTTCGCCGTGACCGCGCTGTTCCGGCACCCGCTCCGCATCCCGATCCCCCACACGGCTCTCATTCCCAGGAAGAAGGACCAGCTGGGGGCCTCCCTGGGGACCTTCGTGGGCGAGAACTTCCTCGATCCCGAGATGGTGAGCGAGAAGGTCCGCAGTGCGAGGATCCCCGCACGGGCGGGCGAGTGGCTCCAGGACGAGGACCATCGTGCGATCGCCTCCGACCAGTCGGCCAAGGCGATCCGGTCCGTCCTGGCGGTCCTCCGTGACGAGGACGCCACGGCGATCATCGAGCGGACCATCGTCGCGCGTATCGCCGAACCGCAGTGGGGCCCGCCGGCGGGACGGATCCTCGGCGAGCTCCTCGCCGAGGGCCGGCACCTGCCGCTGCTCGATCTCATGGCCGACCGGGCCCACGAGTGGGTCGAGGCGCACCCGGAGACCATCGACCGCTGGGTCCGCGAGAAGGCGCCCACCTGGGCGCCACAGTTCGTCAACGAGCTCCTCTCCGATCGCGCCTACCGCGAACTGCGCGAGTGGACCTGGCAGATCAAGGTGGACAAGCAGCACGCCGTCCGCCTCGCCCTGATCGGGTTCGTCGAGGATTTCGCCCGCGACCTCCAGCAGGATCCGGCCACCATGGCCAAGCTCGAGACCTTCAAGGCGGAGGTGATGAACCGCGAGGAGGTCCGTCGTGCGGCGGCGTCCGCCTGGACGGCCGCCAAGCGGATGATCGTCGAGGCCACCGAGGACTCCTCGTCGACCCTCCGGGTGAAGATCGACGACCTCCTGCGCCGACTGGCGGACATGCTGGTCGACGACGAGAAGGTCCGCGCCCGCCTCGACGACTACATGACCCGGACCGCCGCGTACGTGGCCGTGAACTACTCCGGTGAGGTGACGTCGATCATCTCCGAGACGGTGGAGCGCTGGGACGCGGACGAGGCGTCCGAGAAGATCGAACTTCTCGCGGGCAAGGACCTGCAGTTCATCCGGATCAACGGCACGCTCGTGGGTGCGCTGGTGGGTCTGGTCATCCACCAGTTCACCCTGCTCATCTTCTGAGCTGCTCTTCTGATCTGCGCGTCCCCTGCCTGCTCGTTCCCCGACCGCTGTGCTCCTCCGGGGTGTGATCCATTACACGCCCCACCCCGCTTGCTGCTGCTAGCACTCGTTGCTAGCGTTGTGTGCAGACAACGTGAGATGCACGGCGAGAGGAGGTGGACTCCATGGCCGAGAAGCGAGGCCGGGAGAGCGGTCGACAGCCTGAGTCCGCCTCCGCGCAGGCGGCCGAACCGACCGCAGCGACTCTCGCGCGGAGGTCCAAACCGACAGGCGAGGTCCCCCGTCACGACGGTGTCGCCCCACAGGGTGACCACGACAGGCGTGCGTCCGAGTCACAGGACATCGGGTCGTTCATCCGCGCACAGCGGGAAGCCGCCGAGGTGTCCATCCGGCAGCTCGCGGAGCGGGCCGGCGTCTCCAATCCGTATCTGAGTCAGATCGAGCGGGGCCTGCGCAAGCCGTCCGCCGAGGTGCTGGGTCAGATCGCACGAGGTCTGAGGTTGTCCGCCGAGGTGCTCTACGCGCGCGCCGGAATCCTCGAACTGAAGGAGGGGAGCCCGGTGAGGGACGCCATCCTCACCGCGCCCGACCTCACCGAGCGTCAGAGGGAGGTGCTCGTGGAGATCTACGAGTCGTTTCTGTCGAACAACGCGATCGCCGCCGACCAGGTCGTCGACGTGCACTGAGCCCGTCCGACGGCGGCCCGGCAGGGCCACGTGACATCCGAACCCGCAAGACCTGCAGACAACGATCAAGGAGCCGACATGAGCCAGAAGAAGCCCGTTTCCAAGAAGACCCCCGCCCAGGCCGCCGCCGCCCAGGCGGAGTCGCAGTCCAACCCCAAGGGCGGTGCACCCAGCGGACCGCTGGGGCAGGCGCTGTCCGCGGTGCGTACTCCGGTCTACGCCTACGTCGGCGTCAACGACCTCGCGGTCCAGGCCGTGTCCGGCCTGGTCTCCGACCTGCGTCGTCGCGCCGAGGACGCCGTCACCGAGGCTCAGACCAAGGTGAACGAGCGGGTGACCGGCGTGCAGAACCGGGTGACCGAGCGCGTGGCCGACGTGCAGAACCGCGTGAACGAGGTTCCTGACCGCGTGCAGGCGCTGCCGGCCGAGGTCGAGGAGCTGGTGAACCGCTTCCGCCCGGAGGAGCTGCGCAAGGTCGCCGACGCCTACGTCGAGGTCGCGGCCGGCATCTACGGCGGGCTCGCGGCCCGTGGCGAGGACGTCGTGGCTCGCCTGCGCGAGGAGAACCCGCAGCTCGAGGCCGGTCTGGCCCGCGTCAACGAGCAGGTCGCCCGCGCCGCCGGTGCCGTGGAGGAGCAGGTCGAGCTGGGCGAGGACGCGCTCGGTACGGTCGCCCGCCAGACCCGCTCCATCGGGGTCAAGGCCGCGGGCCGCGTGTCCAAGGCCGCCCGTCAGGCCGCTGAGGAGACCGGCACCGCTGCCGACAAGGCCGCCGACAAGGTCGAGGACGCCGCGTACGCCGCTTCGGACGAGGTCCAGAGCGGGGCCGCGAAGGTCGAGGCCAGGACGGCCCAGGCCAAGAAGACGACCGCGAAGAAGGCCCCGGCGAAGAAGGCTCCCGCCAAGAAGGCCCCGGCCAAGAAGACGGCCTCCAAGAGCACTGCCTCCAAGACCACGGCGTCGAAGCAGACCTCGGCGACCAAGTCGGCGTCGGCGGCCAAGAGCACGCCCTCGAAGAGCACGCCCTCGAAGACCACGCCCTCGAAGACCACGGCCTCGAAGACCACGCCCTCCAAGAGCACTGCCTCGAAGCCGGCGTCGGGCTCGACCTCGGGTTCGGCCACGGGCTCGACCTCGGGTTCGACCGGCTCATCGTCGTCCTCCGCCGGCACGTCCTCTGATTCCGGCTCCAACTGAGCCACCGCGGCTGAGGCCGCGGTCCGCCGCCCCCCGGCCCGCTCGACCAGAGCGGGCCGGGGGGCGGCGTCGTCCGGTCGTCGCGTCACCGCGAATCCACGCCGTGAACATCCACTTCGGACGTTGCGGACGCGGCGACTACACTGGGCGCCGTGATTGAAGCATTGCCCGGAACCTGGGGCCTGATCCAGGTGGCCATCCAGGCCGCCCTCGTGGCGTGGGCCCTGGTCGGCCTGGTGTTGGCCGTCCTCCCTCCCGCGTCGGCGTATTCGATCGAGGGCAAGTGGCCTAAACCCGCCTGGATCGGAATCTGCGCCGCCGCCGCCCTGTTCTTCGCTATCCGCCCGTTCGGCATCCTCGGGATCGTGGGGATGGTCGCCGTCGGCGTCTTCTTCGCCGATGTCAGACCGGCCGTCGGCGGCAGGCGCAGGTGAGTTCGAGGAGGTCCGCGCCGCTGCAGCGCATCGACGAGCTGGCGGAGACCTCCGGCGCGACCGTCCGCAACATCCGCGTCTACCAGGAGCGCGGACTGCTCCAGCCGCCCATCCGCAAGGGCCGGACCGCTCTGTACGGGCCCGATCACCGCAGCCGGCTCGAGATGATCCTGCGGCTGCTCAACCGGGGCTACACGTTCGCCACGATCGAGGAACTGCTCATCGCGGAGCGGCACGGGTTCACGCTCGCGGAGTTGCTCGAGGTCGAGAGTGTGCGGAGCGAGCGCAGACCCACCGGGTCCCGCCGGCGGCGCACCCGATCGGAATCACAGGCGGTCGCGTCGTTCGACATCCCCGAGACGTTGAAGGAAGTGGGGGAGTCGATCGGCCTGGTCACCGAACCGGGCGCGGCCGGCCATCTGCTCTCCGACGCCTATATCGCCGAACTCCTGCGGGACCTCATCGTGCTCGGCGTGGACGCGGACGGAATCGAGAAGATCGGTCGTCTGGTCATGGAGGGGCAGGGCAGGGCGGTCGAGGCGATCACCGTGTTGGTGGAGGCCCTCGGTGATGCCGGGATCGACAAGGCGGTACTGGAGAAGCGGGTCCGGTCGACGCTCCCCAGGGCGGGCACGGCCGCGCGGCTGATCTTCCTGTCCGCCGCCGAGACCCTGCTCGCCGAGCGCCACGGATTCTCCCGCGACTAAAGCCCCCGCCCGGAGGGGCCCGCGTCAGGTGAACACGACGGTCCGCGCATCGTGCACGAGGACGCGATCTTCCAGGTGCCACCTCAGGCCGCGGGCCAGCACCAACTTCTCCGCGTCGCGGCCCTGCCTGACCATGTCCTGCACGGTCGCGGCGTGATCCACGCGGATGACGTCCTGCTCGATGATGGGCCCCTCGTCGAGATCGGCGGTCACGTAGTGGCAGGTCGCCCCGATGAGCTTGACGCCCCGGATGTGAGCCTGGTGGTACGGGCGTGCACCCACGAAGCTCGGGAGAAAGCTGTGATGGATGTTGATCGCTCGACCGGCCCAATGGGTGCACAGGTCATCGGGCAGGACCTGCATGAAGCGGGCCAGGACGATCGCGTGCGGGTCGACGGCGTCGACGATCGAGGCCACCTCCGCGAACGCGGGGGCCCGTTCGGCCGGATCCGCCGGGAAGGGCACGTGGTGGAACGGGATGCCGTGGGCCTCGGTCATCCCACGGAGGGTGTCGTGATTGCCGATCACCGCACGGATGCGAGCGGGGAAGTCCCCACTGTCGACCCGACCCATGAGGTCGTGCAGGCAGTGCCCCTCCTTGGACACGAGGACGACGATGTCCTTCGGCTCGGCGGAATCGGCGATGTTCCAGTCCGTCTCCGGCCCGAGCTCGGCCGCGACACGGGCGAAGCGCCGACGCAGTTCGTCGAGGTCCATCCCGATCGATTCCGCGTCCACGGCCTGGCGGGTGAAGAACCAGCGGGAGTTCTCGTCCGCGTGGTAGGCCGCCTCCACGATGGTGCCGCCGAGCTCGGCGAGGAACGTGGCGATGCGGGCGACGATGCCGATGCGGTCGGGGCAACCCAGCGAGAGGACGAAACGGCGTGACATGAACGGTCATTGTGCCAGCAGGGGGGCCGGGGAGCCCCGCTAGGCTGACCGTATGGACGCCACCCCACGGACTCACCTGACCCGCGACCGCGTCGCGGCGATGATCGATCACACGCTGCTCTCCCCGGACGCGTCCCGGGAGGACGTGCAGGCCTGCGTGGACGAGGCCCGTGACCTGGCGGTCAAGGCGGTGTGCGTGAGCCCGGCGATGCTCCCGGTGCGGGCGGAGGGCCTGACGGTGGCGACGGTGGCGGGCTTCCCGTCCGGCAAGCACCACTCCCTGGTCAAGGCCATGGAGGGCCGATTGGCGGTGGACCAGGGCGCTGTCGAGGTGGACATGGTGATCGACGTGGGTGCGGCGATCGCCGGGGAGGTCGACGAGGTGATGGCCGACGTGCTGACGATGCGGGACGCCGTCCCCCCGCCCACCGTGATCAAGGTGATCCTGGAGACCGCCGCGATCCACCGGGCGCTGGGTGAGGAGGCGGGGGACCGGCGGATCGAGGAGCTGTGCCACGCCGTCGCGCGGGCCGGGGCGGACCTCGTCAAGACCTCCACCGGGTTCCACCCGGCCGGTGGCGCCAGCGTCCGGGCGGTCGCCGCCATGCACCGCGCGGTGGGCGGCCAGCTCGGCATCAAGGCCTCGGGGGGGATCCGCGACGCCGACACCGCCCGGGCCATGATCGGCGCGGGCGCCACCCGGCTGGGGCTGAGCGGCAGTCGCGCTGTGCTCGAGGGGTTCCCCGAGGGCTGACGCCGCCGCCCGCCGCCCGGGCCGGCGACTTCCGCCCGCCGCCCGGGGCCGCCACCTCAGTCGAGCGTGAGGACCATCTTGCCGGTGGTCCGGCCCGTCTCCCCGCGCCGGTGCGCCTCCGCCGCCTGCTCGAGTGGAAAGACGTCGGAGACGCGGGCCCGCAGCGCACCCCGGTCCACGAGGTCGGTGACGGAGAGCAGGTCGTGCCGGGAGGAGTCGACGAGCATGCGGATCGCGCGCACACCCAGGTCGTCGGCCTCGCGGAGGAGATCGTCCGACCCCACCGGGAGGATCGACACCAGGATTCCGCCGGGGCGCAGGGTGCGCAGTGAACGCGAGGACGTGTCGCCGCCGAGAGTGTCCAGCACGGCGTCCACGTCGCCGACCGCCTCGGCGAAGTCCACCTCGCGGTAGTCGATCGCCTCGTCCACGCCCAGCTCGCGCAGGAACTCGTGCTTGCCGGCGCTGGCGGTGCCGATCACGTACGCACCGCGTGCCTTGGCGATCTGGACCGCCACGTGCCCCACCCCGCCGGCCGCGGCGTGGATCAGCACCCGCTGCCCGGGCTGAATGTCGGCGTACTCCACGAGCGCCTGCCATGCGGTCAGCGAGACCAGCGGCAGCGCGGCGGCCTGCACGTGGTCGAGCGAGGCGGGCTTGGGGGCGAACCACGCCGCGGGAGCGGTCACGTAGTCGGCGTGGGCGCCGTGTCCGAAGGGGTAGGACAGCATCCCGTACACCTCGTCGCCCGGGGCGAATCGGGCCACCCCGATGCCGACCTCCTCGACGACCCCGGACAGGTCCCAGCCCAGCACGAACGGTGGCGCGCCGAGGAAACCGCCGTTCGCCCGGTGCTTCCAGTCGGTGGGGTTCACGCTGGCGGCTCTGACACGGACGAGGATCTCGTTGGTCCGTGGCTCGGGGCGGGGTCGGTCGGACACGACGAGGACGTCCGGTCCGCCGAGGGAGTCCTGGGTCACGGCGCGCATGGTGGGGGAGCTCATGCACCCAGGGTGACAGAATCCGACGAGCGCCGCCCTCGCGGGACTGTCGGTGGGGCTACCGGGCCCACCGGGCCTACCGGGCCGGCGGGAGTCGGTGCAGCGTGACGTCGTCCACCGTGCCGTCCGCGAGGGTGGCGGTCATGAACGTGCAGAACGGTTGCCGACGACGGTCGGTCGGGGACCCCGGGTTCAGCAGCCGCGGTCCCCCCGGCGCCACGGTGTCCCACGGGATGTGAGAGTGGCCGAACACCAGGACGTCGGTGTCCGGATAGGAGCCGCTCATGCGCCTGTCCCGCCCCGCCGTGGGGCCGGTCTCGTGCACGACCGCCAGACGCACCCCCTCGAGCGTCGCGCGGGCCACCTCCGGGAGCCGCTCACGCAGTTCGGGGCCGTCGTTGTTGCCCCAACACGCGATCAACCGCGCGGACCTCTCCTCCACGGCGTCGAGGAGCGCCACGTCCATCCAGTCACCCGCGTGCACCACCACGTCCGCGTCGTGGACCTCCGCCCACAGGCGGGGCGGGAGATCGCGGGCGCGCGTCGGCACGTGGGTGTCGGCGATGATCAGCAGGCGCACGGGCTCGGATGTGCCGCCCGCTACCGGGTCGACTCCAGGACGACGTCGCGCCCGCTGAGGTCGACCACCATGCCCCCCGGGACCACCCGGACCCCGGTGAGCTGCACGCCCTCCGGGAGCTCGGCGAGCGCGGAGTCCATCATCGAGACGGTGCCACCGAGCAGCTCGGGCGGAAGCGCGAAGCCGAGGATCGACGCCTGGGACGGATCCATCTCCAGATTGCCGCCGATCAACCTGGGGGTCACGACCGCCTCGGCGAGTCCGCTGATGGAGACGCGGAGCGTGCCCGAGGCCGGATCCGAGACGATCTCCTGCACCTGGATCAGGCCGCCGAGCATGCTGTCACCCGCGGAGTCCTGCTGCGCGGCCGCCGACATGGCCTGGTCGGAGACGAACGCGGTCCCGGTCAGCGAGTCCACGTAGGTGAGGTCGTCGGCGGACCGCACTCCCTCGGCGGTGATGTCGATCGCGGGGGCGGGTCCGCCCCCGTCCGCCGTCGGGCTGCCGTCGGTGGTGATCCGGACGGTGCCGAGGTCGCCCCCGAAGTAGGACAGGAGCACCGGGCGGGCGCCCAGGTCGACCTGCGCCGGGCTGCCGAGGGCGGTCGAGACCTCCTCCTGGATCCGGTTCTCCACCGCGTTGCGGGTGCCGAACTCGAGCCCCACCGCGCCCGCCACCAGGAGGATCACCGCGGCGACGGCGATCAGGGCGATCATCGGGCCGCGACGTCTCCCGCCGGTATCGCCGCGACCGGGCCGATCGGCGCCCGGCCCAGCGGCGAACTGCTGGGTCTCGGCGTTCTGGACGCCGGGTCGATCATGAGCGGGGAGTCTCTGGGTGTCGTGCCGCGGGTGCATTCCGCCAATTGTCGTCGATACCGGCCCGGATCGCAGAACCCCGGTTCAGCGCGTGCTCAGAACCCCGGGTTCGGTGCGGGGGGTCAGAGCGCGGCGGTCCAGCGGTTGAGGTGCTCGGTCTCGGCGTCGAAGAACCGGGTGAGGTGGGACACGACCAGCTTCTCGAGCTTGCCGCCCAGCAGCGGGACGGACACCTTGACCCGGCCCGATGCGGACTCGACCACCACGCCGTCCTCGGAGAGCGACTCCGAGCCACCGTCGATGATCCCCAGTCCACCCGCGGCCTCCGCCCGGGCGGAGGTGGTGAACCGGTTCCCGTCGAACTCGGCGTAGGTGCTGGTCCGCACGATGATCAAGCGGCCGGGCAGGACCTTGCGGGCCACGTCCGGGATGTCCTCGTCCGGGATGTGCTGGGTCACCGTCACGGTGGTGGAGTCCCCGGTGGTGACGAACTCGTCGAGGGAGTCCTCGGGGGTACCGATGGCGGCCAGGCGGTCGTGCCAGAAGGCCTCGTCGCCGTACGAGGCGAACACGGTCTCGAGGTGCGCGTCGATGCGGGCGGAGTGGGAGAAGCGGGTCGCCATGGGGTCAAACCCTACAAGGGGGCGGTTATCCTCGGACGCGTGCTCCCGCCTTCCTCCGATCGACGCCCGGCTGACCTCGCCGACGAGGTGATCCGCGGGCTGTCCACCGTGGCCGGTCTCCGGGTGGTCCCCGACTCCAGCCTGGCCGATCTCACCACCCTGCGGATCGGCGGTCGTCCCCGCGCGCTGCTGGAGTGCGAGTCCGCGGAGGCCGTCACGGCCGCGGTCGGCGCCCTCGACGCCGCCGGTGTGCCGGTGCTCGTCCTGGGCGGCGGGTCGAACCTGGTGATCGCCGACGGGGACCTCGAGCTGGTGGTGGTGGCCGTCCGCAACAGCGAGGTCCGCTACCGGGACGCGGGGACGGACGGCCCCGGGGGGATGATCGTCCGCGCCGGAGCCGGGCTGTCCTGGGACGAGCTGGTGGCGGACACCGTCGACCGCGGGTACGGCGGCCTCGAGTGCCTGTCCGGGATCCCGGGCTCGGTGGGCGCCACCCCGGTCCAGAACGTCGGGGCCTATGGCGTCGACGTCGCGCAGGTGCTGCACCGCGTGCGCTGGTACGACCGCGCCACCGGTACCGACGAGTGGGTCGGGCCCGACGCGCTGGGGTTGGCCTACCGCACCTCCGTGCTCAAGAACTCGTCGGCTGCGGTGGTACTCGAGGTCGAGTTCCGGCTCGACCCCGACGGTCGCAGCGAGCCGATCCGGTATGCCGAACTCGCCGGCCGGCTGGGCGTCGGGGCGGGGGAGCGGACCGACCCCGCGCTGGTGCGGCGCACCGTGCTCGAGCTGCGCCGGGGCAAGGGCATGGTGCTCGACGACGACGACGCCGACACCTGGAGCGCCGGGTCCTTCTTCACCAACCCGGTGGTCCCCGAGGACAGGCTCCCGGGGGTGCGGTCCCGGGTCTCCGACCGGCTCGGAGCCGAGCTGGCGGCGCAAATGCCCGCGTTCGCGGCGGCGGGAGGGGTCAAACTCTCCGCGGGCTGGCTGATCGAGCGGGCCGGGTTCGGCAAGGGGCATCCCTCGTCGTCGTCCCCCGCCCGACTGTCCACCAAGCACACGCTCGCGCTGACCAACAGGGGCTCGGCCACCGCCGAGGACGTGATCGCGCTGGCGCGCGAGGTCCGCGACGGCGTCATCGAGGCGTTCGGCGTGGAGCTGCACCCCGAGCCGGTGTGGGTGGGCTGCAGCATCTGAGCCGCCTCTCGCCACTGCGCCTCTCGCCACTGCGCCGCTCGCCGTGGCGCCGCTACCAGACCCTGTCCGTGACCACTGCCGCGTGGCACCCCGGCCCCCACCGATCCGGTTGACCCTGGCACGCTGGGGTATGGCCTCCTAGTGTTGACCCGGCCCGCCCCGCCCCATCCCGCGCGCCCGCTCCGGCGCCACAGTCCCATCTGGAGATTCGCCCGTGGACCTCTTCGCCTATCCGGTGTCGCTCGTCATGAAGTTCTGGCACTGGGTGCTCAGCTTCGTGTTCGACCCTGGTTCCGGGATCGCCTGGGTGGGCTCGGTGCTGCTGCTCGTGGTGACCGTGCGGCTGCTGCTCATGCGGTCGATGTACCGCCAGCAGTACTCCATGCGCAAGATGGCGCAGATCGCTCCCAAGATGAAGGAGCTGCAGAGCAAGTACAAGGATCGCAAGAGTCCCGAGGACCGCCAGGAGCAGGCCAAGGAGATGCAGGCGCTGTACGCGGACGCCGGCGTCAACCCCCTGGCCGGGTGCCTGCCGCTGCTCGTGCAGATCCCCGTGTTCCTCGGCCTGTACTACGTGCTGCTCAACTTCTCCCCGCGCGGCGTCTCGATCGAGGAGGCCTCCACCATGACCAACGGGGCGTTCGGCCCCGACCAGGTCGCCTCCTTCCTCAACGCCGAGATCTTCGGGGTGCCGCTCGCCTCCTACATCCGGATGCCGCAGGACGTCATGGACTCCCTGCACCCCGGGTTGGTGCGCGAGGACATCCTCGTCCTGGCCGTGCCGCTGTTCGTGCTCGCGGGCATCGCCACCTTCGTCAACATGTGGAACTCCTTCCGGCGGCAGAAGGCGGCCAAGGCGGCCGAGCAGGAGGCGATCGCCCGGGTGGAGGCCGAGGAGAAGGCGGGCGGGCCGGTCGTCGACGGGGAGGTCCTCGAGGTCGACGGGGAGAAGCCCGCGGACCCCGCCAGGTCCGACGACGCGGCAGGCACCCCGGGGACTCCCGCCACGGCCGGCGCGGCGGGTTCCACGGGCGCGGCGGGTTCTAAGGGCGCGGCGGGCAAGCCCCAGGACTTCCAGTCGATCGCCGAGTCCATGACCGAGTCGATGAACCAGTCGATGAAGATCATGATGTACCTGTTCCCCTTCTTCCCCATCGTGGGCGCGTACTTCTTCAACTTCCCCATCGCGATCGGCATCTACTGGCTCACCAACAACATCTGGACCGCGGTGCAGTCGCACTTCTTCATGGAGAAACTGGAGAAGGAGCTGCCGATGACCAGCCGCGAGGGGCTCCCGCCCAGCGCGTTCATGTGACGTAGCCCCGCCCCGCGGTCTGGCCCGCCCCGCGGTCTGGCCCGCGCTGCGTCGAGCCCCGCCCACGCCCCGCCCCGCGCTCCGCCCCGCCCCGCGCTCCGCCCCGCCCCGCGGGTTTTGGTCGTGTCTATTGCGGCGATTCGGCGGTTGATCCGCAGTAGCCACGACCAGATGACGCCCGGGGGCGAGGGGACCCTTGCCCCCTGTGGCCCCCGGGCGTAATCTGCACAGTGGAAGTCGGCAGGCGCACGACGTGACCGCGGAGAGATCCCGGCTGCGGGGGGCGCCGGCTGAGCAGTAGACACGAGGAGACCCCAGGACAGTGCTCGACCCCAGGTGAGACCCGGCCCATCCGCCACCTCCCTGGAGCACACATGTCTTGCCTCGTCCTGTCGGACGTCGCGTACGCGTTTCCCGACGGCACCCCACTCTTCTCCGGGCTCGACCTCGCCCTGCGTCCCGGTCTCACCGCCGTGGTCGGCCGCAACGGCGCGGGCAAATCCACCCTGCTGCGCCTGATCGCGGATGAACTCTCGCCGTCCGCGGGGTCGATCTCCGTCGACGGCGAGGCCGCTCGTCCACCCACCGTCGCGTACCTGCCGCAGCTGCTCGTCGACGCCCCCTCACGGCGCACTCTCGCCGACGAACTGGGGGTGGCCGCTCGGCTGGCCGCCCTGGCGCGGATCGAGGCCGGGGAGGGGAGCGACGACGACTTCGCCCGCGTCGGGGAGGACTGGTCGGTGGCCGAGCGGACCCGTGCGCTGCTCGACGACCTCGGCCTGCCCACCGATCTGGGTAGACCCGTGGTCGAGCTGTCCGGCGGGGAGCGCGCGCTCGCGGCACTCGCGGGCAGGCTCCTCGCGCAGCCGACGGTGTTGCTGGTGGACGAGCCGACCAACAACCTCGACCACCGCGCCCGGGCGAGGGTGTTCACGGCGCTCGAGAGGTTCGTCTCGACGGGACGGCGGATCGCCGTGGTGGTGAGCCACGACCTGGAGCTGCTCGAGCGGGTCGATGCCACGGTGGAGGTGCGGTCCGGGCGGTGCAGGGTGTTCGGCGGGCCGTATTCGCTGTACCGGGAGGTGATCGAGGCCGAACAATCCGCGGCCGCGCAGGCGTTGTCGGGTGCCCGCAACGAGTGGCGCACCGAGAAGCGGGACCGCATCGAGGGGATGGAGAAGGCGAGCCGTCGACTCGCGCAGGGACGCCGGGTGCAGGCCGCCGGCGGGATGCCCAAGATCCTGATGAACGCGCGCCGTAGCTCCGCCCAGGAGTCCGCGGGCAGGCGCCGCGCGGTACACGACCACGGAGTCGAGCAGGCGCGCGAGCGGATGCTCGCCGCCGACGCAGCCGTCCGCCGCGAGGACCTCCTGCGGATCCCGATGCCCGACCCCGCGCTGCCGACGGGCCGGATCGTGGTGGACGCCGTCGATCCCGTGGCCGGCCGGATTCACCTGGTCGGGCCGGCGCGGGTGCGCCTGGCCGGTCCGAACGGCAGCGGCAAGACGACCCTGCTGCGGCGCCTGTTCGGCACCGGGCCGACAGGCGGGGACGACGACGACGCCGCTCACGTGCCCTGGGCTCTGCTGCCGCAGGATCTGCACATCGAGAATCCCGGGACCCGGGTGGTGGACGCGATCCATGCCGTGCGCCCCGACGCCGAGGCCGAGCAGGTCCACGCCCACGCGGCGCGGATGCTCTTCACCGGGGACGCCGGGTTCCGCCGCCTCGGGGAGCTCTCCGGCGGCGAGCGCCTCCGGGCGGCTCTGGCGGTCCGGTTGTTCGCGCGGCCGGTGCCGCAACTGTTGGTGCTCGACGAGCCGACCAACAACCTCGACCTCCCCGGCGTGGAGGTGCTCGCCGACGCCCTGCAGCAGTGGCGCGGAGCGCTGCTGCTGGTGAGCCACGATGACGGGTTCTGCGACCGGGTGGGGGTGGACGAGGTGATCCGACTCGGCTGACGCGCCCACCTCACCCGATCACCCACCACGGAGGGATCCATCCCGTGCGCACGCTCATCTACTACGTCGCCGTCACCGCCGACGGGTTCATCGCCGACCCCGACGGGCGAACCGACTTCTTCCCCCTGGAGGGAGACCACATGGCCTGGCTCATCGAGCACTACCCGGAGACGATCCCCGGCCACGTCCGCGGGGCGCTGGGGCTGGCCGACACCGCCTCTCGGGTGTTCGACACGGTGGTGATGGGTCGCACCACCCATCAGGTGGCGGTTGACGAGGGTCTGGCCAGCGGCTATCCGCATCTGCGCCAGTACGTGGTGACGCACCGGCCGGACGACCTGCCTGCCGAACAGGGTCTCACGGCCTCGGACGAGGATCCTGTGACCCTGGTCCGCAGGCTCAAGAGCGAGGATTCCCCTCTCGACATCTGGCTGTGCGGAGGTGGGGAGCTGGCAGGGGCTCTCGTGGACGAGATCGACGAGTTCCGACTGAAGATCAATCCGGTCCTGATCGGCGCGGGGCGGCCGTTGATCTCGGGGCCCGTTCCGGTGTTGTCACTGGTCGTGCGCCGGAGGATCGGCTTCGACAGCGGGGTGGGCTACGTGGAGTACGAGCGCGCGCGCCGCGGGTGACCGCGTGGCTGCAGGGATCGGCTCACCGCACCCAGGGCGCGTAGGGGGCGACGTGGAAGCACGGCACCGGGCTGGCCTCAGCGGGGGCCAGTGCGTTGAGCACGTGCAACCACACCCTCTCGCTGTACAGGGTGGCCACGTGCTCGGACAGGTCCTCGGCACATCCGGCCTGGAGTTCGATGTTGGTGACGTCACCGGAGTAGAACTGGCGGACGAACGGGGTCACGATCTGGTCGAACTGCGAGACGATGCTGTACATGCGGACTCCGGGGATGCTCTCGGGGCCGCGTGGGTAGACCTCGGTGGCGAGTGGCGAGTCGACGACCTGCTGGATGAGGGCCGGCGTCGAGTGCTCCAGGCTCCCGTACACGGCGGGCCCGAGGACCGGCACCAGGGAACGCAGATAGACGATCTCGCTCAGTCTGGTCCCGGTCGAGGGCGAGATCCCCACCTTGGTGTGGACCTTCTCGCTCCCGCCGAGGAACGTCAGGTAGTAGTCGGCCAGGATGCCGCCGCCCTGGGAGTGCCCGACGAGGTCGACGGCGTCCGCGCCCGTCTCGGCGAGCGCCCGGTCCACGACCTGCTGAAGGACCAGGCCGGAGGCCCGGATGTCGCCGAGGCCCTGGATCGGCATCGCCGGGAAGCCCGTGACGTTCCCGAAGGTGAAGGTGTAGACGCAGTACCCGGCGTTTCTCAGCAGAGGGGCGCCGGCCTGCCAGGCGAGCGCCTGCGTGGTGAAGGTGGGGTGGACCAGGACGACGGGACGCGGGCGCTGCGGGGTCGGTCGACAGTTCGGGTCGTTGGCTCCCGGAGGCGGGATCTCGGGAGCCAACGACGCCTGGAACCCGGCCGAGATGTCGAAGGGCACCGGCAGTGGTCCCTCGGTGGGCGACTGCGCACGGGCGGGGGTGGTGGCGGAACCCACGAGGAGCACCGCCACGGCGACCACCGCCACCGCAGCGGCGATCCGCCTCGCTCCGAAGGGGCGTGCGGGTGGTCTGGTCGCGACTCCGATCACCGGAGGCCCCCTGTCGTTGCGCCGCGGCCCGCTACGAGAGGGCCGACTCCATGGGTGTGATGGTCCTCACCCTAGGCAGGGGCGGCGCTGTGCGCTCTGCTTCCCGTCAGACGGCACCGCCGGCGACCGCGGGCGGGGTGCCGGTGTTGGAGGAGGCGTCGGTCTCACGGGCCAGGTACTCCTCGATCCGGAACCAGTCGTTGTCCGCGCGCTCGGCGATCGCCACGAGGGTGCTCATGTTGGCGACCTCCTCGACCTGCTCACGCAGGAACCACAGCATGAACTGCTCGCCCAGCGGATCTGCCTCGGCTCGCGCGGCCTGGAACAGGGCCTCGATCTGACGGGTGACCTGCTTCTCCTGCTCGAGTGCGTACCGCAGTGCGGCGACGGGTCCCTCGAAGTCGGCCTGCGGGCCGGGGACGGCCGGGATGGTCACCTCGATGTCGCGGTCGAGCATGTACTGCACCATCATCATCGCGTGGTTCCGCTCTCCGAGGCTGTGCTGGTAGAAGCGGCCCGCGAGCTGCGGCAGGTCCTTGGCGTCGGCCCACACCGCGATCGCGATGTACTGCTGGCTCGCGGCGAACTCGTGGCCGACCTGCGCGGACAACAGTTCGGTGAACGAGGACTTCTTGGCCATGATCATGGAACCCTTCCTCTCGGGGGACCTCGACGGGCGTCGAGGTTCGCGGGGGCGTGGTGTGCCCCGGGGGTCCCAGAGTAGGACCGGCGAGGGTGTTTTACCAGGTCAGTAAGCCTAACCGAACATCGGTAAGCCTGGCCTGGCCGGCGGTGCCGGACGACCGGATACGGCGCGGGACGCGGTCGTCAGCGCCGGTGCGCCCGCATCGCGGAGTGCTGGTCCCTCGGCTTGACCACGATCTGGTCGAGGTTGACGTGCGACGGCCGGCTCGCCACGAATCCCACGATCTCGGCGATGTCGCTGGCGACCATGGGGGTCAGTCCCTCGTAGACGGCGCCGGCCTTGTCGTCGTCGCCGTCGAATCGCACCAGTGAGAACTCGGTCTCCACCATGCCGGGCGCGATCTCGGTGAACCGCACGGGCTCGCCCAGGTGCTCCCCGCGGAGCGTCCGGTGCAGGACGGCCTGCGCGTGCTTGGCCGAGGTGTACCCGCTGCCCTTGTCGTAGGACTCGAGCGCGGCGATCGAGGTGATGGTCACCACCAGCCCGTCGCCGGTGTCCACGAGCACCGGCATGAGTCCGCGCACGAGCCGCAGGGTGCCCAGGACGTTGGTCTCCCACATCCATCGCCACTGATCCTCGTCGGCGTCCATGACGGTGGTCGTCCCCTTGGCGCCGCCGGCGTTGTTGACCAGCACGTGCAACCGGGGCACGGCCGCGCAGAACGCCTCGCACGAGACGGGATCGGTGACGTCCAGGGGGATGGCGGTGCCGCCGATCTCGTCCGCGAGCGCCTCCAGTCGGTCGAGTCGTCGGGCTCCGACGACCACGTGGAATCCCAGCCGCGCCAGTTCGCGTGCGGTGGCCTCGCCGATCCCGGAGGAGGCGCCGGTCACCACCGCGATGCGGGTGTCGGCGGGGAGAGCGGTGAGGTGCTCACGGATGGCGGGGTGATCGACACTCATGGTCTCAGGCTAGAACAGCAGTCCCAGTGGCGCGCGACGGAGACAATGGTCGACGATGCGTGCGGTGCGGATGGCCCTGGTCTCGGTGGTGGTGGCGGTGATGTGTGTGGCGTGTGGATCCTCGCGGCAGTGCGACGTCGCCGCCGACCCCCTTCTGGCGCCACTCGACGCGCCCGGGCAGGCGTGTCCGCGCTTCGGGGTGAGCACTCCCGGCGGACCTGCCGCCCCGGAGGAGCTCCGTGCGGTCGCCGACACCGTGGGTGCCCGGCCGAGTGTGGTGATGTGGTTCGTCGACTTCTCCTCCCCGCCCCCGATCGCCGAGTTGGACGCCGTCCGGGAATGGGGTGCGGACCCGATCATCACGTGGGAGCCGTGGCGGTGGATCGCGGACGGGGTGTACGACCGCGGGGCGTTCCCGATGGAGGAGATCGCCGCGGGGGTCCACGACGACCACCTCTATCGCTGGGCCGACGAACTGGCCGCCTGGGGTGACACGGTGTACCTGCGATTCGCCCACGAGGCCAACGGCGACTGGTACCCGTGGAGCCCGCGGGGCGGTACCCCTTCGCAGACCTATGTGGAAGCGTGGCGGCATGTGCACGACCTCTTCGCCGCCGAAGCGGTGCACAACGTTCGGTGGGTCTGGACCGTCAACGTCCCGCACCCCGGGAGCAGCCCGGTGGCCCCGCTCTTCCCGGGCGAGGAGTACGTGGACGTGGTGGGCGTCGACGGCTACAACTGGGGTACCACCCAGGCGTGGAGTTCCTGGCAGGAACCGGACGAGATCCTCGGCCCCACCCTGGACGAGGTGGCCACGATCGCACCGGGAGTGCCCGTGATGGTCACCGAGGTGGCCAGCGCGGAGGCGGGTGGGCCCAAGTCCGAGTGGGCCAGGGACCTCGTCGGGTACCTTGATTCGAGAGAAGAGTTGACGGCGTTCGTGTGGTTCGACCACCACAAGGAGACCGATTGGCGCCTGGCCAGCAGCCCGGAGTCCGCCGCCGCCATGGCGGACGCCCTGACCAGAGGGAGCCGTACGAGATGACCCCGCCGCCGTGGAGCATCCCCGCACCAGTGGAGGCCGAGCGGGTGCGCGACGTGGAGCGGCTGGGGTTGTTGGGGACCCCGCCCGAGGGCCGGTTCGACCAGGTCACGAACATGGCGCGCCGGGTCCTCGGCGTCCCCGCGGCATCCCTGTCCCTGATGGACGACGACCGGTTGTGGATGAAGTCGATCCACGGGCTCGAGGTGGAGGAGGTGCCCCGGGACAAGACGGTCTGCCGGACCACCATCGCGCGGGCGTACCGCCGCCCTGACGACCCTGCGCTGGTGATCCCGGACGCCACCGCCGACCCGGAGTTCGCCGAGATCCCCGGTATCGGTGGCCCGGACGGGGTCCGGTTCTACGCCGGCTATCCGCTCTACGGCCCCACAGGTCATCCGGTGGGCACCTTCTGCGTCTATGACTTCGAGCCCCGGAACCTCGACCCGCAGCAGATCGAGGCGTTCACCGAGCTCGCCGAGTGGGCGCAACGGGAACTCGAGCGGTCCGCGGAGCTGGACCGGGCCGCGGAGATACAGACCCAGCTGCTCCCGCGCCCCCTCACCGGACTCGAGGGCTACCGGATCGCCGCCGTCTGCCTCCCGGCGTTCACCGTCGGCGGAGACTTCTTCGACCACTACAGTCGTGGAGACACCCTGATGCTCACCGTCGCCGACGTGATGGGCAAGGGGCTCGGGGCCGCGATCCTGTCCTCCTCGGTTCGCGCCTCGGTCCGGGGGGCCTCCCGGGTGCTCGACCGGTTCGGCCCCGCCGACGGCGCGCAGGACACGGGGGCAGTCACCACGCTCGCGGCCGAGCACCTCGCCGAGGACTGCGAGCTCACCTCGACCTTCGTCACGGCGCTCCTCGCCGCTATAGACTTGCCCAGCGGGACGATCCGCTACACCGATGCGGGCCACGGCCTTGCGCTGGTGCGGCGCTCCGACGGGCGGATCGAGCCCCTGGAGGAGGGCGGGCCCCCCATCGGGATCCTCCCCGGGACCACCTGGGCCTCTGATGAGGCACAGCTAGAGCCGGGCGACGTGTTGGTGATCTGCTCGGATGGTCTGCTCGATCTGTTGGACGAGGACAGCGACCCCGCCGCGGTGTGGCAGTTCGTGCAACCCTTCGCCCTTCCCGACGAGCTCACGGCTGCGACCCGCGACCTGGTGGCGGGCCGGCCCCCGCTGGACGACGTGACCGTGGTGGCCGTCCGGAGAGAGGCGGCGTGAGCACGGTCCCGGCCCCGCCGGTGCCGCGCAGCGAGTACCCCTCGCCCTACCTGCGGCTGCTCATCGTGGTGACCGTGATCGTCGGGTTGAACTACATCGTGTGGCGGTGGTTGTTCTCGGTCAACTGGGACGCCTGGTGGATCGCCGTCCCGCTGGTCCTGGCCGAGACCTACAGCCTGATCGACTCGATCCTCTTCGCCGTGACCATGTGGCGGTTGCGTCGTCGCCCCGAGCCGCCCCCGGCGCCGGAGGGGCTGAGCGTCGACGTATTCATCACCACCTACAACGAGCCGCTCGACCTGGTGCTCGACACGGCGGCGGCCGCCAAGCGCATCCGCTACCCGCACCGCACGTGGATCCTGGACGACGGCGCCCGTCCGGAACTCCAGGCCGCCGCCGCGGAGCTGGGGGTCGACTACCTCACCCGGTCGGCCAGTTGGACCGACAAGCCACGCCACGCCAAGGCGGGAAACCTCATCAACGCACTGCTGCACACGGACGGCGAGTTCCTGCTGATCCTGGACGCGGACCAGGTCCCCGAGCCGGAGATCCTCGACCGGACCCTCGGGTACTTCACTGACGAAGGTATGGCGCTGGTCCAGACCCCGCAGTACTTCACCAACGTCCCCGAGTCCGACCCGCTGGGCAGCCAGGCACCCCTGTTCTACGGGCCCATCCAGCAGGGCAAGGACGGGTGGAACGCGGCGTTCTTCTGCGGGTCGAACGCCGTGCTCCGTCGCGAGGCGCTGATGCAGCTCGGCATCACGGGGTACGTCAAGGCCGTGGAGGACGGGGTGGATCGCGCCCTGCGGACGGCCGGCAGGGTGATCAGGCGGGCACAGCGCACGGTCCCGGCGGACCAGCCCGAGGTGGGGGAGGCGCTCGGAACCGTCCGGCGGGCCGTGCGCACCGCCCGCGCCGAACTCAGGGCGGGTGGGTCTCTCGCGGAGATCACCTACGGGTTCCAGCAGACGGTGGACGCGGCCGCGCGCACCGTGGTGGACGCCGACATGGGCGCGATCCGGTCGGACCTCGAGGCGATCGCCGCGCTGGACGAGCACGGGGCGGACGCGATAGTGCTCGACGACCTGGTGCTCGACCAGCTCGCCGACCGCGAGTGGTCGCCGCTGGGAGCGGTCGAGTCGGTCCGCGCGCTGATCCGCGCCGTGGACATCGACCGGGCCGACGAGGCGGAACCCACCCAGGCGCTGGCGACCATCTCGGTCACCGAGGACATGGCCACCGCGATGCGTCTGCACGCTGCGGGATGGCGGACCGCCTACCACCACGAGGTGCTGGCCTATGGTCTGGCGCCCGAGGACCCCAAGACGATGCTCACCCAGCGACTGCGGTGGGCACAGGGCACGATCCAGGTGATGCTGCGCGAGAACCCCCTGGTGCAGCGGGGTCTGACGCTGGCCCAGCGGTTGATGTACTGGTCCACGATGTGGAGCTACCTCTCGGGCTTCGCGGCACTGGCATACTTCGCCGCCCCGGTCATCTACCTGACCTTCGGCGTGCTGCCCGTCCAGGCGTGGAGCGTGGACTTCTTCGCGCGACTCATCCCGTTCCTCGTTCTGAGCCAGCTGCTGTTCTTCATCGCCGGCCGGGGCACCCCGACCTGGCGGGGACAGCAGTACAGCCTCGCCCTCTTCCCCGTGTGGATCGCGGCCTGTTGGACCGCCGCGCGCAACGTCTACTTCGGTAAACCCCTCGACTTCGCGGTCACCCCCAAGACCCGCCAGGGGGAGGACGCGACGCCGTGGTACCTCTTCCGGCCGCAACTCATCGTCATGGCGTTCCTGGTGGTGGCGGCCGTCATCGGGGTGGTGCGGCTGTACCTGGGGGCGATCTCCGTCCTCGGCGTCACGGCGAACCTCGTCTGGGTGGTGTTCGACCTGTTGATTCTCTCGGTGGTCTTCCGGGCCGCTCGCTACCGTGGACCCGACAGAGAAGGAGCGACATGACCGCCTACGACATCCGGGAGGCCGGCACCGCAGTGGTGGTTCAGCCGACCGGTCGACTGAACATGGTGGCCGCCCCCGGCCTCCGCGACCAGCTCCGTGAGCTGGTCGACGGCGGGTCGCGCCGGGTGGTGGTGGACCTCAGCGCCACCGAGTTCATCGACTCCTCGGGACTCGGGGCGTTGATATCCGGACTCAAAGCCGCCAGGCAAGCCGGGGGCGACCTTCGTATCGCGGCCCCGAACGCACAGGTCACGAGCGTGTTGAAGCTCACCCGGCTCGACCGGGTTCTGACCGCGCACGAGTCGGCGGACTCCGCCTTCGATGGCGGCTGACCAGCGTCGGGAGCTGACCCTCACCACGGGTGAGGGCACGCTCGACAGGATCCTCGATCTGATCGGGGAGACGCTCTCGGCCGGTGAGGTCGAGGAGGAGGTGCGGTTGCGGTTCGAGATCTCCGTGGCGGAGATCGGGGCGAACATCATCGAGCACGCGGCCGACGGCGGCCCGGTGCACCTCGACCTCGTACTGGAGGTGACGCCGGACCGCCTCGAGGCGCGCTTCACCGACGACGGCAGCCCCGCCCGGGTGGACCTGCGTGCCGTGCAGATGCCGGACGTCTTCGCCGCCCGGGGCCGGGGGCTGGCGATCGCGGTGGAGGCGCTCGATGAACTCGAGTACCGCCGGCGCGGGGGAGAGAACGTCTGGCGGCTGGCCTGTCACCGCGAGCGGGAGGCGGGGCAGTCGGAGGACGACGACGAGGTCAGCGGCCCCGGCCGGTGACCATTCCGACGAGTCCGCGCACCGCGCCGAGGGCCATGTCGGACTTGGAGAAGTAGTCCTGCCAGCCGCACACGAGGCCGTCGCGGACCTCGAGTCGCCCGCACACCCAGAACCCGCAGCGGAATCGCCCGACCCCCAGGTAGTCGGTGCGTTCGGTGAGCACGATCGTCGGGGAGCCGGGGGTGGTGGGGTCGGCGGGGGCGCCCACGGCGAGGTGGTGGATCTCCGCGTCGAAGTCCACGCTGCCGCCCAGGGCCGACAGCGCCTTGACCACATCGCGCTTGCCCCGGATGGTGGGGAGCCCGATGTTGGCCCACCACACGTCCTCGGCGAGCAGCTCGGAGGCGGTGGTGACGTCGCCCGAGACGAGGGCGTCGAAGAAGGTGCGGACCACGACGTCGGAGTCGAGCTTGGTGGTGGTGGTAGCCATTGGACCACGGTAACCGCCCCGGTCCGATCTGTGCGGCCGGAACGCCCGGCCTCAACCGACTTGTGCGTGCCGAGTGGTCCCTTGCGCCCGCGTACCCGGGCGGAATGCGCGTAGGCAGGGGTGGGCAGGGCGCAGAGTTCCGGTGATGCGGACGGCGCGCGCAGTTCTCGGTGGGGCACGCGGGCCATCGACGATGTGCGGGATCTGGACAGCTCAGCCGGATCTGTGGCTGGCACGATGAGCCTCATGAGTTCCGCAGCCGCCCCCGCCCCCGCCGTCTCGTCGGTCGTCTCCTCCGACGGCACCGCCCTCGCCTACCGCCTCCTCGGCGACCCCGCCGCCCGCCCGTTGGTGCTGGTCCACGGCTGGGCCCAGTCGAGCGCCAGCTGGGGGCCGGAGCTGCTGGACGCGCTGGCCGAGCGGTTCCGGGTGGTCGCGGTGGACCTGCGCGGGCACGGGCACTCCGGGGTGGCCGAGACGGGGTATGACTCCTCCGAGCAGTGGGCGGACGACCTCGAGGCGGTGCTCGACGCGGCCGGGATCGGTGGTGACCCCGCCGAGGACGCCGGGGCCGGGGACGCCAGGGCCGAGGACGCCGGGGCCGGGGGCGCCGGGCCCGGGGGCGCGATCCTGCTCGGCTGGTCGTATGGCGGGATCGTGGTCTCCGACTACCTGGCCTCACGCGGCGAGGGCCGGGTCGCCGGGCTGGTGCTGTGTGGAGCGGTCACCGCGGTCTCACGCTCCGCCGGCGGTGCGGTCGGCCCGGCCATGATGGCGGTCGCCGACGGCGGGTTCGCCGAGGATCCGGGAACCGCGATCGCCACCCTGGCGGGCTTCGGGACCGCCATGATGCGGTCCGGCGACGGGGTGAGCCGCCAGCGGATCTTCGGTCTCTCCCTGGCCACGCCCCCCGCGGTGCGGCAGAAGCTGCTCACGCGACGGGTGGACCACGACGACACCCTGCGTGGCCTGGCCATCCCCGCGCTGGTGATCCACGGCGAGCACGACGGGGTGGTGTTGCCCTCGGCCGGCCGGGCCAATGCCGAGATGATCCCTGGTGCGCGCTACGTGGGGTTCGCCGAGTCGGCGCACGCACCGTTCCTCGAGGAGACGCCGCGGTTCCTGGCCGAGCTCGACGCCTTCGCCGCCGAGCTGTAGCCGCGGATCCGCGCCGGGGCGACGGGCGGGCCCTCTCGCGCCGGAGTGCGCCGCGTCGTCGTCGCGGGCACAATCGGTGAGGTGACCGTCTCCGATCTCCGCACCGGCGCCGAGGCCCCCCTCCCGAGGCGCATCGCCGTCCTGTCGTTCCACACCTCGCCGTTGGCGCAGCCGGGAACGGGCGATGCGGGCGGGCTCAACGTGTACGTTCTGCAGACCGCCCGTCGGCTGGCCCGCCGGGGCGTGGAGGTCGAGGTCTTCACCCGCGCCACCCATTCCTCGCAGCCGCCGGTCGAGCAGGCCGGCGACGGCGTGCTGGTGCGCAACATCGTGGCGGGGCCGTTCGAGGGCCTGTGCAAGGAGGACCTGCCCACGCAGCTCTGCCCATTCGTGGCCGGTGTGATGCGGGCGGAGGCCGGTCATGCACCCGGGCACTACGACCTCATCCACTCCCACTACTGGCTGTCCGGGCAGGCCGGTCTGGTGGCCTCCGAGCACTGGGGCGTACCCCTGGTGCACACGGCGCACACCCTGGCGGAGGTGAAGAACGCGGTCCTCGCCGACGGTGACGTCCCGGAGCCTGAGTCCCGGCGCATCGGCGAGCAGCAGATCGTGGACTCCGCGCACCGCCTCGTGGTCAACACCACCGGCGAGCGCGACGAACTCGTGGGCTACTACGACGCCGACCCCGCCCACATCGACGTGGTGCCCCCGGGCGCCGACCTCGAGCAGTACACCCCCGGGACGCAGCGCGGCACAGAGCGGGCCCGCCGGGCGTTGGGGCTGGGGCAGCGGTCCGAGGTGGTCGCGTTCGTCGGCCGGATCCAGCCGCTCAAGGCCCCCGATGTGATCGTCCGTGCACTGGCCGAGATCGTGCGGGAGCAGCCGCACCGGGACGTGCGTCTGATGGTGGTGGGCGGGCCCAGCGGGTCCGGGCTGGAGCGCCCCCGTTCACTCATGGACCTGGCCGACGAGCTGGGCGTGGCCGACCGGGTGAGTTTCCTCGCGCCGCGGCCACCCGCGGAACTCGTGGACGTGTACCGCGCCGCCGACGTGGTGGCCGTGCCGTCGTATTCGGAGTCTTTCGGCCTCGTGGCACTGGAGGCGCAGGCCTGCGGGACGCCGGTGGTGGCGGCGGCTGTGGGCGGTCTGCCCACGGCGGTCGATCACGGCCGCACGGGGATCACCGTGGTCGGTCACGACCCGCGCGAGTGGGCGGCCACGTTGGTGGGACTGCTCGACGACGACGCGCGCCGCCTGTCCATGTCGCGGGCCGCCCCGGTTCACGCCTCCCGGTTCTCCTGGGATTCCACCGCCGATGGACTTCTCGCCTCGTACGCGGGCACGGTGGCCGCTCACCGGGCCCGGCGAGAGGCGGCCACCGCCTCCTGACACCCCGGGGCGCCCGCCGGTCGAGCGCCCCGTCCGAACCTCCCCCCGCGACGAACCGCTCACGAGTACAGGGGAGTCGAACCGAAGGAGCCACGATGATCGACCCCACCGAGAACAAGCGCATGGACGAGGGCAGCGGGGCTGCGCCTCGCGGTGCCGACGAGGTCGACGGCCCGACCCTGGAGTTGATCCGCGACTTCCTCGTGGAGCGGGACATCGAGTCGACGTTGGCCGACGGCCGGGTCTTCGTGGTGCAGCTGCCGGGGGAGAAGCGCCTCAAGACCGCCTGCCACCTGACGGTGAACCGGGAGAGCGTGCGGATCGAGGCGTTCGTCTGCCGCAAGCCCGACGAAGACTTCGAGAAGGTCTACAAGTACCTGCTGCGGCGCAACCGGCGCCTGTACCAGGTGGCGTACACGCTGGACAACAACGGTGACATCTATCTTGTGGGCCGGATGCCGCTCGTGGCGGTGACCGAGGAGGAGCTCGACCGCGTGCTGGGCCAGGTGCTCGAGGCCGCGGATCACGACTTCAACATCCTGCTCGAGATCGGGTTTTACACCTCGATCCGCCGGGAGTGGGAGTGGCGCGTCTCGCGCGGTGAGCCGCTGCGCAATCTCCACGCGTTCCGTCACCTCACCGCGGATCTGCCGCAGCCGGATTAGGGCCTATCGCCTGCGATCGCGGAGACCTCGGCTGGCGGGTGACCTACGATTCGGATCATGTATTCCGAGCTTCACGTTGCTGCACTCGACTATTTTGCTAACGAGTGTTCGTCGAGCGGTCATGCACTTTGCGGTGGTGACGGGGCTTGTGAGTCGATCCGCAGCATCGCTGTCGAGCGTCGACGGCTCGAATGGGAATGGGGCAACGTCGATCTGGGTAAGGACGTCCTGCAGAGGGTGGGCGTCCCTCCAGACGCAACGTGGCCGACGGCCACTCTTCTTCGCTTCGTGCGCGACAAGGTTCTCACCCCGCCGTGGCGGGACCCGCTGAGGAGGGCAGTTTACGTGACCTCGGCGCTCGGGTTATTGGGGGAGCGGGGGATAAGTCCGGACATGGTCCTCAGAAGTTTTCTGGCGCCAGCGGTCGAGAGGCAACTCCTCTACGACCTCAGCTTGGCTATCTGGGCCAGGGAGTCCGGGTCCGGGGAACCTCTCCCCTCCGCTCCGACGATGCAGCCGTGGCTCCGATACGTTGAGAATTGCCTCACGGTCTGCCGCGCTGCTGAGGGCGAGATCACTCTCGATCACCTCATGCACGAGACCCGGAAAGGCGCGGGGCGCAATCTCATTGATCGGTGGGTAGAAGACGCGGCAGCAGCCCACCTGATCGCATGGAAACTGGAGGGGTACGAACGGACGGAGGCCGCGCTTGACCACAGGGTCTTGCGCGGAGGGCAGTCCGTGTCCAGGTGGGTTTACGAGCGGTTCACCAGAACCTCACCTCGGGAGTGGTGCACACGATCGATCGAGCTCGAGATTGCCTGGGTCAACGATTCGCAAGAAATGTCGGCTCTTTCGGGGGTGAAATCTGAGGTTTTGATCGAAAGACAGTTTCCCGTGTCCGTGCTG
Organism: Dietzia sp. JS16-p6b; assembly: GCF_003052165.1. Classification (NCBI taxonomy): domain Bacteria; kingdom Bacillati; phylum Actinomycetota; class Actinomycetes; order Mycobacteriales; family Dietziaceae; genus Dietzia; species Dietzia sp. JS16-p6b. The sequence continues at coordinate 2,971,772 of NZ_CP024869.1, read as the reverse complement.
TGGAAAGCGCTCGGCCAGTCGGCGATGAGCGAACTCCGAAACGGCGATTCGGAATCGACCGACGTGGACCAGGTATTGGAGGACATTGTTCTGGCGATCCAAGCGGGGGACAGGTTTGCTGCGGTGCACCGGGCACGTAAAGCTTGGCTGAACGACCCGCAGAACGCTGTGTGGAGCAACGCTCTGGCCTTCTGCTCAATCCCCGACGATCCGGAGTTAGCCATACGATTGCTGAGTGCGGTATCGGACGACATCGGGAATATCAGCAGGCCAGTCAACTTGGCGTCGGCGCATATTGTTCTGGGTGATCTCGACCGAGCTGGGGAGCAGTTTGCGTTCGTCGAGGGGAACGTTGCGGCTTGGTACTGGGAACCCGCCTCGCTGTGGTCAGGGGATCCGGTGGCGGTGGAGATCGAACCGTTTCGGTGGCTCGAGTCCGCGAAGGATGTGTTGCGAGTCGCGAGTGAGGGGTACTAGTCAGCCCGGTAGGAATACCTTGCGGATGTCCTTCATCGGCAAGAACAGATGCATCGGGTCGGTCGGAGAGCTCAGGAAGTTGCCGTTGTGGAGATAGAATTCCCGGGCACCGTCGTCGCGAGCATGGATGAGCAACGCGGCCGCACCGATGGACTCGCTGATTACGGCGGCTCTCTTGAGGGCGTCCTGAAGCAGGCCAGCGCCTAGCCCGTGCCCGTGGGTGGACCTGTGAACGGCTAGACGAGCGAGCAGTATGCACGGCAACTCGGCCGGGCGACCGCCTTTGGTCAGTCGCTCAGGCACCTGCGCGAGTTCCACCGCAGCGACGACGATCGAGTAGTAACCCACTACCCGATCGCCGTCGGTACTGACGTAAGTGACCGCGTTGTTGGCCCGTTGGTTGACGTACGCGTACTCGTCCAACCACGAGTCGAGTTCCGCCGCACCGCTATCGAAACCCTCGGTGACGTCGCTGCGCAATAGCTTCCGTGGGGCGCAATACGGCATCCTTGGCCGTCACTCGTTCTCGGAAGCAGAGAACGGCGATGGGCGGGCGGCTAGTCGACGGAGCTTGGAGCTGTCCTCCAATGGCGTGTCGAGCAGACGGTTAAACTCGTCCCACTGTTCCTGGGACACCGTGAACCATCTGCGATCGGCAAGAACCTTCTCGGCCTGATCGACGGCACTTCCCAGGATGAACTCGGTCATAGAGGTGTCGGTCGCTGACGCGGCGCGGCGCAGAATCTCTTCCTGCCGCTCGCTTGCTCGAAGATTGATCCTCTGCGACTTCGAAGTGCGCAGCGCGGTCTCAGATGACTGGCTCATGTCAATTCCCTTCCTGATGTGAGTACACGGTACGTACGAATGGGAATGCATGTCAACCCATACGTTGACGGTGGTATCCATGCGGCCAGTTCGGCGGTCGGATTCAGGAGTTGATCAGCTCCGCGACCTTCTTGCGCAGGACCTTGCCCATCGGGTTGGTGGGCAGCTCGGCCACCTGCACGAATTCGCGCGGGACCTTGTACCCGGTGAGCGAGGCCCTGCAGTGGGCGCGGAGGGCCGGGGCGTCGAGCTCGGCGCCCGGTTCGAGCACGACCGCGGCCACCACCTGCTCGCCGCCGTCCGGGCCGCGCCGGCCCACCACCGCGCAGTCGGCCACGCCCGGGGCCCTGCGCAGGACCGCCTCGACCTCGGAGGGGTACACGTTGAACCCGCCGGTGACGATCATCTCCTTGATGCGGTCCACCACGTGGAGGAAACCGTCGGGATCCTGGGTCACGACGTCGCCGGTGCGCAGCCATCCGTCGTGGAAGGTCTCGGCCGTGGCCTCGGGGTTTCCCCAGTACCCCGGGAAGACCTGCGGGCCCCTGACCAGCAGCTCGCCGGGCTCGCCCGGGGAGGCGTCGACGGAGGGATCGTCCTTGTGGGAGACGCGGACATCGGTGTCGGGGAAGGGGATGCCGATGCTGCCGGCCCGCCTCGCCGTCGACATGGGATTGCCGACGGTGATGGGGGAGGTCTCGGTCATCCCGTATCCCTCCACCAGCAGGCCCCCGGTCGCGGCCTCCCACCTGCCGATGAGGTCGGCGGGCAGGCTCATCGCGCCAGAGAACGAGTGCCGCACGCCCCGCAGCGAGATCCCCCGCCGGTCGGCCTCCTCGAGGATCTTCGAGTAGATCGGTGGGACTGCCGGGATGAAGGTCGGCAGGTCCTTGGCCAGGATCGGCATGATGAGGTCCATGTCGGGTGTCGGCACGAGTTGCAGCCGCGCGCCCTGGGCGATGCCGAACACCACGCACATCGTCACCCCGTACGCGTGGAACATCGGAAGCGAGGCCAGGAACCGCTCCCTACCCGGCTCGAGCCCGGGCACCCAGGCCTCGCCCATCGTGGCGTTGGCCACCAGGTTGGCGTGCGAGAGGGTGGCCCTCTTGGGCGTGCCGGTGGTGCCGGAGGTGTAGAGGATCAGCGCCGGATCCTCGGCGCGCGGCCGCGGATGGGAGAAGTCCAGCTCCGGCCCGGTCTCCAGATCTCGCCAATCCAGGGTCCCGGGGGCGGGGACCGACAGCTTCGCTCGCGAGGCGCGCAGCGACGGGACGGGCAGGAGCTTCAGCGCCAGGCGCTTGGCCGCGGGGAGTTCGTCGAGCAGGTCGACGGCGATGATGTGCTCGATGGCCGTTCCCGGGCGGTCGGCCAGCTCGCGCACCGTGCCGGCGACGACGTTCCAGGTCACCACCACCCGCGCGCCGTGGTCGGCGAACGGGCCCGCGAGCTCGTCGGCGGTGTAGAGCGGGTTGTGCTCGACCACGATCGCGCCGATCCGCAGCGCGGCGTAGAACACGACGATCCCCTGCGGACAGTTCGGCAACAGCACCGCGACCCGGTCCCCGCGACCCACCCCGAGGCGCCGCAGCCCCTCGGCGGCGCGGCGGACCCGGCTGCCGATCTCGGAGTAGGAGGTCAGGCGGCCGAAGAACTCGGTCGCGGGCCGGTCGGAGTAGGCCCGCACGGCGTCGTCGAACTGATCGATCAGCGTGGTGCTGCCGTACGCGAGGTCGTGCGCGGTGCCCGGGGTGTAGTGGTCGGTCCACGGCCGGTCGGGTCGATCGGGGGTGTTGCCGGCGTCTGTGGTCATGTCTGCACCGTAGTCCTCGTGCGTCGGGTCATAATGGCCGCATGGCTTACGGAACCCTCGTCCTGCTGCGTCACGGTCAGTCCACGTGGAACGCCTCCAACCAGTTCACCGGATGGGTCGATGTGGACCTCACCGACCTCGGACGCGAGGAGGCGGTCCGCGGAGGCAGGCTCCTCGCCGAGGAGGGCATCCTGCCGGACGTCCTGTTCACGTCCCTGCTCCGCCGGGCCATCACGACGGCCAACATCGCGCTCGACGCCTGCGACCGGCACTGGATCCCGGTGGTGCGGCACTGGAAGCTCAACGAGCGTCACTACGGCAGGCTCCAGGGCCTCAACAAGGCGGAGATCAAGGACGAGTACGGCGACGAGCAGTTCATGCTGTGGCGCCGCAGCTACGACACGCCGCCGCCGGCGATCGACCCGGACAACGAGTACTCGCAGTCGGCGGACGCCCGCTACGCCGACCTGCCGGAGGTGCCGCTGACCGAGTGCCTCAAGGACGTCGTGGACCGGTTCATCCCGTATTACGCCGCCGAGATCGCCCCACAGCTGGCGGAGGGCAAGACCGTGATGGTCGCCGCGCACGGCAACTCGCTCCGTGCGCTGGTCAAGCACCTCGACGGCATCTCCGACGAGGACATCGCGGGCCTGAACATCCCCACCGGCATCCCGCTCGTCTACCGCTTCGACGACTCCGGTCTGGTCGCCAACCCGGGTGGCACCTATCTCGACCCGGAGGCCGCGGCCGCGGGGGCCGCCGCAGTCGCCAGCCAGGGCGCCCAGAAGTAGGTGACACTCCGGTGAACACACGGAGAACCCCCGTCCACCTGCGGACTTCCCGCGGATGGACGGGGGTTCTCTGTTGTGGTCGTCGGTTCGCCGCACCGTAGTATCTGGCACGTGCAGGTCAGTTTCGGGATCGCCCTCGCGATCGTCGCCGCGGTGGTCGGCTTCATCGTCGGCGGCTTCGTCGTCCCCCGGTTGCACGCACGCCGTGAGCTCCGGCTGGCCGAGCAGCAGGGGCCGAGCCGGCTGGAGGTCCTGCGGGCGGTGTACCACCAGGCTCCCTACGCGCTGGCCGTGGTGGACCGCCATCAGGACGTGGTGCTCTACAACCGTCGCGCCGCGGAACTGGGGATCGTGGACGACCGGCTCCTGGTGGACCCGGTGTGGAGCGCCGCCGAGGCCACGTTCGCCTCCGGCCAGCCGTCGGCGTTCGACCTTCCCGCCAAGGTCACCGCGGGGCGCCGTCGAATCCCGTCGGTGAGCGGTCGGAGCGAGATCCTCGGCGGTCACCTCGGGCAGTTCGCGGTGGTGTTCGCCGACGACGACTCCGAACAGCGCCGCATGGAGGCCGCCCGACGCGACTTCGTGGCCAACGTGTCCCATGAACTCAAGACCCCGGTGGGGGCGATGGCGGTGCTGGCCGAGGCGTTGCTCGAGTCCAAGGACGACCCGGAGTCGGTCGAGTACTTCGGCGGACGCGTGGTGAACGAGGCCCACAGACTGGGCAAGATGGTCTCCGAGCTCATCGAGCTGTCCCGGCTGCAGGGCGCGGAGCGGATCCGCGATCCCGAGCCGGTGGACGTGGACGCCGTGGTGGACGAGGCGATGCGCCGGTCGGCTGCCGCGGCGGAGGCGGCGGGGATCGAGTTGATCACCGACGCCCCGTCCGGGCTCGAGGTGTCGGGCGACTGGACCCTGTTGGTCACCGCGTTGACCAACCTCATCTCGAACGCCGTCAACTACTCGCCCGAACGCACCCCGGTCTCGATCACCCGGTCACTCGACGGCGACACCGTCATGCTTCGGGTCACCGACCGGGGGATCGGCATCGCGCCCGAGCACCAGACCCGCGTCTTCGAACGGTTCTTCCGCGTGGACAAGGCCCGGTCCCGGGCCACCGGCGGGACCGGACTGGGACTGGCGATCGTCAAGCACGTGGCACAGAACCACAACGGCGCCGTCAGCATCTGGAGCCGACCCGGGACCGGGTCGACGTTCACACTCGAACTTCCGGCCCATGTGGAGCCGGGTGGCGAGGGGCCCCCGGCCCCCGCCGAGCACGACCGACAAGGAGAGGACCAGGTGCCGTGACCAGGGTGCTGATCGTAGAGGACGAGGCCTCGCTGGCGGATCCGCTGGCGTTCCTCCTGCGCAAGGAGGGCTTCGAGGTCACCATCGCCGGCGACGGCCCGACAGCGCTGGAGAGCTTCGACGCGGAGGGCGCCGACATCGTATTACTGGATCTCATGCTCCCGGGCATGTCCGGAACCGACGTGTGCAAGCGGTTGCGCGTGACCTCGAGCGTCCCGGTCATCATGGTGACCGCGCGCGACAGCGAGATCGACAAGGTGGTCGGGCTGGAGTTGGGGGCCGACGACTACGTGACCAAGCCCTACTCCGCCCGTGAGCTCATCGCCCGCATCCGCGCCGTCCTGAGGCGTGGGGCGGACTCGGAGGGCGACCAGGCGGACGACATCGGTGTACTGGAGTCCGGGCCGGTGCGACTGGACATCGAGCGACACACGGTGACCGTCCGCGGAAGTGTGGTGACCCTCCCGCTCAAGGAGTTCGACCTGCTCGAGTACCTGCTGCGCAACTCGGGGCGAGTGCTCACCCGCGGCCAGCTCATCGACCGCGTCTGGGGGTCGGACTATGTGGGCGACACCAAGACGCTGGACGTCCACGTCAAGCGGCTGCGGTCCAAGATCGAACAGGATCCGGGCAAGCCGGTCCACCTGGTGACGGTCCGCGGGCTGGGCTACAAGTTCGAGGGCTGACCGCCGCGCCCGGCCTCCGCGCCGGATCAGGACCCGGAGGCCGCCCGCTCGGTCGCGGGGTGCACCGCGACGATCCCCAACTGGCGGCGGCGCCGGCACGCCGCGGCCAGCACCTCGTAGCAGTCGGCCCCCAGCAGTTCCACCAGCTCGTCGCGCAGCGAGACGAACACCGGCTCGGCACCGACGTGCGCCTCGGGCGAGCCGGTGCAGTACCAGTCCAGGTCCAGCCCGCCGGGGCCCCAGCCGCGGCGGTCGTACTCGGCGATACGGGTGTGGAGGACCTCGACCTCGTCGGCCCGGGTCTCCCATTCCTGCGTCCGGCGGATCGGCAACTGCCAACACACGTCCGGCTTCGACTCGGGCAGGGTGCGGCCCGTCCGCGCCGCCATGTGGTGCAGGGCGCAGCCCGAGCCGGCCGGGAATCCGACGTCGTTGAAGAACACGCACCGACCGCCCAGGCGGCGCGTCCGCAGAGCGGGCTCGGGCTCGCCGTCGTCCCCGGTGAGGTCGTCCTCTTCCAGCCACGGCTCGAGATCGCCGCCCTCGGCCTCCGCCGCCTCCAGCGCGGCCTCGCGGTGCTGCCAGTCGTCGGGACCCAGGAGCTCGACGTTCACCGTCAGGCGGGAGCGGTCGTCGTCGTCACACAGGAATGCGCCGTGTGTGCAGCAGCCCGCGTCGGGCTGCCCGGCCTCGATGCCGTGGCAGGCCGGTGTGCCGAACACGCACGTCCACGAGGACAGCAGCCACGTCATGTCCGCGGACACGAGATGCTGGTCGTTCGCCGGGTCGGGGAACGTGTACCACTCGCGGGGGAAGTCGAGGGGGACTTCCGCGGCGGGCGCGCCCGGGCTGCTGGTGCGTTCGGTGGCGGTCACAACCTGCGACCGTAGACCGTTTAGGGTGGGCGTGTGAGATTAGGTGTCCTGGACGTCGGGAGCAACACGGTCCATTTCCTCGTGGTCGACGCCCATCGCGGGGGGCATCCCACTCCCATGAACGACTCCAAGACGCGTCTACGCCTCATCGAGTACCTCGATGAGGACAACAACATCTCGAAGACCGGCGTCGCCAGGCTCGTCGACGCCGTCAGCGAGGCCGCTGACCTGGCCAAGGCCACCAAGTGCCGCGAGGTCATGGCCCTGGCGACCTCTGCCGTTCGCGACGCCGCCAACTCGGACGCGGTGCTCGAGAAGGTCGAGAAGGAGACCGGGATCGCGCTGCGCGTGCTCTCCGGCGAGGACGAGGCGCGCATGACCTTCCTCGCGGCCCGCCGGTGGTTCGGCTGGAGCGCCGGTCGGATCGTCAACCTCGATATCGGGGGCGGCTCACTGGAGCTGACGAACGGTGAGGACGAACTGCCCGAGTACGCCTTCAGTCTGCCGCTGGGTGCCGGGCGGTTGACGCACGACTGGTTCAAGACCGATCCGCCGGAGCGCAAGCGCATCAACCAGCTGCGCGACTTCATCGACGCCGAGCTGGAGGGCCCCGCCAGGGAACTGCGGGCGGCCGGTGTCCCCGACCTGGCCTGCGCCACGTCCAAGACGTTCCGCACGTTGGCTCGGCTCACCGGTGCGGCGCCGTCGTCGGAGGGTCCGCGGGTCGAGCGGATCCTCACCGCCTCGGGACTGCGGCAGGTGATCGCGTTTATCTCTCGCATGACGGCCGCTGACAGGGCAGAGTTGGAGGGCATCAGCTCTGACCGGTCGCATCAGGTGGTCGCGGGAGCACTGGTGGCGGAGGCGTCGATGAGGGCTCTGGGTTTGGAAAGTGTGAAAATCTGTCCGTGGGCCCTGCGGGAGGGGCTCATTCTGCAGCGTCTCGACCGGGACGCGGGCGGCGACGGGAAGGGGAGCTGAGATGGCCGAGGATCAGGACGGTCAGCAGATCACCGTGGCGGAGCTGCTCAAGCGCATGGGCGCGGAGCAGTCGGACGCGGCCGCACCCAAGGCGCGTCGGCGTCGGCGGGCGGACGAGGGCGGCAGCGGCGTGAGTGTCTCCGAGCTCACGGGCGAGATCCCGCGGATCACCGACGACACCGAGCTCGGCAGCCGCGCCGCGCGTCGCCGCGCCCGTGAGGCCGAGCAGGCCTCGGCACAGACCTCGGGGTCCACCGGGCAGGACGCCGACGCGGGTGCCGGGCAGGACGCCGGGGACGCGGGGTCGGGTGCGGTGGCGTCCGCGGCGCCGTCCGCCGCGGGGGAGAAGGCGTCCGAGACGACGAGACCGTCCGCCGGGCAGGACGTGCGGCCGGGCAGGCGTCGAGCACCCGAGGCGGACGCGCCCGGTGGCGTGCGTACCTCCGAGGCGCCGGGCAGACGCCGTGCGCAGGAGCCCGCCGCGCAGCCCCCTGCCTCCACACAGTCGCAGACCGGGCCCCGGTCACAGACGCCCTCGACACCGTCGACCCCGCAGGCCGCGACCCCGCAGGCCGCGACCCCGCAGGCCGAGCCACAGGTCGCGACCCCGGAGGCGTCGGACCAGCAGCCGGTACATTCTCAGCCTTCGCCCTGGTCGGCCGACTCCGATCGCTCCGCCGATCCCGGCAAGAAGGGCGGGCTGCGCGGACTGTTCGGTCGCAAGCGAAAGGCCAAGGACGACACCGCGGACGGGGTCACGAGCCGGGAGCGGTCCGGGCCACCCGCCTTCCGGCCGACTCCGGCGGGTCGTTCGGACACCCCACCCGGCGTCGCCGCGGGTGCCGCTGCAGGCGTCGCGGGGACCGCCGCCGCCGGGGCGGCCGCGTCGACGGATCGATCCGCCCCCACCGTGCCGGTGAAGAAGGCCGACGCACCGGCCGGCCCCTCGCCGGCTGCCCCCTCGCCGGCTGCCGCGGGGCCCACCGCACCCACCGGCTCCGGTCCCACCGCGTCCGGTCCCACAGCAGCGCCGGCCTCGGTGGCGTCGACGGCCGCTCCGTCGACGACGTCCGGTCGGGCGGGGGACACGTCAGCGTGGGGCATTCCGTCGGGCAGCGGTTCGACCCCCCACAAAGCGCCCGAGACCCCGGCCGAGACCCCGGCCGACGCCGCGGCCGACACCCCGACCGACGCCGCGGCCGGCGGAGCAGCGGCCAGGGGTGCGGCCGCGACAGGCGCCGCCGCCACCGGCGCGGCAGCGGCAGGGGCGGCCGCGAGCGGCGCGGCGACGTCGCGGCCGGACGTCTCGACCGACTCCGGCCCGGACACTCCTGCCGACGCCCCCGCCGACGCTCCTGCCGACGCCCCCGCCGACGCCGACCAGGCCGTGCGCTCCTCGACCACGGAGTGGCTGGTCCTGGTCGCGCAGGTACTGGCCTCGGGCGTCGCCGGCGCGGCGCTGTTCATCGGCTTCCACCTGCTGTGGCGAGACCTGCCGTGGGTGGCCATGGCCCTCGCGCTCGTCGTGATCGTCGGCCTGGTCGCCATGGTCCGCGTGCTGCGCAGGTCCAACGACACGGTGAGCATCGCCCTGGCGGTGATCGTCGGGCTGGGAGTGACCTGCGGGCCACAGTTGCTCAGATTGATCACCTGACCGGTTCACGGCACCCGACCGGCCCCGCCCCGACTCCGCCCGCGCCTCACGGTGCGGGCGGAGTCGTCATACAGGGCCGTCGCGGACGTGTGGCACTGTTGGGGACATGACGAGAATCGCAGTGGTCGGTGGCGGACGCATCGGCGAGGCCCTCATCGCAGGTCTCCGCAAGTCGGGGACGGAGCAGTCGGACATCGTGGTGATCGAGGCCGTCGAGCCCCGCGCCTCGGAGCTGGCCAAGAAGTACTGCATCCTCTCGACCAGCCTGGACATCGGCTGCGAGGGGGCGGATGTGATCGTGGTGGCCGTCAAGCCGGGTGACGTCCCCGCGGTGGTCGACCGGATCGGCGACGCCATCTCCGACAGCGTCCACGAGTCGATCGTGGTGTCCCTGGCGGCAGGTGTGCCCACATCGGTGCTGGAGAACAAGCTCAGCGCGGGGTCCCCGGTCGTGCGGGTGATGCCCAACACGGCGATGCTCGTGGGGCAGGGCGTCTCGGCCGTGTGTAAGGGGCGCTACGCGCGTGACGAGCACCTGGAGAAGGTGGTCAAGGTCATGGAGAGCGTCGGCGCCGTCGTCGTCGTCGACGAGTCCAAGATGGACGCCGTGACGGCCGTGTCCGGCTCGGGCCCCGCCTACTTCTTCCTCCTCGCCGAGGCGATGGTGGACGCGGCGGTGGAACAGGGCCTGCCCCGTGACGTCGCGCTGCGGCTCGCGACCGGCACCGCCCTCGGCGCCGGTGCGATGCTCACCGCCGGGGGGGACGGCCCCGCCGACCTGCGTGCGGCGGTCTGCTCCCCGGGAGGTACCACGGCGGCGGCGATCCGGCGGCTCGAGGCCGGCGGCGTGAGGTCGGCCGTGGCGGACGCGGTGGAGGCGTCGGCGACCAAGTCGAGAGACCTGGCCCTGGCCGCGCAGAAGGCCGACGACGACGAGCGGGACGACTGAGCCGCCGACGCGCCCGCCACTCCCGTCCCGCCAGGTGAGATGTCAGCCACCTCGGCGGGACGCCGCGTTTAACACAAGCCCTGCTCAGAGCGGGTGAGGCTGCGGTCGGACGGCGTGTCGCCAAAGATATTTGCCCACTCCCGTCGCATTGATCACACCCTTCACGCTAGGCTCATGCTCAGCACGTGCGTGTCAGTACCGCAGGAGGGGAAGCCTGCGGCACGACGCGTGCCATGAAGGGTTGAGAGATGGCGACTACCGACAAGACCGAAGGCGGCGCACAGGCGGCGGGGGGTTCCCAGTTCCTCACCGTTGCCGAGGTGGCAGCGCTGATGCGCGTGTCCAAGATGACGGTCTACCGGCTCGTCCACTCAGGGGAGTTGCCCGCGGTGCGGGTGGGGCGGTCGTTCCGCGTGCATTCCAAGGCGGTCCACGAGTACCTGGACACCTCGTACTTCTCCGCCGGGTGAGACGCCCGCGTCCCGCTGGTGGATCTGGCGCCGGGTCCGTTTTCGCCGCGGCCCCGCCTACGGGTAGTCTGGACGGGTTCCGTACCGGCTTCCGAGCCCGCTTAGACGCCGGAACGCAGTAAGCCCGCTGCAAGGCCCCAGACCAGTAGTCGACAGGTAGGTGACCCCCGTTATGGGTTCTGTGATCAAGAAGCGCCGCAAGCGTATGTCCAAGAAGAAGCACCGCAAGATGCTCCGCCGGACGCGCGTGCAGCGTCGCAAGCTCGGTAAGTGAGTCCGGCGGCGCCTCGGTAGCGCCCGGACTCACACCTGCAGCAGATGCCCGTCACCCAGGATGGTGGCGGGCATCGGTGTGTCCGGGGCCCGGTGGGGTGAGGCGCCCGGAGGTGGGCGTGCCACCGTGCGCGGGGTGCGTGGCGCGCCGTGAGCGGGGTGCGTCGCGAGCGCTGGGCGGGGGCGCGGACCGGGCAACGGAACGCGGGGGTCCCCCGCTACAGTGGTCTGGGTGAACCCCGAAGCGCCAACCCGTCGGCCCGCCCGGGCGGTCGCCGTCGTGGGCGGGAGCAGGTACCTCGGTGCCCACCTCGTGGGGATGCTGCTCCGGACCGAGACCGTCGAGCGCGTGCTGGCGATCGACTCGGTCAAACCGTCGCCGCAGCACCGCCGCCGGATGCGGGACGCCGAGTTCGTCCGGCTCGACCCCCAGTCGCCGCGTCTGCAGAGCATCCTGCGGGACGCCGGCATCGACACCGTGGTCCACGCCGGGCTTCACCACACCGATTTCGCCCCGGGCGGCCGCGCCGCCGTCAAGGAGGCCAACATCATGGGCTCGATGCACGTGATCGCGGCCTGCGGCCGGGCCGCCAGCGTCAAGCGGTTCGTGCTGATCTCCTCGACCACCGTCTACGGCTCCTCGGGTGTGGACCCGGCCATGTTCACCGAGGACATGGCGGCCCGCCGCCAACCCAGCGGAGGCATCCCCCTGGACCACCTGGCGGTCGAGGGGTACGTCCGGGGCATGTCCCGTAAGCGGCCGGACATCGACGTGACCATCCTGCGGATTCCGGCGATCCTCGGCCTTCCCGAGCCCACGGTGTTCGGGGAACTGCTCGCGCCGTCGATCGCCCCCGTCCTGGCGGGGTACGACCCGCGCATCCAGCTGCTGCACCCGCAGGACGCACTCGACGCGCTCCTGCACGCCACCCAGGGTGCCGCGCCGGGGACGTTCAACATCGCCGGAGACGGGGTCCTCACGCTGAGCCAGGCGATCCGGCGGGCCGGGCACGTCCCGCTGCCGGTGCCGCCGCAGACGTTCAAGCTCGCCGTGCGTCTGCTGTCCAGTCAGGGCCTGCGCGACATCGGTTCCTCCCAGCTGCGGTACCTGCGCTTCGGGCGCGCCGTGGACACCACGCGCATGCGCCGGGAGTTCGGCTTCACACCCAGGTACTCCACCGAGGAGGCGCTGCACTCCTACCTCGTGGACTCCGGGACGGAGCCACTGATCACCCGCGCCTCGCTCGAGCGCCAGACCGCCAAGGTCGCCGCCCTGCTCCCGGCCCCGGTGGCCGACCGGCTCCGTTCGGGGGTCGACACCACCCTGTGCGAGCTCGAGGCACTCGGGGCGCTGCCCGACCCGCACGAGGCCGATGCGCACGAGGCCGACGCGCACGAGGCCGACGCTATCCAGGAGGAGGCGCTGTGAGGGGCCCTGAATTCGACCTGAGCCAGCCACTCGGTGGGCCCCGCTGGGGGAGGGTCGCCGCGATTCACGGAGTTCCCGCATCGTGGGCGAGGGTTTCCTCGGTGAGACCACCCCCGGTGATGCCGCCGCCACCGAGATAGGCCGGATCGTCGACCGGTTCCTCACCGCGGTGCGGGACTCCCTCGGCCAGGTCATCGAGGCACTGCCCGTCGACGCCGAGGTCATGGGACCCGTCCGCGAGGCCGCGCGGGGTGTCGACGTGATGCTGGCGACCGGCGACGTCAGCGCGCTGTCGGGGTTGGTCGACACGATCAACGGGATCGGCGAGCTGATCGCCACGCGGCTCACCGGCGGCTACGAGGTCGACGAGTTCGGTTTCGACGAGCACTTCCACGAGAACGTGTGGCTGCCGATGTGGCGTCCGCTGTTCGAACACTGGTTCCGGGTCGAGGTGATCGGCGCCGAGAACGTCCCGGCGGAGGGCGCCGGGCTGATCGTCTCCAACCACGCCGGCGTCCTCCCGCTCGACGCCATGATGACCACCGTCGCCGTCCACGACCACGCGGGACGCGCCCTGCGGCTGCTGGCCGCCGACCTGGCGATGACGCTTCCCGTGTCCGCGCCACTGGCGAGGCGGGCCGGGGCGACCCTGGCCTGCGCCGCCGACGCCGAGCGTCTGCTCGAGAGCGGACACGTGGTCGCCGTGTGGCCCGAGGGCTACAAGGGACTAGGCAAGCCGTTCTCGGACCGGTACCGGCTGCAGCGCTTCGGCCGCGGGGGGGTTCGTCTCCACCGCATTGGACGCCGGCGCGCCGATCATCCCGTGCTCGGTCGTCGGGTCGGAGGAGATCTACCCCAAGATCGGCGAGTTCTCCCCGCTGGCGCGCCTGCTGGGGGTCCCGTACCTGCCCATCACACCGACGTTCCCCCTGCTCGGCCCCCTCGGTGGGATCCCGCTGCCCACCAAGTGGACCATCGAGTTCGGCGAACCCATCGAGACCTCCCACCTCGGGTCGGACGCCGGCGACGACCCGATGATCGTCTTCGAGATCACCGACCAGGTCCGCGAAACCATCCAGAACACCCTGTTCCGCAACCTCGCACGTCGCGGGAGCGTCTTCTTCGGCTGAGCCGCGCGGCCGCGCTCGCCGGCGGGGGTCTGCTGGCGGTTCGGGTCTGGTGGCGGTTCGGGGGCGGTCGGGTCAGAAGATCCGTCGGATCTGGTCGATGGTGCGCACGCCGTACGAGGATTTGACGGCCGCCCGCGCGCCGGCCAGCCCGCCCACCGCGAGCACACCCGGGACCGCCTTCTTGGCGGCCTTGCGCACGGTGCGGAAATCCTTGATGTCCCAGCCGTTCTCCGAGGCGTACTTGCGGAGCCGCCCGTCAGGGTTGATGGCCACCGGGTGGCCGACCATCGTGAGCATGGGCATGTCGTTGAAGCTGTCCGAGTACGCGTAACACTTGGACAGGTCGAAGCCCTCGGCCTCGGCGAGGGTGGAGATGGCGTGCGCCTTGCCGGGCCCGTGCAGGATGTCGCCCACCAACCGGCCCGTGTACACGCCGTCCTCCTCCTCGGCCACCGTGCCCAGCGCACCCGAGAGTCCGAGCCGCGACGCGATCACCCGCGCGAGCATGACCGGCGTCGCGGTGACCAACCAGACCTGCTGACCGGCGTCGAGGTGCATCTGGACCAGCGAGCGGGTGCCGGGCCAGACGCGGTCGAGCATCGAGGTGTCCACGACCTCCTCGCTCAGCGCGGTCAGCTCTGCGACGGTGTGACCCTTGACGAAGTTCAGGGCCTTCTCGCGGCCCGCCGCCACATCCTCGGCGTTCTCCTTGCCGGAGACCCGGAACTTGACCTGCGACCACGCCATCGACGCCACGTCCTGCGCGGTGAAGAACTTGTGCTTGGCCAACCCGCGGGCGAGCAGGATGATCGAGGCGCCCTGGATGAGGGTGTTGTCCACGTCGAAGAACGCCGCCGCCTGCGGGTCGGGGACGAACTGCGTCGCGGCGTGGTCGTCGAGATCCTCGGCGGTGGCGTCGGCGAGCGGCGGGCCCGGCTCGGCCCCGGGTTCGAGCTTGACCGCGTTCCTGGCCGAGGCCTCGCCGGCGACGCGCTGGTCACGGTGGTTGCGACGGCGCCAGATCAGTCGGCCGATGGCACTGGTGACGTCCGCCCGCCCGGGAAGCCGGAGACGGGTGCCACCTGCATCCGGGTCCGGGTCCGACTCCACGATGGGGTCTGAATCCGACGCCGGGTCCGGATTCGAGGCCGGGTCTGAGTCAACGGCGGCGTCGGTGTGGTCGTTCACCGGGTGGACCTCCTAGTGGGGGTGGGACCCCATCCTAGGGGAGCCCGGAGGGGGTCGGGCACTATCAGTGCATGGTGCACACGGTGACCCTGCTTACCCGCGAGGGCTGCGGAAGCTGCGTCCGCGTCCACGGCCAGCTGCTGCCGCTGTGCGCCCGCGCGCGCGCCCGGCTCGAGGTGGTGGACGTGGACCGTGCCGCCGATCCCGAGCTCGCGGTGGAATACGGGGACCGCCTGCCCGTGGTCCTGGTGGACGGTGCGGAGCACTCGTGTTGGGAGGTCGACGACGACGAGCTGAGCGCCGACCTCGCCGCCCCCGAGCCGTTTGGTGGCTGGGACTGAACCCTAGCCCACCGGGCTCGCGCTACTCGTCGGCTCGCAGGGCCCGCAGGATCGTCGCGTGCCGGACCAGGAACGTGCGCTCGTCGAGTTTCTTGCGCCGCAGCCACCCGGTGACCTCGCTGTTGTGCTTGCTCGCGTTGCAGGAGGCGCACGCGGGGACCACGTTCTCCAGCGTGTAGCGACCGCCTCGCGACACGGGCATGACGCAGTCGCGCTGAAGGGCCGGGCCCGGCGAACGGCAGTAGGCGCATCCGGCCCACGCGTGGAGGAGGTCGGCCCACTGCGACGCGGTGAGGTCGTTGTCGACGCGCGAGAGGCGTCGCTGCCGTCGCTTCGCGTACCTGGCGCGGGACGCCCGCCCGGACCCACGTCTCGACGGGGACGCGGTGGTGGAGGACGGGGTCGCGGGGGACCTGCGGCGAGGCGGCACCGCTTGACCGTACGTCGCCTCCGCGTCCCCGGCGGTGGGGTGGCCGCGCGTGCCGCGACATGGGCCAGAGCGGCCGAGGGGCCGCGTCGCTCATGGTGGCCGCACGGCGTCACCCGGGCATAGCATCCGGCCCGGCGACGGTTTTGTCCCGGGGTGCCAAGCGGGTTACGGTGGAGTTCGTTGCGGGTCGAACGCAGGCCCAGGCCACGGCCGTCCCGGCAGGGGTTCCCACGGGGAATCGTCCTGCGTGCAGCCGTGCAGACCGACAGGAGACGACCGACTGTGGACCACTGTTCCGGCTGTGCGTTCAGTGTCGTCCCGCGGTTGACGGTGTCCCGAGTCGATGTGCCCCGAGTTGACGCGACGGTGTCCATTCTGGCATGGGTGCCAACGGCACTCGCGTCCGGGGGTCGGTCGTGAGCATTCTCCTGGTGGGTCTGTCCCATCACAGCGCCCCGGTCGCCCTGTTGGAGTCGGTCGCGGTCGCGGAAGCCGACCGCGACGCCCTCACCGAGAGCCTGATCAGTGGCCGCCACGTCGACGAGGCGATGATCGTCACCACGTGTAACCGCGTCGAGGTCTACGCGGCGGTGGAGGCGTTCCACCCGGCGCTCGACGACGTGGTGGATCTGCTGTCGCGGCACTCGGGCCTCTCGGCCGAGGAACTCAGCCGCCACCTCTACGTCCGCTACTCGGAGTCGGCGGCCGAGCATCTGTTCTCGGTGGCGTCGGGCCTGGACTCGATGGTGGTGGGCGAGCAGCAGATCATCGGGCAGATCCGTACCGCCTACCAGTCCGCGTCCGATATCGGCGCGGCGGGCACGACCTTGCACCGACTCGCTCAGCAGGCCCTCCACGTGGGCAAACGAGTCCACACCGAGACGGGAATCGACTCGGCCGGGTCCTCGGTGGTGTCGGTGGCGCTCGACCGCGCCGCGGAGATCCTCGCCGAGGTGGACACCGCCGGGACCGCTCCCGCGGCGACCGGGTCGCCGTCGCGTCGTCTCGACGGGCGCCGGGCGGTCGTGCTCGGGGCGGGCGCGATGGGCGGACTCGCGGTGGCGCACCTGGGTCGTGCCGGGATCTCTCATATCGACGTCACCAACCGAACGCCGGACCGCGCCGATCGCCTCTCCGAGATCGCCCGGGATTCCGGTACCCCGGCCGCGGCGTTCCCGATGGAGGACCTCGCAGACGGGATCGCCGCGGCGGACATCCTCTTCACCTGTACCGGCGCGGTCGGCGCCGTCGTGACGCTGGGCGACGTGCACACCGCGCTCGCCCGTCGCGGCCCGGGCCGTCCGCTGGTGATCTGCGATCTGGGAATGCCGCGTGACGTCGATCCCTCCGTCTCGGGCCTGCCGGGGGTGACCGTGTTGGGGATCGAGGAACTGAACGCCGACCCGGCCACCTCGGCCGCGGCCGCCGACGCCGACGCCGCCCGCACCATCGTCGACACCGAACTCGCGGCGTACACCCAGGCCGAGCGCATGGCCGGCGTCGGGCCGCTGATCGGCCAGCTCCGCGGTCGCGGCGGCCAGGTGGTCGCCGCCGAGATGCGCCGGTTGGAATCGCGGTTGCCGGACCTCGACGACAGGGTCCGGGACGAGGTGGCCAACACCGTCCGGCGGGTCGTGGACAAGCTTCTGCACCCGCCGACGGTCCGGTTCAAGGAGCTCGCGGCCCAGCCCGACGGCGAGAACCTGGCGGCGGTCGTGCGGACGCTGTTCGACCTCGACAGCGTGGGCCGTCTGGACGAGACCAGCGTGGACGAGGAGGCGTCATGAGCAGGACCCTGAAGGTGGGGACGCGGGGCAGCACCCTCGCGACCACGCAGGCCGGGCACGTCCGGGACGCCCTCATCGCCGCCGGTCACCCCGCGGAACTGGTGATCGTGCGGACCCGGGGTGACGTGGTGATGGCGCCGGTCGAGCGCATCGGGGTGGGCGTCTTCACCATGGAGTTGCGCTCCGCACTCGAGCGCGGTGACTGCGACGTCGCCGTCCACTCGTACAAGGACCTCCCGACGGCGCCCGACGACCGGTTCGCGCCGATCGTCGTGCCACCACGGGTTGACCCCTCGGACGTGCTCATCGCACGCGACGGGCTGACCCTGGCCACGCTGCCCGAGGGCGCGCGCGTCGGGACCTCCGCGCCCCGTCGGCGGTCGCAGCTCGCCGCGCTCCGGCCGGATCTCGACCTGCACCCTCTGCGCGGCAACATCGACACACGCATGTCGTACGTGACCAGCGGCGACCTGGACGCGGTCGTCTTGGCCGCCGCCGGGCTCGACCGGGTCGGCGTGGGCGAGCGGGCCACCCAGCGGTTCGGTGTCGACGAGATGCTCCCCGCCCCGGCCCAGGGCGCCCTCGCCGTCGAATGCCGCGCCGACGACGCCGGCGCCACCGAGGCGATCGCGCTCCTGGACCACCTTCCCTCGAGGATCAGGGTGACCGCCGAGCGCCGTCTCCTCGCCGAACTCGAGGCCGGGTGCACGGCGCCGGTCGGGGCACGCGCCGAGCTCGACGGGGGTGTGCTCACCCTGCACGCCGTCGCCGCGTCGCATGACGGGTCGACGGTCCTGCACGCCGAGGGGACCACCACCACCTCCGACCATCCCGACGGCCCCGTCGCGGCGGCCGACGACCTGGGCCGCCGACTCGCGGCGGACCTGCTCGCCCGGGGCGCACGCGACCTCATGACCGACACGTCCCCCGAGGAACGGGCCCCGCTCGTGCCGAAGGAGTCGACGACCGCGCCACCGACCGTTCCCGAGACCTGATCCATGTCCCCTGAACCTCCCCGTCGCGCGCAGCCAGCGCGCGACACCCACCCCACGGAGAGACGAACAATGACTCGAGCACGCACCACCCGCCCCGGAACCGTCCGCTTCGTCGGCGGCGGCCCAGGCAACGCGGGGATGCTCACCTGCAGGGCCCGGGAGGTCCTCGCGGGGAACGCACTGGTCTTCGCCGACGCCGACGTCTCCCCGGAGGTGCTCGCGCTCGTCGCACGCGACGTCCCGGTTCCGGAGGAACTGCTCGACGCCCGCCGCGCCGAGATGGACGCCGCCGTCGCCGCGGAGGACAAGGCGGAGATCAAACGCCTCAAGACCCTGCCGGCTCCCACCGCCGCGGATGTGCGTCCCGTCCTGGGGGAACCGGCCGCCGTGGCCAAGCAGCTCGTCGCCGAGGCCAAGAAGGGGCGCGACGTGGTGCGGCTGGTCACCGGCGACCCCATGACGACCGACGCCACCGTCACCGAGATCGCCGCGGTCGGACGCACCGTGGTGCCGTTCGAGGTCGTGCCGGGTGTCGCCGAGGCCACCGCGGTCCCCGCGTTCGCGGGCATCGCCCTGGGGTCCGGCTACGTGTTCGCGGACGGCCGCGGCAAGGTCGACTGGGCCTCCCTGGTCAGCTCGCCCGGTCCGATCGTCCTGCGCACCACCGGCCGGCACCTCGCCGAGGCCGCGTCGGGGCTGGCCGAGCAGGGCCTGGGGGCCGGGACCCCGGTCACCGTGACCTGCGCCGGTTCGCTCTGCGCGCAGAAGTCCGCCGACGGCACCCTGGCCACCATGGCCGAGGTCGGTCGCGAGATGGACGGCGACCTCGTGGTGACCATCGGCAAGTCCGCCGGCGAACGCCATCGCCACCAGTGGTGGGAGTCGCGGGCCATGTTCGGCTGGAACGTGCTGGTGCCCCGGACCAAGGCTCAGTCCGCCGAGATGAGCCAGCGCATCGCCGAGCACGGTGCCGTGCCGGTGGAGGTCCCCACCATCGCGGTCGAGCCGCCCCGCAGCCCCGCCCAGATGGAGCGGGCCGTCAAGGGCCTCGTCGACGGCCGCTACCAGTGGGTCGTCTTCACCTCCTCCAACGCGGTCCGCGCGGTGTGGGAGAAGTTCTGCGAGTTCGGCCTCGACGCGCGCGCGTTCTCCGGTGTGAAGATCGCCTGCGTGGGCGAGGGCACCGCGGAACGGGTCCGCGAGCTGGGCATCCAGCCCGAGCTTCTGCCCTCCGGCGAGCAGTCCAGCCTGGGTCTGCTCGAGGTCTTCCCGCCGTACGACGACATCCTGGACCCCGTCAACCGGGTCCTGTTGCCGCGCGCCGACATCGCGACCGAGACCCTCGCCGAGGGGCTGACCGGCCGCGGCTGGGAGATCGAGGACGTCACCGCGTACCGCACGGTCCGCGCGGCCCCTCCGGCGGCGGAGATCCGCGAGATGATCAAGAGCGGCGGGTTCGACGCCGTGTGCTTCACCAGCTCCTCCACGGTCCGCAACCTGGTGGGGATCGCCGGCAAGCCGCACGCCCGGACACTGATCGCGTGCATCGGTCCGCGCACCGCCGAGACCGCCGCCGAGTTCGGGTTGCGCGTGGACGTGCAGCCGGACAACGCGTCGGTGCTGGACCTGGTGGACGCGCTCGCCGCGCACGCCGACCAGCTGCGTGACGCGGGCGAGCTGCCTCCCCCGCGGCGTCGCGCGCGCCGGCGCTGACACCGACCGGCGCCGCGCCGCGTGACAGGCGACTTTCGTACAGTGGAGCCCGTGACCACACCGCGTGAGACCGATCCCGCATCCGTCCCGGCACCGCTGGTGCGCCCGCGACGGCTGCGCTCGACGCCGGCGATGCGCAGGCTCGTCGCCGAGACCACGCTCGCCCCCAGGCAGCTGGTCCTTCCGGCGTTCGTCGCCGACGGGATCGCGGAGCCGAAGCCCATCTCCTCCCTGCCCGGGGTGGTTCAGCACACGGTCGACTCCCTGCGAGCCGAGGCCGTCGCCGCCGCCGAGGCGGGACTCGGCGGGATCATGCTCTTCGGGGTTCCGCACGACGCGGACAAGGACGCCGTCGGCAGCTGCGGCGCCGCGGCCGACGGCATCCTCAACCGGGCGCTGGCGACCGTCCGCGAGGAGGTGGGTGACGACCTCGTGGTGATGGCCGACACCTGTCTGGACGAGTTCACCGACCACGGGCACTGCGGCGTCCTGGGTACCGATCCGCGGGGCGAACAGGTCGTCGACAACGACGCCACCCTGGCGGCATACACCGAACTCGCCGTGGCGCAGGCCGCCGCGGGAGCCCATGTGGTGGGGCCGAGCGGGATGATGGACGGTCAGATCATCGCCATCCGCGAGGCGCTGGACCGCGAGGGCTTCCACGACGTGGCCGTGTTGGCGTACAGCGCCAAGTACGCGAGCGCGTTCTACGGGCCGTTCCGTGAGGCCGTCGGATCCTCGCTGCGCGGTGACCGGCGTACCTATCAGCAGGACCCCGCCAACCTGCGCGAGTCCCTGCGGGAGGTCTGCCTGGACCTGGACGAGGGTGCCGACATGGTCATGGTCAAGCCGGCGATGAGCTATCTCGACGTGCTGCGCCAGACCGCCGAGCTCTCGGACGTCCCCGTCGCCGCCTATCAGGTCTCCGGGGAGTACGCGATGATCTCCGCCGCCGCCGAGCGGGGGTGGATCGATCACGACCCGGCGGTGATGGAGTCGTTGACCTCCATCCGTCGGGCCGGAGCGGACATCGTCCTGACCTACTGGGCGCTGCACGCCGCACGCCTCCTCGCCGACGGGTGGGGCCAGCGGTGACGGGCAGCGGGCCGTGGCGTCCACCCGAACGCACCGACTGGCCCTCCGAGCGCGCCGACGGTCGACCGGAGAGCCCCGCCGGGCCGGTGCCCGACGACGTTCACTCCGCGTGGGGACTGTGGCTCGCCGCGACCGCTTTCGCACTCGTGGGGATGCTGCTCAATGCCGCCACCACGCGCTTCGGTGACCTCCCCCCGGCCACGCGTGACGCCTTCCGCGACGCGGTCGAGACCACTGGGACCGCGGACATCTCCATCGAGGCGTTGTTCGGGTTCGCGCGGGGCGTGGGTGCCGTACTGGCGATGGTCGCGGCCGTGGTGACCGTGTGGCTGGCCTTCCGCTTGCGGGCGGGGAAGGGCTGGGCCCGGACGATGCTGGACATCGTCGCGGTATTCCTCGTGGTGGACGCGGTCTCGGTGGTGATCGGCGTGTTCGGCGGGGTCGCGGTCGCGGGGGAGCGGGGCGAGATCGTCACCTTCCTGGTGATCTCGCTGCAGATTCTCGCGGGACTGTGCGCCGCGACCGCCGTGTGGCGCCAGCACACCGCCGAGGCGATGAAGTTCACGACCGGCGGCGGTGCGCGTGCCGGCGAGTGAACCCGAACGGCCGGGGTCCGAACCCGAGGGGCCCATCCTGTACGCCGAGGACGGGTGGAGTTGGGCCTGGATCTTCGCCGCGCCACTGTTCTGCGCGGGCGCCGCGGCGTTCGAACTGGTCACCGGTGCGCCCGTCCACTGGCTCATGCTCACGGTCTGTGCGATCGCCTCGGCGATGTGCCACGGGGTGATGATCGCCGCCACCCGCGTCCACGGTCGCGTCCGACTCACCCCGACCGTGTACATCCAGGGAACCGAGGAGCTCGAGCTGGCCCGCGTGGAGGAGGTGCTCCCGCTGCCCGGTGACGGCCGCCCCGAGGCCTCATGGGAGACCGCCCGCACGCTCGGGGAGCTGCGGGAGGTCCCGCGCCGACGGCGCTCCGTGGGCCTGCGCCTGGACACCGGTGCCGAAGTGCGGGCCTGGACCCGTGATCCGGTCGCCCTGCACGCCGCCCTCCGCGACGCGGTCCGCTCCGTCGGCACCGGCTCCGGGGGCGCCGGTCCGGGCAGCGCCGCGGATCCGACGTGACCGCCCGGCGCCACGCCGCGCTCGCCGTCCTCGCGGCGGCTCTGGCGGTGGTGTTGTGGTGGCTGTCGCGCGACCTCGTGGCCGTGCGGCCGCCCGTGGTGGACCCCCCGGTCGAGGGAGTGATCATGCGGACCTACACCGAGCCCTGGCTGCTGCTGGCGGCGACGCTGTCGGCCGCGCTCTCGATGGTGTCGACGACACTCGCGGTCCTCGGGCGCGGACACCGGAACAGACGGTGATATATCCACTTCTGCCAGCGGTTTCGTCCCGCAGGACGCACCGGCTGTAACGATCGGATGACGGTTCCCTGAGTCGGTGCGGGTTGGCGCTTCGCGTGGTCGACCACAGGCTACATTTGGACCGGTTCGGACGCTTGTGACGCTCGTGAACTTGAGTGGTCGCGGCGTCCGATTCGTATGGCAGTCATCTACACAACATGGAATCGGGGATCGGTGCAGCCGTCTAGCACTTTCGTTGGCACCACCGCGGTCGTCGGGGCGATCGCACTTCTTGGTACCGGAGTGGCCGCCGCCGCCCCGGTCAAGTGGCAGGACTGTACCGAGATGCTCGGGATCGAGGCCGAGTACATGCCGGCGGGTCTCGAGTGCGGGACGGTCGAGGTCCCCGTCGACTACAGCCAGCCCGACGGCGCCAGGACCGAGGTCGCGCTGACCCGGATCAAGGCCTCGTCCGGGCAGGCCAGGTCGGCCGTGTTCGGCAACCCCGGGGGGCCCGGCAACTACGCGCTCAACTTCTGGAGTCCGCCCCTGGACGGCACCGCGCCGGCCGGCCTGTACGAGAACCATGATCTCGTGGCCGTCCAGCCGCGGGGCCTCTACGGTTCCAACCCGATGACCTGTGACGTCGCCTTTGTCGGCCCCACCTCCGCCAACGCGCTGCATGACGCCTGCTTCGGCACCGATCCGGCCTACATGGCCTCGTTCACCACCGAGAACGCGGCCCGCGACATGAACGCCGTCCGCGAATCGCTCGGGCTCGCGGAGATCGACTACGTGGGCGTGTCCTACGGCACCGCGATCGGCACCGACTTCGCGACCCTGTTCCCCGAGAACACCGGTCGCATGGTGCTGGATTCCAACACGCACCCCGACTGGCGGTGGTCCCAGCAGGCCGAGCAGGGCGCGCTCGCCCAGGAGCGCCGCCTGAACGACATCTTCGCCTGGATCGCCGAGCGCGACGACTACTACGGTCTCGGCGACACCCCCCGCAAGGTCTTCTACTCCTGGAAGTGGGTCACCGACCAGGAGGTCGGGGGGCCCGCCAACCTCACCCCGCCGCCGGCCGAGACCCGCGACCTGCCCGTCGAGCTGCGGGGCACCGCGCTCGAGCGGCCCGCGCTGGACACCCTCAACGGGACCGCGCCCGCCCTGGCCCGCGCCGAGGGTCTCGGACGCGCCCTCGCGCTGCAGGGCCTGACCAACAACGCCACGACCGGGTTGTACGACGCCACGGTGGGGGCGACCTACTCCGAGCAGGCGTGGCCGATGCTCGCGCACATGCTCAAGTACTACAACGACGGCGGCACCATCGCCCGGGTCGACCCGGCGACGGCCGCCCGGATCGTCGCCGCGCAGGAGAGCCGCTCGCCGGTCTTCCGCACCGACATCGAGATGAACGCGATCATCACGTGCAACGAGACCGCCTCGCCGTCCAGCGAGCTGGGAGTCATGGCGGCCAAGGCCGACAGGTACACGGGTGGCAACAGGCTCACCACCCGTGCGGCCGCCGAGGCCGCCGGCGACGACTGCGTCGGTTGGGCACCGGTCGCGCGCACCATCCAGCCGAACGGTGACGCCCTCGACCAGAAGCCGCTCGTCCTGCACTCGGAGAAGGACGCCGTCACCCCGATCGCCGGCGCACACCGGGTCGTCGAGACGCTCGGGGGGACGCTGGTCGTCGTCGGCGGCGGTGATCACGGCACCTTCCGCACCGGTAACGCGGCTGTCGACGCCGTGGTGATGGAGTTCCTCGAGACCGGCGTCGCCACCCCGGGTCGCGTCGAGGGAAAGCCCTCCCCGGAGCCGCTGCCCCGGTGGGGTCAGGCCGAGCGTGCGGCCGCAGCCCAGCAGGGCATGTCCGCCCCCGTCGACGGTGCGGACGACTGGTACGGCACCCACCGCGACGCCGGTGCGGCCGCCGCACCCGCCCCCGTGGCGGGGTCGGTGGGCGCTCCGGTCGCCCCCGTCGCCGCGCCCGCGGTGCCGGCTCCGGTGATCCCGGCACCGGGCCCGCTGCCCACCCCGCAGGACCTGCATGAGCAGGCCGAGAAGGCGCTCCAGGACGTGGCCGGACAGGTCGAGACCGCCGTCAAGGCGGTGTTCGCGCCGCACGCCCAGCCCGCCGCGCCGCAGGGCTGACACCGCGAGGGGGTGCTCGGGAGCGGTCTTTGAGACACTGGACGGGTGACGTCTGCGAGCGATGCCTTCCCGACCCCGTCCGGCCTGTCCGGCACCACCCGATCGGCCGAGCTCTTCGCCGAGGCCCGCGAGCTGATCCCCGGCGGGGTCAACTCCCCGGTCCGCGCCTTCAACTCCGTGGGCGGCACCCCGCGCTTCATCCGTGAAGCGCGGGGTTCGCGCATGACGGACGTCGACGGCAACACCTACATCGACCTGGTGAGCTCGTGGGGGCCGATGATCCACGGCCACGCCCACCCCGCGATCGTCGACGCCGTGCAGTCGACCGCCGCCCGCGGGCTGAGCTTCGGCACCCCGACCGAGGGCGAGATCGAGCTGGCGCGCGAGATCGTGGGTCGGACCTCTGTCGAGGAGGTGCGCCTGGTCAACTCCGGCACAGAGGCCACCATGAGCGCGGTGCGCCTTGCTCGCGGGTTCACCGGCCGGTCCAAGGTGGTCAAGTTCTCCGGCTGCTACCACGGTCATGTGGACGCGCTGCTGGCCGACGCCGGATCGGGTCTCGCGACGTTCGCCCTGCCGGACTCGCCCGGTGTGACCGGAGCGACCGCTCACGACACGATCGTGCTGCCGTACAACGACATCGAGGCGGTCCGCGTGGTGTTCGCCACCCACGGCAGCGAGATCGCCTGCGTGATCACCGAGGCCGCCGCCGGCAACATGGGTACCGTCCCGCCGCTGCCCGGTTTCAACGAGGAGCTGCGCACCCTGTGCTCGGACAACGGCGCGCTGTTGGTGATGGACGAGGTCATGACCGGCTTCCGGGCCGGGGAACGTGGCTGGTGGGGCATCGACGGCGTGGCCGGCGACCTGACCACGTTCGGCAAGGTCATGTCCGGCGGGCTGCCCGCCGCCGCGTTCGGGGGCCGCGCCGACGTGATGTCCTCGCTCGCCCCCGCCGGGCCGGTGTACCAGGCGGGCACGCTGTCGGGGAACCCGGTCGCGGTGGCGGCTGGCCTGGCCTCCCTGCGCCTGGCCGACCACGCCTGCTACTACACGCTGCAGACCAATGCGGATCGCCTCGGGGCGCTGTTGGGCAATGCCCTGCACGCAGCCGGGGTCGCACACACCATCCAGCGCGCTGGGACGATGCTCAGCGTGTTCTTCACCGACCAGCAGGTCAGCGATTACGCCGGGGCCAAGGCCGCTGAGACGTTCCGGTACGCACCGTTCTTCAACACCCTGCTGGATCGGGGCATCTACGCCCCGCCCAGCGCCTTCGAGACCTGGTTCGTCTCCACCGCACTCACCGACGACGACTTCCAGCACATCTCCGAGTCCCTGCCCGTGGCCGCCGAGGCCGCGGCCGCGGCATCCGACCCGGAGGCCACGCGATGAGCCGGGCCGGTGGCGCGCAGCGCGGTCAGGGCATGCGCGGTCGGGGGTTGCGCGGGGTGTTCGACGTCCCGTCGACGGGGCCCACGTCATTGCCGATCCCCCTCCGCGGGGAGCATCCCGCGCCCGCCGAGGCGCCGCCGTCGCTGAACGCTTCCGAGGCCGGTGCCCGCCCCGCGGAGACCTCCGTCCCGCAGCAGCAGGAGGGAGCCGAGGCCTACGGGGCCGCGCCGGGCTCGATCTCCGCTCCGGGTGAACCGCTCTCGGCGTCGTCGTCGACACATCGGGATTCGTCTGCCCGCGGGACCGAGACGCAGACCATCGTCCACCTGGTCCGCCACGGGGAGGTCCACAACCCCGACGGGGTGCTGTATGGCCGCCTGCCGGGTTTCCGGCTCTCCGAGCTGGGGCGGAGTCAGGCCGAGACCGTGGCCCGCACCCTCGGGCAGGGGCACGACATCGTGTCGGTCGTCGCCTCGCCGCTGCAGCGCGCCCAGGAGACCGCCGCCCCACTGGCCGAGGCGTTGGGCCTTCCGGTGGGGATCGACGCGGACATCATCGAGGCCGACAACCGCTTCGAGGGCAACAAGGTCGGCGGTCGGGATGGTGCGCTGCGCAACCCTCGGTACTGGCCGATCCTGGTCAACCCGCTGCGGCCCTCGTGGGGCGAGCCGTACCTGCAGATCGCGCATCGGATGATCGGGGCCGTGTACTCCACGCTCGACTCCGCCCGCGGACACGAGGCGGTCCTGGTGAGCCACCAGCTGCCGGTGTACACCACGCGGAGGTTCCTCGAGGGCCGTCGACTGTGGCACGACCCCCGTTCGCGGCAGTGTTCTCTGGCCTCGATCACCTCCCTGGTCTTCGAGGGGACCACGCTGCGCGAGATCGTCTACTCCGAGCCGGCGGGTGCGTCTGACCCGTCGCAGACGGGAGCCTGATCCATGCGACACCCCAAGGCCGCACTCGGCGCCCTGCTCCTGGCGGGCGCCCTCGTCACCGGTGCTTGCGCGACCAGCACGGACGCGGTGGTGACGGGCCCGGAGACGTTCGAGTTCGTCAGCCCGGACGGCCAGCTGGAGATCCACTACGATCCCCCGTCCGAGCGCAGACCCGTCGCCACGCTCACCGGTCCGGACCTGTTGGACCCGGATCGCACGCTCAACGTCCAGGAGGACTTCGAGGGGCAGGTCGTGATTCTGAACCTGTGGGGCCAGTGGTGCGGCCCGTGTCGCGCTGAGTCCGACGACCTGCAGCGGTTGCAGGACGAGTTCGAGCCCCAGGGCGCGACCGTGTTCGGTATCAACCTCCGCGATCCCAACCGCCAGAAGCCCGTCGACTTCGTCGAGGACAACGGCATCACGTTCCCCTCCATCTGGGATCCCAGCAACGCCGCTGTGGCCGCACTGCGCGGGTTCCCGACGTCCGTGGTGCCGGCCACGATCATCCTGGACAAGCAGCACCGGGTGGCGGCGGTGTACCTGGCGGAGATCACCGATGACAAGCTGCGGGGCACCGTCTCGGCGATCCTGGCCGAGGAGGTCGAGCCGGTGTGACCCCGGAGACGATCCTGCTCGCGCAGAGCGTGGGGGAGACCTTCCAGCAGACCGTGGCCAGTGGTCCGATCCTGTTGGCGCTGGGCGCATGTGTGCTGGCGGGGCTCGTGTCCTTCGCCTCGCCGTGTGTGATCCCACTGGTACCCGGGTACGTCGCGTACCTGGCGAGTGTCGTGGGCGCCGAGCGTCCCCCGGTCACCGTGGCCGCAGCCGAGCGTCAGCGGGCCGCCACGGCGACGATGACTGTCGACGAACGCCGCACTCGTCGCGCCTCCCGCATGCGGGTCGTGATGGCGTCGCTGCTCTTCGTGGGCGGGTTCACCGTGGTGTTCGTGGCGCTCAGCGCCATGGTGTTGGGCACCGTGCAGTACCTGGCACCGCAACAGGAGCTGCTGCAGCGTCTCGGTGGTGTGGTGACGATTCTCATGGGCCTGGTCTTCATCGGCCTCGTGCCGACCCTGCAGCGGGACACGCGCATGCAGCCCAAGTCTCTCTCGACGTGGGTCGGCGCACCGATGTTGGGTGCCGTCTTCGCGCTGGGCTGGACGCCGTGTCTGGGGCCGACCCTGGCGGCGGCGTTGTCCGTGGCCGCGGGGACGGGTGTCGACGCAGCGCGCGGCGTCGTGCTGATCGTGGCCTACTGCCTGGGTCTCGGTCTGCCGTTCGTGTTGGTGGCCTTCGGCTCGACCTGGGCGATGCGTACCGTCGGGTGGCTGCAGAGGCACACCCGCGCCATCCAGGTGTTCGGTGGCGTGATGCTCATCATCGTGGGCCTGCTGCTGCTCTCCGGCGCGTGGGCCCTGTTCATCGACTGGCTCCGCGACTTCGCCATCTCGGATACGACCCTGCCCATCTAGACGGCGACTGACAGTCCCCGGGGTCACGCGGCCTTCGCCCTCTCCCCATCAGCGGCGGCGCCGAACCGTCGGCGGATGCCGTCGTCGAGGTCTCGGAGCAGCGCGAACGGCAGAATCGGCGCTTCGAGGGGTGCCAGCGGCTGCTGTCCCGCCTTGGCCGGTGGTGGTGCCGCGACACGTGGTGTGCCGGAGGGTGGGATCCATCGGACTCCCTGAGGCGCGGTGCGGTCGGGGATCGTCCTCCAGCCGGTCGCGTGGATCATGGCGTGGCAGTCGCCGCTGGCCAGGGCGAGTTGGTCGATGTTCGTCAGCCCGCCGGCTGACCAGGGCGCTGCGCTGTGGTGTGCTTCGCAGTGTCTGGCGTCCTGGTCGCAGTCCGGGTGGGTGCACCCTCCGTATGCGGCGAACAGGGCGAGCCGTTGATAGCGGGAGGCGGTTCTGCGGCTGCGGTAGAGCTTGAGGTCCATCTCCTGGTCGCACAGAGCCAGGAACCAGTGGTTGCCGCGCGCCATGGACAGGGCCTGCAGCACCGGGATGCGGATGCCGCCGTCGCTCTGCCCGCAGCCGGCCAGTGTGGTGAGTTGGTCGAGGTCGACGCGCACGACGATCGCCGCGGGCGCCCCGGTCCGGCGGGCGTCGGCGGACAGGGCCAGCTGCAGCGCGTGAACCATCGCGTCATGCATCCGCTGGCCGTCACTGCGGGTGTCTGGTGCATCGGGGTCGGGCCACAGCCGGCCGGGTTGGCCCCAGCGGGCGTGGACTTCGCGCATGAGAGCCGCCAGCTGCGGGTCCATGGTCATGCTCGCGGTGGCCATGAGGTCCAGTCCCTGGCCTCCGCAGGTCACGGATCTGCGGCGGGCTCGCTCTGCGGCATCGCGTTCGGTGCGGCCCGGGTCGAGAGCGTCGAGCAGCCGGTGGGCGTGGTCCTGCAGCTGCCGGGTGGTGGACTTCTCGGCAGCCTCGATTAACTTCTGCTCCAGGCGATCGCGCACCTCGTCGTCGCACTCATCGGACAGCGCGTCCAAGGCCTTACCGATGACTCGGAGCTGACCGGCGGACACGGCGCCGGAGGCGCTGGCGCGCATACGCGCCGACTCGGCGATACCGGCGTCGTCGAGTCGTCCGCGGGCGTCCCCGGGTGCCAGCCTGAGCCCCCCGGTGAGCATCTGGCGATCGTTGATGAAGCCCATCTCGCGGGCAGTGCTGGTGGCGCGGGCGGCGGCCATGACGCGGGCCTGTGTCGCGCGGATGCGGCGTTGGATCTGCTCGAGCGCCACGAGTTCGGCGTGCAGCTGGGGCGGCGGGGTATCGGTCCAGTCGCGCTGCAGGTGTTGATCGAGCGAGGCGAGTACTACCGCCAACTCTGTCCCCGTCGTCCCACCACTCACCGTCTCGCTCATGTGTTCGATTAGATCACCTGGGTACGACACACTGCGTCGGCGCAGTTCAGGGGTTACATCCGGGGCAGCGGCGTCTACCGGGGCCAGAACGCCACGATCATGGGGGAGATGAGCAACCAGGCCGTCAGCAGGTACATCGTCGCGGCCACCACGATGAAGGCCTCGAAGTGAGACGGTCGGATTACTTGCCCGGGCCACAGCCTCCGCTTGCGAATTCGGCGATTCAGCTCGTCTATCTCCCGCTTCCTCTCGGCCTCTGCCTCGTCCTTAGCGCTCCGAGACGCCCGGTCCTCGGTCGCGCTTCCGGGGTTCAATCAACTCCCCGTGCTCGTCCACCGGTGGTCCTTCCCCTAGATCGCAGATCGCCTAGTGGTACTGCCGGAGCAGCAGGGCGTGGTGTTCGGTCAGCGATTCGTAGACCAGTTCGCCGAACTTCTCGCCGATGGAGGATTCGATCGCGGCTCGCCGTCGTCGCGCCACCGGTGTCCTATCGACTCCCTGCAGCAACCGAATATCCCACCGGGTCCCCCTGTCCCGGCTCGTGTGCCCTTGCCTGGTACGACGGCGCGTGTCAGGCGGGGGGTTCCAGTGCCGGGTTGGTCTCCGGAGTGGCCGCGATGAATGGGGTGGAACCGTCCGTCCGGCCGGGGCGTCAAACAGATCGTGAGGACGATAAGGGGAGCAGTCGCCGCGTTCGCCGCGCTCGCGGTGGTGTCCGCGTGCGGAGTGGGTCAAGACGGCGACACGGCGACGACGAGCTCAGCAGTCGCCGAGGAGCCGGGCAACCCCTGGGACCTGCCGATTGAGCAGCGGCCACCACTTTTCGACCCGTGCGCCGAGATCCCCATCGAAGCGGTGGAGGAGGGCGTCGGCGGGCCGGTTGAAGTTAATGAGCTTCTTGCTCGTCATAAGCCCGGCGAGATTGTGGTGTGTGGTTGGAGAAGCCGAAACGTCCATTTGAACGTTTTGGCAACGTGGAAGCCGAGAGAAGAATATCTTGTCGACCCGAGTTTTGTCGTCATCGATCCGGAGCGTGAACTTTTTGGGCGGAGCAGTCTTCAACTGGTAGAGGCGGGGGACCATTCAGCTAGTACCTGTCTGCAGCTATTCTTCACGCAGGCTGGCACTGTGTGGGTCAAACTAGATTTGGTTAGTGGACTAAATGAATTCAACGGAGTGCCATTCGCTAAAGCCTGCAATGTTCTAGAAAAGGCGATTGTTCCAATCGCTAGACATCTTCCTGAAGGGGACTTTTGATGGTCGTTCACCTTAGTCCAGGCGCGGCGAAGGAATGCGCACGGCTGTGTGAAGAGTTCATATCCACCGTCAGAGACGCCTCAAACGATGATATGGCTGCTGCGCAGACGCCAACCCCCAATTCCTTCGACACCGCCCGCCAGATCGGCGCCGTGTATTCGGTGTTCGTGGGGGAGGATCTTCGGACGCTCCTCAATGGCTTCATCGACCAGGCCAAGGCGATGTCCATGCTCTTCGCTACCGCCGGCGGTTTGATCGAGGCACAGGACGAGGCGGTGGCGGCCGCGCTGGGGAAGGCGGCGCAGGAGCCGGCAGGGTTGCAGAGTCTGGGATTGATGGGCTCGATCGGGGCGACCCTCACGTTGTTGGACGCCGCCGAAGGGCTCGGTGTGCCGCGCGGGTATGACCGCGTGGGTCCCGAGGAGGTGTCCGGAGCCCCACTGGAGAGGCTGGTGTCCGGGGCTCAGGCTCTGGACCCGTCCCAGTTCCACGACGTCCGGGATCGGGTCAGCACCGTCGCGACACGCCTCCGCACAGCGGCGGCTGACCTGCGACGCGGTTTGGGCGACGCGCTGGGCAGCCAATGGCAGGGTGAGTTCGCCAGCCAGGCCAGCACCTCGGTGGGATCGTTCACCGAATCGGTCGACAGACTGGCCACGGTCCTCGAAGTAGTGGCCACCAAGGCGAGCACCGCCGAGGACGGCTTCATCACCACCAAGACCAGAATCGGGGAGGAGTCCGCGACGCTCCAGGCCGCCCAGCTCAACACCCCGGGATACGACGGCGTCCACGGCCCGCCGACCGCTCACACCGCCGCCGTCATGGCGGCAGCCCAGGCCGCCGCGGAAGAGCAGGCACGAGCGACGGTCAACACCGTCTACAGCCCCGCCGTGATGGACGCCAACCTCGCCGACCTGGACATCCCCAGCCCGTACCTGGTGGTCTCGACATCGGCGCTGGGTGGCGCGAACGGTGTCGATCTGCTGTCGGCGTGGAATGTGGACGGAGTGATTCGGCCCTCCGGCCCGGCGGCGCCTACTGCCGCCGCGCTCGCCGCCGCCGGGGGAGGGGGGAGTCCGGGAGGGCTCGTCGCGGTGGGCGGGAGTGCTGGCCATGGGGCGACGACGAGCCTGCCGAACGCCTCCGATGCCGCAACTGAGCAGGCGTTTCTGGCCTCTCGGAGCGCGGCGGTCGATGGCGGGGGCCCAGTAGCGGGCGTCGCCGGTCAATCGGGTGCGAGCGGTGCGACCGCGAGTGGCACGCACGCCGGCGGCATGAACACCTCGACTCATGCGGCTGCCGCACCGTTCGCGCCGGTCGTCGGAGCCAACGGGCAACCCGGTGGAGCCGGGGGCGCCGCAGGGGCGCGAGGTATCCGCAACGGCACCACGCAGCGGGAACGTGGCTACGGCTCGGCCGCCGGGGTGCTCGGCGGAAGCGCCGGAGCCGCGGGAGCAGGAGCCGGGGCGGCAAGGATGGGTGGCGCAGGAACGCTGGCGGGCTTCGGAACCCCGGGCGGCCCCAGGATCAGTGGCCCCGGCGTGGGAGGCCCCACGGCCGCAGCGCCGGGGGCCGGCGGTATGGCGGCGGGTTCGGCATCTACGGGTGCGCCCGCGGGGGCGTTCTCGTCATCGAGCGGTGGGGCCCACGCCAGTCGTGCAGGGATGATGCCCATGGGAATGATGGGCGCCGCGGCGACCGGCCAGAACGAGGGCCGTCGCGGTCACACGCCGGCCGCGTATCTGACCAACGCCACCAACACCTCGGAGATCATCGGGGAACCGGTCAAGGTCGCCCCCGCGGTTCTGGGGAGGACTCCGCCGCCCGAGAACGTCGAAACCGAACAGAAGCAGGAGCAGCCGGTGGTCAGCCGGGTCATCGGACGGCGAGATGCCGGAGACGACAACGCCACGTGACCGCCGGCCATGATGCGGCGCGAAAGAACCCGACAATCGCCCGGGAGGTGTTGCCCCGCCGCCCCGGAATCGACGAGCTGTGTGGTTCGGCACCACCCGGCAGCCCTCACCCGGCAGCCCTCACCCGGCAGCCCTCACCCGGTAGCCCTCACCCCGGCAACCTTCACACGGCAACTCTCACCCGGCGAGCCCCAACGCCTCGAGCAGGCGCATGACGAGTTCGTATCCGATCAACCCGACAAACCAGATGACGCACAAGTACATGCCGTACCTCTTGATGTGGTCTTGTCGCCAGCTGGCGACGAACCGCATCTTGATGTCTCCCCACCGGGAGAACGGAATGTCCTCGCTTCCGTGCTCGAACTCGTTTCCGGGTTCCCGGCTCTCGCCCGTTGCCATCAGTTTCCACCCCTGTTCGTGTTCTTCTCCGGATCACTCGTGTTACCCGGCGTGTCGGCGGCCTCCCCCTGCGTCAGCGTGTCGTAGACCCTGTCCGCGGCGCTCTCGCCGAGCCATGCGCCGACCCCGGCGCCGATCCCGGCCCCGACGAACGTGCCGACCGGCCCGAGGTACGACCCCGCCGCCGCGCCGGCGAGAGCCCCGCCTCCCGCCCCGCCGCCGAAGGCACCGATCGCTTCGGTGATGGCCTCGGGCGCCGACTTCTCTCCCTTGACGTATTCATCGAGGCCCTCGTACACGGTCACTCCCGCCCCGGCGGCACCGGTGAACCTGCCGAGGCCCCGGAGGAGTCCCGCGCTCCGACGCCCGGCGTCGTCCGGCTTCGGGTTCAGCTTGTGCCTACCCCTGGTCTCAGGGTCGTGTTCGTCCGCGAGGGCGAGCGCCCCTCTGTCGACGGCTTCAGCCGCACCGCCGGCGGCCGTTCCCAGGGCCCCTGCCCCGGCAGCCGGAATGGCCCCCCTGTCCACTTCCGGCGGGATGGCCCGGTACATCGTGCCGGCGACCGTGTCGATCTCCCTGCCGTAGTGCTCGTCCAACGACCTGACGGTGGCCAGCGCGTGGCCGAGGGCCTCGACATGCGCGTCGACGACATCCTGGGTGATCTCATCGCGGCCGGGCGCCGGTCCCACCGAATCCTCGCCCACCACGAGACCGGCGGCCTCGGCCTCGGCGATGCGGTCACGAACCGCCTGAACCGCCGGCCCCACCGCGGCGGCGGCGCGGGTGAGGGCGTCCACCAGATCCCCGAGCCCATCCGCGAGTCTGTTGACGTGCATCCTCTCGCGCTCGGCGGCGTCGAGGACTGCATCGGCGGCGACCCCGTCCCAGCCCGCGTCGAGCGCCGAGCGTCCGTCGGCGATGGTCGTTCGGGCCTCGGCGGCGATGGTCTGCCGCTCTGCCACGGCAGACCTCGCCGTCGTCACGCCCGCGGCGTCCCACCGCCTGACCCGGCCGATCGTGTACACCACTCGGTCCCCTCTCGCGCGCCGTCACAGTGTCTGACGGCCCGGAGGCCCCGCACGGTTCCACCAGTCGACGGATCGCGCCGGGCCGGCCCGGCGTCCGGCCGGCCCCGAGGTCCCTACTTCGCGAACCTGCCGGCGAACGTCCGCAGCGGCAGATCCGCGCTGGTGACGATCCCGGGTGGGGCGGCGATGACCGACCGGATGGAGTTGAGGGCGGGTAGCCCGGTCACGGTCATACCGATGGAGGCGAAGTCCTCGGGATCGGAGAGGTCCACTCCGGGGGCGGGGAAGATCATGTGCTTGTTGTAGATCTGCGGATCGCCCTTGATCATCGTGATGTAGCAGCCCTTGATGTCCCACTTCGGCTCGGTGCGCGGGGTCATCTGCCATTCGAGGTGGGTCTCGATCCGCGAGACGCCGTCGACCATTCCGAGGTACTTGATGTAACTCCCGCCGAGGGATCCGGCGGGCAGCTGGTACCACCCCAAGTCCACGTCCTCCGTGCAGGCGCCCAGTTCGCAGTCGAACACCACCTCATCGAGCTCAAGGTCGAACGCGTCGGCCATCATGTGCACCGAGTCGGCGAACACCTCGGTGTACTTCCGAAGCATCCCCGGCAGCGCGGGATCGTCGACGGGCCGGCCGTAGCCGACCTCCTTCCAGGTCTCGGCGGAGTGGTGGCAGGAGACGTCGACGGACTCGATCGTCGTGACGTTCTCGATCTCGGCCACGTCGGCCGAGGCGACGATGCCCAGGATCTGGTTGAGGCCCGGGTTCATGCCGGTGCCGTAGAAGGTCGCCCCGCCGGCCTTCGCGGCCTCGTCCAGGATCTCCCGCCACGACCGGCGCGCCAGCTCCACGTCGAAGTGCACGTCGTGACGTCGCCGTCGGACCCGCTCGAGGGCCCGCTCCACCGCCTCCGACACCGCGACCGGTTCCAGTTCGACGTCCCCGGAATCCTCGCGGGCGAGTTCGACCAGGTCCCCGACGAGCTGGGTGAGTTCAGAGATCTGACCGACCACGTCGACCTCGAGCGCCCCCCTGTCGGCGTCCGGGATGGTCGGCGCCCCCGGCCTGCTCGCGGCGATCAACAGTTCCACGTTCGTGCGCAGGCTGGTCAGGGGCGTCTTGAGCTCGTGACCGGCGTCGGCCACGAGCCTCGATTGTCGCTCCCTGCTCTCCCCCAGCGCGACGAGCATCTGGTTGAAACTCGCGGTGAGTCGAGCGATCTCGTCATCCCCCGCGACCGGGATGGGCCGCAGGTCATCGTCAGAAGAACTCGTCAAGAAGGCGATAGAAGGCGATGCGCTGCGAATCGGGAGCGGCGATACCGTAAAGCACGAGGAAGCGGTCAGCCCATTCGCCGCCAAGCTCTTCAGCAATATCACGGGTAGCCAACGCTATGTCCTGATAGCGGTCCGCCACACCCAGCCGGCCACAGTCGATGAATCCAGAAAAGCGGCCATTTTCCACCATGATATTCGGCAAGCAGGCATCGCCATGGGTCACGACGAGATCCTCGCCGTCGGGCATCCGCGCCTTGAGCCTGGCGAACAGTTCGGCTGGCGCGAGCCCCTGATGCTCTTCGTCCAGATCATCCTGATCGACAAGACCGGCTTCCATCCGAGTACGTGCTCGCTCGATGCGATGTTTCGCTTGGTGGTCGAATGGGCAGGTAGCCGGATCAAGCGTATGCAGCCGCCGCATTGCATCAGCCATGATGGATACTTTCTCGGCAGGAGCAAGGTGAGATGACAGGAGATCCTGCCCCGGCACTTCGCCCAATAGCAGCCAGTCCCTTCCCGCTTCAGTGACAACGTCGAGCACAGCTGCGCAAGGAACGCCCGTCGTGGCCAGCCACGATAGCCGCGCTGCCTCGTCTTGGAGTTCATTCAGGGCACCGGACAGGTCGGTCTTGACAAAAAGAACCGGGCGCCCCTGCGCTGACAGCCGGAACACGGCGGCATCAGAGCAGCCGATTGTCTGTTGTGCCCAGTCATAGCCGAATAGCCTCTCCACCCAAGCGGCCGGAGAACCTGCGTGCAATCCATCTTGTTCAATCATGCGAAACGATCCTCATCCTGTCTCTTGATCAGATCTTGATCCCAAGCTTTTACTTGTACAGCTCGTCCATGCCGAGAGTGATCCCGGCGGCGGTCACGAACTCCAGCAGGACCATGTGATCGCGCTTCTCGTTGGGGTCTTTGCTCAGGGCGGACTGGGTGCTCAGGTAGTGGTTGTCGGGCAGCAGCACGGGGCCGTCGCCGATGGGGGTGTTCTGCTGGTAGTGGTCGGCGAGCTGCACGCTGCCGTCCTCGATGTTGTGGCGGATCTTGAAGTTCACCTTGATGCCGTTCTTCTGCTTGTCGGCCATGATATAGACGTTGTGGCTGTTGTAGTTGTACTCCAGCTTGTGCCCCAGGATGTTGCCGTCCTCCTTGAAGTCGATGCCCTTCAGCTCGATGCGGTTCACCAGGGTGTCGCCCTCGAACTTCACCTCGGCGCGGGTCTTGTAGTTGCCGTCGTCCTTGAAGAAGATGGTGCGCTCCTGGACGTAGCCTTCGGGCATGGCGGACTTGAAGAAGTCGTGCTGCTTCATGTGGTCGGGGTAGCGGCTGAAGCACTGCACGCCGTAGGTCAGGGTGGTCACGAGGGTGGGCCAGGGCACGGGCAGCTTGCCGGTGGTGCAGATGAACTTCAGGGTCAGCTTGCCGTAGGTGGCATCGCCCTCGCCCTCGCCGGACACGCTGAACTTGTGGCCGTTTACGTCGCCGTCCAGCTCGACCAGGATGGGCACCACCCCGGTGAACAGCTCCTCGCCCTTGCTCACCATATGTATATCTCCTTCTTAATTAATTAGGATCCGTGCCCGCTGAACTTCTTCGTCACTTACTTTAGCAAAATTAGTGCCCTTCGGGAAAAAATCCCTGACCAATCCATTCGTATTCTCATTCGACCCACGCTGCCACGGCGAATGATGATCAGAATTCCGGGCCCGGTGGCCTCGCCGATGCGCCGCGCGGTCTCGGCCAGTCGTCCGGCGTCGCGGCCGATGATGGTGACGAGTGCGCCGCGACGGGCCAGTTCCCCGGTCACGCCCGCGCCGATTCCGCTGCCACCGCCGGTGACGAGAATTGATCTTCCCTGGAGGTCCATGGCCCCGAGAGTAGAACACGTTCTCGCCAGGGTGGGGGGCTTCGAGCGGGCCGAGCCCTCACAGAAACCGCTCAGGAGGGCCCGACTAGCCTGGGGGGAAATCGGCGCCGCGACAGGTCGGCGCGCCGCGAACCGCAGATGGACCCCATGTCAGAGCCCAGAACCGCCGCCGCCCGCTCCCCGCTGGCAGGCGTGACCGCTTTCCTGCGCAACTCGTGGCGCACCCTCACCGCCATGCGCACGGCGTTGATCCTGCTGTTCCTGCTCGCCGTGGCGGCGATCCCGGGAGCGCTCCTGCCCCAGCGCAGTCTCAACGAGGGCAACGTCAACGACTACATCGCCGAGGCCGGGTGGTTGGGCGAGTTCTACGACCGACTGCAGCTGTTCGACGTGTTCTCCAGCTGGTGGTTCACCGCCATCTACGTCCTGCTGTTCATCTCGCTCATCGGGTGCCTCACCCCGCGCTGCTTCGAGCTGGTCAGGCAGCTGCGCACGCCCCCGCCGCTCACGCCCCGCAACCTGTCGCGCCTGCCCCACCACGCCGCGTACCGCACCACTGTCACGCCCGAGGAGGCCGCCGACCGGGTGCAGGCCGAGCTCAAGGGGTGGCGGGTGCGGCGCAACGACGGCGACGGCCGCGTCCCCGGCACCATCGAGCTCTCCTCCGAGCGCGGCTACACGCGCGAGGTGGGCAACATCGTCTTCCACTTCGGTCTGCTGGCCCTGCTCATCATGTTCGCGGCGGGCAAGTTCGTCTACGCCGAGGGGATGCGGGTGATCATCGCCAACGCCGAGTCGCCGGCCTTCTGCAACACCACCCCCAGTGCGTACGACACGTTCCGGGCGGGCCTGCTGGTCGACGGAACCGATCTCGAGCAGTTCTGCATCAAGATCGAGGACTTCCGCGCCGACTACCTGCCCAACGGCCAGGCCGAGATGTTCACCTCCAACGTGCGGTTCACCGAGGAGGTCGCGACCACCGATCCGCAGACGTGGGAGCCGTTCGAGATGCGGGTCAACCACCCCCTGCGCATCGGCTCGACCCGCGTCTACCTGCAGGGCCACGGTTTCGCGCCCACCTTCACCGTCACGTTCCCCAACGGTGAGACCCGCACGGACACCCAGCACTGGCAGCCCACCGAGCTGCAGACCTTCTTGTCGTCGGGCATCATGCGGTTCGACCCGCCGGCCGGCATGTACCCCGACCTGCGCGAGCGACGCACCCAGCAGATCGCCGTGCAGGGCCTGTTCGCGCCCACCGCCTCGTTCGACGGAACCCTGCTGAGCTCGCGCTTTCCCAACATGGACGACCCGGCGGTGGCGATCGACGTCTACCAGGGCGACGCCGGGCTCGACACCGGGCGGCCGCAGTCCATCTTCTCGCTGGACTCCGATCTCATCGAGTCGGGTGCGCTCGAACGGCAGGCGCGCGTCAACCTGTTCCCCGGCGAGTCCACCACCCTCCCCGACGGCACCGAGGTCCGGTTCGACGGCGCCGAGGAGTTCATCAACATCCAGGTCTCCGAGGACCCCACGCAGATCTGGGTCGGCGTGGCCGCCGTCGTCATGATGGGCGGGTTGATCCTCAGCCTGATGGTGCGGCGCCGCCGGATCTGGGCGCGCGTGATCGTCGACGACGACGAGGTGACCCGTGTCGACCTGGGTGGCCTCGCCCGGACGGACCGGATGGGCTGGGGCTCGGAGTTCGACGACCTCCGGGACCGGCTGGTCGCAGCGGCGACCGTCACACCCGTGTTGCCCGAGGAGGCCGACTCGGGACACACTGCAACCAGTCGCGGCTCCGCCGGCGACGCTCCGCGGAAGGACGACACCCGGTGAACACTCTGATACTCGCCCAGGGCCTGCCCATCGATGAGACGCTCTCGACGTACAGCGACCTGGCGTTCCGTACCGCGTTCGGTATCTACGTCCTGGCCCTGATCGCCTCCTTGATCTACTACGCGGGGTTCCGCGTGGCGAAGGTCTCCGATCGCGAGCTGGTGGGCGCCGGCGGGCCGGGGTCGACCGCGGCGGGCCCGACGGGGGCCGGGCTGACCGAGTCCACCTCGCTCACCGACACCGGTGACGAGAACCGCGCCTCGGCGGGCAGCATGCGCTGGGCGCGGATCGCGCACCTGTTCGTGATCGTCGGGTTCGTCTTCCAGGCCGCCTCGCTGGTGCTGCGCGGGCTGGCCACCGACCGGTTCCCGTGGGGGAACATGTACGAGTTCATCCTGGGCACCACGCTGTTGGCGATGGGCGCGGGACTGATTTGGCTGCGCAAGCCCGCGCTCCAGGTGGTGTGGCCGTTCATGCTGGTGCCGGTGCTGGTGCTGCTGTTCGTCGGCGGGACACACCTGTACTCCGACGCCGCGCCCGTGGTGCCTGCACTGCGCTC
The DNA here is from genome assembly GCF_003052165.1 of Dietzia sp. JS16-p6b. Lineage (NCBI taxonomy): Bacteria > Bacillati > Actinomycetota > Actinomycetes > Mycobacteriales > Dietziaceae > Dietzia > Dietzia sp. JS16-p6b. The sequence continues at coordinate 2,931,703 of NZ_CP024869.1, read as the reverse complement.
GTACTGGCTCCCGATCCACGTGTCGATCATCGCGCTGGGCTCGGGGATCCTGCTCGTCCCCGGCGTGGTGTCCATCATGTACCTGCTGCGCGTCTGGCAGCCGCAGGGCCGGGAGACGGGTTGGGGAGCGGCCCTGACCCGGCCGCTGCCCGCCGCCGAGACCCTGGACCGTCTGGCGTACCGCACCACGGTGATCGGCTTCCCGATCTTCAGCGTGGGCATCCTGCTCGGCGCGGTCTGGGCGGAGAGCGCGTGGGGCCGGTTCTGGGGCTGGGATCCCAAGGAGACGGCGTCCTTCATCTCCTGGGTGCTCTACGCCGGGTATCTCCACGCCCGCGCGACGAGCGGCTGGGGCCCCAAGAAGGCCGCCTGGATCAACATCGCCGGGTTCGCGGTGCTGGTGTTCAACTTGTTCTTCATCAACATCGTGGTCTCGGGCCTGCACTCCTACGCCGGGCTGAACTGAGGCATCCAGCCCCGCCGTGCCGGGCATCCGCGCGAGCGCCTGCCCACTCCTCGCACAGCCGCCCGTCGCGATGAACTCTCGCCTGCGCATAAGTGACGGCAGGAGTACGTCCAGGGGAGCGGCTGGCACAGGGGGCTGGCACAGGGGTGCGTGCAGCCCCTCACAGCTGCGCGAGCAGGTCCTTCCACACGGGTTTCCAATAGCTGATCGCCTCGGCCGAGTCGAGCTTGGTGTGCGTCAGCCCCACCGAGGCCTTGCCGTTCTTCTTGTCGCTGAAGTTCAGGGCCACGCGCGTGCCGTCGGCCAGCGGGACCCGCCAGTAGCGCCACTTCTCGCTGCTCGACGTGGTCGCGGGGGCCTCGATCCCGACGCCGCCGAACTCCTCGCGGTCGCCCGCGAGCGCCACCCACGCCTGCAGCGCCGTGTCCATGTCCCCGCTGATGGTCCGCGAGGTGGACATCTGGAAGTCGCCGGTGCACGACTGCCCCGGAACCCGCAGTCCGGCGTGCTGCTCGTAGGCGATGGCCGTGCCCTGGGCCCACCACTCGGCGCGCTCGACGGACTCCGGCATCATCTCCAGGGTCGCCTTGGCGATCGCCGAGTGCGGCATCTCCCGCGCGCCGGCCCGCTCCAGCATCTCGACCCACTCCTCCCACGGTCGGCCGGTGGCGGAGGCGATGGCGGAGGTGTTCGAGGGTCTGGTCATGGAATCATGATGCCCCGCCGGCGGCCGATTCGCGGTCAACGGTCGAACCGGACGCCGACGGGGCGGGACGCGTGCCCGCGCGGAGCGAGAGTTCCACCGGCTAGAACTTCACCGCGAGGTCCTGGCTGCCGATCCGCCTCAGCCCCCAGACAAAGGTGAGGATCGGCATGGTGCACCACAGCAGGTTGAGCAGGACGAACTTCACCCACATCTCGACCGGGCTGGACATGTTCTCGAGCTTGTTGGCGATCTCGACCCCGAAGTACACCGCCGGCAACGTGACCTCCACGACCATTCCGGACATGATCAGCCCGAGCTGGTTGACCGTGAAGCGCTTGCCGTTCCGGAAGAATTGAATGATCGCGTAGAGCTCGAACGCGCCCACGACGACCGCGATCCACTCCATGGTGACGACCAGTGGGTCCCCGTTGAGGTAGCGGGCATCGCCTCCCATCAGCACCGGGGCCCACATGTAGGTCCAGAGGGACTGGTTGAGGACCCCTTCCTTGATCTTGTCGAAGAAGAAGAGCCAGGGCAGCTCCCAGATGAATCGCGGTGCCAGAGCGATGAACACCCAGACGATGATCGTCGCGCCGAGGCGCTCTGCCCGCGTGCGCTCCTCCTGGCCCGGAAGCCGCATCCAGGGCAACGCCAGCGCTGTGGCGAAGAGCCCTACGACGCAGAGCACCATGGATGTCGACGTGATCTGCTGGGGAATCCCGACCTTGGTCTCGAGGAACCAGAAGACCGGATGGATCGCGAAGAAGGCGGCGAGGACTCCGAAGAGTCCTCTCTGGAGTGAGGAGAGCCCCTTTCCGTCCTCGCGTGGGCGAAGGACACCGAGCAGTGCCTTCAGTAGTGACGACGAACTCCTGTCGCCCGGTGCAGTGGCGGATTCTGATCGCGATGCGGTGTCGGTGACGGTCGCCGTGGCCGTTGCGGCGACCGAGTCACCCGGGGCCCGGGAGTTCCAGCGAGTCCGCGCGAAGCGTCGCGCGGCGTTGATCACCGTGGAGATCGAGGTGGACGCCACTTCATAGATCTGGGCGAACAGGCTCTTGGGCTGGAGCGTGGCGCCGTGGGGGTGTCCTGGGGACGCGTACTCGTCGCCGGGATATGCAGCTGTCATGGGTGGTTCCTCCGGGGGCCGGGCGTGGCTCGGTGATTCGGCTACGGCGAGTTCGACGCCCCACCGAAATAATTAAGCCACTTAATAGTGAAGTCGCTTCACCGTAGCCGACCGCGTACGGTGGGTCCACCCCCAGGAACGGATTGAGAATGAGTGCCGATCGCGCCCGCGCCGAGCTCGAGTCCGCGGTCACCACCGCGATGCTGCGGGTCTTCGACAAGGTTCAGCGTTCTCGGCGGCTGGCCCGCGACTACGGAACCGGCGATCGACTGACGATGGTGGAGGCCGAGGTCTGTCACCTCGTCGCCGCCGAACGCGCGATCTCGCCCAGCGAGCTCGCCGAGCGGACCGGGGTGAGCAGGTCGGCCGTCTCGCAGGCGTTGAACAGGATGCGCGAGCGTGGCCTCGTCGTCGTCGACCAGCCGGCCGGAAACGCCCGGGCCCGGGAGGTCCGGGTGACCGACGCCGGGGCCCTGGTCGCAGACGGCGTCAACGCCATGTACAGGGAGATGGCTGCCGCTGTCTACGGCGATGCTCCCGATGACCTCGAGGCGCTCCTCGGCCTGTTCACCCGCCTCGACACGTTCTTCGATCAGGTCATGCGCGACTCCTGACCCGAGAGTGCCTGACCGTGTGCTGAACCCGGGGCCGCTGGGCTCGACCGCCACGGGTTCGGGCGCGACGTGCGCTACTCCCGTCAGCACACCCTCTCAGTGGACCCCGAGCGCTCGGAGAGCGGCGGTCACCCCGACGGCGGCGACGACCACCACGACCAGCGGTGCGCGCAACGCGGCCAGGACGGCGGCCGAGGCCACCCCGCCGATGCGGGCCCATCCGGCGAACGCCTGCCCGTCGTAGAGGGTCGCGGTGGCGGCCACGCCGGCGAGCAGCACGATCACCGCCGGGTCGCACCATCGGTGGAGTTGGAGGGAGGCGCGCGTCCTTCCGACGTGGACCCCGGCCAGTCTGATGGCGTACACGCCGACGGCGAGGGCCGCCACGGCGAGGATGAGAGCGGGGTCAGGCATGGTCGCCCCGCCGCCGCACAGCGGTGAGCAGGCCGAACAGTCCCAGGACGGGGGCCAGTCCGGCGGCCACGAACGGGGCGGCAGCTGTGGCGAGCGTCGCGCCGGCGACGGCGGGGGCGGCGGTGCGACGGGTGACGGCGGCGAGGATGATCGCGACGAAGACGGCGGGGAACGCCGCGTCGAGCCCCAGTTGGCCGGGATCGGGCAGGACGTATCCGACGCCGACTCCGATCGCCGCACCGAGGGGCCACGCGACCAGGAGGGCGATGCCCACCGTCCGGAACGCGGCGAAGCGGCGCGACGGGTGCTGCGGGGCCGTGGCCACGGCGACGCTCTCGTCGTTGACCAGGTGGGTCCACAGCAGTCGGGGGGCGCGCTGGTCGGGCAGGAACGCGGACGCCGAGAGGCCGTAGACGGCGTTGCGGAGGCTCACCAGGAGGCCGGCGCCGACCGCGATCCAGAGCAGGCCGCCCGACGCGACGACTCCGACGAACACCAGCTCCGAGGACGCGCTGAGGACGAGGGCTGCGGCGAGGACGACGAGCCACGGGGGTAGGCCTGCCGCTGACGCCGCCGAGCCGTAGGCCATCCCGACCACGGCTATCGCCGTCGCGATCGCCGCGGCGGTCGACACGGGCCTGGTGACTGCAGTGGACGCAGTGGACGCAGAGGGCGACGGTGTTCGCCATAATGGACGCATGGACAGTATGGTGAACGCAGGCGGGACGCCTGTCAAGCTGATCACTCGTTCGTTATAGTAAACGGATGACCCCCCAGCTCGGAGCCAGGATCGGGAGCGCGATCAAGCGGGAGCGCACGTCAGCAGGCCTGTCGGTATCCGAGCTCGCACGACGCTCGGGGTCTCCAAGGCGACCGTGTCCCAACTCGAATCGGGCGGGGGAAACCCCAGCGTGGAGACCCTGTGGGCACTGGGGGATGCGCTCGGCGTGCCCTTCGCCCGTCTCGTGGACGAGGACGTCGAGCCCGTCACGCTGATCCGAGCCGCCGATGCTCCGCTCATCCGTTCGGCCAGCGCGGACTACGTGGCCGCGCTCCTCTCGGCCAGCCCTCCCCATGCACGGCGGGACGTGTACCTGATCCGGGCCGACCCCAGTGGTCCGAAGGTGTCCGCGCCGCATGTCCGGGGCACCGTCGAGCACGTGATCCTGGTGTCGGGGTCCGCGCTCGTGGGCCCGGAGGCGGCTCCGGTCGAGTTGTCACCCGGCGATTACCTCAGCTACCCCGGCGACGCCCCGCACATCTTCGACGCCCAGCACGAGGGAACCACCGCGGTGCTCATCTCCGAGGTCAGATAGGCCAGCCGCCCCGAAGGTGACGCCGGGTATGCCTGCGGCCACGCGGCAGTAGACCGTCTCCGGTCAGCCCTCGGACTCGGCAGACGGCATCGCCGAGGTGGTCGAGGTGGTCGTGGTGGCTGTGGTGGCGACGACGGCGACCTCGGTCAGCGGCGGCAGATCGAAGGCCCAGCCCGCGGTGCCCTCGGGCCGGAGCATCGCACGCTTCGCCGAGTCGTCGAGCTGGACCGCCAGGACGATCTCGTACTCGCGGTCCGGCGACAGACGCGTGGTGGTGGAGGCCGCGGAACCCTCGCAGTCCGAGCTGACCGCCCGGGCATCGCGGGTCGCGCCACCGGACCGGAGCTCGGCGACGTCAGCGGGACCGAGCGAGGACCAACGATCCGGGCCCGACTCGGGGGAGGTGGCGATGCTCAGGGTGAGCTCCACGCCGCAGCCCGGAGTCCGCACCATCCCATCGATCCTCGCCGAACCGAGTTCGACGCCGTCCCGGTTCACCAGGGTGAACCACCGGCCGGGCGTGACGCTGACCGGTCGCCGCGGGCCGGGCTCGACGGTGGGGGACGAGGCGGGGCCGGTGGGCTCGGGCCCGGCGATCGCGTCGGCCTCGGTGGCCTGGCCCGGCAGCGGCTCGACGACGACCGGAGCGGGGAGCTCTACGTCATCGGTCGCGGGAGACCGACCGGGTTCGGCCTCGACGGTCTGACCGGGCTCGGCCTCGACGGGCCGGCCGGGCTCCCCCTCGGTGGCGACTGACTCGCTGACCGCGGCCGCGCGCATCGACATCATCCGGGCGGACTGCTCGGGGAGCGGAGCCGGCCAGGACACGTCGGGCCGGACGGGCGCGCTGGTCACGGGCCGGGAGGCACCGCATTCCGCATGTGCCAGCACCATGTGCAGGACCCAGGGCTGCGACCCCAGGACATCCCCGGACGCCTCCACGTACAGGCGGAGCTGCGACATCGCGTACCCGTTCGACACCACGTGATGGTGCTGGAGGACGCCGTGGTAGGTGTACAGGCCGATGTCTCTGACAAAGGTGGTCTGCCGCCCCGGTGCGGGGATCTGGACACGATCACCGGAGTCGAAGAGGTTGCCGCCGATCGTCACCGGGTCTCCCGCGAGCCCGGCTCGCCCGATCTCGCCCGGAGTGCACGACGCGGTGGCGGTGATGGGGGTCGACGAGGTCCGGACGAGCGGCACTCTCACGAGGAGCGCCAGGGCCGATGCATCGACGTTCCGGACCTGGGACACGGCGTGACTCGCCGCCGCCCCGGCCTCCGGTTGATCGGGAAGCGGTCGGCAGTCGTCCGGCTGACGGTTGTCGCGCCGGGCGCATGTGCGCGTCTCGGCGCTGGCCCGCACCGAGCTCAGGAAGGTGCCCACCGACTCGGTGCTCCAGCTGCTGGGGCTGGCGGAGCGCGCGATCCAGGTGGTGGAGGGCGTGACCTCCCGCTGGACCGAACCGATAGCACTCGCCCCGGAGAGCCACGGCTTGAGTGCGCCGTAGCCGGCGGCGGACCGGGCGAAGTTCCTGCCGCCATCAGGGCTCGCCCCGAACTCGGCGGCTCCCATCGCCCGGTCGGCCCACGCCGCCTCGGTGGGCCGGATGGTGCCCACGGCCAGCGCCGTCGTCATGACCAGGGCGAGGGCCCCGAACATGGCGACGAGCGCGCGCACCGGATGCTGCAGACCGGTCACCGTGCGTCCTCGTCGTCGTCCGCGTCCGCGCCTGCATCCGAGTCGTCGTCCTCGTCGCGCCCGGGCCAGAAGGTCCACAGGACACCGACCGCGGCGAGCAGGGTGATCGAGCCCAGGACCAGCGGGTTGCCGGCCCAGACGATCGCGTTCGCGAGGCCGGGCACCGACCACAGCACCTTGCGCACGCTCTCCACCCGGTACATCCCCGGGTCGGGGTTGGGGTTCGCGTCCCCCTTCATCTGGATGAGCGCCTCACCCGGCGCCTGCGGGTGGACCTCGATCACCCGGTGGGTGACGGGCAGCCGGCCGGGCCTGTCGACGGTGACCACGTCCCCCACCCGGATCTCGTCCGCACCGATCTGCTTGACCACTGCGACCGAGCCCGCGGGGATCGTGGGGGACATGGACCCGGTCTTGAACATGATGAGGGTGATGTTCATCGTCACCGCCGCGAGCACGAGCCCGACCGCCACCACGCCACCCGCGGCGAGCAGGTTGGCCAACCCGCCGGCGAGGTAGGAGCCGACCGACCGACCGGGTGCGCGGTGCGCTCCCACGGGACGGACCGGGGCGCTGCCGTGGGGGGCACTCGTTGCGCTCTGCATGGCTGTCATCTCTCGCGTGTCGTCGGCCGGTCTCGGGTCGGAAGGTCGAGGCGCGGTCAGGCGTCGTCGCTCTGGGCGTCGAAGGTCCAGTACACGGGGGCGGGCGCGATGCCGGCCGAGTCCAGGCCCGCGCTGCCGTCGAGCTGCGCGCGGAAGCACAGCCACGTGTAGGCGTTCTTCTCCACCCGCGTGGTGCGGGTCGTGGGAGCGGCGAGCGTGCCCACCGTCGTGAAGTTGGTGGCGGCCGACGAGCAGGTGGACGGCGGGGTGGAGCCACCACCGAGCTCGGCGATCGAGACGGCGACCTTGCTGGTCAGGGCGTTGGTGGCGACGCTCTGCTGCGAGATCGTGACGTTGGCGCCGAGGTTGCCCTTGTTCTCCCGCAGGCCCACCAGCTGGTAGACGGGCACGCCCGGGACGAGCGCCTTGGAGGCGGGCCCGAACTGCATGGTGCCGGCCTTGTCCTTGGTCACGAACTCGTTCCACCCCTCGGCGGCGTTGAAGTGGGCCTGGATGTTGAAGTCGCTGCCCGTGGTGCCGAACTCGCTCACGCCCCACGCGGTGTCCGACCAGGCCGCCAGCGTCACGGCGGCGCCGACGCCCAGCACCAGACCCGAGGCCATGATGGCGCGGGCCTTCTTGCGGCGGTTCTGCTTCGGCGCGGTCCGGGCGGGGGTGGGCGTGGTGCTCATGGGTGGGCCTTTCTGGCGTAGGTGAGGGTCGTCGCCAACGCAGGTTGTTGACGCATCGCATTTATTATCGTTTACCTACTCGCCAGTAGCAAACGGAAATGTCACTTCTGTCTACAAACTCACATTTCCGCGAATCGCGCCCAAATATCAACGTCAACTGCCGTTATGACGGCACTCTCATGTTCTGGTCGTGAATCGTGATGTGTCCGCGGGGTTACCTGGACGCTAAATCAGGTCTCGGCATGCGCTCAGGTTGAGCACGCTCAGGCGCCGCGGAGCTCCCACATCCGCAGCGCCAAGCGGAGCTCCATCGCGCGATCACCGCGGCGCCATCCGTCGCCGAGAACCGAGTCCAGCCGGTCGAGTCGCTGATAGACGGTGTTGACGTGGATGTAGAGCCGGTCGGCGGTGGCGGAGGGACTGGCGTCGGCGGCGAACCAGGCGCTCAGGGTCTCCATGAGGGCGCTGCCCCGGTCGCGGTCATGATCTCGGACCGGCCCGAGGTTGCGGTCGATGAACTGCGTGACGTCCTCCGCGTCGACCTCGCTGAACAGCAGTCCGTACAGGCCGAGCTCCTCGGTCGCCGCGCCCTCGCCCGCACGCCCCAGAGCGACGAGTAGCTGAGCGGCGCGCCGGGCCCGCTCGACGTGGTCGGCCACGGCGACCAACTCGCCGGCGGGGCCGGAGGCGCCGACCGTCGCCGAGTGCGGGCTGAGCCGGGTCGCCACGTCGCGGGCGGTCGCGCCGGCATCCGACCCGGGTAGGAGCATCACCGCGCGGTCACCGTAGGTGGTCACCAGCCCGCCGTCGGCCCGGGCGAGCGACCGGCACTCGGTCTGTAGAGCCCGGGTCATCCGCGGCTCGGCGGGGGTGATCACCAGCGCGATGAGGTCGGAGTGGACGTCGACGCCCAGCAGCGCGGCCCGCCGGCCGATCGCCTCGAGGTCGTGCTCACCGGGGGAGAGCAGTTCTGCCAGGAGCTCGCCGCGGACGCGGTTGTCGGCCTCGTCCCGCGCGCGGTGGCCCAGCAGGATCAGCGCGATCACCGAACTCACCCGCTCCAGCACCCGTCCGATGGCCGGGACCGAGCCCCGGCTGGCGTAGGTGACGTACCCCAGGTGGTCGGAGCCGGTGACGACGGGGTTGACGACGACGAGGTGGCCGCCGGACTGGCGCGTGACCATCCGCTCGGTGTCCGCGGCGGCCTCCTCCAGCACCCGCCGGAGCAGCTCGGCCGGCGGTCCCTCGGCGGACCGGGCCGCGCCGATCTCCCGGTGGGCCAGGTCGAAGACCGCCGCGGTGCCCCCCTCGATGTCGACCAGCAGGTCCACGATCTCCGGGACGGTGGCCCCGGCCACGACCAGCCGGGTGAGGCGCTCGTGCAGGGCGACGGTCGCGGCCAGTCGCGCGGACCGGGCGCGCTCGGCGTCGAGGGCGTCGCGGGTCTCGTCCAGCTCGCGTCGGCGACGTGAGGCGCGCTCAGCGGCGGACAGCGCCGCGGAGACCTGGTCGGCCAGCAGCGCGACCAGCGTGATCTCGTCCTGGGTGAAGTCGCGCTCGCCGCGGTCGGAGGTGAACAGTGTTCCGGTGAGCCGGCCATGCGTGCGGACGGGCACGCCGAGGATCGCCTTGACGCCCTCCTCGCGGATGATCGGGTCGATCACGTGGGTGTACTGCTCGTCGGCCAGGTAGTTGCGGGTCCAACGGGGTGCCATGGCCTCGGCGACCTGCCCGCCCAGGCCGAGCCCCATGCCCAGACGGATGGTGTCGAACCGGGGGCTGGTGGCGCCCTCGGCCATGCGCATGTAGGTGTCGCCGCGCTCGGGGTCGAGCAGCATCACGTACGCCAGGTCGGTGCCCACGAGTTGGCGGGCCCGACGGATGGCGATGTGCAGCACGGCGTCCTCGTCCTGCGCGGCCGCCAGCTCGGCCGCCGCGTCGAGGACGTCCCGCAGTCCCAGGGCGAGGTCGACGGCCATGGCTAAGGGGGGTTCAGCGCCCGAGGAAGTCGGCTTTGCCGGGCCCGGAGTCGATGAACGACTGCATGCCCACTTCGCGGTCCTCGGTGGCGAACAGCGCCGCGAACAGGGCGCGCTCGATGCTCAGGCCGGTGGCCAGATCCACCTCGATGCCGCGGTCCACGGCCTCCTTGACCGCCCGCAGCGCCATCCGGGGGCCGCCCACGAACTGCCGGGCCCACTCGGTCGCGCGGGCGGTGGCCTGGCCGTCCGGGACCACCTCGTCGACCGCGCGCAGCTCGAGTGCCTCGGCGGCGGTGAGCGTGCGACCGGTCAGGCACAGCTCCTTGGCCACCGCGGGCCCGACCAGGCGCGCGAGCCGCTGGGTGCCGCCGGCGCCGGGGATGATGCCCAGGAGTATCTCGGGCTGGCCGAGTGTGGCCCTCTCTGCGGCGATCCGCCGGTCGCAGCACAGCGCCAGCTCCATGCCGCCGCCGAGTGCTGCGCCGGTGATCGCGGCGACCGTGGGCTGGGGGATCTCCGCGACCGCGGTGAACGCCGACTGCAGCTCGCGGGCCTCGGTGAGCATCTGCGCGTACGGCATCTGCCGCATCTCCTTGATGTCCGCGCCGGCGGCGAAGACCCGGTCGCTTCCGGTGAAGACCACGGCGTCGACGTCGGTGCGCCCCGAGACCTCCTGCGCCACGGCCCGCAGTTCCTCCTGCATGCCGCGGGACAGGGCGTTGACCGGCGGGCGGCTAAGGGTGACCGTCGCCAGTCCGTCAACGACGTCGAGGGATAGGAATTCATACATGCAGGGGCTCCGAACGTAGGGGGAATCTCCATTGTATGTGAACCAGGCCACTCATACCGTCGTGGGGCGAGCTCATCCGAGTGAGGGGGCTCACAGAGACTGAGGAGTTGAACCCATGCCATCGACCGTCCAGGCACGGCCCTGGCGTCCGCCGCTGGGGCCCGAGGGCTTCCAGTGGGAGATCCCGGACCGATTCAACATCGGCGCCGCCTGCACGGACGCCCATGCGCGGCAATCCCCCGCGATCGTGGTGGACCGCGGCGACGACCCGCCGGAGGTCACCACGTTCGGCGAGCTCGGCGACCGCGCCCGCCGCCTCATCACCTTTCTCCGCGACCGCGGGGTCGGCGAGGGCGACCGAGTCGCCGTGATGTGCGCGCAGTCCGCCGAGACCGCCGTGGCCCACGTGGCCGCCTACCTCATGGGCGCGATCGCGGTCCCCCTCTCGGTGAAGTTCGGCCCCGAGGCCGCGCTGTTCCGCATGGGTGACTCCGGGGCCGTGGCCGCGGTGTTCGACGCGGACTGCTATGCGCGCCTGGCCGGCGAACTGGCCGAACTGCCCGAGCTGGCCACGGTGCTGGTCGCCGGCGAGATGGGGCCGGCCGCGGAGGCGGGGGCGCTCACCGCGCTGCCGCTGTCGGTGACGGACTCGGCCGACCTCGCCGTCGTCGTCGCGGACACCGGGCCCGACGACCCGGCCCTGCTGATCTACACCTCCGGGACCACCGGCCAGCCCAAGGGCGCCCTGCACGGGCACCGCGTGGTGCTGGGGCACATGCCCGGGGTGGTCCGCGCGCTCGACGGGTTCCCCGAGCAGGGCGACGTGTTCTGGACCCCCGCCGACTGGGCCTGGGCCGGTGGGTTGCTCGACGTGCTGCTGCCGAGCCTCTACAGCGGTGTACCCGTGGTGGCCTCGGCCCGGCGGCCCAGCCCCGAGACCGTCGAGCACATCCTGCGGCGGCACGGGGTGACCTGCTCGTTCCTGCCGCCGACGATCCTCAAGATGATGCGCGCGTCCGAGGTCGACTACTCGACCACCGGGCTGCGGGCCGTGTTCTCCGGGGGCGAGGCGCTGGGCGAGGCCGTGGCCGAATGGGCGCGCGAGGCGCTGGGGGTGCAGGTCAACGAGATCTACGGGCAGACCGAATGCAATCTGATCGTGGGCACCTGTCATTCGGAGTTCGCGACCCCGCCCGGCTCCATGGGCCGCCCCACCCCCGGCTTCGACCTGGTCCTGATCGACGAGGCGGGCCAGCCGGTCGCGGCGGGTGAGGTCGGCGAGATCTGCGTGCGCCTGCCCAGCCCCAACGCGTTCCTGCGCTACTGGAACGCGCCCGACAAGACCGCGGAGAAGACCGCCGGAGGAGTGCTGCACACCGGGGATCTGGCGAGGGTCGACGAGAGGGGGAGCTTCTGGTTCTCCGGCCGCAACGACGACCTGATCTCCTCGTCCGGCTACCGCGTGGGCCCCGGCGAGATCGAGGACCAGATCCTGCGCCACAGTGGGGTCGAGATGGTGGCCGTGATCGGCGTGCCGGACGAGTTGCGCGGAGAGGCGATCGTCGCGTACGTCGTCCCCGCCGAGGGGACCAGCGGCACCGACGAGTTGGCCCGCGAGATCCAGGCCCTGGTCAAGGAGCGACTCGCCTTCTACCAGTACCCGCGGGAGGTGCGGTTCCTCGACGAGCTCCCCACCACCAACACCGGAAAGATCCGCCGCGCCGCGCTGCGTAACGACCACAACCGACCGACCCCTGAGGATCCCTCATGAACAACCCCGTCGTCATAGGCGTCGTGCTCGCCTATTTCGTGCTCATGTTCGCCATCGGCGCGTGGGCCAACACCAAGATGAAGTCGGCCAAGGAGTTCCTCGTCGCGGGGCAGTCCCTGGGCTTCTTCGTCATGGCCATCGCCAGCTTCTCCTCCATCCAGTCCGGCTGGGGCATGGTCGGCGGAACCGGCCAGACCTACGCCTGGGGCCTGCAGGCGCTCATCGCCGTGGGGCTGCTCGCGCCCTTCGGCTTCGCCGTCGCCTGGTTCCTGCTGGGCAGCCGCCTCAACTGGATCGGCAAGAAGCACCGCGTCTACTCGGTGCCCGACCTCATCCGGGTCCGGTTCCAGGACCGGACCTCACACGCCACCATGTCGGTCGCGATCTTCATCGCCTCGATCGCGTACATGACCGCCCAGGTCACCTCGATCGGCGTGATCATCTCGCTGCTGCTGGGCACCTCGATCCCCACCAGCGTGTGGATCGGATCGATGGTCGTGGCCGCGTACACGATGGCCGGCGGCATGCTCGCGGCCGTGTGGACCGACCTCGTGCAGGGCGTGCTCATGGTGGTCATGTCCGTGGGGCTGTTCTTCTTCGCCGTCCAGGTGGCCGGCGGCTGGCACCCCATGCTCGACACCATCTCGGCAGGCAGCGCGGAGATGCTCTCGATCGACGGCGTCCAGGCGCCGACCTACATCTTCGCCTTCGGGCTGCTGATCTTCGTGGGCGCCGTGGGACAGCCGCAGCTGCTCACCAAGTTCCTCATGCTCCGCGACATGACCCAGCTCAAGTGGGGTGCGGCCGTGGCGGGCATCGCCTACGCCATCACCACTCTGTTCTCCGTCGGCATCGGCCTGGCCACCCGCTCCATGACCCTCACCGGCGACGCGCCCGAGCTCGAGAACATCGACGACACCGCCATCTGGTTCCTCGACTCGGTGACCAACCCGATCGTCGGCGGCATCGCGCTGACCGGCCTGCTGGCGGCCATCATGTCCTCGGCCTCGAGCTTCATCACCATCGGCGCGTCGTCGATGATGCGCGACCTGCCCGGCGCCTTCGGCATCAAGGTGGTCCGCGAGCTGCTGTGGAGCCGGATCGCGAGCCTCACCCTGGTGGTGCTGTCGGTCCTGCTCACCCTGTTCCTCTCGCAGGTGGTGTTCCTGCTCGGCGCGCTGGGCTGGGCCGCCTTCGCCGCCGCGATCGTCGGGCCGGTGGTCATGTCCATCTACTGGCATCGCGCCACGGCCACCGCCGCAACCGTGACAGTGGCGTTCGCGATCCTCGGCAACATGATCATCACCTCCCTGGCCGCGCGGGACATCATCTCCGTTCCCGCGTTCATGCAGGTCGGCGGCATCTCGTTGCTCGTGTCGATCGTGCTGTTCTACGTGGTGTCGCTGATGACCACCAACCGGCACCCCGACGCCACCCTGGAGTTCCTCTACGGCGGCCGGAGCTCCGTGACCGACCCGCGGCTCAGCGGCGGGGCCGCCCCGACTGCGGACACCACCACCGCGGCGTCCTCCCAGGCCGGTTCGACCGCAGCGTCCCGTCGGGCCACCTCCACCGCAGTGTCCTCCCGGGCTGCCTCCACCGAAAGGAACGACCATGTCTGATCACGCTTCTGATCCCGCTGCGCGCGGCCGCGGACTCGAGGGCGCACACGGCCGGGCGCTCGACGGCGGCCTCGACCCCGCCGCCGAGTCGGCCCTGCTCGACCCCGGGGACGCTCCCGAGCCCGACCACAAGCGCGCCGGGATGCTGATCCACGCCTTCGTGGCGGTGGCGGCGTTCGCGCTACTCGGGATGGTCACCGACACGTGGCAGATGGTGTTCATCGCCGTGCCGATCTTCGCGGTGATCATGATGCTGCTCGGCTCCCTGCAGTCCGACGGGTCCTGGGAGAGGGTGTCGACACTCGCGATCGTGGCCTACTGCTCGGGGCTGGGCGTGCTGGTGCTGTGGTCGATCCTCACGGCGGGCGGCGAGGCGATGCTCTGGGGCCTGCCGATGTCCATGGGTGTGATCTTCTATCTTCTCTGGCCCTACACAGCCGTGGGTGCCGGATTGCTCTATGCCCTGGTCTTCGACCGGACGATCGACGAGAAGCGGCTGGCTGCCGCCGTCTGAGGCCGCTGCGGCGGCTGCTGGGCCCGCGCTCCCCGGCAGCCGCGCGCTCCCGGTAGCCGCGCGCGAAGACTGCAGCCGCGCTCCACCCGCAGCCGCACCCTCCCCGCCCTCCCCGCAGCCGCGCGCGAAGACTGCAGCCGCACAGGAAAACTCCCGTGCGGCTGCAGTTCTTGCGCGCGGCTGTCGAGGGTTCGGCCCGCAGATGTGCTGAGAGTGCTTCCGTCGCTGAGTCGGGCGGACGACGATGGGAGCACGCGGCGAAGGGAGCGAGATGAACTCCGAGGAACACGGCCGGCCCGGCGACGGCACGGCCGGCGACCTAGCCGAGGGCCCAGCCGGGGACCCAGGCGAGGAACCAGCCGAGGAGCGCGATGAGACCGAGGCGCAGCGGATCGACCGCAACTGGATCGAGCTGCTGCAGGAGCTGCGCATCGTGCAGACCGGCGGGCAGGTGCTCACCGGCTTCCTGCTGGTGGTGCCGTTCCAGGACCGTTTCGCCGACATCGGAGCCAGCGGCAGAGCCCTCTACCTGGTGGTCCTGACGCTTGCGCTCGCGTCGACGGTGGTGCTGCTGGCTCCGGTGATGATCCACCGCGCGGTGTTCCGCTCCCACCGCAAGGACAGGGTGTTGCAGTTGTCCGCAACACTCGCCCGGGTCGGCCTGGCGATGCTGTCGATCGCGTTGGTGGGCCTCGCCGCGCTGGTGTTCTCGCTGGTGGTCGGGCCGGTGGCGGGGCTCGTGGCCGCGGCGGTGATGGCGGTCCTCGTGACCGCCATGCTGTTCGTCCTGCCCGCCCGGGTCCGCCATCGCGCCGCGACCACCCCGTACTACGCGGGATGAGCACCTGCGTACGCCGATGACACGGCGTCGTCATCTGCGGGTGGGACAATGGGCCATGACCCGGCCCGCGACAGCGCAGGGGAGGTGGCCGTAGCCCATGTCGGCGATGGGGATGTACTCCGGTTCCGTAGACCGGCATCAGAACGCTGCCGCCGAGCAGGCCCGCACCCGACTGGACGCGGCGCTGCGCGAGTGGTCCGGCCAACGTGCGGCGCTGACCGCCGACGGGCTCGGCCGTAATCCGCTGCGCCGGGTGCCGCGCGGGTGGCCGGAGGCGACGGCCACCCGGGTGGAGGTCGCGGCCCGCGAGTCCTGCGTGATGGACGAGCAGGGCGCGCAGACGGAGGCGTCCCGGCTGCTGTGGTCGGCCGTCGCCAAGCTCGTCGGCGCCGCGGTCTCCCTGGCGATCCCGCTGGGGATCGTGCTCGCGCTGGTGGCAGGGTGAGGATCGTGCCCCGTCATCGCGCTGTCCAGCAGGTGGCACCGTGGTGAGGCTCATCGTTCCCGTGGTCATCGGCCTGCTGTTCCTGGCGGTGATCGCGGGCTGGTTCTGGTACACCACCTGGTTGGTGCGCTCGGCGATCGACGAACTCGCCCACCGCCGCCGGCTGCTGGCCGGAGTGGATCCGCTTCAGGTGACGGCCACGAAGGCAGCGGCGTCTGTCGAGGCGGCCCACGACGCGGCGCACAGGGCGCTCTCACTGACGGTCGAGTCCTGGTACGACCTGCGCGAGAGCCGGGCGGTGGGGACCTCACTGGTCGAGAGGTTTCCGAAGATCGAGGAGCGGGCGGCGCGGGACCCGGAGTTCCTGGATGTCCTCGAAGACGCCGACGCGCTGCTCAACGATGCCCGCCCGGGAGCCGACGAGATCGACGAGCTACTCGGGCGGACAGCACGCATGGACGAGCTGACCCTGCGGCTGAGGACCCTGGTTCATCAGTACGACTCCGCCGGGAGGCGCGGGTTCGGGCGCTTCTTCCCGCAAGGTCGGCAGTAGTCCCCATCGAATCCGCCGGCCGTCTCCTGCGTTTCGGTCGTGCTCAGCGCGAAGATTAGCCCCGGTCAGCGCGATAACCACGACCAAAACCTCGGTGAGCGTGACCGGCACGCGGACCCGGGCATGCGTCGGGCGAGTAGGCCGGGCGAGTAGGTCAGGCGAGTAGGTCAGGCGAGTAGGCCGGGCATGTAACGCAACACGGCGAAGAACGCACGTGACCGCAGCGGCGCTCGAGCTGCCTCTAGAGATCCCCGGGCAGCTTGTCTCGGCGGATGTCCCGCCATGAGGACTGCCGCAGCACCCCCTCCTCGGTGAAGCCCTGGTGGCGGACCTCCACCACGAGCTTGGGCAGCACCCAGATGGCGTCGCGGCGGGCGTCGGACGGCAGGTCCTCGAGGAACGGGCTGGTCTTGCGGCGCAGCGGTTCGAGCTCCTCGAGCAGCGCCTTGCCCTGCCGGTCGGAGAAGCCGGTGCCCACGCGGCCGATGTAGGTCAGCCCCGTGTGCGCGGGCAGCCCGAGCAGCAGTGAGCCGAGCGAGCCGGAGCGCCCGCCCTTGCCCGGCCGCCAGCCGCCCACCACGGCCTCGGTGGTGGTGAGCAGCTTCTCCTTGAGCCAGGTCTTGGCCCGCCTTCCCGACTGGTAGTGCGAGTCCCGGCGTTTGGCCACGATGCCCTCCCAGCCGAATTCCTCGGCCTCGTCCAGTGCGCGGTCGCCGGGTCCGTCGAGCACGCCCGGCACGTGGACCCGCTCGACCTCCTCGAGTGCCGGCGTCAACAGGTCTAACACCTCGCGACGCCGCTCCCACCGTTCTCGGCGGAGGTCCACGCCGTCGAGTCCCAGGACGTCAAAGACGAACAAGTGCACCGGGCCGATCGACGAGTCGTCTCCTTCCGCGGCGGCCTGTTTGGCCAGTGCGGAGAACTCGGGCACGCCGTCCGGGCCGGGCACGACCAGCTCGCCGTCGAGCACCGCGGGCTTCCCGATCGCCTGCGCCAGCCCGGGGAAGCCGTCGGCCAGCCAGTCCATCGAGTTGCCGTTGCGGCTCATCACCCTGCTCTGTCGGCCATCGGTCGCCACGGTCACCCGGTAGCCGTCCCACTTGCCCTCGAAGGCCCACGTGTCCTCGGGCAAGGATGTCACCGACCCCGAGGTGGGGATCATCGGCAGAGGGGGAGAGTCGGGGCGATCGGCCATGTCCGAGTCGCGGTTCTGCCCAGCTTCCGAACGGCGGGTAGTCGAGTCGCCCGACTCGCGGGACCGCGACGTGTCTGACCCCCCGGAGCGGTCGTTATCCGAGGGGTACGACGACTTGGGGTTGTCGCGTCCGCCGTAGAACGAGTCCGGCGACTGGTCCTTCATATACTGCACGATCCACTGGTTCTTCTCGGCGTTCGTGCGTATCAACACGTACCGGCCGGAGACCTTCTCACCGTGCAGCCACACGATGATCTCGTCGGGCTTCCACTTCTCGCACTCGTAGGTTCCGCGGTCCCAGATAGTCATGTGGCCGGCGCCGTACTCGCCCTTGGGGATGGTGCCCTCGAACGTCTCGTAGCCGAGCGGGTGGTCCTCGGTGTTGACGGCCAGCCGCCGGTCCTTCGGTTCGGTAGGCAGGTTCTTGGGCACCGCCCACGACGCCAGCACGCCGTGATGTTCGAGCCGCAGGTCGTAGTGCAGGCGGCGGGCGTGGTGCTCCTGGATTACGAAGATCGGGCCGTCGTCGTCGGAGCGGTCGGTCTCGACCTCGCCGTCGAACGGCTCCGGGGTCTTGCGGCGGTCGCGCTTGCGGCGGTACTCCTCGAGGCTGGTCACCACGGCGTCGGCGTCGGTGGGGCCGGTGTCGCAGCCTTCCTCGGCTGCGGCGCGGGTGGAGTCGTCGCTGCCGGAGTCGTCGCTGCCGGAGTCGGAGTCGCCGGAATCGGCGCCGGAAGAATCGGAACTGCCGCGCTCGGGGTCCCCGTCATCCGATGAGGACGACGAGGACTTCTTGCTGCTCGCGGACTTCTTCTCTCGCGATGCCGAGGACTTCTTAGTGGCGGACTTCTTGGTGGCATTCTTCTTCGACCCGCCGCCCTTCTTCGCGGGTCCCTCAAGGCCTTCGAGCAGGTCGCCTTCGGACTCCAGTCGCTTGAGCATCTCGTCCCAGTGCAGGTGCGTGAGCCCGCCGTCACCGAGTTCCTCCCACGAGCGCGGGGCAGCAACCCACGGCTCGGCGCGCCCGCGTAGGGAGTAGGGCGCGACGGTCGTCTTGGCGCCACTGTTTTGGCTCCAGTCCACGAACACCTTGCCGTCGCGGATAGAGCGCTTCATGGTGGCGGTGACCAGGTCCGGGGTCTGCTTGGCCAGCGACTGGGCGATCTGCTTGGCCACCGCGGAGGCGCCCTTGGCGGTGACGGCCTTGTCCAGCCGGGCGTAGAGGTGGATGCCCTTGGATCCGCTGGTCACGGCGTAGGAGGCCAGGCCCGCCTCGGTGAGGAGATCCCGGACGCGCAGGGCGACCTTCGCCGTCGTGTCCAGGTCGACGTCCTGGCCGGGGTCCAGGTCGATGACGATCCGCCTGGTCCGCCCCGGCTCGCCGTCGGTCAGGGTCCACTGCGGCACGTGGAGCTCGAGCGCGGCCTGCTGGGCGAACCACGCCAGCGTGGCGGGGGAGTCGAGCACCGGGTAGGTGACGGTGCGCGAGGAGTGCTCGATCGCCACCCGCGAGACCCAGTCGGGCGTGTGGGAGGGCAGGTTCTTCTCGAAGAAGGACTTGTCCTCGGTGCCGTCGGGCCAGCGCTTGCGCGTCACGGGACGCTGACCGGCGTACGTCATGAGGAGCGGCGCCACCGCGAGGTAGTACTCCAGCACATCGGCTTTGGTGGTGCCGGTGGCCTCGTAGAGCACCTTGTCGGGGTGGGTGAAACGGATCGTCCGCCCGTCGACCTCGACCGACTCCTTGCCGCCCTTGCTCGCCATGGGTCCACTCTGGCACTCGAGTCGGACAATGGCGACCGGCTACGGGGATGCTCTGCGGGCATAGGGCGTCACCCCGAGTCAGCGAGGTAGAACCGGTGTAGATGCCCGCCCGGTGCGACATTCCCCGACCCCGGCTTGAGGTCGGATGGTCAATGCACCGGCGTGATCGACCACGCGAACTACCCTCGGTCCACTTTGGTCAGGATCTCCGCGGCGAGTGAGTGCAGAGGTGTTGCACCGTGGATGCGGCCGGGTACCGTGAGTCGAGAGCGCGGCACCGCGGGTGCCGGGCGAGTCGCAAGGCCAGGTGCACCCGGGGCAGACCGGGACCCTGGCCTTACGCATGTCCGGAGTTCGTCAGGTGCGGGTATCCAGGTCAATCTCGTACAAGCAGTGGTCCAGTTCTCGTCGAAAAGTCGCGTCGCCCTGACGGCTAGCGCGGACTGCGCCGGCCACGAGATCGGCAGACCACAGTTTAGGCTCCTGCCTGCCGGGCACGTGCTCGACGTGGAAGCGCGAACCCTTGGGGAGCGAGAACCGAGCACCGCGGACTGTTGCGACGTCTCGCTCGTGCGCGCACTTGGCGGGTACGGGGGACCGGTGTTCCGATCGCGACGATATGGAAGCCATCCAAAGCAGCGACTGTCGCCGCAGCAGTGGTCCGCTGACTGGCGTCCATCTCGTTCCAATTCAGTGTGGGCGTCTGTCGTCTTCCTCGAAGCATCTGCATGGCCGCACGAACCGTGTCACGGACGCAGTCTTCACACACCGCCGCGGCGAGGACGTAGAACCCGCCGTTCGATGCCTCGCGAAATGACTCATCGGCATAGGCCACTCTCACAGCATTGTCAGACATCGCGGGCAGCGTATGGCGCCAGGCAGACACTCACGGTCTTCGCTACGTGGCGTGCTCCTGTGGCCCCCGCCGGAACTGGTGCGCTGCGCGCAGGGCCGCGTCGACATCCAGCCCGCGCCCACCCAGGAGCGCCTGCGCGGTGTCAGCGCTGAGGTCGGGGCATTCGGCGAGCATTCGGTCGAGGAGGGCCGGGGCGGGTGCCGCGCCGGCGGGGCGGCCGCCGATGGACATCGAGAGTTGCTCGGTGATCTGCTTGAGCACGGCCCGGTCGTCGAGGGCAGGCAGGTTCAGGGCGGTGAAGCCGTCGTCGGCGTCGTAGTCAGCGCGCGTCCACGTGCCGCCGTCGTACCCGTAGATGAACCCGATCCACATGCCCTCGGAGTCGATGCGCTCGAGGTAGTCACCGATCGCCTCGGCCCACCACGCGGGGCATCCCGCCAGGAGGTCGGTCTCGGGCTCCCCGAAGTACTCGGCAGCGGCGCGGAAGTAGGTGGTGGAGTACTCGTGGTCGTGACCCAGGAGCACCGCCCGCCCCTCGCCGGCGAAGCGGATGTCGGCCCAGTTGCCGCCGCCGTCGTCGTAATGCCACGTCGACTCGTTCGCGTAGGCCGATTCCGCCCAGCGCGGCCCGTACGCGGCGAGCACCGCGGCCAGTGCGGACCACCTGGGGGACATTGCGTCGGGATGGGGAAGGTCGACTTCTCTCACGCCACGATTCTGTACGACGGGGGGCGATCCCGGAGCGGCCTGTCACATTTCGCCCGGTGACTTCCGAAGTTGCGGTCGGGGCCTGCCGCAACAATGCGCGCGGCGGTGTGATATGCGGCACACCGCTGCTACCGTCGGTAGGGCAGGCGCCCACCGCGCCGCGTCACCCGCACCCACCCGAAAGGACGCCTACTCATGGGTTCAGACGCCATCGGCTCGCTCGGCTCACTCGCTCTCGGCTCGCTCGCCGCCCCCATCCTGGGATCGCTCGGCCTGGGTTCGCTGCTCCAGGGGGCCAGCAGTGGCAACGGCAGCGGCACCGACTCGCTGACCGGGATGCTGCCCACCGACCTCCTCGGCGGCATCTCCTGACCGGGAGGCCTCTCCCGGCCACCCGGCACGCACGGCCGCGCGCCGCCTGACGCGCCCGCAACAAGTCGCGCCCGCAACAAGTCGCGCACTCCACCTGAGGCACTACACGGACCCCGGACCGCACCCGCGGCCCGGGGTCCGCGCATGTCCGGGCCCGTGCCCATCTACGCGGGCAGCGAGCGGTGACTCGCCTCGGCCACGCAGCGGATCGCGTCGAGGCTGTCGAGATCGCGGAGAAGCGCCTCCCGCCCGAGAGCGGTCCGGTTGGGCACTCCGAGCTTCATCAGCGCGGCCTCCACGTGGGTCCGGGTGGTCCGCACGGAGATCCCCAGGGCAGTGGCGATCTCGTCGTTGGTCCACCCGCGGGACAGCAGACCCACCACATCGAGTTCCCGCGGGGTGAGGTGATCACCGCACTCGGCCTGCTGGATGCGGATCAGGACCCCGTCCCCGGCGGCGTCGGTGGTGACGTGCCACCAGCCCCGTGAGTCGTCGAGGTGCCGGAAGCCCAGCGCCGCCCCGGTGCGCTGGTGCAGAGCCCCGATCCGAGAGAGGTCTCTGGCGGTGAAGGGGCCGGCGGCCACGTCACCCACCCGCACGTCGAGCGTGCCGCGGCCCACCCACACCACGAGGTCCGCGGGGGCGGGAGGGCGAGTCGCCCGGGGATCGGTCAGGGAGGCGATCTCGCTGGCGAGCATTGTCAGCCCGAGCAGGGCCTCGTCACGCAGTGGCCGGCCGTGGGTGGAGCTCAGCGCCAGGAATCCCGGGCGGGGTGAACCGGGGCGGAGCACGCCGAGGGGGAGCGTGAGGCCCTCGTGGAAGCCGTTGGGCTTGAGCGCCTCCCGGTAGGTGCGCGAGGAGCGGAAGTCGTACGGCAGGTCGATGAACCGTCCGGCCACGCGCTGCTCGGTGATGTAACGGTGCGCGGGACACTCCGCCGCGTAGGTGGTGGAGATGAACCGGATGGCGTCGCCGGGGTAGTCGAGGTTCACCAGGACGGGGTGCGCCTGGCCGGTGGTGGCCCGCTGAGGCCCGACGAGCGTGGCGCAGTCGAACCCCAGCCCGTCGCGGACCATGCGCACCGGCTCGTCCAGGGGGGCCTCACCCCGGCCGGCGGCGCGCACGCTGTCGGCGAGACGGACCCACCACGTCATCTCCGGCGTCACGCACACCTCCGATCGTCGCAGGCCGGGGCGGAAAGGGGCATCGGCCATTCGGCCGATGTGACCTGGAGCACATGGTGCCACCATTCGGGCAGTCGGCGTAAGAGGCGCCGGATGCCAACCCCAGGAGGACCCGTGAACGTCGAGGAATACTCAGCACAGGACGCGACGTCGCTCGCCGCGATGGTCGCCGCCGGTGAGGTCACCGCGGACGAATTGGCGACGCTCGCCACCGACGGAATCGCCGCGGTCAACGCGCACATCAACGCCGTGGCGTCGGGGCCGTTCGACACGCCACTCGACCACGCCTCGGAAGGGACCTTCGCGGGGGTGCCGTTCGTGATCAAGGACCTGGTCTGCCATGCCGAGGGCGTGCCCACCCGCATGGGCACGAGGATGTTGGCCGACGGGGTGGTCCCGCCGGCGGACACGCATCTGATGGAGCGGTTCCGGGCTGCCGGCCTGGCGACGGTCGCGGTCTCCACCACGCCGGAGTTCGGCTACAACGCCAACACGGAGGCCCTGGTCTACGGCTCCACCCGGAACCCCTGGGACACCTCGCGGAGCGCGGGCGGCTCGAGCGGCGGGTCCGGGGCGCTGGTGGCTGCCGGGGCGATCCCGATGGCCCACGCCAACGACGGGGGCGGTTCCATCCGGATCCCGGCGGCGGTCAACGGGCTGGTGGGCCTCAAGCCGAGCCGGGGCCGGGTACCGCTCGGCCCGGATCTCGACAGCACCGCGTTGAGCGGCAAGGCCATCGAGTTCGCCGTCACCCGGACCGTCCGGGATGCCGCGGCCCTGCTCGACGAGGTCGCGGTGAGCTACCCGGGCGACCGGTTCATCATCGCCCCGCCGGAACGGCCGTGGGCCCGGGAGGTGGGCGCCGATCCGGGCCGGCTGCGCATTGCGCTGCACACGGACTCGTGGGCGGGCACGGCGGTCGACCCCGAGGTGGTGGCCGCGGTGGAGCAGGTCGCGAGGACGCTCGAGGGGGCCGGCCACCACGTGGAGCGGGCGACGCCCGCCTTCGAGTGGGAGGAGTTCCTGCAGGCCACGGCCAAGGCGTGGGCGGCCTTCCTGGCGGAATCGGTCATGGGGGTGGAGGCGATGAGTGGCACGACCGCGGGCCCGGACAACCTGGAGGCCACCACGTGGGCGTGCGTGCAATTCGGTCGGGGCCTGACCGTCCTGGACATGGCGGCGGCCACCGCGACGTTCACCGCGGTCTCGCGGGAGGTGGGCCGGTTCTTCGGTGACCACGACATCCTGCTCACCCCCACGACCAACCACCCCGCCATGCCGCTGGGCTACCTGGATGCGAACGCCGACCTGGACGACCTCGGGTGGACCCGCAGGATCTTCGACGCGTTCTCGTTCACCCCGCTGTTCAACACCACCGGGACGCCGTCGATCAGCCTGCCGCTGGGGCAGTCTCGGGATGGCCTGCCGATCGGCGTGCAGCTCGCCGGGCCGATGTGCTCGGAGTCGATGCTCCTCCGGGTGGCGGCGCAGCTCGAGGCCGCGATGCCCTGGTCCGCCCGCCGCCCCGGGGTCCACGTCACCACGGTCTGACCCCTCGCCTCATGGTGCTCCGTTTGCGCGGCCGGAGCATCACGGGGCCGGGCCATCCCTACCCGGCGACCCCACCCCCCGGCCCGGCTCCGGGCCGCACCCAGCGCACGCCGGGCAGCCCCTCCGGACCGGAGCCCAGATGCCGGTCCACCACGTCCATCCATGCGCTGACGGCGGGGGAGAGCGGGCGGTCCCGGTGGCGGACCAGGGTGATGGTGCGGGAGCGCTCCGGTACGAGGGGCACAAAGGTCAGGCCGGCGAAGCGCATGAGCGGCAACACGAAGCCCGGGACGGGCGCCACGCCCAGGCCCGAGGCGGCCAGGCCGGCGACGGCGGCCACGTTCTGGGCGCGCACGATCGTGGCGGGGGAGACGGCGGCGTCGTCCAGGGCGGCGGACACCGCCTTGTGCACGCTGGAGGCCGGGCCGAAGGCGATCAGCGGCTCGGACTGCAGATCGCTCCACTCCACGGTCTCGGCACCGGCGAGCCGGTGATCGGGGTGCACGGCCAGGAAGAAGCTGTCCGTGGCGATGGGCCGCGCCACGTACTCCGAGCCGCCGCCCGAGCCGCCGGCCGAGTCGTCGCCCGCGCCGCCGCCCGAGTCGCCTCCGGAGCGGCCGTCCCCCGGATGCGTGGTCAGCGCGAGGTCGGCCCGCCCGCTGCGCAGGTGCTCGGTCACCTGGTCGCTGAGGTTGTCCTCCACGTGCACCGCCACGTCGGGGTGGAGCCGCTGGTAGACGCGGATCATCGGCGGCAGCAGGGTCGCGGCCAGGGACGGCAGCGTGGCGATGGTGATGCTCCCCCTGGTGCCGGCGAGGTAGCCCTCGATGTGGGCCAGCCCGGTGTCGACGTGCTCGATCACACCCTGCGCCACGGTCACCACGGCCTCCCCGTCACTGGTCAGCAGGACGCGGCGGGTGCTGCGCTGGAACAGCGGGGTGCGCAGCCGACGCTCGGCCTCCAGCACGGTGCGGCTGAGCGAGGACTGCGCGACCCCTAGTTCGGCGGCGGCGAGCGTGAAGCTGCGGTGATGGGCGACGGCGACGATGGCCCGGAGGTGATGCACGCCCAGATTCATGCTCATGGCACATGAATCTATCGCCGAATGATGTTGGACTGCATAACGTGAGTCACCTCACACTGTGTGGAGCCGACGAAAGGGGCTCTCGTGCTCGCATGGGCAGGTTTTCTCACCATCGGGGTGATTCTGGCTCTGCTGCTCTCCAACCGCGTGGCGGCGGTGGTGGCGCTGGCGGGGGTGCCGATCGTCTTTGCCCTGATCGCCGGGTTCGGACCGGCGGAGATCGGCGAGTTCGTCGCCGACGGGCTGGGCGGCGTGGTCGGGGTGACGGTGATGTTCGTCTTCGCCATCACCTACTTCGGGGTGATGCGCGACGCCGGGCTCTTCGACCCGCTGATCCGGTGCATCGTCCGCTGGGCGGGCAACGCCCCGGTCACCATCTGCGTGGCCACCACCGCGCTGGCGATGGCCGCCCACCTCGACGGCGCCGGGGCCACCACGTTCCTCATCACCATCCCGGCCATGATCCCGCTCTTCGACCGCCTGGGCATGAGCCGGCTGACGCTGAGCGTGTGCGTGGGCCTGGGCGCCGGGACCATGAACCTGCTCCCCTGGGGCGGGCCCACCGCGCGGGCCGCGGCGACCGCCGGCGTCCCCGCCAACGACCTGTGGGTGCCGCTCATCCCCGCCCAGCTCGCCGGCATGGTGGTCGCCCTGGCCATCGCCTGGTTCCTCGGCGCCCGGGAGGCCCGGCGGATCGGGGCCCTGCAGTTCGAGCCGGCCACGACCGCGCCGGCCGCGGCGACCACCACCACAACCACGACGACGACGACAACGCCCGCCGGCCCCCCGACCACGGGCGACACCCCGCCCGCCGATGAGCCGGCCCCGGAGGACCAGGCCGAGCCCGCCGGCGTCGACGAGCTCACCGAGGAGGAGCGCGCGCTGCGCCGCCCCCGCCTGATGTGGTTCAACGCGGCGCTGACGATCGCGGTGCTGGCCGCGCTCATCGTGGGCGTGGCCCCGCCGGAGCTGATCTTCCTCGTCGGCGTCGTGGTGGCGCTGGTCGTCAACTACCCGGGACTCAAGAGCCAGACCGCCCGCATCGAGGCCCACGCCACCGGCGCGATGCTCATGGCGACCACCCTGCTCGCCGCGGGATCGTTCCTCGGGATCCTCGAGGGGTCGGGGATGATCACGGCCATGGCCGACGCGGCGACGTCCGTGATCCCCTCCTCCGCCGCGCCGGGCCTGCCGGTGATCATCGGCATCCTCGGCGTCCCGCTGAGCCTGCTGTTCGGGCCGGACGCGTTCTACTTCGGGGTCCTTCCCGTCCTCAACGCCCTCGGGGAGCAGTACGGGGTGTCCTCCATCGAGATGACGCAGGCCGCGCTGCTCGGCCAGGAGACGGTCGGCTTCCCGATCAGCCCCCTCACCGGCTCCTTCTACCTGCTCGTGGGCCTGGCAGGCGTGGACATCGGCAAGCACATCAAGGCGCTGTTCGGCTGGGCGTGGCTGGTGAGCATCGTCATGGTCGTCGTGGCGCTGCTGACCGGCGTCATCGCCTTCGGGGCGACCGCATGAGCCGCGGGCCGGAAATCATGAACCGCGGTTCGGGCCGCACGGGCCGAGGCCCGGGCCGCACGATCCGGCTGGGCGCGGGCGCGGGGTTCGCGGGCGACCGCATCGACCCGGCCGCCGAGCTCGCCCGCTCCGCCGCGCTCGACTACCTGGTCTTCGAGGTCCTCGGGGAGCGGACCATCGCCGCGGCCAACGCGCAGCGGATCTCCGGCGCGGGCCACGGATACGACCCGTTGCTCCGGCGCCGGGTGGAGGCCACGCTGCCGGACTGCCGCCGCAACGGCACGACCATCATCACCAACGGCGGCGCGGCCGACCCGGTCGCAGCGGGCGCGCTCGCCGTCGAGATCGCCCGGGAGCACGGGCTCACCGGGACGCGGGTGGGGGTGATCAGCGGCGACGACGTGCTCGACGCCGTGCGCCGCATCGACCCCGTCCTGTGGGAGACCGGCCGGCCGCTGTCGGCCGAGTCCGACGAGGTGGTCTCCGCCAACGCCTATCTGGGGGCCGCGCCGGTCGCCGAGGCGCTGGCCGGGGGCGCCGACGTGGTGATCGCCGGCCGCCTGGCCGATCCCGCGCTGTACCTGGGCGCGATCGCCCACGAGCACGGCTGGGACCTGGCCGGGGACCCCACTCTGCTCGGCCAGGGGACCGTGGTGGGGCACCTGCTGGAGTGCGCGGGCCAGCTGACGGGCGGGTACTTCGCCGACCCCGTCACCAAGCCCGTCCCGGGCCTGGATCGTCTGGGTTTCCCGTTCGCGGACGTGGCCGCCGACGGCCAGGCCGTGCTGTCCAAGCTGCCGGGCTCCGGGGGGCTCATCGACACCCGCACCGTGACCGAGCAGCTGCTGTACGAGGTGGGCGACCCCTCGGCCTACGTCACCCCCGACGTCGTCGCGGATTTCTCCGGCGTGACTCTCGACCAGGTCGGCCCCGACCGCGTGCAGGTCACCGGCGGCGACGGGACGGCGCGACCGGACGAGCTCAAGGTCACCCTGGGCTTCCGCGGTGGCTGGCTGGGGGAGGGGCAGATCAGCTACGCCGGGCCCCGCGCCCTGGACCGCGCCGAGCTGGCCGCGGACATCGTGCGCCGCCGCCTGGTCGACGTCCACGGGCTGGACGAGCAGACCGTACTGGTGGAACTGATCGGGGCCGGAGCCGCCTTCCGAGGGCTGGCCGAGGCCGGCGACCCGGTCGAGGTGCGGTTGCGGGTGGCGGCCCGCGTCCCGGACCGGGCTGCGGCCGAGGCGGTGGGCTGGGAGGTCGAGTCGCTGTACACCAACGGTCCGGCCGCGGGCGGCGGCGCCCGGAAGCACGTGCAGGAGGTGCTGGCCATCCGCTCCTGCACCCTGCCCCGCGCGCTGGTCCACACCCATGTCAGCATCGAGGAGGCCTGATGAGCGGCGTAATGAGCACCGTCGACAGCTACGCCGACGTCCGCACCGGGGACAAGGGGGACACCCTGATCCTCGACGTCCTGGCCCGGGATCAGGCTGCGTACGACCTGCTCGCGGGCGCCTTGACCGCGGAGGCCGTGGCCGCCCACTACGCGCTGGACCTCACCGGGCCCGTGGTGCGGCGGCTGCTGCCCGGGCTGCGTGCTCTGGTGTTCGTCCTGCCCGGCGCGCTGGGGGGCGGGGTGACCGGGTCGCCGGTGCTCGACGGCCACGGCAAGGCGCTGAGTTATCACTTGCTGGGCTACCGGCTGGACGGGCCCGCCTAGTAGGCCCGCCTAGAAGACCCCGGCCATGCCCCCGACCCCGCGCGCGAGCAGCATCAGGGCGCCGGCGGTCACCACCACCACGGCGACCTTGCGACCGGCCTCCGAGGTGACCCGCCGCGCGACGAGTCCGCCGATGAGCAGGCCGATCGGCACCATGGCCACCACGAGCCCGATCACCGGCAGCGGCGGCAGTCCGGAGATCGGCGCGGCGCCCAGGCCCACCTTGGTGATGACCGAGGTCAAACCCATGGTGAAGAAGATCGGCTGCAGGGTCGCGGCAAAGGAGCGCTGCTGCCAGTTGGTCGCCTGCGCGTAGACGAGCATCGCGGGCGCGGCCACGCCCACGGCGGTGTTGAGGAATCCCCCGGCGGTGCCGGCCATCGCGGCCGGGACGGCGCCGCTCACCGGCGGGATGCGGACAAGGGCTGTCATCAGCAGCGTGCCTATCAGGGCGGCCCCGATGATCACCTCGAGCGAGCTGCGGTCGGCGGCGCCCACCAGGAGCGCGCCGGGGACGGACCCCACGACGATCAGGGGCGCGAGGCGGATGTACCGCTGCCAGTCGATGTCTCGGCGCAGCGTGATGCCGATGAGCACGGCGGAGACGGTGGTGGTGAGGTTGGTCAGCAGCACCCCGGCGACGGGCCCGAGGAGCAGCGCGAGGGTGGGCGCCACCACCAGCCCGACGCCCATCCCGCTGACCCGCTGCAGGACCGTGCCCAGGATGACGGCCGCCGCCGCGACGATCAGCAGGAGCGGAGCGACGTCGACGGGCATGGGGAACAGCATTGCAGGCGGGCGTGGGCGCGAGCCGGGGCGCCTGGTCCGGCTGCCCCGGGCCCCGTTCTGGCGCATACTCTCCCCATGCGATCCATCTGGAAGGGCGAGGTCTCCTTTGGTCTGGTGAACGTGCCGGTCAAGGTGTATTCGGCGACCGAGGACCACGATCTGCGCGCGCGGCAGGTGGACAAGAAGGACGGGGTGCGGATCCGCTACAAGCGGGTGCGGGACGACAACGGCGAGGAGGTCGAGTACTCCGACATCGCCAAGGCGTACGAGTCCGACGACGGCGAGACGGTGATCCTCACCAAAGATGAGTTGGCGTCGCTGCCGGTGGAACAGAACCACGAGATCGAGGTGACGGAGTTCGTCCCGGCCGATCAGGTGGATCCGGTGGCCTTTGACAACGCCTACTTCCTGGAGCCGGCGTCACGCTCCAACCGGGCGTATGTGTTGATGCGAGAGGCGCTGGAGTCCACGGACCGGTTGGCGATCTGCACGTTCACGCTGCGCAACCGCACCCGGTTGTGTGCGCTGCGGGTGTACAAGGACGTGCTGATGCTCCAGACGCTGCTGTGGCCGGATGAGATCCGCCCGGCGATCCTGGAGGGCCTGGACAAAGAGGCCAAGGTCCGGCCGCAGGAGGTCAAGATGGCGGCCTCGCTGATCGAGACCATGGCCGCGGATTTCGAGCCCGAGAAGTACGAGGACGACTACCAGAATCAGCTCAAGGAGCTCATCGAGGCCAAGGCCGCCGGCGGGGAGGCGTTCACCGTGGAGGAGCGCGAGGAGGCTAGCGACGACGACGGCGACGACGAGGTTGCCGACCTGCTCGCCGCCCTGCGCGCGAGCGTGAAGGATCGCGGGGGCGAGGCGGACGACGAGTCCGACGACGACGAGGATTCCGGCTCGGGGAAGAAGTCGTCCGCAAAGAAGAGCAACTCGAGCTCGGCCAAGAAGACGGCAACCAAGAAGGCTCCCGCCAAGAAGGCAGCGGCTAAGAAGTCGACTGCCAAGAAGGAGCCCGCTAAGAAGTCGACCTCAAAGAGTTCCTCGGCCAGGAAGAGCACTGCGAAGAAGGCGCCGGCCAAGAAGAGCGCGTAGCGCCAATCACCGCCTCTAGAGCTCCCACTTCACGGGCTGGGAGATCACGTCGGCCAAGTAGCGGCGGTAGTACCGGGCGGAGCGCTCGACGAACACCTGCATGGCGGCTTCGGCCGCGTCCGGGTCGCGGCGGCGCATCGCGTGGAGCAGGTCGGACTGGAGTTCGGCCGCCTCCAGCCTGGTGGCGAGGGGGTGCTCGCTCGGCTCGGCGTCGCGGACGAGGAGCCACAGGGTCTCCATGACGATCTTCAGTGCGGGGTTGCCGACCGCGTCGTAGACCGTGCGTTGGAAGAGCGCATTGTTGAGTTGGAAAGCGTCGTGGTCGTGAGGGTCTTCGAGGATCCGGTCGAGAGCACCCTGCATGACGTCGATCTGGTGGTCGGTGACGGTCGCGGCGGCGGCGCGCGCGACGATCGGCTCGAGCATGAGCCGGACGTCGATCACGTCGCTGATGGTCGCGCCGTTGATCTGGAAGAACAGCTTCATCGTCTGGCCCAGCGACTCGAGCTGCGGAATCGTGGCGATGGGGCCGCCACCGATGCCGGCTTTGACCGTCACCAGGTCGCGGCTCTCGAGCAGCCGGAGTGCCTCCCGGACAGTGGTACGCCCGACGTCGTACTCCTCGACCATTTCCTTCTCGGTGGGGAGACGATGCCCCTCCACGAGGCCGCCGGAGAAGATCTTCTCGGCGATGAGGTTGCCCACCCGCGCGGACAGCTTGCGCCCGCGCGGGTGGGGGGTGTCGGATCCTCTGGGGCTCATCGCTCTCCAGCGTATCGGGCGCGCGGAGTGCTGATGGCGCTAGTGGACCGGTGCCATCTCGGGGCGCTCCTCGTCGACCTCGGGGAGGTCGGACGCCTTGTACAGCGCCCCTCGGATCGTGAGGAGGGTCAGTCCGCCGATGATGCTCGCTCCGATGAGGAAGTAGGCGGGTGACAGGGGGTCGCCGGTCCGGTCGATGAGCCAGGTCGCGATGTACGCCGCGGTTCCACCGGCCACCACGGTCGCGAGGTTGAAGCCCAGCGCCACGCCGGTGAGGCGCACCCGTGAGTCGAACAGCTCGGGGAACACGGGGGCCGTGCTGACCTGGATGAGCGGGGTGCACACGGCGAAGAAGGCGAATGCCAGTCCGGCGACGCCGAGCCCGTGCCCGGTCATCAACGACATCGCGGGGTAGGCGAACACGGCCGCCCACAGCAGGCCGATGGTGAGCATGGTGCGGCTGCCGAAGCGGTCGACGAGGAGGCCTGCGATCGGCATGAGGGAGGCCACGAACACGATCACGCCGGCAGCGGTCCACGTGACCGCGGTCTGGCTGTATCCGCCCTCGCGGACGAGGTGGATGCCGATGTAGGTGAGCACCATGTAGCCGGTGGCGTTCTGGGCGATGCCCAGACCGAAGACCTGCAGGACCTGGAACGGCTGGCTGGCGAGGAGTTCCTTGAACGGGGACTTGGCCAGATCGGCGGAGGCGGCGGCCTCCTCGAACTCGGGGGTGTCCTCGATGCGCGACCGGAGCCAGAGGCACAGCAGGAGCAGGGGCAGTCCGGCGATGAAGGGGATCCGCCAGCCCCAGCTCGTCATCTGGACATCGGAGGTGAGGGCAGAGGTGGTGGCCACGACGATCGCGGCAAGGGCGAAGCCGGTGTTGGAGCCGAGCGCGACGATGGATCCGCCCAGTCCGCGACGCCGGGGCCCGACGATCTCGTAGACGTAGGTCAGCGCCCCGCCGAGCTCTCCACCTGCGGAGAATCCCTGGGCCAGACGGGCGATGACGAGCAAGGTCGGGGCGAGGACGCCGACCGCCGCGTAGGTGGGGAGGAACGCCATGATCAGAGTGGCGACCCCCATGAGGATCACGGAGACGAGCAGGGCGCGCTTGCGGCCGTAGCGGTCGCCCAGGCGCCCGAAGAACAGTCCGCCGATCGGTCGCATGAGGTAGGCCGAGGCGAACACGGCCAGGCTGGCGAGAAGGGACGCGGTGGGGTCGTCGCTCGGGAAGAACAGCGGGCTGACGACGACGGCGAGGTAGGCGTAGACGGTCAGGTCGTAGTACTCGACCACGGTTCCGATACCTGCGGCCGCAACGGACCGTCGCTTCGTGGGTTGAGCTTGTGTCAAGTGAATCACCTTCTCGGTGAGGGGGATTGGGGGAGTCGTCGCCTGGCAAAACATGTGCATATTTAGGGAGACGTGGGTTACTGTAGAGGGACACGATCCGATTCGGCAAGCATTTCGCGAAGGAGGAGATATGCGACCCACCCGATTGCCCGACGACCGCAGCGTGGCCGCGTTCCGCGCGGCGGGCCACTGGCAGGACCGGCCACTGGACCACTACCTGGACCGTGCGGCCCGCCTCTGGGGCGAGCGCACCGCGGTGGTGGACGGCGACCGACGGGTGTCGTTCTCCGAGGTCTACCGGGACGCGATGCGCCTGGCCGCAGCGCTCATCGAGCGCGGGGTGCGGTCGGGAGACGTGGTCTCCTTCCAACTCCCCAACTGCGCCGAGGCGGTGGTCGTCTACCACGCGCTGCACCGGATCGGCGCGGTGGTGAACCCGATCGTCCCGATCTACCGCGAGCGCGAGGTGGCGTTCATCGCCACGCAGGCGCGGTCGAGGGTGGCGATCATCCCGGGCGTCCACCGGGGGTTCGACTACGCGGAGATGTATCGGGGGCTCGCCCCGGACCTGCCCGATCTCGAGCTTGTCATCACCACCGATTCCGACCGGCGCGAGGGCGTCGAGACGCTGGCCTCCCTGCTCGACTCGGTCACGGATGATCAGGTGGACCGGGTGCACGCCCTGCCGTCACCCGACCCGGACGACGTCTGCCTCCTGCTCTACACCTCGGGCACCACCGCCGACCCCAAGGGTGCGCTGCACAGCCACAACACGCTGGTCTTCGAGAACCGGTCGATGATCGACACGTTCGGGCTCACCGCTCAGGACGTCATCTTCAACCCCTCGCCGGTCACCCACATCACCGGCGTGAACTGCGCCCTGACGCTCCCGTTCCTGCTCGGTGCGCCGGTGGTCCTCCAGGATGTGTGGGACTCCCAGAAGGCCCTGCGGCAGATCCGGACCGAGCGGGCGAGCTTCATGATCTTCGCGACCCCGTTCCTTCGCGGGCTGCTGGACGCCGCGCGGGACTCCGGCCTCGAGACGCCGTCGATCCGCTACATCATCTGTGGGGGAGCGGACATCCCGGATGCGCTCGTCACGGAGGCGGACGAGCGGCTGGGGACGATCACCCGGATGTACGGCGCGACCGAGGGGCCCTCGGTGACCTCGGCCAACCTGGCGGACGGCCCGGAGCTGCGCAAGTACTCGGACGGCCGGGTGTTGGCGCCGACGGAGGTGGTCGTCGCCGATGAGGCCGGCCGAGCAGTGGAGACCGGTCAGGTCGGCGAGGTCCTGTGGCGGGGCCCGGACACCTTCCTCGGCTACCTCGACGCCGCGCTCAACCACGACGCCTTCACCGAGGCCGGGTTCTTCCGCACCGGCGACCTCGCCCGCGTTGACGAGCGCGGCGGCATCCACATCGTCGGGCGCATCAAGGACATCATCAATCGCTCCGGCGAGAAGATCAGCACACACGACGTGGAGAACCAGCTCAGCGAGCATCCGCTGGTCGTCGAGGTCGCCGTGGTCGCCGGCCCGGATCCCGTCACGGGGGAGCGGGGCTGCGCCTTCGTCGTCACCCGGGGCCGGGCCGACCTGTCGCTGGAGGAGGTGCGGCAGTTCCTCGTGGACCGGGGGGTCGCCGTGCAGAAGGTCCCCGAGAGCGTGTTCGTGGTGGACGCCCTGCCCAAGACGGCCAGCGGGAAGATCCAGAAGTTCGCTCTCCGTGACTTCACGCGGGACAGATCCACCGCCCCCGAGCAGATGGCGGCCACGAGTCTCGTGGCCGTCCACGAGAGGTGAGAGAGATGGCACCGACTATCACGACGACGACGAGGACCGCGGTCGCGGATCCGGTGACGGTCACCGAGGTCCGCGAAGGCATCGCGCTGGTCGAGTTGGCGCGCGGCAAGGTCAACGCGCTCGACGGTCACGCCTACCGCAGGATCGCCGAGACCTTTGACGCGCTCTCCGATGACGAGTCGTACCGCGCGGTGATCCTCACCGGCCGTGGGAGGGTCTTCTGCGCCGGCAACGACCTGAACGAGTTCCGGACGATGGACGGCGGGAACGGCGATGCCGCCATGCGTGACGCCCGCCGCGCCTTCTTTGCCGTGATGGAGTGCAGGCTGCCGGTGATCGCGGCGGTCAACGGTCCGGCACTGGGCAGTGGGATGGGGCTGACGGCCAGTGCCGACCTCGTGGTGGCCTCGGACCGCGCGACCTTCGGACTGCCCGAGATGCAGGTCGGGGTCCTCGGCGGAGGCCGGTTCACCGCGCGGATGCTTCCCGAGCAGGCCATGCGCAGGATGTTCTTCACCGCCGAGGCCGTGGACGCCGCGACGTTCCGGAGCTGGGGTGCGCCGATCGAGATCGTGCCCCATGCCGAGCTGAGGGACAGGGCGCTCGAGCGCGCCGAGGTGATCGCGAGCAGGAGCAGGTATGCCCTGACGCTCGCCAAACAGTCGCTCAACGGGTGCGAGGGGATGGATATCCGGAGCGGGTACGAGCTCGAGCAGTCCTACACCGTCCGGCTCTCCGAGCATCCGGATTCCACGGCCGCCGTCGAGCAGCGGCTCGCGGCGATGAAGGGAGTGACCACATGACGGCGACAGTGATCCCCGCGGAGACAGGGCAGGACGGCGCCGAGGACCTGAGGGCGTTCGAGGCCGCGAGTCGCGCCTGGCTCGACTCCCGCCTGCCCCGGCGGGACGCGGCAGAGCAGGCCCCGAAGTACTCGATCTTCCACAACCTCGGCCACGAGGACGAGAGGGCGTTGATCGATGGGGGACGCGCGTGGCAGGCCGAGCGGGTGGACGCCGGCTTCGGCGCCATGACGTGGGCCCCGCAGTGGGGAGGCCGGGGTCTGACCGCGAGCCACGAGCGGATCTACGCGGGCGTGGAGCGTGAGTACCTCACCCCGGAGCGGCACGAGAACATCCTCGTTACGGTCGAGCTGGTGGCGCCGACGCTCCTGGAGCTGGGCAGCGACTGGCAGCAGGAGCGGTTCATCCGCCCGTTCCTCCGCACGGACGAGTTGTGCTGCCAGCTGTTCTCGGAACCGGGTGCGGGATCGGACCTCGCGGGTCTCTCCACGAGGGCCGTCCGCGACGGGGAGAGCTGGCGCGTCAACGGCCAGAAGGTGTGGAGCTCGGGCGCGCAGTTCTCCGAGTGGGGTCTGCTCATCGCCCGGTCGGACCCGGCCGCACCCAAGCACAAGGGCATGACGGCGTTCATGGTCCCCATGGACCTCGAGGGCGTCGAGGTGCGTCCGATCCGTCAGATGTCGGGCGGGTCGACGTTCAACGAGGTGTTCCTCACCGACGTCGTGCTGCCGGACGAGTTCCGGGTGGGCGAGGTGGGCGACGGTTGGCGGGTCGCGCTCACCACCCTCGGCTTCGAGCGTCAGTCCAGCGCGGGGATCGTCGACGCCGGCGGCAACACGGCCGACCTCATCCGGCTGGCGACCTCGCTGGGCCTCACCGGGGCGGCGGAGGTCCGCGGACGGATCGCGGAATCCCACCTCTACGAGCGCGCCCAGGCCTTGCTGGTCGCCCGGTACGCCGAGCTGGAACAGGCCGGCGCGGTGCCGGGCGTCGAGGGGTCGATTGGAAAGCTGGTGTGGACCCAGAACCTCAAGCGGGTGGGGGACGCGGCGGCGTCGTTCCTCGGCCACCGGATTCTCGCCGACACCGGCGAGGCGGACACGTTCGCCTGGACCCAGCATCTGCTGGGCGCCCCGGGTTATCGGATCGCCGGCGGTTCGGACGAGATCCAGCGAAACATCATCGGTGAGCGCGGGCTCGGACTGCCGCGCGAGCCCCGGTAGGAGGCGGACATGCCCATCAACCTCAGCACAGAACAGAAGGACCTGGCCGAGACGCTCGACGATGTGTGGTCGCGGATCGCGCCCGGGCACGACGTGTGGCCGTCGATCCGTGAGCTCGGGCTCACCGAGATCCCGTTCCCCGAGGCCACGGGTGGCGCCGACGGCACGTTCCGGGACCTGACCGTGGTCATGACGGGTCTCGGCCGCACTCTGGGATCGGCGCCCTACCTCTCCTCCGTCGTGATGGCCGGCCTCGCGCTGCTCGACGCCGCTGACCGGGACACGCGCGCCGAGCTCCTGCCCGGGATCGTGTCGGGCGCGCGGACCGCCGCCCTGGTCTGCGGGCCGGGGATCGTCACCTCGGCCATCCGCGGCGAGGTCGCGGCGGAGCGGGAACTGAGCCTGACGGGGGTACAGCACGCGGTCGTGGACGGGGAGAGCGCGGAACTCCTCGTCGTCGTCACACACGGCCCCGACGGCACCGAACTCGCCCTGGTCGAGGGTTCGGCGCCCGGCGTACGGCGGTCGGTCGGCGAGCAACTGGACGGCACGCGCCAGCTCGCGACCGTCGAGTTCGACGGGGCGACGGCGCGCCGCATCTCGGGACCGGATGTCGCGTCGCGTCTCGGGGACGTGCGCTCACGCATCCTCATCGCCCTGGCCGCCGAGCAGGTGGGCCTCGCGCGGAGGTGCCTGGAGATGGCGGTGGAGTACGCCGGGACGCGTCAGCAGTTCGGGCGGACCATCGGCTCCTTCCAGGGGATCAAGCACAAGCTCGTCGACCTCCTCGTGGCCATCGAGCTGGCTGAGGTCACGGTGCTCGACGCGTCGAGTGGCGCCGAGCGGGGTTGTGACGAGTCAGGTACTGCCGAGCCGGGAGGGACAGAACTGGCCTCCCGCGCCGCGGCGGCGCGCGTGCTGGCCTCGCGAGCGGCAATGACGGCAGCGGAGGAGGCGATCCAGGTGCACGGCGGAATCGGATTCACCTGGGAGCATCCGCTGCACCACTACTTCCGGCGGGCCAAGGCCGATCAGCTTCTCTTCGGCGACGAGTACCCGTACGTGCAGTCCGTGGGGGAGTCGCTCGTCCATGGCCGAGGGGTGACGCGCCCGAGGCGTGTCAGTGAACCCGCCTGACCGGGGCTGTCGGCCGTTAGCTGACGGTTGTGGAGTCGGCGTGGGGTTCCTATAGTGGTTCTCAGTCGGAGGCAACACTGACCCCCCCTCACGTTGCCGCCGACTCCGCCTCGATGCGCGGCCTACGCTGACCACCCCCGGTCGCGGACGTGCATCGTGCGACAGAGTCGCTGGCGGCCGTCGGACCCCCCTCCACGGCCGCTGGCGATTCGCCTTTTATCAGCAGTTTCCCACCCTGTTGACAGGGTCAGCAGGCGGGCGCCACGAGCGCCTTCACGTACCCGCCGGTCTCGTGCAAAAGAGCATTCTTGCGCGACTTCGACAGCGGTCGGGGAGTGTCGGTGACGTACACGGAGCCGTCGAAACACTGCTCGAAATAGATCCGGACTCGCGACACGTGGC
Source organism: Dietzia sp. JS16-p6b (assembly GCF_003052165.1). Taxonomy (NCBI): domain Bacteria; kingdom Bacillati; phylum Actinomycetota; class Actinomycetes; order Mycobacteriales; family Dietziaceae; genus Dietzia; species Dietzia sp. JS16-p6b. Next base: position 2,894,213 of record NZ_CP024869.1, on the reverse strand, counting down.
CCCAGTACGTCACCACGAGGAGCGAATTCCACCCCCGTTCGCGGGCGATGCGGGTGGCCGCGGTGGTCTCACCCTCGGTGGTGTCGACGTCGGGTGCAAAGCATTCGATGTCGATGTCGATGTCGCGTCCGTCCCTGGTGCGGACTGGAGTTGAGGCGCAGTAGGCGTCGCGAAGGCCTGCGTAGGCCCCCGTGGAGCTGGGCGGGCGGGAGACAAGTATCCGGTCTGTTACGCCCTCCTCGGCAAGATGACGGGCGTACACATATCGGTCGTCGTTAGCCCCCGCGACCACGACGATTGCGTTCACCCGGTCGGGCGAGTCGACTCGCGGGTGGAGTACCGCGCTGCCGGCGGAGAGGCCCGCCACGGCCGCTACCAGCACAAAGAGTGTCGTGGCAACAAGCGCCGCTCTACAGCGGCGGGAACGGCGTCTCACCGGGACGAGCTTACGGAGCGGATGTGAACGCGATGGGTAGCGATGCGCCTGCTTGCGAAGCAGAGATTAAGTGAATCCATGTTTATCGTGTGAACGATGGGTCCTGAGGCGCGCCCCAGCAACGTAATGTCAGCGCGTGGCACGACTGACGATTGTCGGACTCAACCATGCCGTTACTGCTTTGAGGAAAGGACCCTGGAGTGGATCTGCGGGACCTGTTGTCTGTACTGCGTGCCCGCTGGATCGTCATCGTGGCTGCCACTCTCGTCGGAGGGCTGATCGCACTGGGGTTGAGCTTGCTGACGACGCCCACGTACCAGTCAAGGGTCCAGTTCTACGTCACGGTCTCTGCGGGCGATTCCGCCTCTGCGGCCTACCAGGGATCCCTGGGCGCCCAGCAGCGCGTCCAGTCCTACGCGGAGCTGGTCAAGAGTGCGGACATCGCTCAGGAGGTCGTGGACGTCTCGGGGGTGGATCTCAGCGCGGCGGCCGTCGCTCGGGCAGCGACCGCATCCGCCGGCAACAGGACAGTACTTCTCGATGTCTCTGTGACCGATACCGATCCTGATCGAGCCCTCCGAATGGCCCAGGGATTCGGCGACGTTCTTCCAGAGGCCATCAACCGCCTGGAGATTCCGGATGGGGGTGGACCGGCGCTGGCCAAACTCACCGTGGTCAACCCCCCCGCGCTGCCGTCCTCGCCAGTTGCGCCGAACACCGAGCAGAACGTAGTAATCGGGCTCGTACTTGGCCTGCTGGCGGGAGTGGGGCTCGCCCTCCTCGTCAACGCCCTTGATCGCCGGGTGAAGTCCAAGGAACAGCTCGAAGCGATGACCGGCACACCCGTGGTCGGGTCGATCCCGTTTCGTAAGAACGAGGACAAAGAGGGGGGCGCAGAACACATCGTGCCTTTCCGCGAGGGGCACTCCCCTGCGGCCGAGAGTTTCCGTCGGCTCCGAACAAACCTCCAATTCCTTAACGTCGACAACCCCCCGCGCGTCATCGTGCTCACCTCGTCGGTGGCTACTGAGGGAAAGTCCGAGACAGCGATCAACCTCTCGCTCGCTCTCGCCGAGGCGGGGAACCGGGTTCTCCTGATCGAGGCGGACCTTCGGCGACCGCTGGTGGTGAGCTACATGTCGATGCCGGACAAGGTGGGCCTCACCAATATCCTCTCCGGACAAGCAGAGTTCGCAGACGTGGTGCAGGAAACGCGGCACGAGGGTGTGGACCTGCTGGCCTGTGGGCCGCTGCCGCCCAACCCCTCGGAGCTCATCGCCTCGGAGATGGCGCGAAAGCTCCTCCAGGATCTGCGCAGAACCTACGACTACGTGATCATCGATTCTCCACCGCTGCTCCCCGTGACCGACGGGGCACTTCTCGCCCGCATTGCCGACGGGGCCTTGCTCGTGGTGCGCACGCATCGGACGACGAGCGACCAGGTCGTTCAAGCCGTGGACAATCTAGAAAAGGCCGATGCCTCCCTGTTGGGCATCGTGACGGTAGCAAACAGGCCCGCCAAGAAGGGGACGAGTGGCTACTACGACTCGTACTACTACTCGACGAGCAAGTCCGCATCTGCCCCGGAGGCGTGATGTCTTTTCCCATGGATCGCCTGTGCCACTTGACCGAGGACCGGACATGACTCGCAGCGCACGATTAATCGGTAGTCGTCGACCAGTCGGCAGTATTGGCAGCTTGGCCTTTTCCCCCTGGATGCCTATCGATGCCCTGCTGTGGGCGGTAATGCTCGTGGCCGCGCTGTGGATGCGGTACGACTTCTCGGTCGACCAGCTGTCTACGACGCTCGGGATGTCGCGGTTCTATGTAGTTCTGCTCGGGGTGGTGGCCTTCAGCTGGGTCGCCGGATGGGTGGCGGGTCTCTACCGCGGTCGGTTCATTCCCGGGAGCCTGCTCGAGACGAGTGTTCTGGTCGTGGTGTTTGCCGGAGCCTCTCTCGTGGTATTCGCAGGACATCTCGCCGGGGAGAACTTCGTCGGGGTGCCGCGATCCACCGCGCTTGTCGCGGGCGCGTTCACGATCCTCGCCGCACTGGTTCTGAGGTCGCTGGTGCGGCGTAAGGAACTGTTCGGCGCCGGCGCTGCGGCAGGGGCCGAGCCAGTCCTTGTGTTCGGCGCCGGGGACGGTGGTCGGCAACTGGTCGGCCAGCTCCGACGGTCCTCCGTGTCGAAGTTCCGGCCGGTGGCCATTCTGGACGACGATCCGGAAAAACTAGGGCTGGTTGTTGATGGAATCCGAGTGCGCGGCGCACGCGAGCACATTGCCCATTTCGCGCAAAAGCTTGGGGCCGGCACGCTTCTGATTGCCGTTCCCAGCCTGCCTGGCGAGGAATTGGTCGATATTCGCGATCGTGCGGAAGAGGCAGGGCTTCACGTACTTGTGCTGCCGCCTATCGATTCGATGATGAAAGCCCGCGTGGCTGTCGACGAACTGCGTGGCATCAACGTCACCGATCTCCTTGGTAGGGCTCCGGCGCGGCTGAATCAAACCCAGATCGCCGAGTACATCCGTGGTAAGCGCGTTCTGGTGACCGGCGCAGGCGGGTCGATTGGGTCCGAATTGTGTCGCCAACTTGTGAGGTTCAGACCCGGCGAATTGATGATGCTCGACCGTGACGAATCTGGTCTGCACGCGGTGCAGCTCTCCATCCAGGACCAGGCGATGCTCGACGGCGAGGACACGATCCTTGCGTCGATTCGCGACCGCGGGGCGATCGCCGAGATCTTTGCCAAGCGCAAGCCGCAGATCGTCTTTCACGCAGCAGCGCTCAAGCACATGCCGCTACTCGAGCACTATCCCCTTGAGGCTCTCAAGACCAACGTCGTGGGCACCCTCAACTTGTTGGACGCGGCAGAGGCGAGCGGGGTGGAGACCTTTGTCAACATCTCGACAGACAAGGCGGCAAGTCCGTCGACATCGTTGGGGACGAGCAAACGGATCGCTGAGCGGCTGACTGCAGCCCGCGCTGCTACGGCGGGCAATGCCAAGTATGCCTCGGTGCGATTCGGGAACGTGCTCGGCTCCCGCGGCTCAGTACTCACGGTGTTCGAGAAGCAGATCAAGGACGGCGGGCCGGTCACGGTGACGGACCCCGACGTGACCCGGTACTTCATGACCATTCCCGAGGCATGCCAACTCGTCCTCCAAGCCGCAGTCGTGGGCGACTCGGGCGACACCTTGGTGCTGGACATGGGCGAGCCGGTGAGAATCGCCGACGTCGCCAGGACGTTGATTCAGCAGTCGGGCAAGGACATCGAGATCGTGTACACCGGTTTGCGTGAGAACGAGAAGGCTGCCGAAGAGTTGTTCGACAAGTCGGAAGTGCCGATCGCAGGCAAGAAGCACGAGGCGTTGTCCCAGGTTCGAGTTCCCCCGCTTCACTTGGCTCCGGAGAAACTGGAGTGCTTCGAGGAACATGAGATCGCTCGGCGATGGATGGAAGTCCACGCCAACCCGTCTACGCCGATCAGCAACGTCGGATGAGCCGCATGCGCATTCTCGCCGTCCACCGCTACTTCTGGCCGGACACCCCGCCTTACGCGTCGTTTCTCCGATTGATCGGAGGCCGCTGGGTGGCCGACGGACATCAGGTGGAGATTCTGACGGCGCAGCCGTCGTATACGTCTGCCCATGACGTGGGGCCACGACCCCGTTCGGAAATGGTGGATCAACTGTCCGTCTCCCGAGTCCCCGTGGTGCCTGAGGGCGGACGTCTACCTGGGCAGCTGATTAACCTGGTGGTGTTTCCGGCCCAGGTCGCCGCTCGGATCCTGTTTGGCCCACACCGAGACGTGGTGATGTGTTCCACCGCGCCCCAGGTCACACTGGGCTTCGCTGTGTCTCTCGCCGCTAAACAGCGCAGGACATCGTTCATCTATCACTGTATGGATCTGCACCCCGAGATCGGCCGGCTGTCGGGCGAGTTCGCGAACCCGCTCGCCTACAGTGTGTTGGCTGCTATGGACCGTGCGACGATGCGCCGGGCCGCGCGCATCGTCGTGCTCTCCGAGGACATGCGGGCCGCGGTGATCAAGCGAGATCCCTCCCTGACCTCAAAGATCGAGATCCTCAACAACTTCGCTCTCCCTGACTTCGAGGTCGAGGAATCCTCTCCCCTGGCAGATCCGCCCGAGGGAACACTACGCATCGTGTTCACAGGCAATCTGGGCCGATACCAGGGCCTGGAATCCGTGATTGATGCGTTGCGACTCCTGCCGCCCGGACTGCCGGTGGAGATGGTCTTCATGGGGGAGGGCAAAGCCAAGCACGACTTGGTAGCGGCAGCAGCAGGGATTGGACATCGTCCAGATGTGGACGTCTGGTTCTTGCCGCACGGCTCGCCCGCCTCCGCACGAGCGCTCATGCGCACCGCCCACCTGGGACTGGTGTCGCTCGCTCCTGAGGTGGTCAAGTACGCATATCCGAGTAAGACAGCGACGTATGCAGTGGAGGGACTCCCCCTCCTCGTCGCCTGCGAGCAGGACAGCGAGCTTGCGAGATCAGTTCGCGAGGGAGGCCTTGGCGTGACGGTTGCGACTGGCAATGCAGAGGCGATGGCAGGAGCGATCCAGAACGCGCGTTCGCAATGGGAACGTGACCGAACGGAAAGCTGGCGGTCCGCAATCGCTGACCATGCGCGACAGGCTTTTGACGAGAACGCGATGCTCGATCGATGGGCGCGTCTGGTCCAGGAGGCACCGATGCAGGAGAGATCGGCGAGTAACACCAGCGACGTGGTGATCATCGTCGGAGCGCCGCGATCGGGCACCAACATGCTCCGCGATGTCCTGACGTCGCTTGACGGTTTCACCACGTGGCCCTGCGACGAGATCAACCTCATGTGGAAGCACGGGAACTTGGACGTGGCCCACGACGAGCTGAACCCTGACCACGCGCGACCCGAAGTGGTCCGATACCTCCGTCATCAGTTTCAGAAGCTGGGTCGGAAACACGGCGCGCACACGGTAGTGGAGAAGACCTGCGCCACGTCGCTTCGTGTCGGGTTTGCCGCAGCCGTTTTTCCAGACGCGAAGTTCATCTTCATCCGGCGGGACGGCGTCGACGCCGCACCGTCGGCGATGAAGCGGTGGAATGCGGCCTTCAGCCTGAGGTACACCCTGAAGAAAGTCCGATGGGTGCCACCAAGCGACCTACCCCGCCACTTGTACGAGTTCGGGGCCAAGAAGGTTCGTCAACGACTTGCGGGCGACGCTCGGAGAGACGCTGTCCATCACAAGGTTGCCACTTGGTGGGGACCCCGCCCTGCGGACTTTCGGAACCTTCAGCGCGAGCATCCTCTAGACGAAGTCGCGATAATTCAGTGGCAGCGCTGCGTGGAGAGCGCCGTCCGCGCTCTCAAGGACGTACCCGATGAGCAAGTAATCGAAGTCGGGTACGAGAACTTCGTTAACGAACCGTACCGGGAGCTACAGAGAATCACGCAGTTTCTCGGCATTACTGATTCGCCTCCTCGAAGCGCCGTCGAATTGGTTACTAAGGGGAGCGTGGGCAAGGGGCGACAGGAACTTGGGGCCGAAGCCTCCACCCGACTCGACAGAATAGCTCAGAGGACCTTGGGGACGCTTGGCTATGTCTGACAGTGCTGGGCCAATTGCCCCGCGCGGGCTGAGCCGACGGCAACAAGCCGTCAAGAGGGCGTTCGACCTGATCGTCGCGGTTCCCGGTTTCCTCATCCTATTGCCGCTGGTGGCCGCGGCTGTGGTCGCGGCCACGTTCGACACCGGAGAGTGGGGAGTATTTACCCAGCAAAGAATCGGGCGCTACGGGAAGCTCTTCCGCGTCCACAAGATTCGCTCGATGAGGACTTCGGGTACCCACGACACCACAGTGACGACCAGCAGCGATCCCCGAATCACGAGGCTGGGCGCAGCTCTCCGTCGTAGCAAAGTTGACGAGCTGCCCCAACTGTGGGATGTAATCACAGGCCAGATGAGCCTCGTAGGGCCTAGGCCTGACGTCCCCGGATGGGCCGACGAGTTGCGAGGTGAGGATCGATTAGTTCTTTCGATGCGACCGGGCATAACAGGGCCCTCGTCTCTGGCATTCAAAGACGAGGAAAGAACATTGTCTGAGGCAGATGACCCCGAGAAGCTCAACCGCGACGTCATCTGGCCTGAGAAGGTGCGATTAAACCGCGAGTACATCGAAAACTGGACTTTTAAGAATGACCTCACGATCATTTTAAGAACCGTGGGCGCTAAAAAGTGACGGCATCACCGAACTTGAGATCGAACGGGGCTCATGTCGTTATCACCGGCCCCGACGTTCTTGTCCCGATGACGTCATGCGTGGCTCTGTTGCTTGCCACAAATGATCGCCTTGAGAGCGGCGCTGCGCTCGCAGGAATCTGCGGAATGCTTTACGGTATCGTACTCTTCCTGCGCAATGGAGGCGGGCAGATCACGGCAGCCGGCCTGTTCGGTCTTGGCTTCGCAGTCTTTGTTGCAGGTGCGAGCATGTACTGGGTTTCGGAAGGTGGTGTCCGAGACTTAACCTTCGTTCTAGTGCAAGTGGTGCCATTAGTCGCAATGTGGCTAATGGACTTGCTTTTCTGGAGAAAGCTGGAACCCGTTAGGGCGCAGGTCCGCCTTGATCCGCGAGTTTTCAAAGTAGTCGGCAGCGTCACCATCGCGGTAGTGATTGTTTTGTTGGGGCTAATGCTCTTATCTGGCAACACGGCAATTCGAAGGATAACTGCTGGCGCTGTTGTTCTCCTACTTATACTCCTTTTCCTCCCAGGAGAGGGTCGGAGGTCGTCGACGGTCACGCTGGTCTTGGCGGCGGGCGTTTCAGTGATGTTCTTTGAGGTCTTCTTCAATGGATTCGGCCGTCTCGTCTTGGTCGCCATAGTGCTTTCAGTTCTCGTCGCATTATCCGGGCAGATTAGGAGCCCAGGCTTAAAACCATTGCTGATTGTCGCTACTGTTCCGGCAATCTATGCCCTCGCCTCGATCCGTGAGGGAGTTGAAACCGCAAGCGGGGAAGAACTCGATGGGCTTGGTTCAGTGGTTAACCCGTTTTACACTATGGTCGAACTAGCCAATTTCCTGTCGAGTTTCCGAGTAGCCGAAATCGAATTGAACTCCTTTGCTGCTGTCTTTTTGTTTTGGGTTCCGCGGTCGATGTGGGAGGAAAAGCCCGTTGGATTCGGGCGAGAACTCGTACTATTGTTGAGGCCGGAACTTTCACACACGAATCACTCCATGGCGGCTCTCTTCACCGGTGAATGGGTCTACGCATTTGGCCTTATCGGACTTATTCTCATGGTGATTACTCTTGGATGGGGAGTCGCCGCAATCGACCGTCTGATCCATTGGTCAGTCAGCCGATCCGTCCTCGGTTTCCGAGCGTTCTTCGTCCTAGTCTCAGCCTCCTTTGTCGCGGGTCAGGTGCCAACCTTGGTGTGGTCGGGCCTGTTCTCTCCAACTTCTCGATCGCTGCAGGGATTTGTGGCTATCGCAATCATCTCAATCAGCAGTTGGCTAATTGCTTCAGCTTTTAGCGCTCGTGGAACCGCCGCTGATAGCCTCGGGAAAGCAAAGCCAAGCGTAACGAACGGGTTGCGGTACTAATGAAAGGTGAAACTAGATTGTCGGCACAGCTGCGTTTTACATTATCTCGCAAGATAATGGATTCCCGATTTTCGACGGCTTATATGCGTAGTCGTACCGCCTACGACCACACTCGGTACACGCCGCGGTGCGACGTCGTCGTCGACGGATTCCCTAGGAGTGCTAACACTTATGTGTGGTACGCCCTTAAGGCAAGTGTAGAGCCGAAGTACGTGGTACGCGGCCACACGCACGCCGCCAGTACTTTAAAGGCAGCAGTAGCCGCTGAAAAGCCAGTCATGCTCTTGGTACGTGAACCTGACGGCGCTGTCTCCTCATTGTATCAATTGCTCAATGGGGTGAGCCTCGAGAGTTGCTTGAACTCCTACGCACGCTTTTACACACAGTGTTACTCACTAAAGCGTCGGCTATATATCGCGGAGTTTAATGACGTAATCAACGATTTTGGAGCGGTATCGCAAGATTTCTATGATCGATTTGGACTCGATTGGCCCGCCTACCACAAGAACGAGGCCAACGAGTTCTTGGTCAACGATGCCATCGAGTACGCCAATCGCCGGCGCAATCTAGGAGAGGTCCGGGAAGCTGGGATTGCGCGCCCCTCCGCACATCGGAAGTCTGCCGAAGAAGTCATGGTGGATCTGAGCAAGAGGGAGCACTCTGCTAGAGAAAGGGCACGCCGCGCCTACCATCGACTAGTCGGCTGACCGGCTAATGGCGGTAGCAGAACATTCCGGCGCCATAGAGGTTGCTAGTGCTTAGGCGGTCAGTCTGGGGTTTGCTCGATCAATCGGTCAGCAGCTTATCGAGTCTGTTGCTCGCGATCATGGTGGCGCGCGAATCCACACCCGAAGCCGTAGGAGCCTGGGCAGTTGGTTACGCATTCTATACCTTTGTACTTGCTATCTCGAGATCGTCGATCAGTACGACCGCCATAATCTCGCAGGGAGGCCATACCGCAGAATTATCCATCCGCGGCAGTGAACAAGATAAGGATGCGGTATCAACGGCGGTCTTCGCAGCGAGCGGCATCGCAATGGTGATCGCGGTGTTCGGGCTAGTCATACAGGGAGATCTCGGCTTCTATATCGTGCTATTTGCAGTCGCTCTGCCGATGCTGATATGGCAAGACGCATTGCGGTTCGTGACAATACGGCAAGGAAAACTAGCACGAACCTCGGTGATAGACCTGACATGGTTAGTCTGCCAGGTAGCGATAGGCGCACTACTGGTCGAAATCTTTGACGACGGCCGGATGGTCACGATTGGATGGATGGTCGCAGCCGCCATTTCTCTAGCTGTGGCTACAATGTTTGTCTCTCCGCGAGTCAGTCTCGCTCGTGCGGCTAATTTCTATAGAAGACACAGATCCACTATTGGCGGACTGTTTACCGAATCTGCTCTCGGCGCGGGTGTGGCAAACCTTCAGCCTGCAATTCTCGGGGTCTTCATCGGTCTCGCCTCCACGGGCTACTTCAGAGGAGCTCTCTCGCTTCTAGGAATTGCGGGCGCGGTGGTCATGGGTTTGACACCCATTGTTACGGTGGAGGCCGTACGACGACTGCGAAACTCGGAGCGACTGACACCGCTACTGTACTGGTGGATCGCGGGGATCGCTTTGCTGGGCGGTGGCCTCACTGCCGTCGTTAGCGTGATCCCTGATTCGATCGGTGTCAAGCTGCTGGGAGAGACTTGGTATGGCGCCGCTTCAATCTTCCCCATCCTCGCCGCCCAGATTGTTTTCCGAGGCCCGAATACGGGTATACCTATCATTCTCCGTGCAGCACACAAAATGAGGGCGGTGGTTACAGTTAGGGTAATTCACAGCGTGACAACTTTAACTATCACGACAGGCGGAGCGATACTCTTTGGTTTGCACGGAGCGGCCTGGGGGTGGCTGTTGTCGTCCATGCTTCTCTGTTTTTACTCGGTCGTGGTCTACATTAAATTTCTGAGAGAGCGAAAGGGAGTAGGGAATTGATTGACCGTGACCGCAATGCAGAGGTAGATGTCTGGTATATAGGCGGGTGGAAGCGAAGTGGTACGACTTTGCTCTGCGAGATGCTGGGCGCGTTTGAGAACGTTCTCGCTGTCGGTGAGCTGTCGGGAATCTGGATCGCTCTTGAGAGGGACCGAGCGTGCTCTTGTGGTGCCACAGCTCGGTCCTGCCCTCTCTGGCAGGGCGTTTCGGCGTTGCTGTTTGAGCAGTATCCCGATCTGGATTTCACAGAAATGGCGGAGATGGGCAAGCGTGTGTTGCGCACCCGGAGAACGATTGAGTTACTCAAGGGCGCTTCCCGAAAGAATCGGCCTGTCGACCCGGAGATTCTGCGCTTCGCTGACACTATGCAGTATTTGTACGTGTGCATTGCCCAGGTGTCTGGGGCATCCGTACTGGTCGATTCATCCAAGCTGCCACCGCTAGCTGTACTTACTCACGGTATGCCGAGGGTCCACCTGGAATTGTTCCACATCGTTCGCGATGCTCGTGCTGTGGCCAATTCGGAACGAAGGTCACTCACTAAGACTGGCGATGAGCCATTCTGGTTACCCCCAGGCAATCGCTTGATTGCAAGTGTGCTCTATTGGGCGGCATCTAACTTGGCGGTTTGGCTGACTGGTCGTGTCCTGGGTACCTATCACCGAGTTTGGTATGAGGATCTGTCGTCGGATCCGATATCAGTCGTATCAGAACTCTCACGCTCAACCGGTGTTCCGCGCGGCTCTGCGATGATGGCGTCAGGGCACATTGTCACTGGCAACCCCGCGCGTATGGGCGGTGCTGATCGAGATATAAGACGGGATGACAGGTGGAAACGCGAGCTTTCTTTACCTGATCGGTGGCTCGTGCTCTTGATCGCCTGGCCGGTGCTCTTGCTCTTACGGTAGCGATTAATAGCCAAACCCCGGGTGCAGGGAGCTGGCTGGAAAGATCGGTCAGATCTGAAACTATCAGAGATCTAAGTCCGGTTGACGTCTTTCTTCCAGTAGTCCCGTGTCCGTTAGGGAGCAATATGCAATACTGATGGCATGAAACTAGAGATCGTGACTGCCGAAGCCAACGAGGCCGTTCTGGCACGTATAGTCGATTTGCACAATGAAGTGTGGCCGAGGGAGAGCGTCGGCCGCGAACAGAAAGCAAAGTGGGCGTTTGGTGGCAATCCTTTGGGCCGCGCTCCTCTGGTGGTTGCGGTAGGTGAGAATGGAGAATTTCTCGGTGTTCGCGGTGGTATGTTTTGGAGTGTCGACCTAGGTAGCGGAGAAGTTATCCGTGCAATTCAGCTGCATGGTACGGCGGTGCACCCCTCAGTTCGCAGGCAAGGCCTGTTTAGTCGTATGACTGTGAAGTTCCTAGAGGAAGTCGACCGCGAGAATGTTCCGGTTGTTTTCAACGTGTCAGTCGCTGCGTCGCGGGCCGGGTACGAAAAGCTAGGATGGAACTATTCAACTACTCTGCGTAGTATGGTGTTACCGGTTCGGCTTGGGCGGGCAATACGGCAGATGATTGGCGGCCGGATCCAGCCGCGAACGCCTGGTGAGTCTAGACTTACGCGGCGACCGGATTTTGAAGACGTTCGGGGCCTTCTTCTGAAGAGGGCGTCGAAGTGTGTTGGGTCGATGCACACCGTCTATACACACGAGTTCTTTGAATGGCGTTTCGCATCGGACATCTATCAGTGGTTCGGAAACCCAACCGACGGCTATGTCGTATACCGACTGCGCCAAAGGGGCAATCTACTCGAATTGCTAATTGGCGATGTGTGGCCTGGATCCGCATCAGTCAAGAGTCTAGTCCGGAGTGTTATAATGCGTGAGAAGCCGGATTTGGTTGTAAGCTGGACCAGTACTGTCCACCCAAATTACCGACCACTGAGGCGTATGGGTTTCATTGTGCAGCCTAGACGTTCGCTGAATCTTGGACTGCGATTTCCGGTGGCAGGGACCGGATTGATTAATTGCGGCTTGATGGCCGCTGATATTGATACGTTCTGATCGAAGTATTCGGGTTAGTGCGTATTCTAGAATGCCGGCTAGCCGAAAAGGGGGAATGCTTAATCAATGTGTTGTGTAGCCCGCTTCTGGTAGCTAAGTACCGAGCTAAAGGGGTCTTCCAGCCCGCTCCCTCGCTGCGGCTCGCAGCTGACTCAGCTAGCCAATCCTCAAGCTAGAAGCCTGGGTAAGTGTTCGATTTTTTCGAAGCGGCCGCGGCAGCCTTTCCAAGAAAGTACTTGTTCACCTCGAGCGGCCAAGAGGTTCTTATGTGGTCTCGTCGGATGCAGAGCTCGTCGCTTGAGCCGCTATGCACTACCGAATGGGCACCACGTTCGGCTGAAGCACAACTTGTATGTCCTGCCAAGAAGACCTCGTCGATGAGACTCTGCTCGAAGTGGAAGAATCGGCCGTTAGGCCAAGCGAAGTGCTCGCAGCTGCCGAGTTTCGCGCGAAGTGCCGCGGCCGCAGAGTGGATCTCTTCAACGGCCTGGTTCCGCGAGATCCGAGATAACGTCACGTGGTTCATTGTGTGATTGCCGACTTCGTGCCCGCGAGATCGAAGTGACTCGAGATCCTCCCACGTCATGACGGGCTCGTCGCAGCCGTCGTCGAACTTGAAGAACTCTCGAGCCTGGACAACGGACGGTATGCCGACTGCATTAGTCGGGACGAAGAACATCCCGGTTGTCCCGAACTCTTCAAGAATTCTTGCAGCTAGGAGGTTGCTTTTAAAGCCGTCATCGAAACTAAATGAGGCATATGGTTTATCGATTGGCCCTTCGAGTACTTTTGTCACTGCTTCCGAGTAAGAGATTAAATGGTGTGTTTTGCTGATAGCTTGTAGAAGGTCTCTGAACTTTCCAGCCTCGCCGAGTGGCGTGGCGTGTAGGTATGGAAAATGTATTACAGGGAGGGTTAAGGCCTTGTCTGTGTAGCCTCTCATTGAGTTGGCGCGAGCTAGAGCGCTCACGGCGGCGTCACGAGCTAGTTTACGTGTGCGGGATCTGACGGGTGAGAGCATGAGATTCCCTTCTTTGTCTAATGGCTTGCGGCTAGGAGCTAGGAGTGGCAAGCGTTTAGCTTTCCCAGCCATTCTACTATTTGGTTTCCCCACCTCACTCGCTCGCTTTCTCTGTACTCATACGAGTTCAGCGAAGCATGTGCGGCAGTCAGCGGAGTATTGCCGGCCTCCCACAGTCGGCGGGCAAGATCGCCATCAGAAGTTGGCGTGAAGTATGCGCCATTGGGGGCGGGGTGATCGAAACCGAACACTTCACGGTGTCCAGGTATGTCGGATAAAATTACGTTTGGGTTGGCAAAGGTAGCCTCAAGTGCGGTGAGTGGCGAGGCTTCTACGAGTGATGGCAGGATTACGGCGTGCGCGTCACGCATAGCCGCTAGGGCTTCAATCCGGCTGATCGTCGACCCTACTATCGATACGTCCGATAAGCCTCCAAGCGTCGATTGAATTCGGCGCGCTACCTTCTGGTTCGATTCTGCGCCAGCCCAGTAGAGTCCAACCGTTCCTCCCCCATCTCGATATAGCTTGTATGCGCGAGCAAGTCGGTCCATGTTCTTGTATGAGAACGTGGACCCAACGCAGACAAACTTGTCGAGGGCTGAGGCTATGCTCGTATTCTTTACTTCCGCCAGCGCTTCTTCAAATCCAGAATCGAGTACGTTATGAATAATCGGGGAGCTGGGTTTCCCCGCTGGACCGGTAGGGATTGTTGTCGATATTCTGACAATGCCGTGAGCGCGCTTCATTGCTAGTGTGGAAGCGATTCGAAGGCCCAGCGCTATTCTTGCCTCTTCCGGGGTTTCGCACTTGAGGTTCCATGGCCATGCGTTCTGGGGGATTAAGACGTAGTCCCCGCTGCGTAAGTGCGTGAGGCCAGGATAGTTTCGCGGTACTAGCGTTGTGCTGGATCGATCGCCCGAGAGGATCGGGTGACGAGATTCGGCGTGCCGCGCATTATTGAGGAATGCTTGGCCCCCGCCTGACCAGTTCCCAGAATAGTCAAATCTATACTTGGAGATGTTTTTCGTCATGTTATCTCTCGTCCACTTCGTGCAACGTTTGTCCTCGGAGTTTGATCGACCTCGATTTTCGTCGTTGAGAGTGTCGATGCTCGGTGGGTCTGTGGATGATAGTTGAACAGCGTGTCGGGCGAGACGAGGGTGAATTCGCCGATCTTCAGGAACCGGTTGTTCAACTTCTCTGATGGTGAACTTTGTTCGGCGTTGTTTGATCTCTTCTTAGGATCTTGGCCAACCCGTCTTCTTTATTGTGTTTTACTTGGTTTTCTGCTTCGCCTTTGAAGTTAACGACTCACTGGCGCACCCCCTCCCATTGGTGGTGCCGGTGGGCTGTCGAGAGAATGAACTTGACCGTCCGCTCCGAGGTGTTGTCGATGAGGTAGTCATCCGGTGTGAGTGGCCCGACGCCGTCTCGGGTGAAACCGGAATCCATTGCGAGCTGCACGGCAGCAACCACGTCGTCTGCTCTGAGTCCGGTCATCATGATGCCGCCGGTGTCCAGCGCTTCGGGGCGCTCAATGGATTCGCGGAGCGTGACCGCAGGGAAGCCGAGGATTGATGACTCCTCCGCGATGGTGCCGGAGTCCGACAGGCAGCATGCGGCTGACAACTGAAGCTTGTTGTAGTCGTGGAATCCCAGTGGCTCGGAAAACGTGATGCCCTCGGGCTCGGACCAGTCCGGAAGCGCCTCGAGCCGTTTTCGGGTTCGCGGATGTGTGGACACGAAGACCTGCTTACCGAAGTGCCTGTGGACTGCGGTGAGGCACTCGAGGAGCATTCGTAGTCGGTCAGGTGAGTCTACGTTCTCCTCGCGGTGTGCGGAGACGAGGAAGTACTCGCCCTCCGTCAGATCCTTCTGGGCGAGGACGCTGGACGCGTCGATCTGATCACGGTAGGCGTTGAGGACCTCGCGCATGGGCGAGCCGGTCTTGAGGAGGCGGCGTGGGTGCAGGCCCTCCGCGAGAAGGTTCCGTCGGGCGTGCTCGGTGTAGACGAGGTTGAAGTCAGAAACGTGATCGACCATTCGTCGGTTCGTCTCCTCCGGAACATTGAGATCAAAACAACGGTTCCCGGCTTCCATGTGATAGGTCGGAATCCGCAGTCGACGCGCCATGAGCGCGGCGATGCACGAGTTGGTGTCACCTAGAACGAGAACGGCCTCCGGTAACTCTTCTCGCATGACCCTTTCGGCAGCGATCAGCGTTCCCCCGAGCACTGCACCGAGGCTCGACGTATCCACCCCGAGCATGTGGTCGGGCTGGCGTATCCCGAGGTCGTCGAAGAAGACCTGGTTGAGCGTGTAGTCGTAGTTCTGCCCGGTGTGCACCAACACGTGCTCGATACCCGGCGTGGCGTCCAGTCGGTGGATCACCCGTGCCAGCCGGATGAGTTCCGGCCGTGTTCCGGCGATGGTCATAACCTTCATCGCGCATCCTCCACTGAGGTCAGGAGGACCGGCTCGGGGAACGTATCCGGCGCCTCCGGGCGGAAGAGTTCGTGGCTCCAGAACTGGGTGAGAAGCGTGTCGCTACCGGTGTTGGTGATGTTATGTACCCAGCCGACTGGCATGTCGATCGCCACGGGCCGGTCGCCGGTCACGTCAAAGTCCAGGACCTCGTCGTGGAACATTCTGCGCAGACTGATCCGAGCCTGCCCCTGAATGACCGCAAATCGTTCGATCTTGACCAAGTGATAGTGGTCGCCTCGAGTGATGCCGGGGACGGTGGTGCTGAACGATGACTGGCCCTCGCCACCGCGGCAACGCACCGTCTCGACGAAGGACCCTCGCGAATCGGAGTGGGGAGTCAGCGCGATGGGATAGTGCTCGGGAAAGAGCCCCGCGCGATAGGCATTGAAGAGGTCGATGCGGAAGGCGGAGCTCAAGTCGGGGAACTCGCCCAGCGGGACATACGATTGATGGAACTCCTGGAGGAGGTCCCATACTGCTACCACGCGGGTCTGGGTGCCTACGGGGCGAATCCGAGTTTCGGTGGTGTCGAGACCATCGAGAAGTGACTGCGCGGCAGCCTGTACGTGGAGGAGTTCCACCTGATTGTCGTTGATCTGCGGAGCCTGTCCCGAGATCGTGGAGTGCACGAAGGTGGCGACAAACGAGTTGTAGTGGGGGCGACCGTGCTCACCGAAGAGATTGGGGAGGCAGACGTCCACGAAGTGGCCGCCAGCCGCGGTAGTCGCCGAGGCGATCGTCGACTGCGCCGCGCGCTTTCCGCGTCCGTAGGCGCTGTCGCGATCGACCTGAATAGTGCCCGACATGACCACCCGCAGTGGCTTGCCAGCTGCGGAAATGGCGCTCGCCACGTCAACCGCGAGGCGGCTGTTGCCGCGCTCGACCTCGTCGTCGTTCTCGGCACGGTTCACCCCGGCGACATGAATTACGGCGTCGGCGTCGGCGACCAACTCACCCAACTGGGACCAGTTCTCGCGAGTGACGGGGAGAACGTCGTGATCGGTGAGCGCGGCAAGGCGGAGACGAGTGTGCCACCCCAAAAAGCCACCGGCGCCGGTGAGGACCACCCTCATCGGTTCATCCTCTCCAGAACCTCGCGCATCTCGGGCAGGCCGGCGATCAGTTCGGCTGTCTGGTCAACCGACATCTGCTGGGTGTTGTCGGAGTCGAAACTGTCGGCGTGAGGCGCCTCGGAGTCGCCCTCCTCCACATAGACGGAATACTGCAACGAGCGGGCGTCGAGGGGCACCCGGTAATAATCGCCCTGGTCTGTGGCCTTGGCCATTTCCTCGCGCGCGAGGAGGGTCTCGAACATCTTCTCGCCGTGGCGAATGCCGATGGAGATGATCTCGGGTTCGTCGACGCCCATCACCTTGGCGGTGGCTCGCGCGAGCGTGTGCACGGTGCAGGCCGGAGCCTTCTTGACAAAGAGGTCGCCGGGCTCGGCGTGGAAGAAGGCGTGGTCCACGAGGTCAACGGACTCCTGCAAGCTCATGAGGAAGCGCGTCATCGCGCCCTCGGTGATGGTGAGAGGCTCGCCATCAAGGATCTGTCGGACGAAGAGCGGGATCACTGAACCGCGGGAATACATGACGTTCCCGTACCGAGTGACGGACACCGTCGTGGGCGAGGTGGGGTTGTTCCGTGCGAACGCTTGGGCGGTCTTCTCCATGAGGGCCTTGGACATGCCCATAGCGTTGACGGGATAGACCGCTTTGTCAGTGGACAGGCAGACGACTGACTGCACACCGAGCTTGTGTGCTGCGGCGATCACGTTTCGGCTGCCGTCAATATTGGTCTTGACGGCCTGATCAGGGAAGAACTCGCAGGAGGGCACCTGCTTGAGGGCCGCGGCGTGAAAGACGTAGTCAGCGCCGACGAAGGCGTTCTCCACGCTCTCCCTATCCCGGACGTCGCCGAGGAAGAACTTGAGACGAGACTCGGACAGCCGTGAACGCATGGCGTCCTGCTTGGCCTCGTCCCTGCTGAAGATGTTGACCTGCGCTACCCCGGAGTCCAGGAGGTGCTGGGCCATGGTGGAACCAAATGAGCCGGTCCCCCCGGTGATGGCGACGGTTGCACCAGCGAGCGAGGGTGTCATCAATCGGGCTCCTACGGTAAAGGGACAGACTCAGTCTTAAGGTTCGTGCGGTGGCCAGCTTAGGTGTGAACATTGCGAACCAGCGCAGTACTCGACAACCGTAAACAGACCTACACTGAGCGGGCCCACAACGCCCCGTCGAAAGGCTCCACATGGCTCGCATCCTCATGTCCAAGGCGACTGTTGGTCCCGAGGAGGAGGAAGCCCTGATTCGCGCGGTGCGCTCCGGATGGGTCACGCCGCTGGGGCCTGAGGTGGACGCGTTCGAAGCAGAGATCTGTGATCGCACAGGGCGGCAGCACGCGTTGGCTCTCAGCTCTGGAACCGCCGCGCTCCATCTCGCACTGCTGGAGCTGGGGGCCAGGCCCGGCACGTGTGTCGTGGTGTCCTCCATGACCTTCGCTGCCACGGCGAACGCTGTGGCCTACACCGGTGCCGATGCCGTGTTCGTGGACTCGAGAGAGTCCGACGGAAACGTCGATCCGCACCTCATGTTCGACGCGATCCGCACTCTGCAGGGGGAGGGGCGTGAGGTCGTCGCGGCGATTCCGGTTGATCTCTTCGGCCGCTGCGTCGAGTACGACGTCCTGGAGATCGGACTCGCCGAACTCGGGGTTCCCATGCTCGCCGACGCCGCCGAATCTCTCGGTGCGACGTTCAAGGGAAGGGCGGCCGGCGCGTACGGGCGGGCCGCCGCCTTCTCCTTCAACGGCAACAAGATCATGACCACATCCGGGGGTGGAATGCTGGTCTCTGACGATGCGGAGATGATCAACCGTGCCCGCTACCTGTCCACTCAGGCCCGGCAGCCGGCTCCGTGGTACGAGCACACTGAGATCGGCTACAACTACCGGATGTCCAACATCCTCGCGGCACTCGGGCGAGCGCAGCTGGTAAAGCTGGACAGATTCGTGTCCCGGCGACGTGAGATTCGCGCGATGTACGTAGAGGCCTTCGGCGACATCGAGGGACTCAGGTTCCTCGGATCCGCAGAGGTCGTGGACGGTACTGCCGACAACTGCTGGCTCACGGCGATCGACCTGGGAAACGCTGTCGGTGTGACCGCCGACGAGATGGTCGCTCACCTGGACGCACAGGACATCGAGGGGCGTCATCTCTGGAAGCCGATGCACCTCCAGCCTGTGTGGGGTAGCGCTCGCGCCTTCACCACCGGTGCGTCCGAAGGACTCTTCCGGCGGGGAGTCACGTTGCCGAGCGGATACGGACTGACCGACGGCGAGATAGAGCAGGTGATCGAGTCGTTCCGTGACAGGTTGGTTGGGGCCTAGAGCTGGACCCCTGCGCGCTGGTCGCCGGTAGTCCGGAACCCGAAGCCGGATAGAACTCGACGCGTAGTGAAAGAAATCTTGATAATTCAACAGGCCCCAAAGTAACCTTTTCTTCACGTACATCTTTGGGGGTTGTCATGTTTCGACCTGTGCGAGTCAGGCGCGGGAGGCTCGTCGCGCCCACCCCGCCGCCGACGGCCGAGGCCGATCACAGCGCCTTCCGCGAAGCCTGGGCCGACTATGTCGCGTGGTCAGACCTGGATGAGGACCGGCTCCCGGGGGCGTCACCGCGGGGCGATGAGGAAGCTGAGAGGTAGCGGCCTCGGCGGCCAGTGGTGGGGACAGTGACCGTGGTGGCCCCTCTGGCGCGAAGGGCCTGGCGCCCCAATCGTGGCAGTCGCGCAACGGCGATGACCGTGTTTCCAGGATGCGCCGAGACCTGCGACCGAAGCGCAACCACTGGCCACAACGGCACGACTCACAAGAACTGCGTCCACGCCGAACTGAAAAACGCGCTGGCCTGATACTTCTTCGGTACATGATCAGTGGGTGTTCCACCCAGCAATACGTGATGAAGGGCCGCCAATGAGTGCACCTAATTGCCGAGTCGTCGCGCGGGCCTCCCAGTGGAGAGTCGTCGGCGTCGTGCTGTCGGCGGTTGTCC
Organism: Dietzia sp. JS16-p6b; assembly: GCF_003052165.1. Taxonomy (NCBI): domain Bacteria; kingdom Bacillati; phylum Actinomycetota; class Actinomycetes; order Mycobacteriales; family Dietziaceae; genus Dietzia; species Dietzia sp. JS16-p6b. Next base: position 2,874,609 of record NZ_CP024869.1, on the reverse strand, counting down.
TTGTCGCCGGGTGCGGGGGTGAGGTGACGAACACCGAACCGACCGGTGCTGACACGACGAACCCGAGTTCGTCGGCGCGGACCACCACTAGCCAGACCGCCACCTCGACCGTCCACAGGGCACCCGAGACGACCACCGCAGCGACCGCAGCGGCCGGAGCGCCTGCCGCCACTCCTGCAGTCGGCGGGCCTACCCTCATCGAGTGCATCTACGGCGGAGGCGCGTGGACGGAGAATGGCTTCTTCACCGACGGTTCGTACGGGTACCACCCGCAGTGCGCAGCCCTGCGCAATGAACAGATGGCCGCGAATCCGTACCGGTGCCCGCAGACAGATCATTACGTTCCCGACCTGTCGCACTGTGCCAATCCGAATGGCATCTCCGTTTCGACCGAGGTCCAGAACGGCCCCTCGGTAGACAGCCCCGAGGAGACGCGGGAGCCACTTGAATCCCCTGTCGAACCAGAGGCGGTCGAGGCGCCGTAAAACGACTCGCGAGAAACCGGGGATGCTTCCGAGATGTGCCAGGAGACGCTGACGCGGAGACTGGGAATTCGGCTTTGCTGGCTCTACATCAGGGGAGACAACCTTGTCGCCGCAGTCGTTCCTCGCGGGGTTCCTCCTGCCCCGCGTGGCGAACTGCGACCACTGAGTCGCGCGATCAGTCCTCGTCCGCGGCGAGCTCCGGGTCGACGTCGTCGTCGGTCGGCACCACCACCATCTGTTCGGCAACATCGGCCGGATTGGCCTCGCGGGTGGGATCGTCGACGCTCACCTCGGGCGTGTACTCCTCGGCTGCGGTGACGGGATCCGGCTCCGGGGTGTACTCATCCGGATCGGGGCGGTCCTCGGCAAACATCTCAGACTCCTCCTCGTTCCACCGACTCATCACTCTGAGGCAAGTGGGTCGCTCGCGGCCTTGTCGTGCCTCCACCCTAGGCATCTTGCGGCGAACGGTGCCACTGGCCGGCGAGGCGTACCTTGGGCCGCATCCGCACCCCCAACCCAGGAGGCACTTCCCATGGCAGATCCGCTGTACACCGTCGAAGCCCTGTCCACCGGCGGAGGCCGCGACGGCCACGTCGCCACCGCCGACAAGGCCGTGGACCTGGAGATGGCCCCGCCCACCGAGCTCGGCGGCTCGGGGGATGGCAACAACCCCGAGCAGCTGTTCGCGGCCGGGTACGCCGCCTGCTTCCATTCCGCACTGCAGAGCGCTGCGCGGATGAAGAAGGTCGCGATCGACGGCTCGTCGGTCGGCGCCCGGGTCTCGCTGGTGCGGTCGGGCGAGGAGAGCATCGACCTGGCGGTGGACCTCGAAGTGGTGATCCCCGGCCTGGAGTCTGAGAAGGCCGACGAGCTGGCCCAGCTCGCCCACGAGCTGTGCCCCTACTCCCGCGCCACCAAGGGCAACATCGAGGTCAGCGTCTCGGTCTCCGACGACTGACGCCTTGCCCGCATGGCCTGCACTCCCGTTAGTGCATGCGATCGGGGTGGCGGCCACCTCGTCGTCGTCGTCGTTCTTCCTCCTTGGTCGGTGGCCGGTCAGGTCCGGGTGGGCTGCTCACGGTCGCGGTCCGACTCCCGGGCCGACCGCTCCCGCCGGCGCCAGAGGGGCTCGAGGGCGGCGTCCTCCTCTGCGGTGGCGACCCGGAACGGGGGCTCGGCCGGCGTGGGCAGGCCCTGCGCGCCCTGGCCTCTCGTGGCGCGCAGACTGGCGACCACCGAAACGGCGAGGATGGTCGCGATCACCGCGAGCGAGAGGGCGGTGGGGATGTAGACCACGTCGATCTTGAGCATCATCTTGACGCCCACCCAGATCAGGATCAGCGCCAGCCCGATCTTGAGATAGACGAAGCGGTGGACCAGGTCGGCCAGCAGGAAGTACATCGCCCGCAGCCCCAGGATGGCGAAGGCGTTGGCGGTGAAGACCAGGAACACCTCGTCGGTGACGGCGAAGATGGCGGGGATGGAGTCGACGGCAAAGACGATGTCGGTGGTCTCGATGAGCACCAACACGGCCAGCAGGGGAGTGGCCATGATCAGCCCGCCCTTGCGGACCAGCAGGCGCTGGCCGTGGAAGGCGTCGGTCATGGGGATCAGGCGGCGGAACGCCGCGAGCACGCGGGACTGGTCGGGATTGAGGTGCTCGTCGCGCTGGCGGATCATCCGGACGCCCGTGTACAGGAGGAACGCGGCGAAGAGGTAGAGCACCCACGAGAAGTTGGCGATCAGCACGGCGCCGCCGGCGATGAAGATTCCGCGGAAGACCAGCGCCCCGAGCACGCCCAGGAACAGCACGCGGTGCTGGAACTGGGCCGGGACGGCGAAGTGGGCAAAGATGATGGCCCACACGAAGACGTTGTCCACCGCGAGGGACTTCTCGATGAGGTAGCCGGCGAAGTACTGCTGGCCGAACTCCGCGCCCCAGACGGCCCAGATGATCGCGCCGAAGCCCACTCCGAGCGCGATCCAGACGGCCGACCAGGTGGCGGCTTCGCGGACGCCGATGACGTGAGCCTTGCGGTGGGCGACGAGGTCGATCGCCAGCATCAGGACGATGAAGGCCAAGACGGCGAGCCAGAGCCAGAGGGGTGTGTTCATTTGTGGGACCTTTCGATCAGTGGGTGATCGAAGGTCTCTCCCGGCTCCTATCGAGCCCGCTCCGCCGGGTCCGAGGACCGTAGTGACGACGAAGTGTGTGAGGGATACTCCCCTTCTGGTGGCGCAAGGTTAGCGCAGGAATCGGGCGGGCTCAAGGCGCGGTCTGACGCTCGTCCAAGAATGCGCCCATTGTGGGCATTACCTCGGTGAAGTTCCTAAAGAGAGTTTAAGGTGAGGTCGGCCGTCGACGCGCTGCCACGTGCACCCCGCGTCCCACGGCCGACCACGTACGCCACCGAGCGGGCCCGCCGCCCCCTCGCCTGCAGACAGGATCCAGATGACCTCACGCACTACCCGCTCGATCGCCACCGGCGCCGCCGCACTGCTCATCGCCTCCGGGCTGTCGGTGGGCACCAACGCCGCGGTCGCCAGCGCAGCGCCCTCCTCGTGCGCCACCGCACAGACCGTGACGTTCAACGACCCCTCGACCCTGTGGACCGACTACCACCTCAACAAAGAGGTCGTGGGCGACGGGACCGCGGCGCCCGGCGGCATGGTGACGTTCCGGACGACGGTCAGCGGTGCAGGGGCGCTGGTATCCGGGATCGAGGACTTCCACCCGGCCGGGTTCGAGTTGGTCCAAGCCCGCTCGAGCGTGTGGTACCTGCTCGGCGGTCAGACGTGGACCACCGTCACCAACGACGTGATCCGCGACTCGGCGACCAACTCGGTCCGCTACTCGGGCGCCGGCTGGACCACCGCCGGCAACGCGCGCGCCACTCTCGAGACGACCTACCGCGTCCCCGCAACCGCCACCCCGGGCGACGTGCTCAACACGGGCGCCGCGATGACCCTGGTGCTGGCGAACGGTCGCAAGGTGGCCAACCCCATCAACACCTGCGTGACCATCCGCGAGCCGAACCCGACCGAGGTCGTGACCGGCAGCCTCAACGGGCTGGGCCTGGGCTCGGTGACCTCCGGGTCGACGGCTCTCGGCAACATCGGCGCCGACCCCGCCACGTTCTCGGCCGACCTGATCAACGGGCTCGACCTGGGGCAGCTGATCGGGGCGGCAGCCGGGAGCTGAGCCCGCGGTCGGGAACCGCTCTCGCGGGGCGGCGGCGGGGTTGTCGTCGTCGCCCTGCTCGGTCTGATACGGGCGTCGTGTGGCCTGTTCGGCGCGCCGGCGGGCGCTGGCCGGCCTCGCCCGATCTACGGCGACTGACCGGCAGTACCAGGGGCCGGCTCGCGATACGGCGAGCCGGCCCCGTTGTGTCGGTGGGGCCGAAGACTCGGGGTGCGTGGGGCGGCAGTGGGAAAGTCGGCCCCGCCCGAGGGCGTGACAGAGTGCCTCGGGCGGGACGGAGACAGATGGACCCGGTCGTCGAGTGGTCGCATCTGTGGGTTTTCGGGATACCCCACCTGGGAGAACGTGAGCGGGTGTGACCGCGCGGCGGGTGGTGACCCGGTGCCGATCACGAGGTGGGTGGCGCGGTCTCCCGGGGCGCCGGTTCGCCCCTCGCAGGCAGCGACACGGGATCGAGCGAGGGCCCATAGGTGGCGTTATGGGCGGGTTCCCCAGCCAGGCGGGGCGGCGGATTACATGTCGAGCAACCCGGGGTGCTGGCTACGACGGCGTGGGGTTGGTGAGCCACCAGACGATCGCCTCTTGCGTCAGCTCGGCGATGCGGCCTTCGCCCGTGGATCCGTCGCCCCACCGGGGGAGATCCACCCAGATGCGCAGCGGTTCCCCGCCGATCACGGGAACGTCGACGAACTCGAGCGTGCGCTGCCCCGGGCCATACGGTGACCTGCCGCCGGTGGAGCACGAGATGACCGGGACGAACCCCGTTGCGCAGGCCACCTCGGCACCGGGTTCGATCGGGGTCAGAACCCGGGTGCCTGAGATCGCCGGGTTCCAGAACGCCGGGTCATCAGGACCGAGAACATCGCTGACGATCTGGGGCATGCCGCGGGGGATCTCGAGCCCTGGCGCGACGTCCCCTGGGTTGGCCGGGGCGGCGGTGGCCGTCGTCGGGCCGAGGGCGGTCGCCGCTGCGGCTACCGCCAGAGCGAGGCCGAGTCGTCGGCGGGTGGGCGATTGCCGATGCACGGTTGGGGAGGTCATGAGTCGAGGTTCCGTGTCTGCACCCGGATCTGATTCTCGGGTGGGACCGAGCCCAGATTGCCACGTGACCCACCGGCCCTTGCTGCGTCGTACTTGACTATCTGACGCTCGTCGATCCTTTGCGTGCGGCCGTCCTTGCGTTTGGAGAACAACGTCCAGCCTGATCGGTCTCTTCGCGCGATGACGCTCCACTTTCTAGCCGGGCCATCGTGGTGATCGATTGTCCGCTCGATCGTCATGAGCTGGGACGAGACGCCCCACGGGGTGGAGCCGGGTGCGCAGTAGTGCTCGAAGGTGGGCCACCATGCCCACTCTGCCTCCGGAGGCTCCGCATCCACCCGGCGGTCCGCAGTGTGGCCGGCGCGAGTGGTTCCGACACCAGGGGTTCGTTGCCCTCTCCGTTTGTTCACGAGCCCACTTTCACAGACTGGTTCGCCGCGTGAACATTCACGGGTTAATCTGAGCTTCTTCTCACCAAAGCCGCTTCTGATCCTCGATAGGTCACGCGGACTCTGTCGGACCCGTCCGGCATTGTCCGTAGCCGTGGCTACGACATCCACCTGACCCGGGAGCTGAACATGGGGCACGAGATCGAGCTGGTCAACGACGGTGACGGCGTCGCGGTTATCGGCGACCGAAGGGCTGTGGAGCAGTTCCTCGACATGCAGGGGATCGAATCGCGCGAGCTCGACCTGCGGCGGCTCGGGCGGGTTCTCAGCTCGGCAGCTGGGGTCGCGCAGGCGGGATCAGAGGTCGCGGAGAACTCGGGACGGTGGGTGAAACTGACCGAGGCGTCGGCTGCTGCGATGAAACAATCGAAGCGCATGAAGGGCTCTGAGAAGGGTGTTAGCCGCGCAGTTCTCACCGAGAACAACGGGAGGATCAAGGGCATCCTTGAGATTGTCGACGGTCCCGGCCAGATGTTGGCCAACCCCGCAGTTCTTGCTGGCGCCGCAGGAATCATGGCGCAGTTGGCCATGCAGCAGACCATGGACGAAATCACGGATTATCTGGCGGTCATCGACGCCAAGGTCGACGACATCCTCCGCTCCCAGAAGGACGCGGTACTCGCCGATATGATCGGGGTCGAGCTCGTCATCGAGGAGGCGCTAGTCGTTCGTGAGCACGTCGGCCGCGTTTCCGAGGTGACATGGTCGAAGGTGCAGGCTACGGCGCACACGGTCGCGCGAACGCAGGGATACGCCCTGCGACAGCTCGATGGCATCGCGGAAAAGCTTGAGAAGCAGACCAGAATCGGGGACATCGCGGATACGTCTCGGACCGCCCAGCGCACGGTGCAGGAGTGGCTGGCCGTACTGGCTCGGTGTTTTCAATTGCAGGACGGACTCGCAGTGCTTGAGTTGGATCGGGTTCTCGATGCGTCACCGGAGGAGCTCGACCGGCATCGGGAAGCCGTGCAGGTCGCTCGACGAAACCGACTGGAGCTGATCGGTCGGAGTACCGAGGAGCTGCTCGCTCGGATGGATGCCGCCGCCGGGACGGCCAACGCCAAGGTGCTCATTCATCCGCGTTCAGCGCAGACCGTCGTGCATGCGAGAAACGATGTCGTCAGCACTGTGGTGGGCTTCGAGGAGCTCCTGGGGTTCGAGGGGGAGCAGAGCGCGATCGAAAGGCGGCGATGGCTCGACGCCGCGGTCGACGCTCGAGACAAGGTGGTCGAGACGGGTGCGGAGAGCATCGTGACAGCGGTGCGGGCCGGCGGCGAGGGGCTGAACAGTGCCAAGTCTGCCACCGGCAGGTTCGCCAGCGGGGTCGCTCAGCGGTTGCCTCGGCGCCGAGCTCGCGACAGCGACGATCTCGTTCTAGAACCGTAGGACCTCGGGGCCCGCCCCGTCGCCTCCTGATTCGTAGGGTTTGCCGCCGGGGTAGGTGCTCGTTGTCGTCGTCGTACTCTCTGCCTTTCCCGGCTCGCGGAGCGCGCCCGGGTCTACCGTGGAGACATGGCCAAGGTCGTCTGGGGATTCACGAGTTCGATCGACGGATTCATCGCCGGGCCCGGGCACGACATGAGCTGGATGGAGGCCGCCGAACCGCTCGCCGACGGAACTGTCGAGCGGATGGCGGCCGACGTCGCGGTGATCATCGCCGGCAGGGACGGCTACGACGCCGCCAAGGCGCAGCGCGACGAGCGGGACGAGCTCACGGCCGAGGCCTACGGCGGCGCCTGGTCCGGCACCGAGTTCATCCTCACCCACCGGCCCGACGAGCTGGCCGACGATCCCGGTGTCACCGCCCTCGACTGCCACATCGTCGAGGCCGTCCGGCGCGCACGGGAGATCGCCGGCGACCGCGACGTGCAGATCATCAGCGCCGACATCGCGCGGCAGGCCCTCGAGCACGACCTGATCGACGAGCTCCAGGTGTTCGTGGCGCCCGTGTTCCTGGGCGACGGCATCCGCATCTTCGACGTTCCCGGCGGCCGACGGGTCGACTGGGAGCTCGTGGAGATCTACGGCGACAGCCCGCGCAGCTTCGGCCGTGTGTACCGGCCGAGGGGGCGGGCGCAGCAGTAGGCACGATCAGCGGGCAGGCGGCGGTCGGCAGGTGGCAGAAAGTCTCTCAGCGAAACCCGGGGTGTCGATCGGTACGCTCCAACGGTCGCAGGCCATGTGCTGCACCGCGACCGGGGCGTGACCGCCCGGTTCGGCGACCAGAGACGCTCGGCAGCACCCGAGCGTGGGAGAAACGGACATCGATGTGATCACCCTTGCCGCGGCGCCACCGATCGACCCTTCGGCCGACTACAGCGGCTTCATCGGGTGGGTACTGAACCTCATGGAGACGCTGGGCGAACTCGGCGTGGGACTGGCGGTCCTGCTCGAGACGTTCGTGCCACCGATCCCGTCCGAGGCGGTGCTGCCCGGTGCCGGGTTCCTCGCCTACGAGGGGCGGATGAGCTTGACCCTCGCCTGGGCGGCGGCCACCACGGGCGCCCTGCTCGGAGCGTGGATCTGGTACGCCGTCGGCTCCGCGCTCGGCCGCGACCGCACCAGGCGCCTGGTGGGCAGGATCCCGCTGCTCGACCACGAGGACTTCGACCAGTCGGAGGCATTCTTCCAACGGTGGGGCGGCGTGGCCGTGCTCCTGGGGCGCTGCGTCCCCCTGGTGCGCTCGTTCGTCTCCATACCCGCAGGGATCAGCCGGATGCCCGTCCTGCGATTCACCGCGTACACCTTCATCGGATCCGGGGTGTGGAACGCGATCTGGATAGGCGCCGGGTTCGCCTTTGGCCCGGCGATCAGGCCCGCCCTGGAACGGTGGAGTGGAATGCTGTCCAACGCGGTGCTGGCGATCATCGCGGCCCTGGTGGTCTGGTTTGTGGTCAAGCGAGTGCGGCGGCTCATGAAGCGCCGACGCGCTGTCAGCGTGCAGTGAGCGCGACCGCCCCGCGTCAGCCGCTCGAGCGGATGGCCGCCTTCGCCTGGTGCCGCTCCCGGGACACGGCGCGCGTGGAGACGCTCACTCGTCGAGTGGTCACATCTGACGGCTTCCCCGGGACGCCACCTGGGAGAACGCGATCAGAAGTGACCGCGCGACGGGTAGCGAGCCGTGCAGGCCCGATCGAGCGAGGGCATTGTGGACGTCATGCCAGCCGACTCCAGCCCTCCCGCAGCCAGCCCCACCGCAGCCGTCTCCGCCGCGCCCAGCTCCGCCGCCGACAGCGCGCCTGACGGCACGGTCGCGCTGCGCGTGTTCGTCGAACCCCAGCAGGGCGCCACCTACGCCGACCAGCTCGCGGTCGCCCGCGCGGCCGAGGACCTGGGGTATGAGGCGTTCTTCCGCTCGGACCACTACCTCAAGATGGGCGACGTCAGCGGCCTGCCCGGCCCCACCGACGCCTGGCTCACCCTGGCGGGCCTGGCCCGGGAGACCAGCTCCATCCGGCTCGGCACCCTGCTCACCTCGGTGACCTTCCGCCACCTGGGCCCGCTGGCGATCTCGCTCGCGCAGGTCGACCAGATGTCCGGGGGACGCCTGGACGTCGGCCTGGGGGCCGGGTGGTACGACGACGAACACACCGCCTACGGCATCCCCTTCCCGCCCCTCGGCGAGCGTTTCGACATGCTCGAGGACACCCTCGGCGCGCTGGAGACCCTGTGGTCGACTCCCGAGGGGGAGACGGTCACGATCCGCGGCAAGCGGATCGACCTGGTCGACTCTCCCGGCCTGCCCAAGCCGCTACAGCAGAGGCCGCCGGTCATCGTCGGTGGGTTCGGCAAACGCCGCACCCCCGCGCTCGCCGCCAGGTTTGCCGACGAGTTCAACGTGCCGTTCGCCGACGTCGACACCGCGGCCACCCAATACCGCCGCGTCGACGAGGCGTGCGCGGAGCGTGGCCGGGCGCCGGGGGAGATCGTGCGCTCGGCCGCCCTGGTCTTGTGCTGCGGCCGGGACGAGGCGGAGCTCGCCCGCCGCGCCGACGCCATCGGCCGGGAGGTCGACGAGCTGCGGGCCAACGGCGCGGCCGGCACCCCGGACCAGGTGGTCGACACCATCGGCCGCTACTCGGCGATCGGGGCGCGGCGCATCTACCTGCAGATGCTCGACATGTCCGACCTCGATCACCTGGAGCTGGTGGCCTCGGAGGTGGCGCGGCAGCTGTAGAGACGACGGCGGGCCCGGTCGTGGGGGAGCGGGGGCGTCACGGGCGGGGGGCGTCACGGCTGCGTGCCCTCCCGGGTCGGCGCTCAGCTCCCCGCCCGTGCCCGCCGCCGGTCCAGCGCCCGCATGACCTGGGACGCGCTCGCGCCGTGGAGCACCAGGGAGGCCACGATCACCAGCGACACCGCCGGCCACAGGGTCCAGCCGTCCTCCTTGGGGAAGTAGCCCATGGCGTAGCAGAGGTAGAACACCGAGCCGACGCCCCGGACGCCGAACACCGACACCACCATGCGCTCATCGCGGCGGAGCTTGCGGTCGCCCAGGAGCGAGACCCAGGCGGTGAGCGGGCGGATCACCAGCAGGACGCCGGCCGCCACCGCCACGTGGGTCCACTCCAGGCGGGGGAGTGCGTCGGAGACGAACGAGGCGCCGATCACCAGCAGGACCAGCAGGGTGAGCAGGTGCTCGGTGTACTCCACGAACTCGTGGAAGTGCTCGTGCCGCTCGTCGTCGCGCTCGGACGCGCGGACCCCGAGGGCCGCGCAGAACACGGCGAGGAATCCCCAGCCGCCCACCAGCTCGCCGACGCCGTAGGCGAGCAGGAGCGTGGCCACGGCGGCGGCGGGCTCGGCGAACCCCACGAGCCGGTGCTCACCCACCCGCACCCGGTAGACCGCCGCCCCGATCAACCGGCCCAGGAGGTAACCCACCACCGCGCCGATGAGCGTCTTGGCCACCAGATCCCACGCCACCCAGCCCAGGAGCCACTGGCCGGGATCGCCCTTGGTCGCCAGGTAGATGGCGAGGTAGACGAAGGGGAACGCGAGGGCGTCGTTGAGCCCGGCCTCGGAGGTGAGGGCGAAGCGGGCCTCGTCGTGCTCGTCGTTGACCTCCTCGCCGGAACTCGGACCCTCCACCTGCACGTCGGAGGCGAGGACCGGGTCGGTGGGGGCGAGCACCGCCCCGAGCAGCACGGCGACCGCGGGGGTCAGCCCCAGCACCCACCACCCCAGCACCGCGACCCCCGCGATGGACAGGGGCATGCCGATCGCCAGCAGCCGCCACGTGGTGGTCCAGCCTCGCAGGCTCAGGGGGCGGTCCAGCGCCAGGCCGACGCCGAACAGCGCCACGATCACGGTGACCTCGGCCATCCGCTCGGCCAGCTCCGCGTGCTCGATCACGTCAACGAGCTGCGATTCGGTGGGCATCAGCCACCCGACCAGCATCCCCACGCCCACCACCACGATCGGTGCGGACAGGACCCGCTCACGGAGCAGGCGCGGAAGGAACGACCCGATGAGCAGGGCCGCTCCGATGACCGCGAACATCAGGTCGGTATTGGGCACGCAGTGAGTGTGGGCGCCCTCAGGTCACCTGCGCCACCGATGGGAACCGCTGGGGTGAGCGTGGCGGTCGACAGCGGTCCCGGCGAACGACGACGGGCCGGACTCCCTGGTGGGAATCCGGCCCGTCGTGGCTGGCGCGATCAGGCTGGTGCGATCAGGCCGTGGCGTCCCGCGCGGCGCCCTTCTCGGTGGCGTCGTTCGCGGTGGGCAGCTCGCCGGAGGCGTTCTCCAGGTGTGCGCGGATGAACCACTGGAACTTCTCGAGCTCGGCGGTCTGGCCGATGAGGATGTCCTCGGTGACGGGGTCGACGTCGCCGGCCACGGCGATGGCCTTGCGGTGGTCGCCGATCATCCCGTCGTACACCTTGTCCAGCGCGCCGAGGTGCGCCTGCGCGGTGTCGCGGCCGAGCGAGTAGTCGTCCCACGAGCGGTGGTCGGCGTTGGCGCCGATCGTGCCCACGGGCGAGCCGCCGAGGGTGGCGATGCGCTCCGCCAGCACGTCGGCGTAGCCGCGCACCAGCTCGACCTGCGGGTCGAGCATCTCGTGGACCGCGATGAAGTTGGGGCCCACCACGTTCCAGTGCACGTGCTTGAGGGTCAGGTGCAGGTCGTTGCACGCGGTGAGTCGCTTCTGGAGGGTGTCGGCGAGGGTGGCGGAGTCGTCGGTGGACAGTCCGGGAACGGTGAATTCAGGCATGCTTCGAACTTAGCGCCGCCGCCGACGGCGTGCGACCGTAGTGCTGGACGCGCAGGTCAGGCCACGTGAGACCGGTCCTCGGCCCTCACCGACGGCGACCGGAACCGGCAGACCCTCACCGCCCCCGCCGGCGCACCCCGCGGTAGATCACCTGGTGCGTGATGAGCCGTTGGAGCAGTACATCGGCCGCCGGCGCGGGGACGCGAACACCACGGCCGGGTGGGGTGAAGACGATGAGCCCGTCTCGCAGCGGGCCGAGCACTGAGCCCCACCGGCGCCTGGGCGGTCGGTAGTCGCGTGGTGGCGTGCCGCGCAGGTGCGCGCGGATGTTGCGCGCGACCAGAATGTGGCCTCGGTTGCGGGCGGAGGTGCGCAGTGGGTCGGTGGCGGCCACGTCGCCGACAGCGAAGACATCGCTGTGCCCCGACACCTGTAGCGTCGGCTCGACGCGGACGAAGCCGCGGTCGTCGAGCATGGCCGCGGGCAGCCACGAGGTGTTGGGCCTCACGCGGCCGATGGCCCAGATCACGACGTCGGCCGTGGTCGGTGGCTGACCCGTCGACCAGCGCACCGGGTCGGTGGTGAGGTGCGCGGTGTCGTCGTCATCACCACCCGGCAGCTCCGCGCGGTGACCGGGGTGCAGGCCGACGCCCAGCTCCTCCAGCCGCCCGCGCACCCGGTCCCAGACGCGGGCGTGGTGGTGGGGCAGCGCGCGGTCGCCGGGGAAGTAGAGGTCCACAGCCTTGCCCGGCCAGCGTTCGGCCACCTGCGCCGCCGAGCTCACGGCCGCCGCGCCGCCGCCGATGATCGCCACCGACGCCGCGCCCGCGACGCGCTCGTGGGGGAGGGTGATGTCGGCGTCCACGCCGCGTGAATCCCGGAGCGTGGCGCGTCGCCAGAAGCCGTTGGTCACCCCGGTGGCGACGACCGCGACGTCGTACCGCACCTCGGCGACCGAGCCCTCACCTGCTGCGCCGTCCGCGAGGCTCACGCGCACGACACGGTTCTCGGTGTCGAGGGCGGTCGCGCTGCCGTGCACGATCCGCACCCGGTCGAGGCCGCGGAACCGGCGGTAGGCGATGCGATAGTCGCGCGTCCACGCCTCCGGCCGGGCCAGCCGCAGACCCAGCTCCTGACCGCTGACGAACTCCGGCGTGGCGCTGATGGCCACGACGTCGCCGAGTGTCCGGAGCGCGATCGCGGTGAGGACGCCGGTGTCCCCGAGTCCGACCACGACGATCCGGGGGCGGCTCACGCGGAGGTGGTGGTCCGGCTCTTCTCGGGCGGGAGTTTCCTGGGCGGGCGGGGGATGAACAGCGACACCCGCTCCACCACGCGCGTGTACTCGGGCCGCCGCTCGAGGCTCCGCTGCTCCATCATCGGGATGCTCACGGCCAGGAACATCGTCACCATGGCAGCGGTGCCCACCAAGACCCACCATGCGCCGGGCCAGGCCGCGAGCCCGAACAGGCCCATGGAGAACCAGATGCCGCACTCGCCGAAGTAGTTGGGGTGCCGGGACCACGACCACACGCCGGTGTCCATGACCTGCCCGGGAGTGCGCGTGGCGATGAAGCGGTGCATCTGGAGGTCGGCGACGGTCTCGAGGGCCAGCGCGGCCAGGCCGACGCCGAAGGCCACGAAGTCGAGCCAGCCGAGCGGCTCACCGGCGCGGGTCGCCACCACGTAGACGGGGATGAGCCCGGCGAAGACCTGCAGGGTCGGGAAGACGTGGATGCCCATGAGGTCGGCCACGAACTCGAACCGCCCGGCCCGCTCGCGGACCATCGGGTAGCGCCAGTCCTCGTGGTGCATGCCGGGGAAGGTGCGGATCCAGTTGAGGGTCAGGCGCACCGCCCAGGCCAGCAGGACGGTCATCATGAGCCACCAGCGGACGTCGTTCACGCCCGCGTCGGCCGCGATCCACCAGTAGAACGCCAGCAGCGGCGGGATGACCGACCAATAGGCGTCGTAGAACGTGGAGTTCCCGTAGAAGCGGCTGAAAGCAAAGATGACGAGGGTCGCGATGAGATCGGCGATCAGACCGTCGAGCAACAGCTGGCCGGTGCCCGGCCCCCACAGCAGCCACGCCAACCCGGCGCCGATGGCGATGACATAAGCGATCCCGACCCGCAGGAGCGACGCAGCTTGACTCATGTCAGGAAGCGTAATGACCGTTCTGCGCAGGGACCGGAGGAACGGTGAGATGCGGTGGGGCGCTGGTGGGGCCGGGGCTCAGCGCTGCGCCCTGGAGGGCCCGGGGCCGGTGCCGAGACGCCGGCTCGCGCGACAATCTGGCATCCCGAGCCTGTCCGGTTTCTCCCCCCGGGGCACCTCAAGGTGAACCGTCGCACGGTGAGCGGCTACCCCACCCCCTGGTGCCGGACGCACGATTCCGACGTTACCTACTGAAAGGTTGTCTAAGGTGTGCAGTGTCATACATCACACTAGGGAGCTTCTGATGAGCGATCACAAAATCGGCAGGTCGGGTCCGATGGCCGAGGGCGTCTGCGGTCCGTTGGCGAGCCCGGTGAGTGAACGGCGTATGGGGACCGCGGCGACGGGGGTGTCGCGGTGACCGTTCTCGTGACCGGGGGCACCTCGGGGATAGGCAGGGCGATCGCCGAGCACTGGGCCGGGCTCGGGCACGACGTGGTCGTGAACTTCCATTCGAACGAGGAGGCCGCAGAGGCGACCAGGCGCAGCATCCACTCCGCCGGAGGTCGCGCGACGCTGGTGAAAGCGGACATGGGAACCCTCGAGGGGGTTGCCGATGTCGCCGACAAGGTCCTCCAACAGACGGATGACCTGGCCTTGTATGTCCACTGTGCGGCGCTGGCGGTCCCCGGCGCGGCACTCGAGATCGATCCCGGGCAGTTGGCGCACGCAATCGCGGTGAACGCGACCTCGATGGTGCCGATGACACAGCTACTGATGCCAGTGCTGAAACCCGGCAGCAGCGTCGTGTACATCAGCAGTCAGGGAGCGCAGCGGGTCGTGCCGTCGTACGTCGCCCTGGGGCCATCGAAGTCCTTGGGGGAAGCGCTGATCCGCTACCTGTCGGTGGAGTTGGCAAGGCACGGGGTCCGGGCCAACACGGTCTCGGCCGGCGCGCTGGACACGCTCGCATTCCGCACGATGTTCGGGGAGCGGGCTCAGGACCGCTTGGACTGGGCAGCGCGCGCCAACCCCGCCGGGCGCGGGGTCACGTTCGCGGACGTGATCGCCGCGGTGGAGCTCATGACGTCACCCGGGGCCGGGATGGTCCAAGGGCAGACCCTGATGGTCGACGGCGGTAGTTCGTTGTGACGTGACGCAACGCCACCCTGGCGAAATGTGACCCTTGACACAGGGACGCCCACCAAGTTCTATTAGCTTGTAGCTACCGATCGTTTGTTTATTCTGACCCGAGGAGAACACATGAAGTCGAAGATGCCCCTCGCCGCCATCGCGGTGGCGTCCCTGCTGGCTGGCGGTCTCAGCGCGTGCGGCAATTCGTCGGCCGGAGGAGGGGAGGGTGGGCTGGCGGTCAAGGCCGGAGTCATCGGCCCCAAGACCAACCCGGCCTCCCAGTACTGGACAGAGCTGGAGCGTGGAATCGAGCTCGCGCAGGCGGAGGCCGAGGAGCGCTACGGGGTCACCTTCGATCTCGTCGAGCGTGACGACCGAGGCGAGCCCGAGACCGGAGCGCGACTGATCCAGGAGTTGCTGAACCAGGAGCAGGTCGACGTCATCTTCGGCCCGTCGCTGTCCGGGGTGTCGCTCCAGGTTGCGCCGCTCATCCAGCGAGCCGGACGGCCATGGATGACCGGCATCCCGACAGCCGACCAGATCATCGACTATTCGGAGCAGCCGAACTGGGCGTTCCGGACCAACTACAACAACGACCAGAACATCGATGCCGTCGCGTCCTCGGCTTTCGGTGATGGCAAGACGGTCGGGATGGTCTACGGGACCGACGGTTTCGGCCAGGCCGGGTATGACGCTGTGCGGTCCTACGTCGAGGAGAACGGACTCGATCTCGTCGCAGCAGAAGGTGTCGATCCGGGCGCAACCTCGATGGTCTCGCAGGTCAACGCGCTGAACCGCGCCGGAGTGGATACGGTCATCGTCTGGTTCACCACAGGCGCCGAGCACGCGACACTGCTGCGCAGCATGGCGCAGGCGAACTACGACGCCGAGGTGGTCGCCACCGCAACGATTCTCGATCCTGCGTTCACCGAGCTGTCGAATGCGGCGGACTGGGAGCAGACGGTCTTCGCGGCTCCGATCGACTTCGAGACCGACGAGATGGTGGACCTCACCACCCGCTACCGCGATGAGTACGGCGAGGACCCGCTCATCCTGACCGCCGTGTGGGCCCTGTACGCATCGACTCTCACCTATGCCGCGGCGGTCGCCGAGGCTGGGGACGCGAATGACTACGAGGCCGTCCGGGACGCGATGGAGAACCTCGAGACGATCGACGTCCTGGGCCAGACCTTCGATCAGCCATTCTCGGCGGAAGACCACGAGCTGTTCACCCCGGAGGACTGGATCTCCTACCGATTCGACGAGTCCGGCGAGGTCATCAAGTCCGACTGACGCGCTGCCGCTCACCGCAATCCATGACTTCGTGAGGAAATTCAATGGACTCTGTCCTCGTCGGTATCACACTCGGCGGACTGTACGGGCTCGTCGCGCTCGCTTTCGTTCTCACCTTTCAGACCACTCGCACTCTGAACTTCGCGCTGGGTGAGTTCGTGACCGCGGGGGGCTTCGTGTTCCTGGCCATCGTCGCCTTCGACCTACCCGCATGGCTCGCGTTGGCTCTGGCCGTCGTGCTCATCGCCCTCCTGGGAGCCGGAGTCGAGCGCTTCGTGGTCCGCCCGTTCAATTCGGGGCCGCACGACATCCGGTGGCTCCTCACGACCGCGGGGCTCTCGCTGATCATGCTCGACCTGCTCCGAAACTCGCAGGGAGCCGGAACCTCCGCGGTGAGCGGGATAGGTTTCCAGGGGTTCGTATCGATCGCGGGATACCTCGTGAGCGCGCAGATGCTCGCGCTCCTGGTCATCGCGATCGTGCTGACCGTGACGCTCACATGGTTCACCCAGCGAACGAAGTACGGTTCGGTGTTCCGAGCGGTCGCCGAGGATAGGGAAACCGCCTCGCTGATGGGGATCAACCCCAGCCTGGTGGCTCTGGGTGCATACGCGATGGCCATGGGGATCGCGTCGCTGGCCGGTGTGATGTACAGCGCCGAAGTCGGGCTCTCCATCGGGACCGGTCAGTCACTGCTGGTGGCAGGGTTCGCGACGGCGATTCTCGGGGGGCTCGACAGCATTCCCGGAGCGCTGGTCGGCGGGCTCATCTACGGAGTCACCACTGTGGTCGCCACCGAATGGCTGGGAACCGCCGTCGGCGCGGTCATCGGCCTCCTCGTCACAGTCGTCGTACTCGCGGTCCGACCCCAGGGTCTGATGGGCCGAGTTGTCATGGAGAAGGTCTAATGCCAAACACCACATCGTCGTTCCATCGAGCACTTCTGCGAAAGGACGCCCTCGCGTTCGGGATCGCGCTCGTGGTCGTGGCCGTCGCCATAGCCCCGGGATTGACCGGGGCTCCGACGACGATCTCCACGAGTCAGTCCGTGGGGATGATCATCGTCGCAATGGTGGCTGCGTTCGGTTTGAATCTCCTGGCCGGCTACGCGGGGCTCATCTCCCTGGGGCAGGGTGCCTTCGTCGGCATCGGGGCCTACGTCAGCGCATGGGCGATGCTCGGGCTCTCCCTTCCCTGGCCCCTCGCGATGATCTGCGCGGTCGCCGTGTCGGTGGGTGCGGGTGGGCTGCTGTCTCTGGCCGCCGCCCGCCTGACCGGTCCGCAGGTGGCCATGATCACGCTCGCCTTCGCAGTCGTCGTCCATCGGCTCTTCAACGAACTCGAGTTGTTCGGGCGACTCGCCGGGTACCCCAACACCTCTACTCACGAGACCTCGTTGCTGGATCCTGCCGAGATCGGCGGTGTCGTGCTGGAACCGCCCCTGTTCGCGGGAAC
Source organism: Dietzia sp. JS16-p6b (assembly GCF_003052165.1). Taxonomy (NCBI): domain Bacteria; kingdom Bacillati; phylum Actinomycetota; class Actinomycetes; order Mycobacteriales; family Dietziaceae; genus Dietzia; species Dietzia sp. JS16-p6b. The sequence continues at coordinate 2,857,173 of NZ_CP024869.1, read as the reverse complement.
GCCGCCACTGCTGATGATTCTGGTCGGGATCATCGGGGTGCTCGCGTTTGTCGCCTACCGGAACCTCGCGCAGTCAGCGTGGGGGCGGAGCCTCAGGGCCATCGCCACCAGCGAGGTCGTGGCCTCCCACATCGGGATCAACCCCCGTCGGCGGAAGGCCGCGGTCTTCATGGTCGCAGCAGCATTCGGTGGTGTGGCAGGCACGCTCCAAGCCCAACTCCAAGCGCACCTCCAGCCGGAGTCGTTCACGTTCACGCTGAGCCTGAGTCTGATCATCATGGTGATCCTGGGCGGAGCCGGCCGCCTCTATGGCCCCGTTGTCGGCGTGATCGTGCTGCTGACCCTTGAGCATTCGCATGCGATGCACGCCCTGGTCACGTTCCAACAGGACTACCTGAGCGACAGCTGGTTCCTGTCCGACGAGGGACTCACGGGTCTGCTGTTCATTCTCACCCTCGTGTTCCTGCCGTCGGGCATCGTCGGTGGTGTCCGCCAGCTTCAGAATCGGTTGCAGCGGCGCAGGGGCGAATCCCCGGAGGAGAGTGCGTCGCTCGACGTGTCCGGAGATGTCGCGAGCCCGGTGGGCGGTAGAGCCGAGGACGTCGACCTGTCGACCCATGACGGGGTGATGACTCTCCGGGACGTGACGCACAGCTTCGCCGGCCTCAAGGCCGTGGACGATATGCAACTCACGCTGAGGGAGGGGACGATCCACGCCCTGGTCGGCCCGAACGGTGCCGGCAAGACGACATTGGTCAATCTCACCACCGGTGTGTACCCGCTGCAGGAGGGGTCGAGCAAGACGATCCTGAACACCGAAGCAGCGCACCTGGCGCCTCACGAGATCTACCGCTTGGGCGTCGCGCGGACTTTCCAGACACCGCAGCTGTTCCACGGGGAGACGGCTCTGGTGAATGTGATGGCAGGCCTGGACGCCACACTGGGCCAGGCCTTTGTCCCCACCTTGCTCCGCCTGCCCGGCATCAGGCGTCTCGAAGCCGAGGCGCGGGAGAAAGCGATGGGCCTGCTCGAGATGCTCGGCATCGACGAACACGCGGACACCTTCACCGGTGAGCTCCCCTACGGCCTCCAGCGGTCGGTCGAACTGGCGCGTGCGATGGCGAGCGACCCGAAGATCCTGATTCTGGATGAGCCGGCCGCGGGCCTCAACCCCGCAGAAACCTACCAACTCGGCACGACGCTCAAGGCCATCGCCGACACGGGAGTGGCGATTCTCCTGGTCGAGCACGACATGAGCCTGGTCGTTCGCGTCGCCGACGAGGTCACCTGTATGGAACGGGGCGGGCTGATCTACCACGGTGACGCGGCCGGCCTGCAGACGAATGAACGAGTGGTGGCGGCCTACCTGGGTAGCGGCCACGTCGTGATCGAGGGAGAGAAGGCGACAGATGCTTGAGGCACGCGAACTCTGCAGCGGGTACGGCCAGGTCGACGTCCTGCGGGGATTGAGCGTTCGGTTGGCGGAAGACGAGGTCGTCGCGGTCGTCGGGTCGAACGGGGCGGGGAAGAGCACCCTGGTGCGGACTCTCACCGGACTCCTGCCAGTCCGTTCCGGAAGAATTCTCCTGGATGGAGACGATATCGGCTCGATCAAACCTCATGCGAGGGCCCGGCGCGGTCTGATCATGGTCCCGGAGGGACGGCGACTCTTCGGCAGCCTCACCGTCCGGGAGAACATCGAACTCGGGCGGTCAGCCCTGGCGAAGCGCTCGGACCCCGATCCTTTCGAGGTGCTCGGTGACATCTTCCCGATCATCCAGGAGCGGGAACACCAGAGGGCGGGGCTGTTGTCAGGTGGGGAACAGCAGCAGGTCGCCCTCGCGCGGGCCCTGGTGGGGCGTCCTCGCTATCTACTTCTGGACGAACCCTCGTTGGGGCTCAGCCCGGCGCTCACTTCCCAGCTGTTCGAGACGATCACGAAGATCCGGGAGAACCTCTCGATCGGCATCCTCCTGGTCGAGCAGATGGTTGATCGCGCACTGGGGATCGCCGACCGGGCCTACGTGATCGAGCGAGGCACGGTGACGCTCAGTGGCGTGGCCGCGGATGTGGCCGGGTCGAGTGAGGTGCGTCGCTCGTACCTCGGGGACATCAGTGGCAGCAATGATGCCGTGCCCCCATCGGGGCCCGCATAGGCCGAATCGACGCCCGCCTCCGCCACCTGCCGTGGCTGGGCGGGCGCTCGTCGGCAGGGCGGACCACTCGGTCTCATTCAGGCCTGGAACTTCCGACAAGGGACTTGTAGGGTCCATGTTAGCCAACCATATGTTTGTTTAAAAAGGGTCAGCAAGTGCGGATCAGAGCGCATAGGAGAGAACCATGTCAGACCCGAGACCCCTCATCGAGGGCACGGATCCACCTCGTCTCATCGGGGTCAGGTGCGAGGCCTGCGACCACGTGATGCCCACGCACAGGCCAGCGTGCTCGGCTTGCGGTGGAGCCGTTGTCGAGGCGAGGTTCGGGCCGGAAGGAACCGTGTGGTCGTCGACGGTCGTGCGGATCAAGGTGGGGGAGCGCACGCCGCCGTACACGCTCGCGTACGTCGACCTGCGATCCGGTCCACGAGTGCTCGCGCACGTTGGCGGCGAAGAGAGTGCACCCGCAGTCGGAAGCCGGGTCCGATTGACCGAGCCGGTCGACGGCGACGTTGTAGTGGAGGTCATCAGATGAGCGTCTGGGTGACCGGAGTGGGAACGTCACACTTCGGTAAACAACCGTCCGTCTCCCCAACGCAGTTGGCGTGGCAGGCCATCGGAGAGGCTCTCGAGGACGCGTTGATCGACCTCGGGCGCCAGCAGCAGTTCGACGCGGTGTACGTGGGAAGCGTCTTCGGCGAGCCGGGCGTGGCGATGCGGGCGTTGCAGGGCTACGCCATCACCGGGGTCCCGATAGTCACGGTCGAGAACGCGTGCGCCAGCGGGACGTCTGCGCTTCATGAGGCCGCCGCCGCCGTGAACGCCGGACGGTACCGCCGGGTACTCGTTCTGGGGATCGAACACATGAGCACCCTGTTCACGGGGCCGATCGTGCCCCAGCAGACCGACACCGAAGGTCGCACCGGACTCGCGATGCCGAGCATGTACGCGATGGAGGCGAGTAGGTGGCTCCACGAGGGGCGGGTGACGACCGAGCAGTTGGCGGCCGTATCGGTGAAGAACCATCGCCACGCTCTCCACAACCCCCGCGCTCAGTATCGGGGGGACTACACGGTGTCCGACGTCCTCGATTCGCCGATGATCTCCGATCCGCTGACGTTGCTGCAATGCAGCCCGATCTCCGACGGGGCCGCCGCTGTGGTGCTGGTCAGCGAGAAATGCCACACACGTGACGTCGAGCTCGTGTCCTCAGCGCAGCTGGCAGGTGGTCCGTGGGACCACCGCAGCGACGACGTCTGGGGGTACCGCCTGATCCACGACACCGCACGCGCCACCTATGAGGCCGCTGGGATCGACCCGGGCGATGTCGACGTGGCAGAGGTCCACGACGCCTTCACGATCGGGGAACTCACCACTACCGAGGCACTCGGACTCGTCGCCGAGGGGCAGGCGGGACGAATGGCTGCCGACGGCGGGACCGCGATCGGAGGCTCCCTTCCGATCAACCCGTCCGGCGGTCTGCTGTCCCGCGGACACCCTCTCGGAGCCACAGGCGTCGCCCAGGTTGCCGAGATCGTTCGGCAACTCCGCGGAGAAGCCGAGGGGCGCCAGGTGAAGGACGCACGGGTGGGACTGGTCGAAACCATGGGCGGAGGCGTGTCCGGAGTGGACGGCAACGCCTGCGTCGTCGCGATCTTCCGCGCCGCCACTTCTTAAGGAGAACAGAATGCAGAACCACAAGGAACTCGATGTCGACCTCGATGGAATCCTCTCCCCGGACGCCGTCGCGGACCCGTATACCTTCCTGGGCCGGCTCCGGGAGACGGACCCGGTTCACTGGAACGAGCGGTATCGCTCGTGGGTGTTGACTCGCCACGACGACGTCGCCTCGGCGATGTCCGATCTCCGATTCTCCTCCGACCGTATCGCTCCGGTCATCGCTCGCGAACGGCGTAAGCAGCGACCGGACCTCGACATCGTGGAGACTCTGGAACTGCTCGACGGCTGGCTCGTCTTCCGAAACCCCCCGGAGCACACTCGGTTCCGGAGGCTCGTGCAGAAGGCGTTCTCACCCAGAATTCTCGCGGGCATGCGGTCTGAAGTGGAGCAGACCGCCGACCACCTCCTCGACGAGGCCCGGGTGCGTGCGGGGGATGACGGTGTCATCGATCTGATCCGGGAGGTGGCCTACCCCCTCCCCGCGATCGTGATCGCCAGTATGCTCGGCGTCCCGCGAGAGGACAGGGATCTGTTCAAGGGCTGGTCCGATGACATTTCCGCCTTGGTATTCGGTGCGATGGAGGACCCGAGTCGGCACAAGCGCGCGCAGACCGGCATGGCCGAACTGGTCCGCTACATCGGCGCACTACTCGACAAGGTCCGATCTGAACCCGGTGACGACCTCGCCAGCGCCCTGGTCGCCGCACGAGACGGAGACGAAGCGCTCAGTCATGAGGAACTCACCGCAATCTGCGTGAACCTGCTGTTCGGCGGCCATGAGACGACGACGAACCTCATCGCGAACAGCGTCCTGGCGCTCATCAGATTTCCCGATCAGGCCGCGATCATCCGCGATGGTGACCCCGCGCAGCTCAATACGGCGATCGAGGAACTCCTCCGCTATGACGGCCCGGCCAAAGCCGTCGTACGCATCGCGGCCGAGGACGTCGACATGCGTGGGAAGACCATCAGGTCAGGCGATCGGGTGTTCCTCATGCTCTCGGGTGCGAATCACGACCCCGAGGTCTTCAACGGCCCGAACGTGTTGGACTTGCGGCGAGGTCAGGGTTCCCACTTGTCGTTCGGGATCGGAGTCCACTATTGCCTGGGAGCGACTCTCGCAAGGCTCGAGGCGAGCATCGTGATCCCCCGGATCCTCCAGCGCTTCCCCTCGATCGCACTCGCCGACCCGGACCTCCACTGGGATCCCGTGATCCTGACTCGAGGACTCAAGCAGTTGAAGGTGAGAATCGATGGCGCATAGATCGACGGACCTCGCTCCTGGCTCGCTCTTCGATCTGACCGGGCGGGTGGCGATAATCACCGGAGGGTCGTCGGGATTGGGAGTGCAGTTCGCCAGAACTCTCGCTGCAGCCGGCGCGGACATAGTCCTGGCGGCGCGGCGTGCGGAGATGCTCCGAGATGTGGCCGCTGACATCGAGTCGGGTGGACGCCGATGCATCACGGTGCCGACCGATGTGTCCCGCCGAGGGGATTGCGAGGACCTCGTCGCCGCAGCGGCCGAGACGATGGGCGGGATCCACATCCTCGTGAACAACGCCGGGATCAGCTCCACCCGCCCGGCCCATCACGAAACGGCCGACGACTTCACCTCGGTGCTCGACGTGAACCTGACCGGCGCGTACTTCATGGCTCGAGCCTTCGCCCGACACTGCATCGCCAAGTCCCAGGGGGGAAGCATCGTCAACATCGCCTCGGTTCTGGCCCTCACCGGTGGCACCACACCCCAAGCCGGATACTCGGCATCCAAAGCAGGGCTCCTGGGCCTGACCCGCGACCTCGCCATGCAGTGGTCGGGCCGAAAGGGAATCCGGGTCAACGCACTGGCTCCGGGCTACTTCGCTTCAGAGATGACCGGGCCGCTCCTCGACGACGAGCGACAGGTCGCGACGCTCACCCAGCGGACGGCGCTCGGCCGACTCGGGGAGCCCGAAGAATTGTCAGGAGCCCTGCTCCTCCTGGCCTCTGACGCCGGTTCCTACATCACGGGGATCACCCTTGCCGTCGACGGTGGTTGGTCACTTCACTGACCGCCGTCACCACGCGGGTTCGTCACGTCGGCAGCTGCCCGGTCACGCGTCAATGTCGGCCGCCGTCAGTGCGAGGGTCCGGTCGTTCCGAGCCTCAACGATGCCGGAACTGGATCACCGTCAGAGCAGGGTCTTGAGCCGCACTGTGGGATCGGCGACCCGGTCCACGGGCAGGGTGATGCCTGCGGCGAGTGCCCTTCGAACCGCCACGAAATCGGCCGCTGAGTTGATGCACTCCGCGCCCACGAGTCGGCCATGGGCGTAGGCGAGTACCGTGAACGCCCCGTCGTCAGGCGAACCCCGCATCACCAGCTCGTCGTATGCCGAGGGGGCGCCGACCATCTGCAATTTGGCGTCGTACTGGTCGGACCAGAACCAGGGGACCGCGCTGTATTCCCGCTCCTGACCGAGGAGCGTCGCCGCGGCCACATCCGCCTGGTCGGTCGCGTTCTGGACCGATTCGAGGCGGATGGTTGCTGTTGGGTCGAGGGGGTGGGGGAGGACGGTGACATCGCCCACTGCGACTATCTCCGGATCGCTGCAACGAGACCGGTTGTCGACCACGATCCCTCGGTCCACGGTGAGACCGATCTCTTCCGCCAACTCAGTCCGCGGCTCGACTCCGATGCCGATCACGACGAGGTCGGCAGGCAATGACGATCCGTCGGCGAGGGCGACGGAGGACACTTTCCCCTTTCCGTCGAGGGCAACCACGCCAGCGCCGCAGCGCACGGTCACACCGTGTGTCTCGTGCAGGTCCGAGAACCAGCTCGACAGAAGGGTGGTCACCGCCCTGCCCATCAGCCGGTCCGTGGCCTCGACGATCGTCACATCGATCCCGCGTCCGGCGAGTGCTGCGGCGGCCTCCAGGCCGATGAACCCTCCACCGATGACCACGGCACGACGCGCGTCAACCATCGCCGATCTGAGGCGATCGGCATCGCTGAGGTCCCGGAGGTAGACAACCCCCTTCAGACTCGCTCCTGGGACTCCCAGCCGTCTGGCGCGAGCCCCCGTGGCGAGAGCCAACTGATCGAACGTCAACTCGGCGCCGGTTGATGTGTGAGCAACCCCAGAAGTGATATCGATTCTCTCGACTCGGACTCCGAGCTCGAGCTCGATGGCCTTTGAATCAAAGAACGAACCGGGCCTCAAGGCGAGGCTTTCCGCTGTGATCGTGCCGGCGAGATAATCCTTTGACAACGGGGGCCGATGGTAAGGCAAGGAAGTCTCCGCCCCTGCGAGCAGAATCGGTCCCTCATGCCCTCGGTTCCTGAGTGCACTGGCCAGTTGAACGCCTGCGTGGCTGGCGCCGACGATCAGAACTCGACCGTTCACAACTGCTCCGGCGCGACGCGCACCCTCAGTCCGTCCAGGTCGTCGCTCAGTCGAATCTGGCAGGACAGCCGACTCTCGGGCAGACGTTCCGCCAGGGCACCATCGAGCATGTCATCCTCCATTTCCGACACCTCGCCGGTTCGGGAGAGCCATCGTTCCTGCACATAGACGTGGCAACTGGCGCAGGCCAGTGACCCACCACACTGGCCCAGGACTCCTGGGACTCCGTGGGACACGGCCGACTCCATGACGGACTTGCCGGCGGTCTCCGAGACCGTGTGTTCGGTCCCGCTGGGATCGGTGTAAACGACGGTAGGCATGGAATTCCCCTCAGTCATCGGACGCTGGAAGCAGGTTAGCAAACGAACGGTTGGGAAAGAAGGGGCTGGGGCCGATTCGTCGCGAGATGGGATATGTTGACAGCCATAGCGGTTCCCTCGTCCAGCTCTAGGAGTGTCCGGTGCCTCGACCCAGTAGGTGGGGTGATGTCGTGGCTGCCGCCGCGAAGGTCTTCAGCGAGAAGGGCTTCGGTGGGTCCTCGCTGGAGGACGTGGCCAGCGAGGTGGGCATGCTGAAGGGCAGTCTTTACAACTACATTGAGAGCAAGGAAGACCTGCTCTTCGCAGTGGTTCGCCCGCACGCCGAGGAACTCCTCGAGCAGGCGCGATCCCTGGCCTCGTCTGACCTGCCCGCTCCGGAGAAGCTCCGCCGCATAGCTCAGGTCCACGTCGGGATCATCGACCGGAACCTGGCTTATGTGAGCGTCTACGTGCAGGAGATCGCAGGCAAGGGCATTTCGGCCGAGTGGACCGAGATGGATCAGGAGTACGTCTCTCTCGTTGAGCAGATGGTCCGCGACGGGGTCGACGAGGGCAGCTTCGACGCGGGCTCCGACCCCCGGGTGGTGGCCCGGTCCATGATCGGCGCCTTCAACTGGATGACCAGGTGGTATGAGCCGGGTGGTCCGACTCGGGTAAAGGCGATTTCAGCGCAGATGTCCGACATCTTCCTCGCGGGCATTCTCACTCGCCGGCACGGCTGAAAGGGTCAGCCACGGTCTTCGCGGCTGATCGCCTGCACCGGGCATTCCAGTAGCGCGTCCTCGAGTTCGTCCGTGAGGACGGTCTCTTCACTCGTCGCCCTGGCCTTGCCGCCCTCCAGTCGGAAGTTCCCAGGATCGATCATTGCGCATACCCCCGATCCGACGCACACGCTCATGTCGATGGAGATGGCCACGTTTCTCGGAGTCTCTGACATCAGGGTTCCTCTCGCCGGAACCGCGATCGGCGGTGCCGAATGTGGGCAATTTGCGCGGATCTCTTGTGAGGTCCGTCACCGTGATGCAGAGTATAACCATCCGTTCGGTCGGCTACGAGGAGTGTTGCACTTCGTGTGGAGTCGCCGTCAACTCCGAGAGAGGGAGCCCATGGTCACCCAGCAGATCGAGCACGAGCAGCAGACGGGCGGACAAGATTTCCCCCGATTCTGGGACGAGGCGCGGGAGACGATGTCCCGCGAAGCCAGAGATGAAGTGATTCTGGGGCGTATTAAGCACCAACTCCACTACGTGTACAACGAATTGCCGTTCTATCGACGGCACTACGACGCTCACGACTTCCACCCCTCAGACGTCCGCACACTCGAGGATTTCGCCCGCAAGGTCCCGATTGTCACCAAGAAAATGCTGGTCGCGGATCAGCAGGAGAACCCGCCGTTCGGGAGCTACACCAGCACCACGAACATGCGCGACATCGCACGCATCCACGGTTCATCGGGGACGTCGGGTGTTCCGACCCTTTACGCAGTGAGCCAGAAGGACTGGCAGCGCGCGGCCGACGTTCACGCAATGGCCCAGTGGTGCGGCGGCGTGCGGCCGGACGATCTCGTTCAGGTCGGCTTCCCATTCGGACTGTTCTTCGGTGGTTGGGGGGTCATTCAGGGAGTCGAACGGATCGGGGCGGGCCTGTTTCCCCTGGGAGTCGCTGAATCGGAGAAGCACCTCGAGTTCATCCAACGACTTCGCCCGACGGTGTTCAGTGGTACCCCCTCCTATTGCATGCATCTGCTGTCCGCCGCCCACGATCGCGGTCTCGACCTTCGCGAGAGCTCGGTGAAGACTCTCCTGGTCGGCGGTGAGCCCGGGGGAAGCCTTCCAGGAACCAGGCAAGCGCTGGAGGAGGGCTGGGGTGCCATCGTCATTGACGCCGGCTCGACTTCGGAGATGTACCCGTTCCAGACCAACGTCGGTTGCGAGGCCAAATCGGGCACACACATCATCTCGGATGAGGTGTACCCCGAGATCGTCGACAAGCACGACTTCGGTTCGCTCCTCTCTGACAACCAGCGCGGGGCGGTGGTCTACACCCATCTATGGCGCGAGTCCCAGCCGATGATCCGGTTCGCGCCCGGGGACGAGTCGTACATGACCAACGAACCCTGTGCGTGCGGTCGCACCTATCCCCGGTTCCCCGAAGGCATCCTTGGGCGACTCGACGACATGCTGGTGATTCGGGGAGCCAACATCTTCCCCAGCGCTATCGAAACCGGACTTCGCAGCGTCCCCGGGTTTGGTCCGGAGTTCGAGATACGGATCAGCCGTCCGAGCGCCATGGACGAGATACTGGTTCGCGCCGAGCTCGACCCCACCATCATCCCAGACCACGCCGACGCCCTGCGTTCGCTACAACAGCAAGGCGAAGCCACGTTGAAGAGGATCACGGGAATTCGAGTCCCGGTGGAGGTCATCCAGCCGGGCACTCTCGCGGAGACAGTGTTCAAGGCACGGCGAGTGGTTGACGAACGTGGACGCGACTAGGAGGCGCTTTCGGTCCCAACTCAGCGGGCCTGCTTGACGAGCCCGTCCTGAGTCAGCCGGGCGACGGGATGGCGGGCAGCTGATCGACGGGGCGCGGCGCCGAACTTCGTCGTCGCCCCGTCTGTGCTCGTCGGCGCACCGACACCGTCATCGGGCCGTACCGGTTCGCTCTGGGACGACCTCGCCCGCGGTTACGCCGGCGGAGCGATTCGGCTCACGGCACGAACCGGTACCCGCGCCCGGGCTCGGTGACCAGGTGCCGGGGGGCGGCCGAGTCGTCCTCGAGCTTGCGGCGCAGCTGGGCCATGTAGACGCGCAGGTAGTGGGTCTCCTTCTGGTACCCCTCGCCCCAGACCGCGCGGAGGATCTCCTGCTGGGTGACCAGCCTGCCGGGGTTGCGCGCGAGGATCTCCAGCACACCCCACTCGGTGGGGGTGAGGTGCAGCGTCTGGCCGTGGCGGGTCACCGTGGAGGTGCGGAAGTCGATAGTGAACCCGGGGGTTTCGACCATCGCCTGGCCCGGCGAGTCCGCCCTGCTCGCCCGGCGCAGGGCGGCGCGGACGCGGGCGAAGAACTCGTCCATGGCGAACGGCTTGGTCACGTAGTCGTCGGCGCCCGCGTCTAGGGCCTGGACCTTGTCGGAGGAGTCGGGGCGCGCGGACAGGACCAGGACCGGGGCCCGCGACCACCCCTGCAGACCGTGGAGCACCTGGATCCCGTCGAGGTCCGGCAGTCCCAGGTCCAGGATGATCAGGTCGGGGTCGCAGTCGGCCGCGCGGGACAGCGCCTCGGCCCCCGTCTCCGCGGTCACCACGGTCATGCCCCGCGCCCGGAAGTTGATGCGCAGGGCGCGCAGGAGCTGGGCGTCGTCGTCCACCACGAGCACGGTCGGGCTCATCCGGACTCACCCTCGCTGGCGCCTTCACGCTCGGAGTCGCGGCAGGCGGGCAGGTCCACTTCCACCGTGGTGCCGCCGCCCGGGGTCTCGTCGATCGACACGGTGCCGCCCATCGCCTCCACGAAGCCCCGGACCACCGAGAGCCCCAGGCCGATCCCCGTGGAGGCATTGGTGTCGCCTTCCCGGTGGAACGAGTGCAGGACCGCATCCCGTGACGGGGCGGCGATCCCCTCGCCGTCGTCGGCCACCGCGATGAGCGTGCGGGCGCGGCCGGCGTCCCACAACGTGCGCGCGGTCAACCGGACCGCGGACTCCGGGGCGTGCCGCAGCGCGTTGTCCAGCAGGTTCCCCAGCACGCGCTCCAGCAGGCCGGGATCCGCCCACACCGTGGCCCCGTCGGTGTCCACGGTGACGCGTCGGCGGTCGGACTTGCGGCCCACCGTCGCGGCGACCAGGGCCGTCACCGCGGTCTCCTCCACGTCCACCTCGCCGGGGCAGGGGTGGACGGCGCCCGCCGCCAGACGCGAGGAGTCGAGCAGGTTGTCCACCAGCGCGGCCAGGTGGTCGACCGACTCTTCGACGGTCGCCAGCAGCTCCGCGGTGTCCTCGGGGCCGAAGTCCACGTCCCCCGACCGCAGCGAGGACACCGAGAGCTTGGCCGCGGCGAGCGGGGTGCGCAGGTCGTGCCCGACCGCGGACAGCAACGAGCGTCGCAGCCGGTCGGCCTCCGCCAGGGCCTGGCTGTCGGCAGCAGCCCGGGCCAGTTCCTGGTTGCGCACCAGAGCCGACGCGTGTTCGGCCACCACCGCGAGGATCCTGCGATCGTGCCCGGTGAGCCGTGGCCCGGCGAGCAGGAGCCGGTCGCCGGGTTCGGTCTCCACAGAGCTGGTCAACGAGGACTGGACCGAGGTCGTCGCCTCGGCCTCGCTCGCGGGCGGCCGCGCCCCGGCGCCGGCCACCATCGTGCCGTCCGCGCCGAGGAACGCCACCCCGTCCTGGGCGTAGACGTCGCGGACCTTCTCCAGGAGCGCGTCCAGCCGGGGGGCGCGCAGTGCGGATTTGGCGAACAGGGTGAGCAGTTCGGCGTCCCGAGCGGACCGCGTGGCCTCCCGGTGCCGCCGCGCGGACTGGTCCACCAGCACGGACACGGCGATCGCCACGGCCACCATGACCAGGATCGACACCACGTTCGCGGGCTCGGCGATGGTCACGCTGTACCGCGGGTGGGTGAAGAAGAAGTTGAGCACCAGGCCCGAGACGATCGCGCACACCGCGGCCGGCCACACCCCGCCGAGCAGCGAGACCGCCAGCACTCCCACGAGGAAGAACCACCCCTGGGAGCTGAAGTCCAGCCGCTCGTCGAACAGTTGGTTGATCCCGCCCACGAGAACGGGGACGCCGATCGCGCCCGCCCAGGCGGAGGTCCGGCGAGCGGCGGGTCGCGGCGCCCCCGGGCGGCGGGTGCCCGAGGCCTCGGGGTGGGTGACCATGTGGACGTCGATCGGCCCGGAATCCTGCAGGACCGCCGACCCGATCCCCTCGTCGAACAGTCGCCGCCACCGGCTGCGGCGGGAGGTGCCCAGGACCAGCTGGGTGGCGTTGACCCCGCGCGCGAAGTCCAGCAGCGTGGTCCGGACGTCGTCACCGGCCACGGTGTGGACGGTCGCGCCCAGACTCGCCGCGACCTCGCGTACCTCCGCCATGCTGTCGCCGGGCGAGACCAGCCCGTCGCCGCGCAGCACGTGGACGATCACCAGCTCGGCCGAGGACCGGGAGGCGATGCGGCTCGCGCGCCGGACGAGGGTCACCGACTCGGGGCCGCCGGTGATGGCCACGACGACCCGCTCGCGCGCCTCCCAGGTGTCGGTGATCCGCTCGGTATCCCGGTAGCGGCCCAGCGCCTCGTCCACGCGGTCGGCCAGCCACAGCAGCGCGAGCTCGCGCAGCGCGGTGAGGTTGCCCACCCGGAAGTAGTTGCCCAGGGCGGCGTCGACGCGCTCGGCCTGGTAGACCTGGCCCGCCATCAGGCGCAGGCGCAGCTGCTCGGGGCTCAGGTCCACGAGTTCGATCTCGTCGGCCGCGCGGACGACGGCGTCCGGGACCTTCTCCCGCTGCTCCGAGCCGGTGATCCGGGAGACCACGTCGTTGAGGCTCTCGAGGTGCTGGATGTTGAGCGTCGAGTGGACGTCGATCCCCGCGTCGAGCAGGTCGGCCACGTCTTGCCAGCGCTTGGCGTGCTCGAGCCCGGGCGCGTTGGTGTGGGCCAGCTCGTCGACCAGGGCGATCTGCGGGGCGCGCTCGAGGACCGCGGGCAGGTCCATCTCCGTCATCCTGGTCCCGCGGTAGGACACGGTCCGGCGCGGCACCGACTCCAGCCCCTCGAGCAGGGCGGCGGTCCCCGCCCGACCGTGGGTCTCCACCAGGCCCACCACCACGTCCGTGCCCTCCGCGACCAGGCGATGGGCGCGGTCGAGCATCTCGGTGGTCTTGCCCACGCCGGGGGCGGCCCCCAGGTAGATGTGCAGCCGCCCCCGCGTCGTTCCGGACATGGTCAGACCCTATCCCCGCGCAGACCGGCCGGACTCCGCACAGCCGGGAGCCGTGAGGCCCAGCGCACTGTTGAGCGCACTGTTGAGTTCGGTCACCCGCACCCTCGGCTGGCCGAGGAATCCCAGCTGGCGGCCGTCGGTGTGCTCGGCCACCAGCGCCTCGACGCGCTCTCGGGGCAGGCCGTTCTCCCGCGCCACCCGGTCGACCTGGATCGCGGCGTACTCGGGCGAGATGTGCGGATCGAGGCCGGAACCGGGCCCGGTGACGGCGTCGACCGGCACCCGGTCCGGGTCCACGCCCTCCCGCTGGGCGATCACCTCACGCCGGACGCCGATCCACTCGGCGAGCTCCGGGTTGGACGGCCCCAGGTGGGAGGGTGCGCCGGCGGCCGGGTCGCCGGGCGCCATGGCCGCCGCGGTCGGGTCGGCCTGGTCCCCGGACCCCACGACACGGGCGTGGAAGAACGGATCCGGCTGGCCGGGCTCGACCTGCGGGTCGGTGGCGAGCAGCGCCGAACCGACCGCGCAGCCGGCGGCGTCCCGGACGATCGACCCCTCGGCCGAGGCGGTGTCGAGCCGCGATACCGCCCAGATGGAGACGGGATAGGCGAGGCCGCACAGGAGAGTGGCGAGGGCGACGACGACGAGGGCCGGCCGCAGCTGGCGCAGGGCAGTGGTGAGAGTGGACATGAGTCACGCGATCCCGGGGAGGTGTCGGACGAGCAGGTCGATGAGCCAGATCCCGAGGAACGGCGCGATCACGCCGCCGACCCCGTAGATCAGCAGGTTGCGCCGCAGCAGCGACGCGGCGGAGGCCGCCCGGTACCTCACGCCCCGGAGGGCGAGCGGGACCAGCAGCACGATCACGATGGCGTTGAAGATCACCGCGGACAGGATGGCCGACTCGGGGCTCGCGAGCCCCATGACGTTGAGCCTGTCCAGCTGCGGGAAGATCCCCACGAACAGCGCCGGGAGGATGGCGAAGTACTTCGCCAGATCGTTGGCCAGCGAGAACGTGGTGAGCGCGCCGCGGGTGATGAGCAACTGTTTGCCGATGCCCACGATGTCGATGAGCTTGGTGGGGTCCGAATCCAGGTCCACCATGTTGCCGGCCTCCTTGGCGGCCGTGGTGCCCGAGTTCATGGCCACGCCGACGTCGGCCTGCGCCAGGGCGGGGGCGTCGTTGGTGCCGTCACCGGTCATCGCGACCAGGCGCCCCCCGGTCTGCTCGGCGCGGATCCGCGCGAGCTTGTCGTCCGGGGTGGCCTCGGCCAGGTAGTCGTCGACCCCCGCCTCGGCGGCGATGGCCGCGGCGGTGAGCGGGTTGTCGCCGGTGATCATCACGGTGCGGATCCCCATGGCCCGCAGTTCTGCGAAGCGCTCGCGCATCCCGGGCTTGACCACGTCCGAGAGCTCGATCGCCCCGAGGATCCGGGGTGCGCTGGCGAGAATCAGTTCACCGGCCTCGTCGTCGCCGGTCTTCGTCGCATCCCCGGCCCCGTTGGCGCGGACCGTCAGCTCGGCCACCACCAGCGGCGTGGCCCCGCGCCGGGCGATGCGTTCGACGGACTCCCGCACCCCCTCGGGGGCCCGGCCGCCGTGCGCGGCGACCCAGGCCAGGATCGTGTCCGACGCGCCCTTGCGGATCTGACGGACCGTGCCGTCGGCCGCGGGGAGGTCGATCCCGGACATCCGGGTCTGGGCCGTGAACTCGACGGCCTCGGCGTCCGCCTCCGCTCGGGTGGCCGCGGCCGGCAGGTCGTGCTCGCGGGCACAGAACTCCACGATGCTCCGACCCTCCGGGGTCTCGTCGGCCAGGCTCGAGGCCCGCGCGGCCTCGGCGAGCTCCGCCGTCGACGCACCGGCCGCCGGGTCCAGGGACGTGGCCTGGCGAGCGCCGAACGTGATGGTGCCGGTCTTGTCGAGCAACAGGGTGTCGATGTCGCCGGCGGCCTCGACCGCCCGGCCCGACGTCGCCAGGACGTTGTGCTGGACCAGGCGGTCCATGCCCGCGATGCCGATGGCCGACAGCAGGGCGCCGATGGTGGTGGGGATGAGGCACACCAGCAGGGCGATGAGCCGGATCGGATCGATCTCGGCGCCCGAGTAGGCGGCCACCGGGCCGAGCGCGAGAACCGCGACCAGGAACACGATCGTGAGCATCGCCAGGAGGATGTTGAGCGCGATCTCGTTGGGGGTCTTCGTGCGCTCGGCGCCCTCGACCAGCGCGATCATCCGGTCGACGAACGACTCGCCCGGCGCGGTGGAGATGCGCACGACGATCCGGTCGGAGAGCACCACGGTCCCGCCGGTGACGGCACTGCGGTCGCCGCCGGACTCCCGCACCACGGGCGCGGACTCCCCGGTGATCGCCGACTCGTCGACGGTGGCGATGCCCTCGACCACGTCGCCGTCCCCGGGGATGGTCTCGCCCGCCAGAACCTCCACCAGGTCACCGACGGCCAGCTCCGTCGACGGGACGGTCTGGGTCTCGTGGGGGCCGCGTCGGACCCTGGCGGTGGTCTCCGTGGTGACCTTGCGCAGGCTGTCGGCCTGCGCCTTGCCGCGTCCCTCGGCGACCGACTCGGCCATGCCGGCGAACAGGACGGTGGCCCACAGCCAGGCCGCGGTGGACCAGCTGAACACGGTGGGGTGCAACACCGCGAGGACCGTGGTGAGCAACGACCCCACCCACACCACAAAGAGGACGGGGTTGCGGGCCTGGTGGCGTGGGTCGAGCTTCCGCAGGGCGCCGGGGGCGGCCGCGGCGAGGTGCCGGGAATCGAGCAGGGCGGTCACTGGAGTGCCTCCGCGATAGGTCCGAGGGCGAGCGTGGGCACGAAGGTCAGCGCCGCCACCAGGAGGATGACGCCGAGCAGCAGGCCGCCGAAGAGCGGTCCGTGCGTCGGCAGGGTGCCGGGGCCGGGGTCGCTGCGCTTCTGTGCGGCGAGGGAACCGGCCATGGCCAGGACGAGGATGATCGGCAGGAACCGACCGAGGATCATGCACACCCCGAGGGCGGCCTGGAACCAGTGGTCGGTCACCGTGAGGCCGCCGAACGCCGAACCGTTGTTGTTGGCCGCCGAGGTGAAGGCGTAGAGGTACTCGCTGAGTCCGTGCGCCGAGTTGGGCGAACCGGGGGGCCCGCTGTTGCCCTGGGCCTCGACCGCGGACGGCATCACGGCCGTGATCGCGACGCCGGTGAGGACGAGCACGGGCATGACCAGCAGCGACAGGCTGGCGCAGGTGATCTCCCGGCGGCCGATCTTCTTGCCCACGAACTCCGGGGTCCGGCCGACCAACAGCCCGCCCACGAACACCGCGAGCACGGCCAGGACCAGGATCCCGTAGAGGCCGGTCCCGACTCCACCGGGGGCGATCTCGCCGAGCAGCATGTTGAGGATCAGTGCCCCGCCGCCGAGGGCCGAATAGCTGTCGTGGGCCGAGTTGACCGCCCCGGTGGACGTGCCCGTGGTGGACACCGCGAAGAGCACCGAGGCCGGGATCCCGTGGCGGACCTCCTTGCCCTCCATCTGCATCCCCGCGGCCTGCGCGGCCACGCCGACGGCGTTGTACTCGGCCCACGTGACCACGGCGAGCATGCCGCCCCACAGGGTGGCCATGACGCCGAGGATCATCAGCCCGTGGCGGCGGCTGCCGGCGCCCGACTCGGCGAGCATGGTGCCGAACGTCCGGGTCAGCGCCACCGGGATCAACAACAGCGCGAGGATCGACAGCAGGTTGGCGATCGGGGTGGGGTTCTCGAACGGGTGCGCCGAGTTGGCCCCGAGCACGCCGCCGCCGTTGGTGCCGAGCAGCTTGAGCGCTTCCTGGGAGGCGACCGGCGCCGTGGAGATCTGCTGTGCGGTGCCGTCGAGCGCCGTCACCGCCACGCCGCCGGAGAACGACTGGATCATGCCCTGGGTGAGGAACAGCGCGGCGAAGATCAGGCCGAGGGGGAGCAACACCCGGGTGACCGCCCGGGTCAGGTCCACCCAGAAATTGCCGATCACGCCGCTGCGGACCCGGCAGAACCCTCGCACCACCGCGATGGCCACGGCGATACCGACGGCCGCGGAGACGGCGTTCTGCACCGTCAGCCCGATCATCTGGGTGAGGTTGGTGAGCGTCTCCTCGGGCGTGTACGACTGCCAGTTGGTGTTGGTGACAAAGGAGACGGCGGTGTTGAACGCCATGGCCGGGTCGACCGCGTCCTGGTGGGCACCGAGCGGCGGCAGCCAGTGCTGGACGCGCTGGATCGCGTACAGGGCCAGCATGCTGACCGCGGAGAACGCCAGCACCCCCAGGGCGTAGACGCGCCAGGACTGCTCGCGGCGCGGGTCCACACGGGCGAGCCGGTAGAGGAGCCGTTCGACCCCGAGGTCTCGGTCGCTGGCGAACACCCGGGCCATGTAGTCGCCGAGCGGGATGTACAGCGCGGCCAGCAGCCCGAGCAGGCAGGCCACCTGGAGGCCCGCTGCGAGCGCCGGGCTCATGAGAACCGCTCGGGGTCGACGAGCGCCACCAGGAGATAGACCACCAGACTCGCCGCCACGACCAGCAGGATCACGGTGGTGACGCCGGCGAGGGTCATCGCCCGGCCTCCGAGGTGTCTGCGGACGCGGCGCAGGTCGACGCGGCGTCGCGAGACCCGCTGCCCGGCGACGCGGTGTCGCGTGACGCGCTGCCCGGCGACGCGGTGTCGCGAGACGCCGGGTCAGGCGCCGGGAGGCCGGTCGCCGGGAGGCCGGGGGAGGTGGCGGACTCGTCGGACCGGGAGAGCCGGTCGACGAGGAGCACGCAGCCGGCCAGGCAGGCCAGCATGAGCGCGAGGTAGGCGATATCGAGCATCGCGGGCACGGTCACTTTCGATCGGGGATCAGCGCGGCGGTGGCCTGCACTGCACCGAGAAGCCTGCGTCCCCCGCGACCGTGCGGGAAGTGGCATTTACGGACTCTTGATGCCCCGGGCGGGGATCTTTACCCGTCCCTGACGGGGCGATCCGCGGCCCGTCCCTGACGGGGCGATCCGCGGACGCGCCGGCGCTCGCGCGGCTGCCCGTGCCGACGCCGCTGCGGCAACTCTCGCGCGGCGTGTTCTCTCGCCGAGTGGTCACATCTGACCGGTTCTGGGTCAGGTCACCTGGGAGAACGTGATCGCATATGACCACACGGCGGCACCTCTACTCGCGATCGGAGTCGATCGATGCTCTCGCCATGATGATCAAGACGGTCATTCCACAGCCCAGGGACGTGAGCAGTACAGCTGCCGCCGTCGCTACACCTCCGTTACCCAAGTAGATTCCCGCGATCACGAACGACAACGCAACGAGAGTGCGGACACCCCGCGACGACAGCGCCTCCAGCGTCTCTGCGATGTACTTTCCCACCGGCCCGGGCCTCGTCGGCGACGTGGCGTTACCCCGCCGCGGGCATCGGCGGGGCCGGGGCATGGGTCACGCCGCTGTGGCCGGTGCGCAGGT
Source organism: Dietzia sp. JS16-p6b (assembly GCF_003052165.1). Classification (NCBI taxonomy): domain Bacteria; kingdom Bacillati; phylum Actinomycetota; class Actinomycetes; order Mycobacteriales; family Dietziaceae; genus Dietzia; species Dietzia sp. JS16-p6b. Next base: position 2,838,204 of record NZ_CP024869.1, on the reverse strand, counting down.
ACTCGACCACGGCGTCGTCGACGATCGTGTTCCCCTTGGCCACCTGCCCGTGATCGCCGCCCTCGACCGTGAGCACGTGCGCTCCCATGCGCTCGGCCAGCGCCAGCGCCCCGTGATAGGGCGTCTGCGGATCCCCCAGCGAGTTGATGAGCAGCGGTGCCGTGGCCAGGCCCGCGTTGTGGACCGCGACGGGCGTGGTGACCGGAGCGGCGCCGGCGCAGGCGGCCCCGGAACTGTAGGTCAGGCCGATGGCATCGAAGATGTCCCCGGTCACGAACTGCGTCCACAGGAACCCGGGGTAGTCGAGCGGCCGCGGGGCAACGCGGTTCTCATTGCACAGGACGGCGGACTGCATGTTGAGTGCAACCACAGCCTCCTCCGGGAGCTCCGGCATCTGCGGGTTCTGCGGCCCGACGGGCGTGCCGTCACGCAGGGCCTCCGCGATCACCGGCCACCCCGAGCTCTGCGGAGCCAGTCCGCGGGTCGCGCCGAGCATCGGCGACAGCGCCTGCACCGCGCCGGGAGTGCGGAGCTGGGCGAACAGCCCCTCGATCTGCACCCGCAGCGGGCCGGTGAGCGTGACCCCGTCGACGTACTGCTGCGCGAGCGCCCGCCACTCGGGCGGCACGTCGCCGACCCGCGCCGGGGGAGGGGCGAGGGTCGGGGTGGTGCCGGACTCGGCCATCACCCGCTGCGACCAGCTCCCGTACACCTTGAGTGGGGTATCGCCCAGCCCGTACACGGCGTCGTTGGCGGCGATCCAGTCGAACATCGCCATCACCCGACGCTTGTAGGGCTCGGTCTGCTCGCGCAGCACGTCGTTCCACATCCAGTCCGGGTGCGCTGCCGAATCCAGCACGACCTTGTCCGTGTGCTGCGGGAAGAGCGTCGCGTAGGTCGACCCGAGCAGCGTGCCGTAGGACAGGCCGTGGATGGAGATGCGCTCCTGGCCGAGCGCGCGCCGGACCTCCTCCCAGTCGCGCGCGGTGTTCTCGGTGGTGAGGTGGCGCCAGTAGTCGCCGCTGGCCTGCTCGCACGACGCCCGGTGCGCGCCGCCCAAGTTGGTGGCGATCATCAACTGGTCGGCGCCATCCATCGGCGCGCAGTGGAGCGGGCCGGCGTGCGCCAGTCCTCGCGGTTGGACGCCGATGAGGTCCCACTCGTCCCGCAGGGCGTCGGGCCAGGTGAACAGCTCGTTGTCGTCGAAATAAGTCAGTGAATCCCCGCCCGGCCCGCCCGCGTTGCCGAACAGCACCCCCCGCGCTGCCGCCGGGTTGCGTGCCGGCAGCTTGGACACCGTCACGTCGATGCGGTCGCCGCCCGGAACCGCGTAGTCCACCGGGACGCTCACGCTCGTGCAGACCGCCGACGGGGTCGTGACGGTCTCGGGGCACGGTCCCCACGCGAGCGCCGTGGGTGCAGTGGGCGCAGCGGGCGCAGCCTGGGCGGTCGGTGCGGCAGCGGTGCCGGACTGGGCGACGACGACGAGCCCCGCAGTCGCGAGAGTGGCCGCCACGGCCGCGGCCACCGGGCGGCGGGATCGGAGACGAGAGGGCGCCGGGACGGGGGTGTTCATGCTGTGCACTCTGTCACGTCGCTCGCGCCCGGAGGGGTCGAATGTGGCCGTCGTCGTCCCGTCAGTGGGCCGCGTCACCTCAGCAGCGGCGCAGCAGGGTTGCGTGGACTCGAGGGCGGTGTCCTACCGGCCCGCCGTTCCGGCCAGCTGAGTCCGAACAACCTCCCCCGAGAGTCGCAACACCATGAGCAGGACCACCGTCGAGGTCGGTGGAGTAGCTGGGGTCCGGGTCCGGGTCCGGGTCCGGGTCCGGGTCCGGGTCCGGGTCCGGGTCCGGGTCCGGGTCCGGCGGGAGGGAGTCGGCCATGCCCCACATCGGCACGAGCACGGCCCGGCGTGCCCTCGGGTGTGACGGCGCGGCAAGAGTTCGATCGGCCCCGCGTAGCAGGACTGGGTGGACGTCCTCGCCACCGGTGCGCGTTGGGCCCCAGCGCCTCGGCGTAGCACCCCACGCTGGCGCCTCGTCGTGAGTGCGGTCTCGGGGGAGAAGCGTGGTCTCGACCAGCGTCCAGCTTTTCTCACAGGCCTCTGGCCTCTCCACAAGGGGGTGGCGGCACAGCCGCTCGCCGGGACCCGAAGCGTGCCCGGTGCGCAACAGTTCCCCCCATGACTCCCGCACCCGGTGGCCCTCGACGTCGCGGCGATCTGCTGGCGGCCCACGGCACGCACCGGGTGACCAACGGATATCGCAGAGCGCACCACGGGATATGGGAACCGGCAACCACCGTCTCCACGCCGGTCACTCGGTTGGCCTCGGCGACACTGGCCTGCCCAGGCGGCGTGGCCACGGGGTGGTTGGCCGCCGCGGTCCACGGCCATCCGTGGGCGCCGGCCGCGTATCCGATCGAGCTGGCCGTCGGCAGAAAGCGGGTGCGCCGCGAGGGGATCGTCGCCCGACGGTACGAGATCCCGGAGGATCAGGTCGAGAGCATCCTCGACGCCGACGGCGCCCCGCTTCGTGTGGCCAGCGCGGAGTGGGCGTTGTTCGACCTGGCTCTGTATTCGCCGAGGGCCGAGGCGTTGATCGCACTGGACGGTGCGTCACGGATGGGGCCGGGCCACGACATCCGACGATCTCTACCGACGCTGCTCAGCAGGCATCCGGGGTTGCGGGGGCGACGGATCGCGCTCGAGCGCTGTGCCCTGGTGGAGCCGATGACCGAGTCGCCCATGGAGACGCGCCTGCGGTTGTTCCTTCTCGATCTCGGGCTGACCGGTTTCCGGGTGCAGTACCGCACCCCTGGCCTACCGTACCGCCTGGACTTCGCGTTCCCAGACCGCAAGATCGCGGTGGAGTACGACGGTGCCGGCCATCGCGACGCCGTCCAGCACGGTCGGGACGTGCGCCGATGGAACCGGTTACGCGCGGCAGGCTGGACGATCATCATCGTGACGGCAACGCTCTTCTATCACCGTCCCCGCGAGCTCGCCGCCCTCCTGCGCGACGCGCTGGGCTGAGTCGGCCTCTCGACACCGGTCGCGCCCGTCCCGCCTCCGCCAGCCCAGACCCGCCCGTCCCGCCGCTGCGCTCGCCCCACCCCGCCGAGTGGTCACAAGTGCGCGTCGCTGACGCCGGCCACCCCCGCGGAGTGGTCACAAGTGCGCGTCGCTGACGCCGGCCACCCCCGCCGAGTGGTCACAAATGCGCGTCGCTGACGCCGGCCACCCCCGCCGAGTGGTCACAAATGCGCGTCGCCGGAAATGGCGAACTGGGGAAACGCGAGCGGAATCGACCACTCGGCGAGATAGGGGCTGCCGGCGCCGCGGAGCGACCCGTGCGCCCCGCCCGACGCCCAACCGCCGGGTCTGCCGCGCGCCCAACCGCCGGGTCTGCCGTGCGCCCCGCCCGACGCCCAACCGCCCGCCTGCCGTGCAATCGCCGCCGGTGGCCTCAGTGGGCCGAGGCCAGCTGCTCCGGCCGGGTCTCCAGGTAGTCCAGCGCGTGGTCGTCGTAGGTGAAGAGCAGCGCAACGGCGTTGGCGACGAGGAGCAGCCAGGCCGACCACAGCGTCGGGTCGTACACCACGGCCATCAGGGAGACGCTCGCGGCGGTCGTCAGCAGGGCGCGACTCCGGCGCTCACCGGCACGCAGTCTCGGGGCCGTCGTGACCTGCACGACCAAGGCGGCGAACAAGACGGTCGCGAGCGCCCACCCGGTCCAGCCGGGTCCGCCGGCGCCACTCAGGCCCACACCGGCCCCGCCAGCGGTCACCTCGTCGCCCCACAGCCCCGAGACCAGCGACAATGCGTCGGTCGCGCTGATCACGCCGGCGATGGTGATCGTGGTGAACAGGCCGCAGAACACCCAGATCCACGATGCGATCGAGACGGACAGCGGTCTGTTCACGAGAGAACCCTTTCGGTGGGGTGTCGCGCCGGTGTGACGCGAGCCTGGTGAATTAGCTCCTATCCTCTGACGGAGCCGCCAGGTCCCGATAGAGTGCGGCACACCTGATTTTTGCTGCGCCGCAGCGGAGCTCGTGCCCCTGACACCCAGGTGGCCCCGATTTCCCGGGTGGATCCGGGTACGCATGATTCCCGGACGCGGACGTGGTGCCCGGCATCCCGCTGTGGCCGGACTGGAGGTGGGACTGGTGCCGGCGTGGAAGAACGATCGCTCGGTGCTGCGTGCGGACACCGTGGCCCGCGCGGTCGCGATGTGCGTCGACACCCGGCGCGGTGTGCTGGTGGTGGGGCCGCCGGGCGTGGGTGCCAGCCGCTGTGCCGTCGACATCGCCGCCGGGCTGCGCGCTGCCGGGGTCCGGGTGGCTGTGTGGGACGACCTCGACCGGGCCGACACGCCACGCGCGCTGCCCGACGGCGCGGTGGTGGTGGCCTCTGCTCGGGTGGGTGCGCCGCTACCGCCGTGGTGCCGCGACGAGGTGGCCTACCGCACCACCCGACTGACGCTACGGAATCTCACCCGCACCGGGTCGGAGGCGGCGGTCGCAGCGGCCGTGGGGGTCCCCTTGTCGGCGCGGCTGGTCGAGGCGTTGTGGACCTGCTCTCACGGCAATCTCACCGCCCTGCGCGCCACCTACGACGACCTCGCGACCCGCAAGCTGAACCTATTGATGCGTGGTCGCCTGACGCTGACGGTGGACCCGGCCACCGCGGTCATGGATGTGGCCGTGGACCCGCAGCGGTGGCTCGGAGGCAGCGCATCCGGTGCCGGTGGCGTGGACCCCCTGACCGACGCCCTGACGACGGTCGCTCTCGCTCGCCGCATCAGCGTCCCGGACCTCGAGAACCTGCATGGTTGCGAGGTGGTCAGCGAGTTGATGGCCCGTGCGCTCGTGGTGGAGGGTCAGCAGGACGGCGCCCGGGTGCTCGCCGTGCAGCCCCCTGTTCTGGCCGCCGCTCTCCGCGACGCCGCGGATCATCGCCGTCGGCGGGAGACCTACGACGCCGTCCTCGCGCTTCCGGGCATCGTCCAGCCGGACCCGAATGTCGTGCTGTGGGCTCTGACCAACCTGCCCGCCGGTACCGCTGCCGGCACCGGGCCGCCCGCCGCCCGCTCCGTGGTGTTGGGCGCCCCTGCAGTTCAGGGCGCCCGTGTGGACGCGTCCGCAGCCCTGGCCGCGGCCCGTGCCGCATTCGAGGCCAACGACTACCGCACCGGCGTGGGGTTGTCCCAGGCGGCGAGGCGCGCGGGGCTGGTGATGACGCCGCTGCAGCAGGCCGAGTTCGACCTGGTCGCGGGCTCGTGCCTGCGGTGGGCCGACAGGGTGCACGAGGCGGCCGAGATGTTCGAGCGGTCACTGGAGTGTCTGCGGGCCTCGGCGGTCCACGGTGGCGACGACGACCCGGGTGGGCCCGACTTCACCAGGGTGCTGCTCGACAACGTGGCGGCCCGGGCGGATCTCGCGCACTACCGCGATCGGAGCCCGGAGAACGCGCTGTTGCTGATCGAGTCGGCCCATGGATTCCTGGTGCCGGGCGACCCCGGGCACTCGGTTCTGGACGCGTTGACCGTGGTGCACCTCTGCTATGCGGGACGGTACCGCGAGGCGGCCCGGGCCTACACCGCACTCTGCGAGCCTCCGTCCGATGCAGATGCAGGTACAACTGCAGATTCCGCGGTCGGCGATCCGAAGCCCCACGCCGACCCCCTCCATCCCGTCTCGATGCCACCGGATGCGCTGCGCCCCGCACCGCTGTCGGCCGAGTGGGAGAGAAGACTCGACGCACTCCATGCCATCGCGCTGGACGCCCTCGGGCAGTCCGACGCCGCGCTGGCCGTCCTGCGGCGGTTGGCCCGCCGGACGCGGACGATGGATTCCCACGCATGGGCGTCGGAGGAGTATCTCGCCTCGTTGTTGTACGTGGTCCTGCACGGGTTCGGAGTCACGGCCCTGCAGGCGGAGATCGCGCCCTTCATCGCGGTCGAGCAGGACGACTCCGTCCGCCTGGGCCCGGGCCTGCGCCGGGTCGCCGACGCCGAGATCGCGCTGGCCGCCGGGGACCTGTCGGCGGCGGTGGCCGCCGCGTCCGATGCGATCGACACCATCGAGGTGGACGGCCCCGAGGAGTACCTGTCGCGCGCGCTGTCCCTGTGCGCGCTGATCGCGGCCCTGTCCGGTCGAACCGCCACCGCGAAGGAGAAGCTGCGGCGCCTGCGTGGGATCCGCGAGTACACCAATTCTCCGCTCGGGCCGGAGATCCGCGGAGCCGAGGCCGGGGTGCTGTACTGCTTCGGTCACAGCGAGGAGGCCCGCGAGATCGTCCGCTCGCTCATCGACGAGGGGCAGTTGGGGTCCGCCACGCGGGCCGCCATGGCCGGGGTGCTGTCCGCCGATCGCGAGAGCTGCCAGCTGGTGTCCGAGCTGGAGGTCACCGGCGATCTTCCGGTGCTGGTGCGTGACATCGCCGCCGACTCCCTTGCCAAGAACCCCCGGCGACTTCTCGACGACGCCCACCGTGCCCGGGAATGCGGTCTGCACATGGTGTCCGTGGCGGTCGCCGACCGCGTGCGCCACCTCGCCACTCCGGGTTCGCAGCACCACATCCAGGCCGAGCGGATGATCGCCACCTCCGAGATCGGTGGATCGGCGAGCGGTCTGCCCGGTCCGGGAGGCGCTGCCACCAGAATCCCTCAGGGCGTGTCTCTGACCCGTCGCGAATCCCAGATCGCCACTCTCGTGGGTCAGGGGCTGACCAACGCCGAGATCGCGGCCGAGCTCCACCTGTCCAAGCGGACCGTGGAGGGACACCTCAACCGGATCTACACCAAGACCGGCACCCGGCTGCGAGGGTGAACGAGCCACGGCGAGGGGGTGGGGGCATGCGTCGGCCACCGGGCGGGCGTGGGCTGGCCGGCCCGGGACACGGCGTCCCGGCCACCTTCTGCGAGGCGCCCGCGGCTTATATCGTGGAGACCTATTTCGTCCTCCGGATGGTCATCGCCGCCGGCGCCCTGGTGCTCCCGGCTGTTCTCCTGCTGTGGGTGGCCCTTGACCCCGCGGTGGCGATGAGGGGCTCGCTCAGCGCCTTCTACTACTCGCCGGCGCGCAGCGTCTTCGTGGGGATCCTCGTGGCGATAGGCGTCGCGCTGGTGGCCTACCGCGGCTACACCCGGGGAGAGAACGCACTGCTCAACGCGGCCGGGGTCCTCTCGATCGTGGTGGCGCTGGTCCCGACGTCGGACACCTCTCTGCCCGGGCCCACCGTCGCGGGGTCGGTCCACGCTGTGGCCGCGGTCGGGTTCTTCGCGCTGGCCGCGCTGTCGATCTTCTTCTACGGACAGGAGACCCTCTCATCGCTCAGCGATCGACACGTGCGGCGACGGTATCGCGTGACCTACCGGATCCTGGCCGTCCTGGTCGTGGCGTTCCCGGCTGCGGCGGTGGTCGTCGCGTGGGCGGTGGGGCCGTCGGTGGCCCTGTTCGCCGGTGAAGCCGCGGCGCTGTACGCATTCGCCGGGTTCTGGCTGGTCAAGACGTACGAGCTCGCCCGGTCTCAGGTGCACAGACGAATCGTGTGACGCCCATCTAGGCGATCGTGCGGCGGTAGGTGACCATGGCGAAGGTGTAGGCGACGATGAGGATGCCGACGCACCAGGCGATCGCGATCCAGAGGTCGGTGCCGACCGGTTGCTGCGCGAACAGGTCGCGGATGGCATTGACGATGTAGGTCACCGGCTGGTGTTCGGCGAAGGCGCGCACCGGGCCGGGCATGGTGTCGGTGGGGACGAATGCCGAGCTGATGAACGGGAGGAAGATCAGCGGGTAGGAGAACGCACCCGCCCCGTCCGGCGTGGTGGCGGAGAGCCCGGCGATGACCGCGAGCCACGTCAACGCCAGGGTGAACAGGAGCAGGATGCCGACGACACCGAACCACGCCAACGGCCCTGCCGGTGAGCGGAACCCCATGAGCAGGGCGACGCCCACGACGACCGCCAGCGAGATCAGAGTGGCGAACAGCGAGGTCAGCACGTGTCCCCACAGCACGGCTGAGCGCGCGATCGGTAGGGACTGGAGTCGTTCGACGATTCCGCCCTTCATATCCAGGAACAACCGGTACGCGGTGTAGGCGATCCCCGAGGCGATGGTGATGAGGAGGATCCCGGGCAGCAGGTAGTTCACGTACGACCCCGAATCCGGGCCCGTGTCGATCGCGCCGCCGAATACGTAGACGAACAACAGCAGGAAGGCGACCGGCGTGATGACGGTCGTGATGATGGTGTCCAGGCTGCGGGTGACGTGGCGCAGGGACCGCCCCAGAAGGACGGCGGTGTCGCCGAGGAAGTGCGTGTTCATCGCTGGTCCCTACTCGTGGCACTGTCCGTGTGGTCCGCGTCGTCCTCGCCGATGAGGGCCAGGAAGACGTCTTCGAGGGTCGGCTGTTTCTCCACGTACTCGACCTGTGCGGGCGGGAGCAGCCGCTTGAGCTCGGCGAGGGTGCCGTTGACGATGATCCGACCCTTGTGGAGGATCGCGATGCGATCGGCGAGTTGTTCGGCCTCCTCCAGATACTGCGTGGTGAGCAGTACCGTCGTCCCGCCGTCGGCCAGTTCTCTGACCGCCTGCCACACCTCGATGCGGGCCCGGGGGTCGAGCCCGGTGGTCGGCTCGTCGAGAAAGATCACCGGTGGGCTCCCGATGAGGCTCATGGCGATGTCGAGACGGCGACGCATCCCACCCGAGTACGTCGACACCTTCCGCGTGGCCGCGGCGGTCAGCGAGAAGCGCTCGAGGAGATCATCCGCGATCGTGCCCGGGTCGTCGAGGTGGCGAAGCCTGGCGATGAGGACGAGGTTCTCCCGCCCGGTGAGGATCTCGTCGACGGCGGCGAACTGTCCGGTGAGACTGAAGCGCTCTCGCACCTCCGAAGCCTGTGCGGCGACGTCGAGGCCGTCGACAACGGCCGTTCCCGCGTCGGCCTCGAGCAGGGTTGCGAGGATTCTCACGACTGTGGTCTTGCCGGCGCCGTTGGAGCCGAGCAGTGCGAAGATGCTGCCCCGTGCCACATCGAAGTCCACGCCGCGCAACACGGGCAGGTCCTTGTACGACTTCTCCAGACCGTGGACACGGATCGCGTGAAGGGGCGGCGCGGTCATGAGAGGGCCCCCTCATCCCCTCCGGAATCGCCGGCCGCGGCGTCGACGGCCTCGGTCAGGCGCCGGCGCTCTTTGTCGATCCACTCCTTGCCGGAGTACGAGCGGGCGAATGTCTCCGCGAACTCCACCGGGTCGTCCCCGACGACGGCGCGCACGGGAGTGCCGTCGACCGCGGCTCGCTCCCACATGTCGGCGTGGTCGCCGATCATCGCGATGAGCGTGTCGCCGTCGGTGAATCCTCCGTAGTAGAGGAAGTACCGGTTGAGCGCCTTGGCGGCGCTGCCGTACGGCTCGGGGAGAGCGTCGACCCGCGCCATGTGGCGCTTGTACTGCTTCTTCTGATCCAGAGACCCGGTGAGGGCCTCGATCCATTTCGCGACCATGATCATCTCTCTCCTTCGCCCTGTGGGCTGTCGTTGTGGTGACGGAGCTGGTCTATGCGTTCCACGAGGAAGTCCCAGGTCTTCCAGAATTCGTCGAGGTTCCCGCGCCCCCGGGCGTTGAGCGAATACACCTTCCGGGGCGGGCCCTTCTCGGAGGGGACCTTCTCCACGTCCACGAGGCCGCGCTGCTCGATCCTCACCAGGAGCGCGTACACGGTGCCCTCGGCGATGTCGGCGAAACCGTGGCCCCGGAGCCACGCGGTGATCTCGTACCCGTACGCGGGCCGGTCGGACAGGATCGCCAGGACGATGCCCTCCAGCGTTCCCTTGAGCATCTCGGTGGCCTGCTTGCCCATGGGACGTCCCCCAACTACTAAGTGACAATGACTACTGGTACATAGTAACGCAGAATAGCGGCAGCGCAAGACCGCGACCACCGTGCAGGTGCCCGAGCGCCAGCCGGTTCCTCACACCGCCGGGCTACAGTCGGGTCACCCCCCGGCGTCGATGTAGAGGGAGCCCCCCGCCCATGACGAACCTCGTCTTTCTCCCCGGCCTCCACGGCGACGCGCAGTCGTGGGACCCGACCCTCCGAGCCCTGCCGGAGAGCTGGGCCACCACGGCCCTGGACCTGCCGGCCGTGCCCGACCTCGACGCGCTCGTCGACGAGACCGCCCGGCTGATCGCCTCCGGGAGCGTCGTCGTCGGACATTCCCTCGGCGGCGTGGTGGCCATGCACCTCGCGGAGAGGCACCCGTCCCTCCTGGCCGGACTCGTCCTGGTCACCGCGCCCGTGGGCACAGAGGATCCGGATGCCGCAGCAGCGCGCGCGGCCCGAGCGGCGGACCTGAGCCCGGAGGAGTACGAGGAGATCGCCCTCGACGGCATGGAGGCGGTGTACTTCGGCGACCGCGGCCACGACCCGCAGGTGCGGGCCGAGCGACTCCGCGCGGCGCGGGGATACGGGCCGGCGCGGTTCGCCGCGCACTCGGTGGCCCTGGGCGCGCGCCCGGACCGCAGCGCTTTACCCGCGCAGGCGCCCTGCCCGGTCCTGATCGTCGGGGCGTCGCACGATGAGGTGGTGCCCACCGAGGAGCAGCGGCGGTGGGCCGAATCGAACGGTGCCAAATCGATCGGGGCCGAATCGATCGGTACCGCGTCAGACGGTGCAGGCGCGGGCGGGGTGACGTATGTGGAGATCCCGGAGACCGGGCACATGCTGCCGGCGGAGAAGCCGGAGGAACTAGCCGCGGTGGTGGCCGACTGGTGGCGTCGCACCGGGGCCGCGCTCGGCTAGACGCGATGCCCACGTAGGTCGTCGCGCCCGGTCCACCCGCGGAACACGCCTACTTCCCCTCGATCACCCCTCGCCGTCACCGCCCGGTGGGTCTACAGTTTTCCTCAGAAGGCGGGGTGGTCGTCGATGACTTCTCGGAATCGACCGTTGTGGCAGAGATCCGTCGCGCCGGGGGACGTGGCGAATCGTGCGTTGCGGGAACTCGACGACCAGGTCTTCTCAGATGTCGTTCTGCGGGAAGTGCACCGCCGCAGCGCATTCGGCCGGGTCGCCGGGCAGATCGACAGAGCCGTGAGGACGGTCCGGCCCCCGGACGTCGGCCCTCGCCGGGGACCCGAGACGCCGCGTTTGGCTGAGAGTGCCGCCGCCGCCCGCCGTGCCCGTGCCGTCGCGGTCGCTGTCTCGCGGGGGAGCGCGACGCAGGTGCCTGTGATGTGCTCGGTCGAAGCGGCCGAGGTCCTCGTGCGGCGCGGGGTGCTGTCCGAATCCACCGCCTCCGCCGACGCACTGCGGACCTTCGCGCGAGACGGTCGGCTCATCGCGCTGCGCGGCGACCGGAGATGGGTGTACCCCCGATTCCAGATGGACCACGTCGATCCGCGCGATCCGGACAACATCATCTGCGCGATCAACCGGCTGCTGGACGCTCGTCGCTTTCCGGAAGCCGCACTCTCCTGGTGGACCCTGCCGTCGATCGCCCTACCCGACCGGCGCCCACCCATGAGTCTCCTGGGGGTCGACCACGACGCGCTGCGGCAGCTGGCGACCGACTACGCGTCCGGAGAGTGGACCGAACAGAACGCGTGAGTCCGGGACGCCCGAGCGCCCCGTCGGTCTTCTCCCTCCTCGGATCTGAGTCACGGTGTGGCGAACACGATGCCGCATTCCCATCCGGTCCGATCTCGCCACCGAATAAGAAGATGAGAAAAATTTGGCCCTTCGGGATCCGGCGGGGTCGGACCGTCGCACGCGCCGGACCCTCTGCCGCAGAACCGGACACGCTGTCCTACGAGCGCGCCTGGGCGGACTACGTCGAATGGTCCGGCCTGAACGAGGAGCGGCTCCCGGAGGGGCCGCAGGACAGCGGGTAGGCGACAACGGGCGCCCGAGCTCAGCGATTCGGGTTGGTGGCCGCCCCGTCGAGCCAGAGCATGTCGGTCGCGTCAGCGTGCGAACCGGTGGAGCCCACGTGCTTCGAGCTGATCTGCGGTCCCTTGGTGATCACATGGACGAGCGCCATGCCGTGGCCGCGGCCGAGGCCGTAGTCGTTCTTCAGCCACTCCAGTATCGGCCCGGCCTTGGTCCCGGGACCGAAACCGCGGTCGGTGGCCTGGTTCACGAGTTGCCGCGGCGTGAGCCCGGTCTTGGTCTCGATGGTGTCGAGGTATGCCTGGAAGGACACTGGTTTCTCCTCTGATCTACTGGCGTGATCGACTGGCGGACGCGGCCTCGGCTCGTAGAGGCGTAGGACACCAGTGTCCGCCCGCGGCGCGCGGCTGTAGGCGGGATTCGCAATTCACCGTGCGCCTCTCGTCGTCGTCGATCAGGCCGTCCCGCCGGTCCCGCCCCGCCTCACCCGTTCGACCGCACCCGTCCGATCTCGGCACGTGCCCCCTCGACGTCCCGGCCCGCGGCGATCGCCGCGGCCAGGGCCCGCACCGAGGTGAGCACGTGCCTGCCCTGCCGGCGACCGTGCGGGACGCTGCGGAGGTAGCGTCGCCGGGCTCCGCGGTCCCCGACCACCGCGGCGACCTCGGGCTCGGTGAGGACCCCCTGATCCACCTCGGGGGCCAGGACGGCTCGCAGCCACTGCCGTTGCACCCGCGAGGCGCGCCGGGCGATTACGCGCACCAACACGATCGCGACCACGATCACCACCCCCAGCACGAGCGAGGCGTACGCGGTGCTGCCGAACACGGAGTTGCCGATGGCGTCGGCGGCGTCCCAGAGACAGTGGAAGGTCATGGCGGCGAGCATCAGCCCGGCTCCGAGGGCGCGGTTGCGCTCGGCGCGGGGCCGGCCGAGGAACCACACGAGCCCCGCGCAGAACAACGCCGAGAACAGGGTGTGCGACACGATCCCCAGGCCGCTGCGGATCAGGATCGTCTGGACCGCCGACTCGATCTGCTCGGAGCCGAAGTTCGCGGCGGAGGTCTGCGCGGCGTAGAGCATGTCCTCGGCCACCTGGAACCCCAGGCCCGTGAAGGCGCCGATCATGAACCCGTCGTAGGGGCTGCGCACCAGGTGGGAGGCCAGCCCGAGGATCAGGACCAGTGCGGTGGCCTTGGCGAACTCCTCGATGACGGGCGCGGCGAACGCGGCGCCCCACGCCGTCGACCAGGCGGTACCGAAGAGCTTGCCGTACAGCGAGAGCAGGGCGTCGTTGGCGTGGACGGCCATCCAGAACGTGCCGGCGGTGCCACCCCACACGAAGACCGTGGCCAGCATCGTCACGGACCGCGGGATGGAGCGGTCATGGAGTCGCAGGAACAGCCACCATGCCCCGCCGTAGATCGCGAAGGCGACGGCTCCCACAGCGACCGCGACCGGGTAGAGCCTGGCGGCCTGCGAGGCGATCTGAACCAGGCTCACCACCCCGGCGGCGATGCCCAGGAGCAGCACCCAGAACGCCGGGTTGCGCGGCTGCCACAGCCGGAAACCCTGACCCCATCCTGACTCCTCGAGCGCACGGTCCCGGGCGGCGAGGAGGTCCGGATCGGGGGCGGTGTCGCTGCTCGCCGAGACGGTAGGTGTGCTCATCTCGGTCCTCCGTAGGTCAGGCTGCGCAGCGCCGCCTCGATCTCGGTGGCGTCGGCGGTGGACTGGCCGGGCTGGGATCGGGCGGCGAAGGTGATGGCGGTGGGGGCGGAGTCGGACTCGTGGTCCCAGCGCCCGCCGGCAGCCGGGCCGGAGCCGGACGGCAGGACGAACGCGGCCAGGACGCCGTCCCCTGACGTGGAGGTGAACGGCTCGCTGGTGCCGACCAGGCCGCTGTCGGTCGTCACCGACTGCCGCGCACCCGACACCCGCACACCCTTCTCGTGGACCGACAGGTGCTTCTCGGCTTCCGCCAGCAGCGCGTCGACATCGCCGGCGAAGACCCCCTGGGTGGCCGAGATGGTGGTGCCCCCGTCTGTGACCGTCGCCGTGGACCCCGCGTCCAGGGGTCCACTCGCGGGCTCGTCCCCGACCCGGACCCCCTGGGTGAGGTCCCATCCGACGGGCGGGGTGAAGTGCACGCCTTTGCCCAGATCGACGACGTCGCCGGCCGCGATCGGGTCGTTCCAGGAGACCGACCTGTCGAGCCACGGCAGACCCAGTCCCCACACCAGGCCGATGGCCAGGACCACGGCCGCGGGGATCGCCTGGCTCCGGTCGAGGCCGAGAACACGGTAGTCGGAGTGGGTGCGAGAGGATTCCGGGGGGCTATCGGGAGGGGTCGTGGTGTTCACCCGTGAACATTTACACCTGCCGGCCGCGGCGCGGCGGGAATCGCGGTGAATCGGCCGGGGCGGGCGGGCGCCGACGGGAGCACCGTCCCGCCGGGCGTCGACGTCGGCGTCATCACCCCCTCGCGCACCGGGTAGGGCAGCAGCGTCGAGAACCCGCATCCGGTTCCGTCCCCCCGGTGAGGCGACCACACTGGGTCGCACAGTGCGAGGAGGATCACCATGGCCAAGTACCTGTTGCTCAAGCACTACCGGGGCGCGCCGGAGCCGCCCAACAACGTGCCCATGACCGAGTGGGCGCCCGAGGAGGTCTCCGCCCACATCCAGTACATGAACGACTTCGCCGCCCGCCTGGAGGAGTCCGGCGAGTTCGTGGCCGCCACCGCGCTGTCGGAGTCGGGGACGTGGGTGCGGTACGACGGCGAGGGCCGCCCGCCGCTCACGGATGGCCCGTTCCCCGAGACCAAAGACCTGATCGCCGGCTGGATGATCATCGACGTCGCCTCCTACGAGCGCGCCCTGGAGCTCGCGGCCGAGTTGTCCGCGGCCCCGGGTGCGGGCGGCGAGCCGATCCACGAGTGGCTGGAACTGCGGCCGTTCCTCGAGGCGCCGCCGGAGTCCGAGGGTTGACGCGGCCGGGTCGGGCCGAGTCGTTCGGGCCGGGCGGTCGCTCGGGCCGGGCTGGGTCGGGCCGGGCGGTCGCTCGGTGGTCGGGATCCCGCTCCGGGCGTACGGTGCGGGCATGACCAACCCCGAGCAGGACCCGACCCGGTCGTCCACGGAAGAGACCCTGGGGGCTCCGGTCCCCGAGATCCCCGGAGCCGGGGGCACCTCGGTGCAGCGGGACCCCGAGGACTGGGTGACCGGCGACGAGCCCATGACCGCCGCGCAGAAGAGCTACCTCGACACCCTCGCGCGCGAGGCCGGCGAGGAACTGCCCGCGACCCTGACCAAGGCGCAGGCCTCGGAGCACATCGACCGCCTGCAGAAGGGCAACCCGCGGACCTGACGCCGGCCCGCCGCGGATGAGATCATCGCGGCATGGCGAGAAACGACAAGCGGTTCGAGAAGGTCCACACCCAGAGCATGGGGTTCGGTAGCACCGTCGAGATCCTCAGGGACACCCAGACCGGGGTGTGCTATCTCTGGCGCTCGGGCGGATACGCCGGCGGACTCACCGCGCTGCTGGGCGCCGACGGCAAGCCCGTCGTGGACCCCTCGCTGTAGCCAGAGCTACCCGGGGATCCTCTGGGGGACCTGGCTGACCACCGAGGTCGAGGTGTCCCGGTCCGTGCCCGCCGAGGGCTGGGCGGATTCGCCCGTCACCGCGACCAGCGTGACCGCCAGAACCGCCACCGCGGCGAGCGCTGCGCCGACCCCCAACTCGAGGGTCGTCAACTGCATCCGCTGCCCCAGGACCTGGGGCGGCATGGTGGAGGTGGCCATGAATCTCCTCTTCCGGCTCGACGGCACATCCGCTGCTGTCGACTGCGGATGTGCTGTGGTCGCGGATGACCATAGTCCTCGATCGAGCCCGCCGGTAGAGGGGGGCCGAATCGCCGCCCTGACTCGTCGACGTCCCCGCAGCTCGCCCGGGGCGCCTCGGAGCGCTGCCGGGGCGGAACGACCGTGGGCGCACACGACCCCGGGGCGGTCACCCGTGGGGAACCGCCCCTGAGGTCGTCTTCCTCACGTCGGTCTGACCGGATTCGACCCTACGACCCCTCGACCCCCGGGCGTCTGGACAGCTCTCGCGAGACCGACTTCCGCGTGATTCCGGGCGTCGGATCGTGCAGGGCACGTCACGAGTCGCACGATTCTGGTCCCCGTCCGCTCCCCGTCCGTGATCGTGGAGCGCTGACCACCCATCGTCGCGGAGGCGTGCTTCTCCCCTCGGGAGGGAGCACCGAGAGTGGGCACATGGTGCACATCGGAGAGTTCGCAGCCCTGACCGGCCGCACGGTCAAGGCCCGGCCTCCTCGTCCCCCGGATGCCACGAGTGCCTGGTCGTCGAGTGGTCACAAATGAACGGGCGCGGGAAACCCCACCTGGGAGAACGCGATCAGGTGTGACCACTCGACGAGCGCGGGGAGCCTGAGACGAGACCTCGCGCGGTCGGCGGGCCCGCCGGCCCATCCGTGTGGCGCAGGTCTCCGAATCAGGGGCAGACGCTGAAAGGAGAACCGCCGTGAGTTCTCTCCCCGGTCCCCGCACCTGCCCGTTCCTCGCGATGGCCGGCATCGCGATCCTGGCCTCCGTGGCGGTTGTGGCCGCCCTCATGCCCGGAGCGGTCCTTCTCGGTGCGTCGATGGGGGGCGTCGCGGCCTCCGCCGAGCTGGCGGCCGGTGCGGCGCTCCATGCAGGCGGCGGGTGGGTGGTGCCCGCGCTGTTCAGCGTGATGGTGTTCGCCCTTGTCGTGGGCGCGACCGCGGTGTTGCTGCGGGCTCCGGTGTCCTTGCCCGGTTCCCAGCGCTCTCGCCGGTCCGGCCCGAGCTCCAGAGCCCGCCCCGGCCCGCTGAGTCGCACGGAGTTCGCCCTGCGCCAGCCCGATCGGGCGTTGGGTGTCCGCATAGATCGTCTGCCGGGGATCACGGACTAGAGCCTCCCGGCTCCGATCACACCGGCCACCAGCGCCGGCCACCAGCGCCGGCCACCAGCGCCGGCGCATCCACCCGTCCGGCTGCGGGTCGACCCGTCGAGTCTCCGGTGCGATCGAACCCCCCGAAAAAACGTCGAGAGCGCCCGTGACGATCCGGCGGCTCGTGACGTCTTAGTTGTGAAGTCGCCCATCGACAGGCCCGGCCGGGAGCCGGGCCGACCCACGAGGAGGAAGCATGTCGAACGCAATCCCCAAGACCGGTCGTGAGCAGTCTCGTGAGCAGCAGGCCGCCGAGGCCGCGGAGGCCGCCGCGCAGGAGAAGGCTGTCGAGACCAAGCCCGCGCGCGGACCGCTCCAGACGTCCCGCGGGGTGACCACCCTGGACGACGGTGTCGTGGCCAAGATCGCCGGCATGGCCGCGCGTGAGGTCCCCGGCGTCTACGACATGGGCAACGCCGCCCGCCGCGCCTTCTCAGCGGTGACCGATCGCATCCCCAACGCCCAGACCAACGTCACCGGCGGCATCAGCGTCGAGAAAGGCGAGACCCAGACGGCGATCGACGTGACGGTGGTCGTGGAGTACGGCGCCTCGATCGTCGACGTGGGCAACGCCATCCGGCGCAACGTCATCGACCAGGTCGAGGGCACCACCGGGCTCGAGGTGGTCGAGGTCAACGTCAACGTCACCGATGTCCGCCTGCCCCAGGACGACGACGACGACAACGGCCGCTCCGGCTCCGACAGCGGTCGCGGCACCGAACTCCGCTGACCCCCCCGACCCGTCCACCACTGCTGCACCGCGGGGGCGGGCCACCCGGCCCGCCCCCGCACACCCTGAGCGAGGAGTTCTCATGAAGACCACCCATCTCACTCTCCTGGTGGGGTTGTTCCTCGGCGCCGTCGCCGCGTTCGGCTCCCTCGGCCAGTTCCTCATCGTGCTGATCTTCGGCGTGATCGGTGTGGCCGTGGGCCTGGCCATGGAGGGCCGCGTCGAGATCAAGGGCCTCACCGATCGCCGGAGGGGGTGACCCGTGACCACCGCGCAACGGGGCCTGACCACCATCCCCGCCTCCGTCGTGGGGCGGATCGCCGAGCAGGTCGCCTCCGAATACGCCCACGTGGGCGGGCCCGCGGGAGGGCTACTGGGTGTGGGCGCGCGCCGGGACTTCGACTCGCGCCCGTCGGCGACCTGCGACCTCTACGGAACGGTCGCGGTGCTCCGGCTCGACGTCGGCGTCGCGTTCCCCGTGGACCTCGCCGAGACGTGCCGCGGTCTGCGCCGGCACGTGCAGGACAGGGTCGCCGAGCTGACCGGCCTGCAGGTGGGCCGACTGGACATCGAGATCTCGTGGCTCAACCCCGGGACCGCGACGAGAGGAGCACTGCGATGAGCGCACGACGCCGCGCGGGCGCACGCCCCCGCCGCAGCGGACTGATCAGACGGCCACCGCGCGCCGTCCCGGTGGTACTGCTCGCCGCGGCGCTCCTCATCGTAGGCGGCCTGGGGACCTGGGTGCTGGTGACCTACCTGGTCGACGACACCTGGCCCGCGGCGGCGTCCGCGACGGTGGAGACGATCTCGGGGACGGGACTCGGATCGACGGAGACGCGCATCGCCGCCGTGGTGCTGGCGGTGGCCGGGTGTGCCCTGATGCTGTCCGCGATCGTGCCGGGACGCCCCTCGCGCGTGCTCGTACTGGGGGACGACGTCCCGGGTGAGACCGCCATCTCCCGACGGGACGTGGCCCGCCGCATCCAACGTCGCACCGAGAACGTCGACGGGGTCCGCGGGGCGAGCGTGGCCGTGGGTCGACGCCGGGTCGACGTGGCAGTGGAGACCGTGGTCGACGACACCGCCCCGGTGACCCGCGGCGCCACCGCCGCCGTGGAGGAGGCGCTGGCCGAACTCCGGCCGCTCGGCCCGACGCGTCACCGTGTGCGCACCCACCGAAGAAGCTGAGAGGACGAGGTGTCATGCGAAGCCTTTCCGGAACCCGAAACCGCATAGTCCTGACGGTGGCGGCACTGGTGACCCTGGCCGTCGCGGCGTGGCTGATCGCGGTGTCCTTCGCGCTGCTCCCCGCGGGGTCGTCACTGTCTGGGCTGATGGTCCCGGCCGACTCGACGGTGGACACCCTGGTGCAGGAGCATCAGGGGTGGGCGCTGCCGGCCGCGACCACCGCCTCCGTCCTGGCCCTGCTCGTCGGACTGGGCCTGCTGCTCGCGCAGATCCCCAGCGCGCCGGAGCACACCACGTTGAGACTGCACGACGACGGCACGCCCCTGGCCTCCCTGGAACCCCAGGTCCTGGAGCGCGCACTCGCCGAGAGGGTGGAGGGGGTCCCCGGCGTCGACGAGGCCTCGGTGAGGGTCTCCGGCTCCACGACCTCCCTGCGGATTCTGGCCGAGGTGTCGGTGTCCGAGGACGCGCAGGTCGAATGGGCCGTCGCGGAGGCCCGACGGGTGCTCGCCACCGATCCGGAGACCGCGCTCGGGACCAGCCCGCTCTCGGTGGACCTGCTGGTCCGTGTGCGCACCCCGCGGTCGTCGTCCCGCACCGACCGCGTGGCCGTGCGCCACGGCGGGGCGGGCGGCGACCTGGTCTCCGAGCCGGCATGACCCCCCCGCCCGTCCCGCCGGGGGAGTACCCCGACCGCACCCTGGTGCTCCGCGCCCAGGACGGCGACCCCGACGCCTTCGACGTGCTGATCGACCGCCACCAGGGGCGCCTGTTCCGGATCGCCTACCTGGTGCTGGGCGATCGGCAGGACAGTGAGGACGTGGTGCAGGAGACCCTGCTCACCGCCTGGAAGCGGCTGCATCTGCTGGAGGATCCGGACGCGGTGCGCAGCTGGCTGGCCCAGATCTGCTCGCGGCGGGCGACCGACATCGCCCGCCGCCGTGCCCGGCGTTCGACCGACGCCCAGCCGCCCGAGCTCCTGCACGTCCACCGCGACGAGGGCCCCCGGGCCGACCCCGCCCGCACCACGGAGGTCAACGCCCAGATGCAGGCCCTGGCCCGGGTTCTGGGCACGATGGACCCGGACCTCCGGTCGTGCTGGACGCTGCGCGAGATCGACGGGATGTCCTACCGGGATGTCGCTGCCGCGCTCGACATCACCGAGTCCACCGCGCGGGGTCGACTCGCACGCGCCCGAACGCACGTGATCGACTACATGAAGGAATGGCGGTGAACACCATGGACGGACCCTCCCGGCACGGTGGACCCGACGACGACGAGGCCACCAGGCTCTACCTCGACCAGATCAGTGCCCTCCACCGGGACTGGGACGAGCTCGAGAGCCGGGGCGACGACTCCGTGCAACTGTCCCGACGGGCGCGATCGGCACTGACGGAGGCGGTGCGGGCTGACGCCAGGCACGGCGCCCGGGTGCAGATGCCCCCCACCGACGTGGGCCCCTACACGCTGACCGAGCTCGCCCTGCGCACCCTCATCCGCGACACGGTGGACGGTGTCCCCGGGGTGGTGAGTCTGCGGACGGCGGTCGACCACGAGCCGGGTGCGGGATGGGGCACCCGCGGGCTGCCCCGACGGATCGCCTGCCGGGTCTCGCTCGCGATCACGACGCCGGATCTGCCCGCCCTGGCCGACGCGGTACGCCAGGCGGTCCGTGCCGCGTGCGCCCGGGAATTCGACCTCGTCGACCTGGTGGTCGACGTCCACATCGAGGATCTCCATGAGAACTGACCCGACAGCAGCAGAGTTGATCGAGCTGGTGGTGGCGGTGCCCGGGGTCAACGGGATCGAACCCGGCATCGGCACCTCCCTCCGGGCGCTCGACGCCCGGATCCGGCGGGCCGGCGCCGCCTCGACCCACTTCGGCCTCTACGTGGACCGCGACGGGGGCAGGGTCACCGTGGAGGTGAGTCTGGACCAGTCGCGCCCGGTCAGGCAGTGCGTCCGCGACATCCAGGTGGCCCTGCGGGACGCGCTCGGGGACACCGTGCCGGACGGCACCGAGCTCGAGGTGCGGGTGCAGTCACTCCACAGAGGGTGAGGCGGGCACGGCGTCCCCGACCTCGTCGAGGGGCGCTGCCGCGACGGAGCGTCGCGTGCGTCCGGCGCGGACACCGTTGGCGATCACCAGGATCTCCGCGAGCTCGTGCACCAGTACGACCGCGGCCAGCCCCAGGACGCCGGCCAGGGCCACGGGCACCAGGACGAGGATGATAGCCAGCGAGAGCCCGATGTTCTGCAGCATGATCCGGCGGGAGCGGCGGGCGTGCTGCAGCGCCTGGGGCAGGTGCCGCAGGTCCTCGCCCAGAAGTGCGACGTCGGCGGTCTCGATCGCGACGTCGTTGCCCATCGCCCCCATCGCGATTCCCAGGTCCGCGGTCGCCAGGGCGGGGGCGTCGTTGACGCCGTCGCCGACCATCGCCGTCGACCCCTCCGTGCGGAGCCGGGCGACGATGCGGGCCTTGTCCTCCGGCCGGAGGTCCGCGTGGACGTCGTCGATCCCCACCTCGGCCGCCAGCGCGCGGGCGGTGCGGCCGTTGTCCCCGGTGAGCATCGCCACCCGGTAGCCGTCGCGGCGCAACGCGGCGACCACCTCCGCGGCCTCGGGCCGCGGCTCGTCGCGGACCGCGATCGCCCCCAGCACCTCGCCCGCCCGCTCGACCAGCACGGCCGTCGAGCCGTGGTGCTGCATCCGTTCGACGTCCGCCGCCAGGGGGCCGGGCTGGATCCATCCGGGCCGACCCAACCGGACCGTCCGCCCGTCGAGCAGCCCGGTGAGGCCGGCGCCGGTGACAGCGGCGACCTCCCGGGCCGCGGGGACCTCGTGGCCGGCGGCGTCCAGGATCGCCGCCGCCAACGGATGCTCGCTGCGGACCTCCAGGGCGGCGGCCACCGCGAGGACCTCCGCCCCGGAGACCCCGTCCGCGGTCGCGATCTCGACGACGACGGGACGATTGCGGGTGAGGGTGCCGGTCTTGTCCAGGGCGATTCCGCGGATGCGGCCGAGGGCCTCCAGAGCGGCGCCTCCCTTGACCAGCACACCGAACCGGCTGGCCGCACCCACGGCGGCGTACACGGTGACGGGCACAGAGATCGCCAGGGCGCAGGGCGAGGCCGCCACCAGGACGACGAGGGCCCGTTCGATCCACACCTGCGGGTCGCCGAACAGGCTCCCCACCACCGCGATCAGCGCGGCGGCCACGAGGATGCCCGGGACCAGGGGCCTGGCGACGGTGTCGGCCAGCCGCTGGGCCTCGCCCCTGCGTGACTGTTCGGCCTCGACGATCTGGACGATCCTCGCCAGCGAGTTCTCCCGCGCCTCCGCGGTGACCGTGACCTCCAGGGCGCCGCTGCCGTTGATCGACCCCGCGTACACCTCGTCCCCCGGACCGGCCTCGACCGGGACCGATTCGCCGGTGATCGCCGAGTTGTCCAGGGCGGTGCGGCCGACGCGGATCGTGCCGTCGGTGGCGATCCGCTCGCCCGGTCGGACGATCATCACCTCGCCCAGACGAAGGTCGTCGGGCCCGACCCGCAGCTCGCGCCCGCCGCGGAGGACGGTGGCGGTCGACGGAACCAGCGACAACAGGGAGCGCAGGCCTCGGCGGGTGCGTGCGACCGAATACTCCTCGAGCCCCTCGCTGATGGCGAAGAGGAACGCCAGCAGGGCGGCCTCCTCGACCTCGCCGAGGATCACCGCGCCGGTGGCCGCGATGGTCATGAGCGTGCCCACGCCGATGCTGCCCCGCGCCAGGCGTCGGAGAGTCGACGGGACGAACGTGGAGCCCGCGACCAGGAGCGCGACCGCGTACAGCACGAACTCGGCCGGGTGGGGCCCGACGGTCCGGCCGAGGAGCAGTCCCGTCAGAAGCAGTGATCCGGCCGCGGCAGCGGCCCGGATCTCGGTGACCTGCCACAGGTGTTCCGGACCGCGGTTCTCACCGTCCCCGGCCGGAGGGTCATCGGGGCCGCACCCGCACGCGTCGCTCACGAGACGTGGTTGGGGCACAGCGCGACCGCCGACCCGGTCGCGGCGAGGAGCGTCTCGGCGGAGGCCAGCAACTCCATCAACTCGGGACGGGCGAGCGAATAGAACACCTGCCGGCCCTGCGGTCGCCCCTCCACGAGCCCGCAGTCCCGCAGGCACGCGACGTGGGCGGAGACCGTGGATTGCGCCAACCCGAGCTCGGCCACCAGGTCGGCGACCCGGGTCTCACCGCGCGCGAGCCGGCGGATGATCGCCAGCCGGGTTCCGTCGGACAGGCTGCGGAACAGCGCAACCCCGGCATCGATCGTCATTCGACGATGATAACGGGGTTGAGCGATGTGTTCCAGGCTCGGCGCCGGCGTCGGCCCGGCCTCTAGGAATTGGCGATCGCGAGCACCGCCCAGACGGGGAGCCAGAGCCCGAAGCTCAGGATGGTCAGGATCAGGTGCAGCGGGTGGTTGACCCGCCTGCCGCCGCCGTGGATGACGAACACCGTCTGCTGCATCGGGTACGGGTGGGGCATGATTTCCTGCGCCGACATTCCGTAAGCCGTGTACTGCTGGAACCGGGCGGGGTCGCCGAATCCCTGCCCGGCCGTCGGTGACGCCAGATGATGGGGCACGAATTCGGTGCCCTGCCGGTACGGCGCCGCGGGGGTGATTCCGTAGGGCAGACCTCCGTCGTGGGCGAGCCGTTCGACGTTCTCCGAGGCCGGGACGGTCGGACACTGGTCGGTCACCGGCACAGGGGGATAGAGCTCGGTGGGCGGCACAGGGGGGAACTGCTCGGTCGGAAACCGCTCTGTCGGGTAGCGCTCGGGAGGGAAGTGCTCCCCTGGGTACCGCTCCACGGGGGCGAATTGAGTCGTGGTCGCCGTGGTGTGGTCCCACCCGGCGTCCGAGGAGTCGTCGGAGCGGGAGGGGGTCTGCTCGTTCATGGCGGCTCGATTCACGATGTGCGGGGCCGGTGACCCGGCCGGGTTCGCCGGTCACCCTAATCGCGGCGACGGCCTGGTCACATCGGGCTGCGCTGCGAATCCGGGGATAAATGGGGGGTCCCCCGCAGTGCGCGCGACCGGATGGTCGGGGTCTACCCCGAGGAGCCCTCGCCCCTCCTGCGCCTGCCGACGAGGAACCAGAGCAGCAGCAGGAGCGCGGCGAGCCCCAGCAGCGCCGCACCTGCTCCCAGGGGACGAACAGGCGCGGTGGTGGCCTCGGGCGAGCCGCCCGAGGCGGTGACGTCGCCCACCGGGGGGACCGCGAACTCGCGCGCGGTCGTCTGCTTCTCGGTCCCGCTCGCCAGATCGACGGTCGCCGTCCACTCCCCGGAGGGGAGCGGGATGGCCTCGGAGACGGGGAAGCGGATCTCGGCGGTCTCACCGGGCGCGATGGTGGCGGGTTCCGACGCGAGGGGAGGGGTCGCCAGCCCGCCGGGTCCGTCGGTGAGATCGAGTGTCCCGGCCACATCCACCGCCCTGTGTCCCGTGTTGGACACCGTCGCGAGGAATGCGGCGACGCCGACCGCTGCCCAGACAGGCCGCAGATCGAGGATCTCGAATCCGGAATCGGGCGCGCCGCCGGCTCCGGTGGAGAGGTACACGCGGACCCCGATGCGCGAGATCTGGTCGAGGCCGGTCTCGCCCGCATCGGAGCCGCTCGAGGAGGACCCGGGCGACCCGAGCGAGCCCGACCCCGCCGACCCCGACGAGCCCGTTCCTGTGCCCACCGCGTTCCCGCCCGGGGCCGCGGAGGTGTGGGATGCCCAGATCACCGCGTACTGCTCGGCATCGGGTGCCCCGGCGGGCACGGTGATCGTCGCGGTGACCATCGCCGACTGGCCGGGCAGCAGGTTCAGCACCGATCTGTCGAGGTGGATCCACCGGGTCAGCGCGTTCGACTCCCCGGGCGATGCGGGCAGGAACGACCCGCCCTGCACCGTGGCCGGCCCGGCGTAGACCTCGATCCTCTGCGGGGAGTCGGTGTGGTTGCCCACCTCGAGTCGACGAGTGGTCGACGCCCCCGCGCTGAGATGGTCCACGATGTACCGATGTGCCCTGGGGTCGTTCGACGGCGTCGGCGGAGCGCTCCTGAGTCCGATCGAGATCGTGCCCGGGCTCGCGCCGGGTGACGGTCTCTGATGCGCGAGGGCGGGTGTGGGCCAGGCTGCGGCGAGCACGACCGACGCGATCAGCACGGCGGCGAGGAACGCCACGAGACGCGGGGCGAGGTGCCCTCGGACGGTGACGGGCCTCATCGTCGTCGTCATAACGCCGAGGTGATCAACGCGCCGCGGCCGGGAGCGGAGGGGCCGGTGGAACCGAGGCCGGGCACTGCCCTGTCCACCCTGACCCGGGGCGTCCATCTCCACGATGCGGAGGGCACGACGATCCCGCTCACCGCAAGGGCGTCCCGCGGGGCGCCCACCGGCGTCCAGTCCGGCATCCGGTTGGTCACCGCTCCGGGTCCGGTGGGGGAGACGACCCTGTACGAGAGGGATGGTCCCTGAGCGAGACCGGTGGCGGCGACGGACGCGCTCCAGTCGCGGGATCCGCCCCCGCGGCTGTCGATGACCGCGGTGTCGGCGAGCGTCACCTCGGAGACGCCGCTGCCGGCGGGGAGGGCCAGGCCACCCTCCGCGGCGACCGCGATGTGCAGGTCGCCGCTCGTCCCGCCGACCACCTCGAACGTCAGGGTGGAGGTGTCCGCCGGGGCCGCGGACGACGGGGCAGCCGGTCCGACAGTGGACGCCACGACGACGACGGTGACGGCGGCGGCGGTGACGGCGAGGACCGCCGCCGCCCTCACGACCATCAGTGCGTCTCCGCGGGGCGCTCGTCGCCGCCCGAGGAGCGACGGCGCAGGAGGATGAGCGCCAGCGCCGTCGCCGCGAGGAGTCCCGCGATCAGTGCGCCCCACAGCCCGATCGACCACCCTCCGTCGTCGTCGCTCGTCTCCCCGACGCCCTGGTCGGGGAAGGTGATCTCCGAGCTCATGGAGTGCTGCGCCCACCCGCTCTCGAGCTCCGCGGTGGCCTGCCACGGTCCGGCCGGGAACTCGACGCTGGACGGGATCACGAACATCACCTCGCCGCCGTCGCCGGGAGGGATCGTCACCGTACTCGCGGACACCGCCTGCGCGGTCAGGCCTCCCGGCCCGTCGCCGAGGGTCAGGGCGCCGGAGACGTCGACGGCCCGGCCGCCGGTGTTCTGCACCCGCACCGCGACCGCGGCGTTGCCCTCGGCATCGCGCTGCGGGGTGAGGCTCTCGATCTGGAAGTCCGACGGGGGACCGTTGCCCTCGCCGACGGACACGTAGAGCCGCACCCCGACCCGCGACACCTGCTGGATCTGCTCCTCGCCCCCTGCGGCGGCGGGCCTGGTCGACACCCAGACCGCGCCGTACTGCTCGACCTCGGGCGCGTCCTCGGGGACGGTGATGGTCACGAGCACCTCGGCGGACTGGCCGTTGTCCAGGGTCACCTCGTCCGCGCTGAGTTCCACCCATGAGGAGAGCGGGTTGGTCTCTCCACGCGGCCGGGGGACAAAGGCGCCGTCCCGGATCTCGGCGGGCCCCGCGTAGACGTCGAGAGTCGCCGGGGCGCCGGTGTCGTTGGTCACCTGCACCCGGCGCGAGATCGACTCCCCGGGAGGGATGTTGTCGACGATGTAGGACCTCGCCCGCGGGTCGTCCACCCGGTCCGCGGGAATGTCCATCAGGGAGATCCGGATGGATCCCGTGGGATCGACCGGGCCGCCGTCCGGCTGGGCGTGGGCCCACTGTGCGGGCATGGCGATCAGGCCGAGCGGGACCACCATCATCAGGGCCAGCATCAGCCGCGAAAGAAAACGCATCGGGGTCAGCTCTCGACTCGTAGGGGGACGACATCGCAGTTACTGGACACGTGTCCAGTAACTGCGATGTCGCAGGGGTGACTCAGAGGGCGGACAGGGTCAGCGTGGCCTTGTACTGGCCGATCGCCACCGTGCCCGAGAGGTCGACGGTCATCGCGTTGAGATTCGGGATCGTGGCGGTCTCCAGCGGTGCGGCGAGGGTCCGCTGGGTGCGGGTCATGATGAGCGTGTCGTCGTTCTTCAGGGGGATGTCCGCGGCCGCCCGGTTGGCCGTTCCTCCGAACACCAGCCCGAGGGCGGAGGACGGGGGGTGGTAGGTCGCCTTGGTGGCGGGGATGACCGCGGTGGCGTCCTGGGTGTGCACGAAGTCGGAAAGCGCCAGGTAGGCGTTCCATCCGTTCGTCGTGCCTCGGGTGTCGGTGATGCTGAACACGGTGAGGGAGCCCGAGGCCGACCCCCCGTTGGACGCCAGTCCGAGGGTGCTCACCGGCCCACCGGTGTTCACCGACAGGCCGCCGTTCTGGGCGGCCGTGACGGTGAAGTTCAGTTCCTGCTGATTCGCCTGGGCCGAGGCGGCGCCGGCGGCGGGGAGGGCGACGATCGTGGCCGCGCCGAGCGCGACCAGCACAGATTTACGCATGGGGGTTTCCTTAGGGAAGGGGATGGATCGGGCGATCCTGGGGTGTCTTCCGTCACAGTTATGAAGACGCCTTTAAAGTAGACACTTGGTCGCTGTCGTGTCAAGTGTGGTGGCGCCGCGCGTGTCTGGACCTGACCGAGCCGCGTGTGCCTGGGTCTGACCGAGCCGCGTGCGACTGTGGCGGGACCGACTGCGTCGGCTGCGACTGACCGCGGCGGCAGCACGGCGGCGGACGGTGGACGGTTACGGCAGTCGGCCCGTCCGTCACGGTCACCTGCACGGCCTCGCCGCCGAGGTCACCGAGGCACGTGGTGAGGCTGTGGAAGAAGCAGTCGTGCGTGAAGGTCCGATATGGCGCCACGGAGAGGGAGAACTCGTCAGCAGGCATCGGCAGCGCCGTCTCCCCGAGGTCGCCGGTGGGTTCGCTCTGACGCAACCGGTCCGGTTCGACGGAGGCCCACAGGTCGTCGGGCCGCCGCGAGCAGGCCACGTCCGCGCACGGCCGGGCGGTTCCCGGTGGGCACGGCACTTCTCACCGTCACAGCCCGGCGAGCATCTCCCGCATCCGGTCGATCTCCCGCTGCTGGGTGTCGATGATGGTCTGGGCCAGCTCGACCGCCTGCGGGTGGGTTCCGTCCTCCACCTGGTCCTGCGCCATGTCGATCGCGCCCTCGTGGTGGACGATCATCTGTTCCAGGAACAAGCGCGCGGCGTCGGTGCCCTCGGAGTCGACCAGCTCCTGCATCTCCTCCGGCGAGAGCATGCCGTCCATCATGCGCATCTCACCGGCGTCACCCATGTGATCACCCATGTGGTCACCTGCGCCGGGGCCGGCGTGCCCGTCGTGGTGCGCTCCGGGCTCGTCCCACTCCTCGAGCCACCGGTTGAGCTGCTCGATCTCCGGACCCTGAGCGGCCGTGATCTCCTCGGCCAGGGCGCGGACGTCGTCGGGGATGTCCTGCTTGGCCAGGATGATGTCGCTCATCTCGATGGCCTGTTCGTGGTGCGGGATCATCATCCGCGCGAACCGCACGTCGGCGGCGGAGTGCTCGCCGGAGGCCCCCTCCTCGGCCGTCGCGGGAGCGCCGTCCTCGGCGGTGGTGGTCGTGGCCGGCGTCGCGGCCGTCGTGTCGTCGCCGCCATCGGCACAGGCGGAGAGCGTGAGAACGGCCACGGCTGCGGCCGCGAGGAGGATCCTGCTGGTCATCGTCGAGGTCCTTTCGAACGGAGCCACGGGGCGCCCGGACTGATCGTGACCATCCTGCCCGTCGGACCCGACCGGCGGGATGGAGGTCACATGAAGGTTTGGTCAAGGCTGTCGTGGGGGCGGCGGATCCCCCGGTGGAGCGCGATGATGGGACCCATGACCCACACCCCTGTCGACCCCGGACAGGCCGGTGTTCCCGGTTCCGGCACGCGCCATCCCACGGGGTTGCGTGCCATGGTCGTCGACGACGAGCAGTCGCTCGCCGACCTGGTCGCCACCTACCTCCGGCGCGACGGATTCGAGGTCTCCGTGACCGGCGACGGGGTCCAGGCCGTCACGTTGGCCCGGACGGTGGACCCGGACGTGATCGTCCTGGACCTGGGGTTACCGGGCCTGGACGGGGTCGAGGTGTGTCGGCGGATCCGGGCCCACTCCGACGCGTACGTCGTGATGCTCACCGCGCGGACCGATGAGGTGGACACGCTGATCGGGTTGTCCGTCGGCGCGGACGACTACGTGACCAAACCCTTCAGCCCCCGCGAACTCATGGCCAGGATCCAGGCGATGATGCGTCGACCTCGGGGGCCGGCGACCGGGTTCGACGACGCGGGGGTCGCCACCGGGTCCGCGGGCGGCAGCGCGGTGGAGGCGCCTCCGCGGAGGATCGGGGCTCTGACCGTCGACGTCGCCGGTCGTGAGGTGAGCGTCGATGGTGAGGCGGTGGCGCTGACGCGCACCGAGTTCGACCTGCTCGCCGCACTGTCCCGAGACCCGGGTGTCGTGTTCACCCGCTCCCAGTTGATCGAGACGGTGTGGGGCCCGAACTGGGTGGGCGACGACCACCTGGTGGACGTCCACGTCGCGCACCTGCGCCGCAAGCTCGGCGACGATGCCACGCTGGGCCGCTACGTCCGCACCGTCCGCGGCGTGGGCTACCGGATGGGGGCCGGGCGGTGAGCGGCGGGGTCGGCGGCCGGATCGGTGGCCGTGGCGAGGTGCGGCGCGGACGGCGTGCCCGGGCGAGCTTCGGTACGAGGTTGCTGCTGGTGATGGCCGGGGTGGTGGTGGGCTGCGCGGGGAGCGCGTGGCTCGTCGCCTCGGTGCTGGCGCCGGAGATCTTCCACGACCACCTGGGGCAGGCCGGGATCGACCACGACTCCGCGGAGGCCGCCCACGTCGAGGAGGCGTTCACGGATTCGATCGTCCTGGCCTTGGGGTTGGCGGTGGGCGTCGCTGTGCTCCTGGCGCTGCTGGCGAGTTGGTACCTCACCCGGAGGGTCCAGCGTTCCGTCGCCGTCGTGACCACCTCGACCGTCGAGATCGCCGGCGGACGCTACGACACGCGGGTCGCGAGCCCCGAGTTGGGGCGGGAGTTCGACGACCTGGCGACGAGCGTCAACGAGCTCGCCCGGCGACTCGGCGCCACCGACACCTCGCGACGCCGGATGCTGGCCGACCTCGGTCACGAGATGCGCACCCCGCTGGCCACGATCGACTCCTACCTCGAGGCCGTCGAGGATGGCGTGCGGGACTACGACGACGACACCAGGGAGGTGTTGTGGAGGGCCACCCGCCGGCTCGAGCGCCTGGCGTCGGACATCGTGGCCGTCTCCGCTGTCGAGGAGCACCTGACCCGTCTCCATCCGGTCCCCACCACCGTCGCGGAGCTGGTGGGGACCGCGACAGATGCCGCCCGGGAGCGGTTCGCGGACAAGGGAGTGGAGCTCACCGCCCGTGAGCTCGTCGACGCCGAGGTCACCGTGGACATCGACCGCATGGGCCAGGTGCTGGGGAACCTGCTGGACAACGCGCTGCGGCACACCCCTGCCGGTGGCACCGTCACCGTCAGCACCGGCGTGCACGACACCGGACTGGTCTCTGTCACCGTCACCGACACCGGCGAGGGTGTGGCCGCCCACCACCTGGACCATCTCTTCGACCGCTTCTACCGCGTGGACACCGCCCGCGGCCGACACTCCGGCGGCAGCGGCATCGGGCTGACGATCACCCGTGCGCTCGTGGAGGCCCACGGCGGCCGTGTCAGCGCGGCCAGCGACGGCCCCGGACACGGGTCCCGCTTCACCGTCACGATTCCCGCGTCGTCACGCGACTGAGACCGCGGCCCCCGATCAGAACGGGACCTGGGTCCGCAGCAGTCCCTCCACCGGCCTCCGGCCGCTCAGGGCGCGGCAGAACTCGAACGCGTCCATGGTGAGGTTCTCTCCGGCGCCCGGGTGCCCACCGTGCTGCCAGCGCCCGCCCGCCGGGCCGGTGAGCTCCAGGTCGAAGGCCTGGCCGTGCCGACCGGCCCACTCGGTCACCACGTCGTCGACGATCACCCCTTCGTGCTCCGGGGTCGCCGTCATGGCGACGCCCGTCGCGGAGGCGATGTCGATGCGGTGCATGAACGGGTCGCGGGTGAGGATCACGTCGAAGAGGTAGCCCATGGACCACCACTCGCCATTGTCCTCCATGGCCTGCCTCCTCATCACGCCCGGTGCCCGTCGCCGATGCCTGGCGGCCCCGGGGGCCGATCGACGGACCTCGGCGATCAGTTGCTCGGTCGACAGGCCGGCGTTCTTCTCCACCTGGAGCGCCGTCATCGCGTCGATGGGGAGGCACCCCTCGCGCTTGGCCCGCTTGCCGGAGGCCAGCTGCTGGCGGACCATCTCCGGCCAGCTGGCGAGCATCTGGACCATGCCCAGCATGTGACCGGCCATCGCGCGCACGTCCCACTCGGTGCAGTCGGTCCGGGCGCCCCATTGGTCGGGGGTGAGCCGTTCGAGCATCTCGGCCACCCGGTCGTATTCGGTCTCGGCGAGACGCCCGGCGACATCCCGGGCCAGTCGGGGTTGTCGGGGGTCGTTCTTCGAGCGGTGCTGCCCGGTTGTCGTGATCATGGCGGTGTGTCCTCCTGTGCGGTGGTGACCGGGGCGTCGGTCGGGATGCCGACGTCGTCGAGGTACATGTCGATCGCGCGGTCGACCAGCCGGGCCCAGCGGTCGCCTCCGGGGTCGTTGGCGAGTTGGGCGTCCGCCATGCCGCCCACCACCGCCACATAGAGGTCGATGTCCTCGCGGTCGGTGATCCCGATCGCCGCGAACCGCTCACGCAGACCGTCGAGCACGAGCACCGCGGGCGCGTAGGCCTCCGGGCTGGGGGTGAAGCCGGGGATGGTGCGCTGGTTCATCAGCTGGAAGCGCGCGAGGTCGGTGACGCAGAAGTCGAAGTACGCCCGCGCGTACAGCCGGACGGTGCCCCGGGCACCGGTCGGGGGACGCTCGTCGAGGGAGAGCATCACCTCGAGGCATTCGGTCCACGCCTGGGCGAACATCGCGTCGTAGATGGCGTTCTTGGAGTCCACATGGGAGTACAGCGACGGCGCCTTCATGCCCACCCGGGCCGCGACGTCGCGGAGGGTGAGCTGGGCCAACCCCTGCTCACGGGCCACGTCCCACGCGGCATCGATGATCTCCCGCCGGGTGGCCTCACGTCGTTCGGCCGACCTATCGCGATTCGGCGTGCCTAACATGATTAGGATTGTGCGCCTGTGGCCCGGTGATGTCCAGAGGGGATTGGTCGCGATCCGGTCTCGGGGGACGGCGAGAGTGGGGCCGATGAGCACAGGAGCAGCCGACTCCGCAGACGTGGCCGCCGCGGCGTAGGGTGACCCGCCCTCGCCACCAACGAATTGCAACTCGAGCTCGACGGCGTCACACCCCCAACTCCCTCACCTCGTCGGCCAAGCTGCGGGCCAGTCGGAGATCGTGGGTGATCGCCAGGACGCCCAGCCCCCTGTCGGCACGCCGACGCAGTGCGCGGGCGATCGCGGCCGTGCTCAGCGGATCAAGGTGCGCGGTGGCCTCGTCGGCGATCAGATACCGGGGCTCCTGTGCCAGCGCGCGGGCGAGGCAGGCGCGCTGGAGCTGCCCGCCCGAGACCTCCGCGGGGCGGCGGTCCAGAAGCACCGGGTCCACGCCGACCTCGTCCGCCAGGGCGTCCGGGTCCACGGCGACGCCGCGCACCGACGCCGCCAGGGTGAGGGCGCGGCGCAGCGTCAGGTGCGGATCGGCGGCGGCCATCGGATCCTGGTCCAGCAGGGCCGTGTGGCCGGGCAGACGGCCCCGACGACGGCGCACACGCGCACCCCCCGCGGTCACCGAGCCGGACTCGGGGGCGAGCAGCCCTGTCAACAGGTGCGCCAGGGTGGTCTTGCCACACCCGGAGGGGCCGACGAGCGCGGTGATCCGTCCGGGCCGGATGACCAGATCGGTGGGTGGGAGGGCGAACCCACCATCGGGGCGGCGGTAGGTGACCCGGTCGGCGACGAGAGTCATGACGACGACCCCACGGCCGCCCCGAGGTTCGCGGCGGGATCGACAGCGGCCGTGGACTCCGAATGCAGCGCGGCGGCCAGGAGTTCACGGGTGTACGGGCTCTCGGGCTCGACGAGCACCCGCGAGGCCGCTCCCCGCTCGCAGAGGCGCCCCGCCCGGAGCACCGCCACCTCGTCGGCGGTGTCCGCTGCGGTCAGCGCGGCCAGATCGTGGGTGATCACCACGACGCCGATGCCGCGCTCCGCGGCCAGGCGGCGCAGCAGCCGGAGGGTGGCCAGGGCGGGCCCGGCGTCCAGCCCGGCGGTCGGCTCGTCCGCCACCAGCACCACAGGAGTGGTGGCCAGTGCGACCGCGATCGCCGCGCGCCGCAGCTGCCCGCCGGACAACTGGTGTGGGTAGCAGTCGGCGAGCACCGGGTCGAGACCCACCTCGAGGCACAGGTCGGCGACCGCACGGCGGGCATCGGGGTCCCGATCGGCCACGGCGAGAGCTTCCGCGAGTTGCCCGCGCACGTGCCGGGTGGGCGTGAACGCGGCGGGCGCCGACTGGGGAACGTGGCCCACGGTTCCGCGCAGCACCACCCTGCCGTGCACCTGAGCCCCGGGAGGGAGCAGGCCGCAGCAGGCGTCGGCGAGGGTCGACTTCCCGGCCCCCGACTCGCCGACGATCGCCAGGACGTCGCCCGCGCGTACCGCCACCGTGACGTCCGCCAGCACGGTGCGCGGGCGACCGTCGGGGCTGGGCATCTGAACCGTGAGCCCGTCGACTCTGAGCGCCTGTCCGGGCGCGGTCTCCGACACGGCCCGGGGGTCGGAGAGGGTGAGGACCTCGTCGTCGTCATGCCGGTGTCTCGGCAACGGTGACCACCCGCGGGGACCACGCCGGCCGGCGGGGGCGAGCAGCGCCATGGCCACGGTCACCAGGACCAGCGCGGCGGCCGGGAAGGCCAGCGCCCACCAGCGACCCAGCAGCAGATCTTCGCGGGACAGGGCGATGAGGGTCCCCAGGCTCGCTTCTTCGGGCGGCACCCCGATGCCGAGGAACGACAGGGTGGACTCGTGCCACACGGCGTGGGGGAGCATCACCACCACCGCCAGCGCCGCCTGCCCGGCGACGGCCGGGAGCACATGGTGGCGCACCAGCCGGGCTGGGGAGAACCCGGCCACCCTCGAGGCGGCCACGTACCCGGAGGCCATGACCTTCTGCGTCTCGGCGCGCACGATCCGCGCCACCGGGGGCCAGTGGGTCACTGCCAGGGCCAGCACGAGGGCGGTGATCGACCCCCGGAACAACGCGACCACCACGACCGTCGCCAACAGGTGCGGGACCGCGGCCACGGCGTCGGTCAGGCGCATGAGCAGCGCGTCGATCCGCGCCCCGCCCGCGGAGGCGGCGGCGCCGACGAGCACGCCGATCCCCGCCGCGGCCAGCGCCGATCCCGCGGCCACCGCCAGGGAGACCTGCAGCGCCTGCGCGACCCGCACGGACGTGTCGTGACCCAGCGAGTCGGTGCCCATGAGGTGCGGCCATCCCTGGGGCAGCCCGGCGCGGAGGTAGTCCGTGCCCGCCCACCCCGCCGGGGCGAGGAGCGGCCAGCCGATCGCGTACGCGACGACCAGCGCCACGAGGAGCATCGCGACGACGCGGCGGGGGGTCACGTACTCACGCATCGATCCGCACCCTGGGGTCGGCCAGCAGAAGCAGGCAGTCGGCGAACCAGGTCCCCACCAGGACGGTGGCCGAGGCGCCCAGGGTCACGGCGGCCAGCAGCGCGAAGTCGGCTTCCAGGGCGGCGTCCACGGTCGCCGCGGCGAGGCCGGGCCAGGCGAAGACGGTCTCCACCACCAGCGACCCCGCGATGAGTTCGGGCAGCCGCGCCCCGAGCAGCGCGATGAGCGGCGTCCACGACACGGCCGCGATGTGCCCGGTGAGCACCGTGCGCTCGCCCACCCCGCGGGCGCGGGCCTCGGCCACGGGTGCGGAGGCCTCCGCGTCGAGGACCGAGCGGCGCAGTGTCAGCAGCATCCACGGGACCTGACCCGCGGCCAGCGCCACCGCGGGCAGGACGAGGTGGCGTGCGAGGGTCGCGAGCGTGGGGTCCTGTCCGGGCGGGGCCGCCCCGGTGACCGGCAGCCACCCCAGCGTCACCGCGAACACCGCGACCGATCCCATGGCCAGCACGAACGGGGGCACGGCGCTGAGCAGCACGGCCATCGCCGCAAGGGCCCGGTCGAGGGCCCCGTGCGGTCGGCGGGCGGCGGCGACACCGGCCGCCAGGGTGACCGCGAGTGCCAGGGCGAGTGCGGTGGCGGAGAGCAGGACCGTCCACGGCAGCCGCTGCGTCACCACCTCGAGCACCGGTTGCCGGTAGGAGTGGGAGAACCCGGCGTCGCCGGCGGCCAGTCCGGCCACCCACGTCCACCACGCCTGCCACCACGTCAGGTCGGTCCCCAGCGCGGCGGCCGCCGCGGCGCGCTCGGCCACGGTGGTGCGCTCGTACCCGTCGCCGAAGTGGGCGGCCAGCGGCTCCAGCGGGGAGGTCGCGGCCAGGATGAACGCGCCGACCGTGACGGCCACCAGGACCAGCGGCGCCGCGACGGCGCGGCGGGCCGTGAGGCGTGCCAGGTCAGAGCGGCGTTCGCCGAGTCGGCGGATCACCGGTCGCGGGTCCAGGAGGCGAGCGACCACCACGGCCCCCACGTCACGCCGTGCGTGTGCGGTTCGAGGATCGGTGCGGGCCGGGTGTGGCCGGTGTCCCGGAGAAGGTAGGTGTGGTCCAGGGTGGCCAGGAAGACGTGGCCGGGGGCGCGGGCGTAGGCCCGCTGCGCCTCGCGGTAGAACTCCGTGCGTTCGACGGGGTCGGCGGTGGTGCGGGCCGCGTCCAGGGCCGCGTCCACCCGCGGGTCGCCGAAGTCACCGGGGTTGTCCAGCGGGCCGGTCGCGGCGGTCCGTGAGTGCAGGGCCCGGTAGGCCTGGGTGTCCACGGTGTAGGGGTTGTCCCCGCCGCCCAGCAGTATCGCGACCTCGCCGATCCGCCGCTCGATCTGGTCCCAGCTGCCGCCCCACACGGTCACCGCCACTCCCATCTCGCGCATCTGGTCGGCGAACGCCGAGGCCAGCTCGCGACGGACCGGGTCGGTGGCGGGGTAGGCCAGGGTGAACTCGGCGCGCTCGCCGTCCCGGACCAGCACGCCGTCGTCGCCTGGCCGCCATCCCGCGCCCCGCAGGATCTCGGTCGCCTCGACGCTGCGCTCGCCCGCGGCCCGGGGTTCGGTGAACGGCGAGGGTTCGTACTCCGGGTAGGCAGCGCTGATGGGGGAGGCCACCGGCCTGCCGTGCCCGGACAGGACTCTGTCCACCAGGCCGTCGCGGTCCACGGCCACGTTGAGCGCCCGACGGGCCGCGGGGTCGCCGGCGAAGGGATGCGACATGGGCAGCGCCACCGTTCGCCAGTCCGCCGAGGCCACCGAGACCAGCTCCAGACCGTCCCGGCCGGCCAGCCCCTCGGCGAGCCGGGGCGGCAGCGAGGCCCCGTCGACCTCCCCGGCCCTCACCATCTGCGCCCGCGCATCGGCATCCGGCACCGCGCGGATGACGAGTCGGGTCACCTCGGGCGGGCCGTCGCGGTGCTCGGGAAAGGCCTCGAGCACGGCCTCCGCGGCGGTCAGGCGGTCGAGACGGTAGGGGCCCGTCCCGACAGGCTCCGAGTTGAGGACCGACGCCGATGCCGGTCCCGGGGTCAGCGCCTCCGAGGGGGCGATGCCCAACAGCAGCCGGGCCGGCATCCCGGGGTCGGGCGCGCCGAGGTGGAAACGCACGGTGAGCGGGTCGGGGGTGTCCACCTGCTCGATCGTGGAATAGTCCGAGGCGATGGGGGAGGCCGAGCGCGGGTCGACCACCGCCCGGTAGGTGGCGGCCACGTCGCCTGAATCCAGCTGCGAGCCGTCGTGGAAACGAACCCCTTCCCGAAGTCGGATAGTCCAGGTGAGCCCGTCGTCGCTCACCTCGGGCTCCGCCGCGGCAAGGGCGGGTTCGAGCCGTGGCAACGTCGAGTCGTCCTCCGCGGCCGGGCGCAGGAGTCCCTCGTACAGCGGAGAGACGCCGGTCGATCCGTATCCGGACACCGGGTTGAACTCACCGGGGTCCCCGCCGTCCGCCAGGACGATCTGATCCACCTCCCCCCGGCCACCTTCTGCCCGGTCCCCGGCGGGGGAGGGGGCGGGCGCCGAGCAGCCGGCCAGGGCCAGGGTGAGGGCGAGCGCCGCGGCCAGGCTCACGGTCAGGCTCGCGGCGAGGCCGGCACCGGCGGGGGAGGAGAACGGTCTCACGCAGAGCTCCTGCTCGAAAGGGATTATGTGTCCAGTCGGACACATAATGAGCAGAGCGTAGCCAGTGGATGTGTCACCGTTGTTAACTGATAACGCAGGTGGCGAGCGCGGCTGCCGGTGACGACTGCGTCTGGCGGTGACCGGCGCGGGGGACGGAGGGGGAGCGATGGACCTGGGCGGCTGGGCCGAGCGCTTCGAGTTGCTCGGCGACCCCACGAGGCTGGGCCTGCTCGCGCACATGCACCAGGCCGGCCCCGGGGTCGCGACCGTCTCGGACCTGGCCGCCGCGACCGGGATCACCCGCAACGCCGCGTCCCAGGCGCTGCGGATCCTGCGGGATCGGGGCTGGGTGACCGCATCCCGCGACCCCGAGGACGGCAGGGTGGTCCGGTACTCGCTCGCCGACGACACCGTCCATCGCATCCTGCACCTCATGGGTGCCCGACACCACTGAGCACCCGCCCTGCCCGGCCAGCCCGCCGCGCCCGCTGCATTGTCGACATGCGCGGGCGGAGTGGTCCATAGGGGACGCGAAAGCCGGATGGGGGCGGGCAGAGGGGCCGCGCAAGTCAAAGAGGACGCGCACGTCGGAGAGGACGCGCACGTCGGAGGGGTCGCGCACGTCGGAGGGGACGCGTGGATTGCAGTGCGCGCGGCGTGGTGGACTCGCCGCGCGTAACTCGCGGCGCGATCCGGCGAAACACCCGCGCAATCTGACCGCGCCACCATGTGCACATGGACACCGTCGCCGAGACCGTGAGCCGGTGGCGCGCCGAGGGGATCCCGTGCGCGCTCGCCCGCGTCGTGGACACCGGCGGCTCCGCCCCGTTGGCCACCGGCACCGCGATGGCCGTGGCCGCGACCGGGGAGGTGATCGGCGGGGTCTCCGGCGGGTGCGTGGACGGAGCGGTGTACACGCTGTGCCAGGAGGTCATGGCCGACGGGCGACAGGCCTGCGCGGCGTTCGGCCCCGACGGCGACGAGCTCCTGGCGGTGGGGCCGACCTGCGGCGGGAGCCTCGAGGTGTACGTGGAGTACGTCCCCGCCCACGGCGGGCATCCGATCGACCGCGTCACCGCCGCCCTGGGCGAGGGACTGCCGGTGGTGGTGACCACCGTCCTGGACGGTCCTCGCTCCGGTGAGTGGACGGTGGTGGTGGGGACGTCGCCAACGGAGGACGACGACGAGACCCCGCAGCGGTTCGCCGGATCGCACGAGGACTCGCGCGCGGACCGGCGTGGCGAGCATCCCGGCGACCTGGCCCCGGCCCGCGCCCGCGCCACCGCGATGCTCGGTCGATCGGGGACCGCGGTGGTGGAGAGTCCCGCCGGTCGCGTGTTCGTGCAGTCCCTGGCCCCGCCGCGACTCCTGGTGTTCGGTGCCACCGCGTTCGCCGAGGCCCTGGCCACGATCGGGCGCCTTCTCGGCTACCGGGTCTCGGTGTGCGACGCCCGGCCCGTCTTCTCCCGCCCCGCGCGTTTCCCCGCCGCCGCCGAGGTGGTGCGGTGCTGGCCCCACGAGTTCCTGCAGCGGACCCGCGTCGGTCCGAGCACCGCGATCTGCGTCCTCACCCACGACCCCCGCTTCGACATCCCCCTGCTCGTCGAGTCCCTGCGCACCGAGGCCGGATACATCGGCGCCATGGGAAGCCGGCGCACCCACTCCGAGCGGCTGGCGCTGCTCCGCGAGGCGGGTGTCGCCGAGAGTGAGCTGGGGCGACTCCGCTCACCGATCGGACTGGACCTCGGCGCCCGCACCGCCGCCGAGACGGCCGTGTCGATCGCGGCGGAGCTCGTCGCCCACCATCGGGGCGGGACGGGTGCCCCGCTCACCGGACTCGACATGGCCATCCACCGATGACCGCGGCGGTGGGGCTCGTGCTGGCGGCCGGAGCGGGCCGACGCTTCGGCAGGCCCAAGGCGCCGGTCGAGTACCGAGGAGTACGCCTGGTCGACCGCGCCGTGCGGCTGCTGCGCGGGGGCGGATGCGACCTCGTCGTCGTCGTCACCGGAGCGGCGCCCCTCGACGTGGCCGGCGCTCGGGTGGTGCACAACGAGGGGTGGGACTCGGGGATGGGGTCCTCGCTGCGAGCCGGCCTGGTGGCGGTGGCCGGGCGGGACGTTGTGGTGGTCCCGGTGGACATGCCGTGGCTCGGCGCGGACGCCGTCCGGCGGGTCCGCGCGGTGGGCTCCGCCGACGGCTGCCACACCGCCGACCTGGCGGTGGCGACCTATGACGGGCGATGGGGCCATCCCGTGCTGCTCGGCGGACGACACCACCCCGGGGTGATCGCGTCGGCCACAGGTGACGTCGGTGCGCGACGGTACCTGCGCGCACACGCCGACACCGTGACCGAGGTGCCGTGCGGGGACACCGGGTCGCCGCGCGATGTGGACGTGCCCGGGGATCTTCTGCTCGCCCCGTAACGTCGCTGACACACGGGGTATCCGGCCGGTAATAGCGTGCGGATACAACTGGTCATCGGCTCGGCCACCCCTCACCGGCAGGCCGCGCCCCGGTACCCCGGCCCCCGTCACCTCGGCCGGCACCCCAGCTCCGGGAGCGGACATGACCACACCACCAGCGACCACCCCACCAGAGACGACGACGGACGTCGGTTTCAGTGTCCCGGTGATCGACCTGAGCCCCTACACCTCGAGCGCCGTCGGTCTCGACAACGGCCCTGCCGCCCGCGAACGCGTTGCCCGCGAGATCGACGCCGCGTGCTCGCAGGTGGGCTTCATGCAGATCGTCGGGCACGGCATCGACGACGCGGTGATCGACGGACTGGCGGGGGCGATCGACGAGTTCTTCGCGCTGCCCCCCGAGACCAAGAGCGGCTATCGCGTGGCCGGCGCCAATCGCGGGTACAGCCCGCCGAAGAGCGAGACACTCAGCCTGAGCCTGGGAGTCGAGTCAGCCAGCCGGATGAACGACTTCTTCGAGGCGTTCAACGTCGGCGTCGAGGCGCGCTCCTTCCCCGACCTGGCACTGGACGAGGCCGACTACGGGATCAACGTGTGGCCGGAGTGCGGCGGCTTCCGGGCCCGGATCGACGCCTACTTCGGCGAGGCCTCGAGGGTCGCGCGGACCCTCACCCGGGCGTTCGCCGACGCGCTCGGTGTCCCACCCGAGGTGTTCACCGACATCACCGGACACTCGATCGACGTGCTGCGGCTGAACAACTACGCCCTGCCCCGGGCCCGATCACCCTCGACGGCGAACTCACCGGGATGGGCGAGCACACCGACTTCGGCCTGGTGACCGTCCTGTGGGCCGACCGCGTGGCGGGTCTGCAGGTCCTGTCCTCCGACGGCGTGTGGCACGACGTCCAGCCCGTCGAGGGCGGACTGCTGGTGAACCTGGGCGATCTCACCGCGCGGCTGACCGGGGACCGTTGGATGTCCACGCTGCACCGGGTCAAGCCCCCGGTCGTCGACGGGGGGATCGTGCGACGGCGCTCGGCGGCGTTCTTCCACGACGGCGACGTCGACGCGGTCGTGGGCACCCTGCCCGGCCTCGCCGGCGCGGACCAGTCCGCGTACGAACCGATCACCGTGCGCGACCACATCGCCGCCAAACTCGCTGGCTCGCGCCAGGGCAGGGCCAACACGGGCGCCGTCCGCGAGGCCGCGCGAGTCCTGGCGGCAGCCCGGCGGGAGCGGCGGTGAGAGAAGGTCCCGGCGGGCTCGAGGGACTGGCCGACGCCCTGGATTCCGACCTCGCCGCCGCCGATGCCGCCCTCGCCGAGCGGTTCCCGGGTCCTGCCGCCACGCGCCAGCCCGTCCATACCCTGTACCTCCCCGCCGAGCGCGTCCACGCCGGCGTGGTGCCCGAGGTCGGCGCAGCCGCGCTCGAGGCCTTCGACACCCATCTGCCGGACACCTCCGCTCTGGCGGGGGTGTTCGGGGACCTGCTTGCGGGGGCTCTCGACCTCGAGCGCGAGGCCGCATCCCTCCACACACTCGTCAGGGACAAGCTCGCGCGGGAACCCGTCGAGGACCTCCGCATCGACTTCGAGGACGGCTTCACCCAGCGTGGCGTGCCCGCCGACGCCCGCGACCGCGACGAGGACGCGCACGTCGACCGGGTGCTCGCGGATCTGGTGGCGACGCGGACGGCGTCCGAGCAGCGGGGGCCGGACTCGTCGTCGTTGTCGTCGTCAACACCGTCCTCAGCACCGTCGCTCCCTCCGTTCTGGGGACTGCGGTTCGGGTCCCTCGACCCGCGGACCCGCCGACGTGGGATCCGGACCTTCACCCGGTTCGTCGGCGGACTCGCGGCGGGCGGCGGGCTGCACGGCAACCATGCGAGCGGCTTTCGGCCGACCCTGCCCAAAGTGACCTCGGTGGACCAGGTGCGGGCCATGGTCCGGATGTGCCGCGAGCTCGAGCAGGCGACCGGGTTGGCCGAGCGGACCCTCGGGTTCGAGATCCAGATCGAGACCCCGCAGTCGATCTGCGGGCCCGACGGGTCCGCGCTGGTGGCGCGGCTGGTGCACGCGGCCGATCGACGCTGCATCGGGCTGCACTACGGCACCTATGACTACTCGGCGGCCTGCGGCATCGCCGCCGAGTACCAGGCGATGGACCACCCCGTCGCCGACCACGCCAAGGCCGTCATGCAGGTCGCCGCCGCCGGCACCGGTGTGGCGCTCTCCGACGGCTCGACCAACAGACTGCCGGTGGGGGAGGCGGACGCCGTCCTCCCCGCCTGGCAGCTGCACGCGCGGTTGGTCGACCGGTCTTTGCGTCGCGGCTTCTACCAGGGCTGGGACCTGCACCCCGCACAACTGGTCTCCCGCTACGTGGCCACCTACGCCTTCTACCGTCGCTCGCTGCCCACCGCCGGCGCCCGCCTCTCGGCCTACCTCGGCAGCACTGTCGATGGACGCGCAGGATCGGCCGGATACCTCGACGAACCGGCCACCGCCCGCGCCCTGGCCGACTTCTGCGTCCGCGCGCTGGACTGCGGCGCGGCCACCGATGCCGAGGTCGAGGAACTGACCGGAGCGGACAGGGCCGCGCTCGACCGGCTGCGGCGACCCAGGTCCGGGCGGGCGGATCTCGCCGC
Source organism: Dietzia sp. JS16-p6b (assembly GCF_003052165.1). Taxonomy (NCBI): domain Bacteria; kingdom Bacillati; phylum Actinomycetota; class Actinomycetes; order Mycobacteriales; family Dietziaceae; genus Dietzia; species Dietzia sp. JS16-p6b. Next base: position 2,795,941 of record NZ_CP024869.1, on the reverse strand, counting down.
CCACCGCCCCGCGGAGTCCACGACATGAGCACGCACGGTGCCCCCGAGACCGTCCTGCGCGCACACCGCGCGGTGATCGGCTCGGAGATCGTGCCGGCAGCCGTCACGGTCTCGGACGGGATCATCCTGGCCGTCGAGACCGGCCCCGCGGCCCCGACCTCCCCGACCCCGGCCGGTACGCACGTCGTGGACCTGGGTGACGACGTGGTGCTGCTCCCCGGCCTCGTCGACACCCACGTCCACATCAACGAACCCGGCCGCACGGACTGGGAGGGCTTCGCCAGCGCCACCCGGGCCGCGGCGTGTGGCGGAGTGACCACCCTGATCGACATGCCGCTCAACTCGAGCCCCGTCACCACCACGCCCGGCGCGCTGGACGCGAAACTGGCCAGTGCGAGCGGCACACTCCGGGTGGACACCGGGTTCTGGGGTGGAGCCGTGCCCGAGAACCTGGGCCGTCTACGCGCACTCTGGGACCGCGGGGTGTTCGGGTTCAAGTGCTTCCTGCTCGACTCCGGGATCGACGAGTTCCCGCCACTGGACGCCGCGCAGATGGTGGCGGCCATGGAGGAGATCGCCGGGTTCGACGGGCTGCTGATCGTCCACGCCGAGGACGCCGGCACCATCGACGCGCAGCCTCCCGCGTCCGGGCCCGAGTACGCGGGATTCGTCGAGTCCAGGCCGGTCGCCGCGGAGGTCCGTGCGGTGGCGCAGGTGATCGACGGCGTCCGCCGCACCGGATGCCGGACCCACATCCTCCACCTCTCGGCCGCCGACGCCCTCCCGCTGATCCGTTCGGCCAAGGCGGAGGGGCTGCCCCTCACGGTGGAGACGTGCCCGCACTATCTGTCGCTGTTCTCCGAGGAGATCCAGCCCGGCGCCACCCACTACAAGTGTTGCCCGCCGATCCGTGAGGCCGGTAACCGCGAGCGGCTCTGGGAGGGGCTGCGGGACGGGACCATCGATCTGGTGGTCTCCGACCATTCGCCGTGCGTTCCCGAACTCAAGCGCTTCGACACCGGTGACTTCGGCCAGGCCTGGGGCGGGATCGCCTCGGTGCAACTGGGCCTGCCGATCATCTGGTCCGAGGCGCGACTGCGCGGACTGGGGCTGCCCGATGTCGTCCGGTGGATGTCGTCCGGCCCCGCCGAGTTCGCCGGGCTTCGAGACCGCGGGTCGATCCGCCCGGGCGCCCGCGCCGACCTGGTGGTCCTGGCCCCCGACGAGGCATTCGTGGTCCTCCCCGAGCGGTTACAGCACAAGAACCCCGTCACCGCGTATGCCCAGCGGGCACTCGGCGGAGTCGTGCGCGAGGTCTACCTCGCCGGCCGCCGCGTGGACCTCGACGGCCCCGCCTCCGGTACCGCGGTCTTCCGCCCGAGACCACCCGAGCCAGCTGCGCCACCCTCACGAACGGAACTGACCGGATGACACCACCGATGCCTGAGCCCGACTACCTCGCCCTGCCCGACCTCGCCTCCCGCGAGCTGGCCGGCAGTGTCGTCCACGCCGACGATGAGTTCTTCGCCGAGAAGGAGAACCTGATCCTCGCCTCCGAGCCGGTGTTCGATCCGGCCCTGTTCGGACACAAGGGCAAGGTCTACGACGGCTGGGAGACCCGCCGGCGGCGCTCGCCCGGGCAGGACGCGGCGATAGTCCGCCTCGGGGTGCCGGGCGTGGTGCGCGGGGTCGTGGTGGACACCGCCTTCTTCTGCGGCAACTACCCCCCGCAGGTCGCCGTGGACGGCGCGTGGATCGACGGTTACCCGGGGGTCGACGACCTCGCGGGTGCCCGATGGCGGCCGCTGGTACCCGAGGCGGAAGCGGCGGGGGACACGCGCAATCACTTCGCGGTGCCCGACGCCGCGCCGGTGACCCATGTGCGGCTGCGGATGATCCCCGACGGGGGTGTCGCGAGACTGCGGGTCCACGGCGACCCCACCCCTGACCCCACGTTCCTGCGGGGAACCGTCGACCTCGCGGCCGCCGAGAACGGCGGCCGGGTGGTCGACTGCTCGGACCTGTTCTACTCGTCGCCGGCCAACATCATCGCCCCCGGGCGTTCCCGCGTCATGGGCGAGGGCTGGGAGAACTCCCGGCGACGAGGGGGAGGAAACGACCACGTGACGGTGGCGCTCGCGGGCGAGGGATCGGTCGACCACGTGGAGATCGACACCTCCTACTACATCGGTAACGCGCCGGCGTCGGCGTCGCTTCGTGGAATCGCCAGCGCAGAGGACCTGGACCACCCCGACCGGTGGGTGGACCTCGTTCCCCGTACGCCTCTGCAACCCGACTGCCGGCACCGCTTTCTGGTGGGCCGGCCGGGCCATCCGGTGGGTCCGGTGCACTTCGTCCGGCTCGACGTGTTCCCCGACGGCGGTATCGCCCGACTGCGCGTCCACGGCACGTTGAGCCCCGAGGCCCTCGACCAGCTGGCCGAGCGGGTCGCCCTGGCACGGCACACCGGGCTCACGCGCCCGTAACACACCCGAAAAACCGCGCTGCCAGACTCGGGTCCGACACCACGATGGTGCGGTCGGCCCCGCCGATCCGACCGCCGCGTCCCACGGCGCGGCGGTCGAGTCATCAGTCAGGCATCGCCGTGGTGTCCGCCCGGGCGCAGGACCCGGGTGGGCCCGCGGCATCGACCCGGGCCCGCTGAACCCAGGAGCTCCTCCGCCATGACCGCCGTGACCTCCGACGCCGCAGCATCCGATACCGTCACCGCCGGCCCGGACACCAGCCCCGACACTGTGACCGCGGCACCGGACTCCCGGCGCCTTCCCGACGCAGAGGAGCGCCTCGCGGCCCTCCGGGCCCGCGTGCACGAGGACATCGCCACCACCAGCCACTCCCGCGACTGGATCCCCCGGGATCCGGGGTCGAGCGAACTCGACGTCCTGGTGATCGGCGGGGGGCAGGCCGGACTGGGCACCGCGTTCGCGCTGCAACGCCAACGGATCGACCGCGTCCTGGTGGTGGACGACGGTCCGGAGCAGCAGGTGGGGTGCTGGGACCGCTATGCCCGTATGCACACCCTGCGCAGCCCCAAACACATGAGGGGTATCGAGTTCGACGTCCCCTCCCTGCACGTCCGGCGTTGGTTCGAGGCCGTGTACGGCGAGGCCGCGTGGGCGGCCGTCGAGCTTGTTCCCCGGCTCGACTGGAACGACTACCTGCGGTGGTACCGGGAGGTCACCGGCGTCCGGGTGCGGCACCAGACCCGCGTCACGGCGATCCACCGGCCCGCCACCCCGGACGGGTCCTTCTCCGTGGAACTGAGTGGCCCGGCGGGGAACGAGACCACGGTGACCGCCAGGCGCATCGTCTGCGCACTCGGACTCGCGGGCGGAGGCGGGCCGCGCGTGCCGGACCTCATCTCGTCCTCGCTGCCCCGCGAGCGCTGGTTCCACACGGAGGACCCGATCGACTTCGCCGCGCTGCGGGGTCAGCGGGTGGCGGTACTGGGCGGTGGCGCATCCGGGTTCGACAACGCGGCCACCGCCCTCGACCACGGCGCCGTCCGGGCGCACGTGTTCGTGCGCCGGGAGACCCTCCCGGCGTCCAACCCGCTGCGGTGGATGGAATTCCCGGGCATGCAGGAATGCTTCTACGACCTCGACGACGAGGCCAAGTGGGAGTTCGGCGTGATGTCCGGTGGCCTCCCGCAGCCGCCCACCCAGCATTCGGTGTGGCGGTGCTTCGCGCACTCCGGCTTCGCACTGCACACCGGCTGTGGGTGGAAGGCCGTGTCGATGGTCTCCACCGACGCCGGTGAGCAGGAGATCGCGATCGACACCGACAGGGGGCGGTTCCACGCCGATGTGGTGCTGGCCGCGACCGGATACACGGTGGACCTGCGGTTGCGGCCGGAGCTCGCCGAGTTCGTCGACGACATAGCGCTGTGGTCCGACCGTCACCCGCCCGCAATGGGACACCCGGCCGGATCGAGTCCCTATCTGGGTCCCGGGTTCGAGTTCACCGAGCGAGATCCGGGCACAGCTCCGTGGCTCTCCCGGCTGCACCATTTCTCGACCGGCGCCCGCGCGTCCATGGGCGTGACCGGGAACCAGCTCTCCGGCATCTACGGCGGTATCGGGCGGATCGCCTCGACGATCACCACCGCGATCACCCGGGAGAACTGGGGCAGGCTCGCCGAAGACTTCGCATCCTTCGAGCACGTCGAGGTCCGCTCCGTCGGACCCCACGACGCGTCCGACGGGTGGTATCCGACGAGCTCGCGGTTCTGACCGCGCGAGTGTCACTCCGCTCATCAGAACGGGGGCTCGTCCTCAGGCCCCGTGGTCGAGGGCTCCGAGGGGGCCACCGGACCGGACGGTGGGGCGTGTCGCCGGAGTCGCGCCTGCGCGCGGAGACCGCGTCGTTCGGCGTCACGCCGGTGCCGCACGTGTGGACGTCTCCGGGACTCCGCACATCCGCTGCCGGTCGCGCCCGCCTCGGCGGCCTCCCGCTGACGCCGGCTCGCCTCGGGTCGTCGGGGAGCGGCGTGGTCCGAGAGTGGGCCCGTGGGATACGTCGTGACACGGGTTCCGGGGTCTCGATCCGGATGGTGGGGACCGTGGATCCACACATAGGAACCGTCGGTGTCCCGGTAGTAGGCCCACACTCCGTCGGTCTTGAGCCTGTGGTGGAAACGGCAGAGGCTCCCGAGGTCGTCACAGGTCGTGTGCCCGCCGCGTTCGGGACGGTCGTGGTCGAAGGGGATGATGTGGTCGAGGTCGGACTTCTCGGCCGGTGTCTGGCAACCGGGGAACACACAGGTGCCGTCGCGTCCACGGCAGAAATGGGCCAGGGCCTCGGACGGGGCGTGGCGTCGGGCGGCGGCGGAATCGGGGTCCGCGAGTTCGGAGAGTTCGGTGACGCGGTGCCTGACGTCGCGCTGCAGTTCGTCCGCGGTGTGCCCGGTGACCGGTCCGTATCCGGCGAGGGAGATCCCGCGGTTGCCCGGGCTGCCGTCGTCGTAGGCGTGGAGGACCACCCGACGCGCCGCGGACCGGGCCTCCGGGTCGCCGGGGTGTTCCCCTCGTGGGTCGGGCAGGCAACTCCACCCACGGCTGAGCGCGAGCAGTCCGGCCGCGCGAAGTTGGCCGAGCGTTCGCGGATCGCCCGCCGGTGCGGTGCGGGCGAGCGCCTCGACACGGTCCGCGATCTCCAGTGCGTCCTCGGCGGTGAGCGTGGCCGTGATGATCGCCCGGTCGTCGCGGAGGGGCACCAGCTCCACGTCCTGACCGCGTCGTGACTGTTCGGCGCGGGCGTCAGCACCCAGCGGATCGCAGGCGGAGACTGTCCTGAGGAGCATCTTGCGCAGCGGCCCCAGCCGCGGCGGGTGTGTCCGGCGCCTGGTGGGAGCAAGCCCCTCGCTGATCCGGCGGTCAACGTCGGGCATGAGGTGATCGGCCACCAGGGCCGTCTCCTCGGCGATGGTGTGGGCGGCGAGGATCCCTATCCATCCCGTCGCCAGAAGCGCCGCGGTGCGGGGAAGCCGCTCGGTCAGCTCGACCGCGGTGGTCACCAGGCGTGATGCCCCGTGACGGGAGAGAGCCATAGAGGCGCCGATCATCGTGGCAGCCGCCTCCCACGGGTCGCGGTGTGGGTCGCCCTCGGTGGCGAAGCCGTCGGCGGCCGAACGGACACAGTCGTAGGCGTAGGCGAGGGTCCGCCCTTCGGCCGCGTAGATCGTTCGTTGGGTGAGGTAGCCACGCTGCTGGCCGGGATCCCACCGGGCGAACGCCTCGGGCACCAGGACGGGCGATGCCGGCCCTGTCGCAGTGGTGAATCCAGGAGGTGGCACCAGCGTGTCAGGAGGGTCGGCGTCGTCATGTGGCGTGGGGCGGTCACATGGCGCGGTGCCGTCGGACAGGCGAGGTGTGGGTGAGGTCATGATTCGATCGTATGTTCGAGGTACGACATGCTGTCCGGGGGCGGCGACCGGCGCGTGTGACCTGCGGTGCCCTGCAAGGCCCCTGCAGGGCACCGCAGGTCAGAAGGGTGCCGGGTCCGACACCTCAGCCTGGCCGCACCACGATCAGGCACGCCGTGCCGCCCTCGGGTACGTACCAGCGGTGGGGGAGTGTCCCGTCATACCGCGCCACGTCACCCGGCTCCAATCTGCTCAGCGACCCGCCCACCTCGAGCAGGACGGTGCCACGGGTGACGTAGATCCACTCGCGGCCGGGGTGCTCGAAGAACCGACCCGGGACGTGATTGGTCTCCACGAACTCGAGGAACTGCGTGTCGTTCGGCCCGCCCGGCAGCAGTCGGGTGTGGCCCCCTACCGTGCCCTCCGCGCGGGTGAGAATGGCGCCCTCCGACGCGCGGCGAATGTCGACCTGGGCGGCCGACGCGGCCGTCGCGCCGTCGGGACTCGTCGCGCCGTCGGGACTCGTCGCGCCGTCGGGGGTCGTCGGGGCGCCGCCGCCGGACGCTGCCCGGTCGGTCGTCGTCGGGCGGCCTGCCGCCTGGTCGCCGGAGTCGACCGCTTCCAGCAGGTGCGCCTGGGTGGTGCCCAGGGCGTGCGCGAGGCCCTCGAGGGTCGACATGCTCGGGGCGGCCTTGCCTCGCTCGATCTGGCTGAGGAAGGGTTGGGAGATGCCGGCGTGGCCCGCCACCTCCACGAGGGTCAGGCCGAGCTGCTGACGGTGATGCCGGATGCGGGAACCCAGGCGCGTCAGACCGTCTTCCCGAAGTCCCGACACCGGTGCCTCCCGTTCTCCGCGAGCGCTCTGTGAGCGGTTACAGGCCAGATCCGGCGGGGTAATCCGGTCGAAACACCCGCCCGTGACACTGATCTGTATTGACGAGGTCAATATCCCGCGTCCTGAGCGAAAGCGCAAGGACACCATACCGACCCGGTCGGGGACGGTCCGGCAGAGCAGGAGAACCCAGTCAGTGGACACACTCACACGCCAGCGTGGTGACGTAGCAGCGGGCCGCGACGCCTCCCCGGCGAGGCCGCACGACGGGAGGGCTCGCACCGCAGGCCCGAGGCGGGTTGACCGCATCACCGGGGTCGGATTGCCCGACGGCCGGGTCGTCGATCTGGACATCGAGGGTGGTGTGGTCGTCGCCGTCACGGAGGTGGACGGGGCCGACGATGACGAGGGGGCGGGCGGGGCCGGCCCCGAGGCTCACCGCCCGGCAGTGATCGACGGTCATGGTTACCTCGCCCTGACGGCGCCGGCGGAACCCCACGCGCACCTGGACAAGGCCCTGAGCTGGGGTGCGACCAGGCCGCCGGGGTGCGACCTCGGCGCGGCGATCGACGCGTGGAGGGCCTTCTCCGCCACGGTCGACGAGGACGAGATCCATGATCGGGCGCTGGAGGCGGCCCGTCGCCTGGTCGCCAGCGGCACCACGGCGGTACGCACCCACGTCGACCTCCACGACGACGGTGATCCCCTTCGCGGGATCCGGGCCCTGGTCCGGGTGCGTGACGAACTCGCGGACGAGTTGGACCTGCAGATCGTCGCGATGGCGGGCGACGACGATCCCGCCGACTGCGTCCGCGCGGCCATGGAGGCCGGGGCCGACCTCATCGGCGGCGCCCCCCACATCGCCCCGGACAGTGTCGCCGAGACGCACAGACTGATCGATCTGGCCGAGAAGCTGGGGGTCGGCGTGGACCTGCACGTCGACGAGTTCCTCGACGGCGACCACGCGATGCTCACCCCCTTCACCGACCGGGTGGCCTCGTGGGAACCGGGGCGCATCCGGACGGCCGGCCACTGCTGCCGGATCGGCGCGATGGACGCCTCCGGCCAGGCCTCGGCCGCCGCGGCGCTCCGCGGGGCGGGGGTGGGGGTGGTGACCCTGCCCATCACGAACCTCTACCTGCAGGGGCGGGCGGAGTGCACGTCCACGCCCCGCGGGCTACCTCCGGTGCGGGGGCTGCTGGACGGCGGCGTCACCGTGGGTGCGGGCGCGGACAACGTGCGCGACCCGTTCAACCCGGTCGGTCGGTCCGACGCGGTGGAGACCGCGATGCTGCTCGTCGTCGCCGCCCATCTGGACATGGACACCGCATGGCACCTGGTCACCGACGGCGCGCGCGACGTCATGGGCCTGCCGCCCGCCGGCCCCGTTCCCGGCCGTCGCGCGGACCTGCTGCTCGTGCGCGCGAGCGGGCTCGACGACGTGATCGCCGACGCCCCCGTGGACCGGATCGTGCTGCGCGCGGGCCGCGTCGTGTCCGCGAGGGCGTCCGTCGTCGTCGACCCCTTCCACCCCCCGAACCACTCTCCCGACCTCCAGGAGCTGCCATGACGACCCCAGCCCGCCCCGCCCTGCGACCGGGTGCCGAGATCCTCGGCTTCTCCGACGTCGGCGTCACCTACCCCAACGGCACGCGCGCGCTCGAGGGCGTGGATCTGCGCGTGGGGGCGGGCGAGTTCGTCAGCGTGGTGGGGCCCTCGGGCTGCGGCAAATCCACGCTCCTCGGCCTGGCCTCGGGGCTCGCGGAACACACCGACGGCTACATGCAGACCGGCACCGACCGGGTGGGGTACGTCTTCCAGGACGCCACGCTGTTGCCGTGGCGCACCGTCGCGCAGAACGTCGAGATGCTGGCCGAGCTCGACGGGATCGGCAAGACCGAGCGGCGTCGGCGGGCGCAGGAGGCGATCGACCTCGTGGGGCTGTCCGGTTTCGAGCGGTCCCTGCCGCGCGAGCTGTCCGGCGGCATGAAGATGCGGGTGTCGCTGGCGCGGTCGCTCACGCTCGAGCCGGAACTGTTCCTGTTCGACGAGCCGTTCGGCGCGCTCGACGAGATCACGCGGCAACGACTCGGCGACGAACTCCTGGGGTTGTTCGCCGCCAAGCGCTTCGCGGGCCTCTTCATCACCCACTCGGTGTCGGAGGCGGTGTACCTGTCCACCCGCGTCGTGGTGATGTCCGGCCGACCCGGTCGCATCATCCACTCCGTCGAGGTTCCCTTCGACGTCCCCCGCGACCCCGAGGTCCGCTACTCGGCTGACTACATCAACCTCGTCGGCGAGGTTTCCCAGGCACTCGAGGAGGCACACTGATGGACAACACGACCACTGCCACGCAGGCTCTCCGGGCGGGTCGCGCCACGCCCGGGTCGATCGCACCAGGCGAGGAGCCGGGTCCCCACGACGGCTCCGGGTCCGGGGGTCCGGGGTCGCAGTCGGCGACGACATCGGCGACGGCGGCGGCGACGACCACGACGACGGCGAGGCGCTCGCGCCCGCGACTGTCCGCGGACGGCCCGCTGGTGAGCATCGGCGGTCCGCTCGTCGTGCTGGCCATGGTCCTGGGGGTCTGGTACTTCATCAGCTACGTGGTGCTCGAACCCTCGCGGCGTTTCCTGATGCCCGCTCCGCACGTCGTCATCACCGAGGGGTTCATGGGCGACAACCTCCCGGCGATGCTCGACGCGCTCGAACGGACCACGGTGGTGGCGTTGACCGGCCTGGCGATCGCGTTCGTGATCGGCGTGGTGTGGGCCATCCTGATGAGCCAGGAGACGTGGGCGGAGCGCTCCCTGTTCCCCTACGCGGTGGTGCTGCAGTGCATCCCGATCCTCGCGTTGGTGCCGCTCATCGGTTTCTGGTTCGGCTTCGGCTTCACCGCGCGGGTGTTCGTCTGCGTGCTCATCGCCCTGTTCCCGATCGTCTCCAACACGTTGTTCGGACTCAAGTCCGTCGACCCGGGGCTGCGGCGCCTCTTCCGCCTCCACCACGCCGGCCGGTTGACCGTGCTGCGCAAACTCGAGGCGCCGGCCGCGCTGCCCGCCCTGTTCGAGGGACTGCGGGTGGCCGCCGGGCTCTCCGTGGTGGGCGCGATCGTCGGGGACTTCTTCTTCAAGCAGGGCGACCCCGGTATCGGCATCCTCATCGACACCTACCGGGCCCGGTTGCAGTCCCCGGAGCTGTTCGCCTCCATCCTGCTGGCGTCTCTGCTCGGTGTGGCCGTGTTCCTGGCCTTCGGGCTGCTCTCCCGCAAGGTGGTGGGCCGGTGGTACAACGCCGAGGACCAGCGGTGACGGTCGCCGTGCGTCCCCCCACGTCTGTGCATCAACCCACGTCTGCGCATTAACCCACATCTGCCCGACCGGCAACACAACCGAAACGAAGCGCCGTTTCACTATAGATATTGATCACGTCAATACGGGAGGCCGGATCCGGTCCCCGGGAGGAGACCCCCATGCGCCGCACCCACACCACCAGGACCGTGCTCTCCGTCGCCGCCGTGTGCACCCTCGGAGCCGCCACACTCACCGCCTGCGGTGGTGGCGACACCGAGACCGAGGCCGCGTCCGGCTACACCGGCGAGATCGGGGCGGTGGACCTCAGCGCGAGCTGCCCCGCCACCGTGGTGGTCCAGACGGACTGGAACCCGGAGGCCGAACACGGTCACCTCTACGAACTCCTGGGACCGGATCCCACGATCGACGCCGCGGCCAAGGCGGTCTCGGGTCCGCTGTTCGCCTCCGGGGAGTACACCGGTGTGGACGTGGAGATCCGCACCGGCGGTCCGGCGATCGGGTTCCAACAGGTGACCGCGCAGATGTACCAGGACCCCGACATCATGCTCGGGTACGTGGACTCGGACCAGGCCGTGCAGAACTCCCTCAACAACCCGACCGTCGGGGTGTTCGCCCCGCTCGACATCAACCCGCAGATGATCATGTGGGACCCGGAGACCTACCCGGACGTGGCGCGGATCGCCGACCTCAAGGACGAGGGCACCCGGGTCCTGTACTTCGAGGGCAACGCGTACATGGACTACCTCACCGGAGAGGGGATCCTGGATCCCGCGCAGGTCGACGGCAGCTACGACGGCTCGCCGTCCAACTTCGTGGCGGCGGGCGGGACGGTCGCGCAGCAGGGCTACGCCAGCGCCGAGCCGTTCATCTACGAGAACGAGGTCCCCGAGTGGGGTAAGCCCGTGGCCTACGAGCTGCTCCACGACACCGGATACCCGATCTACAAGTCCATGATGGCGGTGCGCTCGGCCGAGCTCGAGGACAACGCCGCCTGCCTGGAGATGCTGGTGCCGGTCCTGCAGCAGGCCGAGGTCGAGTACTTCGCCGACCCCAGCCGCACCAACGAGGTGATCGTCGACGCCGTCGAGCAGTTCAACACCGGGTGGGTCTACAGCGACGAACTGGCCGACTTCGCCGTCGAGGCCATGCTCGAGCGCGAGATCGTCGGCAACGGTCCCGACTCGACGATCGGCAACTTCGACGAGGACCGACTGGCCGACATCGTCGAGCTCGTCTCGGGCATCTACGAGGCCGCCGACGTCTCGATCGCCGAGGACGTCACCCCGGAGACCATCGCGACCAACCGGTTCATCGACCCGACCATCGGGATGAACTGACCCCCACCCGAGTGACCACCCGACACAGGAAGGCACCCCAGTGAGCGAGACCCAGACGGTGACGCCCCCGGTCGCCACGGCCCCGGACGTGGGCGGACTCGTGGAGGACCTGACCGCGCTGCTCGGCCCGGACCTCGTCCTCACCGACGACCGCAGCCTCGACAAGGCCTCGCAGGACGGTTCGTACCTGAGCCCCATCCTGCGTGCGCAGTGGCCCATCGGACGGCCCGAGGTGGTCGTGCGGCCCACGAGCGTCGATCAGGTCCCCGCCGTCGTCCGGGCCGCCGTCCGGCGCGGCGTCCCCATCACCTCACGTGGCAAGGGCACCGGCAACTACGGTCAGGTGGTCCCGCTGCACGGGGGCTCGTGCTGGACCTGACCGCGCTGCGGGGCATCGACCACGTGGACCCGGAGGCCGGGACGGTCACCGCGGAGGCCGGCGTGCGCATGATGAGCCTGGAGAAACGCCTCGCGCGGGACGGCTCGCAGCTGTGGATGTATCCCTCGACCGTGCAGTCCACCCTGGGGGGATTCCTCGCCGGGGGGTCCGCCGGAACCGGCACGATCGTCCACGGCCGCAACCACGAGGGGTTCGTCGAGGCGCTCGACGTGGTCTACGCCCACCCGGACGCCGAGATCGTGCACCTGGAGGGCGACGACGCCCAGCCGTTCGTGCACACCTACGGGGTCGCGGGGATCATCGTGCGCGCCACCGTGCGGATCGAACCCCTGCAGGACTGGCGGTGCGTCTACGCCAGCTTCGACGATCACCACGACGCCTTCTCCGTGGTCCCGCGGATCCACCGACTCGACCCCGCCCCACGGCTGTGCTCGGCGGACGGCGCCCACGTCGCCGGGTGTCTGCCGCCCGACGAGGCCATCCCCCCCGGCCGGGCCAGCCTGCGGGCGATCGTCGACGCCTCGGTCGTCGACCGGGTGAGCGCGCTGGTCACCGAGGCGGGGGGAGTGGTGGAGGCGGTCCGCTCAGGAGTCAACGAGAGCATCAAGGTCTCGACCCTGTCCTACAACCACCCCACCCACTGGCTGCAGAAGGCGGAGCCGGACACGTGGTTCCACATGGAATGCCAGGGCGACGCCCTGGTGGAGCGGCTGGACGAGGTCGAGGCCGTCTACCCGGGCGGGACCCTGCACCTCGAGGCCGGCCACGGCCGGATGTTCGGCATGCTCAACGGGCACTACACCGACCCGGACGCCGCCTACGCGGGCGTGCCCGTCCTGGAGGAACTGGGCGTGACGGTGCACTCCCCGCACCAGTACCGCGTGGATCACGGCACCGAACAGGTGCGGGCACTCGCGGCGCGCACGGACCCCTACGGCCTGCTCAATCCCGGGCGGTGGGGGGCGTGATCGGGCCCGCGCGGCGCTACGCGGACCTCAGCACGGTCGAGGCCGCGGACGTGGGCCGGGGCGATCCCGTGGCGGTCATCCCCGCCGGCGCGATCGAACCCCACGGCCCCCACCTCCCCCTGGCCACCGACCTCATCGTGGCCGAGGCGGTGGCCTCCCGGGCGGTGGAGGAGGCATCCGGGGTCGACGCCTGGCTCATGCCCGCGCTGGGATACACCAAGAGCGATGAGCACTCCTCGTTCCCCGGGGCGATGTGGATCACCGCCGACACCCTGTTGTCCCAGGTGCGTGAACTCGGTTCGGCGTTGGCCGCCAGCGGATTCCGCCGCGTGCTCTTCGTCAACTGCCACGGGGGCAACTCCGCGCTGCTGGAGGTGGCGCTGCGGGAACTGCGCCGGCGCAGCGGCCTCCGGACGTTCCTCTACGCCGGTAGGGCCGTGCCGGGGCCCGGTGAGCTCGGGATGGGGATCCACGCCGGGTGGGCCGAGACGTCGATGATGCTCCACCTGCGTCCGGACCTCGTCGACATGTCCGTCGCCGAGGCCCGGGTCCCGACCGCGGTGGCCGGATGCCGGCACATCGGCTTCACCGGCCCCGTGAAGTTCGGCTGGCTGGCCGACGACCTGTCCGACACCGGGGTGATCGGCGACCCCACCGACGCCGACCCCGACACCGGTGCCCGACTGGTGGCCGATCACGTGGCCACCGTCGTCGGTGCGCTCGGGGAGATCGCGGACTTCGACCCGGCGCGCGGGCTCCCGGACGCCGGGCTCCCGGACGCTGTCCCCGCCGCAGCGGGGGCCCCGCGATGACCGCCGCCGAGCTGCCCGACACCCGGGCGGGTGACGACGTGCCGGAACCGGGCGAGGACCCTCTGGCCGCGATGGTGGCCTGGCTCGCCGTCGACCCCCTCGATCCTCCCCTGGGCGTGCTGGCCACCGTCGATCCGGAGGGGACGCCGCGGTGTCGGCACCTCCTGATCTCCGGGGTGAGCCCCGACGGACCGACCTTCCACACGGACTCGCGGTCCCAGAAGGTGGAGGACCTCGCCGCCAATCCCCGCGCGACGCTCGTCGTCGTCAGCGCGGACCGGACCCGCCAGCTCACGATGACCGGCCCGGCGACGCCCACCGACCCCGACGAGCAGCTGCGCACCTATCGCGACCGGACGCCCTACCTCAAGCTCCTGGCCTGGACCAACAGCCCCGCCACGGCCGCACTGCCCCCGGCCGGGCGCCGCCGGGTGTGGGCCGAGACCGTCTCGCGGCTCGGACCCACCCCGCAGGACCCGCCCGACACCTGGACCGGGTACCGCCTGCGGCCCGACGTGGTGACCTTCTGGCGGGGCGAGGCCGACGCGCCCTCGCACCGGAGACGGTTCCACCTGCGTGACGGTGGGTGGCTGGCCGAGGACCTCCCGGGCTGAGGACGTCGCCCCGATCCCCAGCACCCCGCCGCCCCCGACGAGAGAAACCCCATGATCACCTTCACCGATGCGCTCGTCATCCCCGTGACGGCCGACGACCCCCGGTGGTTCCACGGCTGGGTCCACGTCGACGAGGGCGGGCTGATCGCCGGACTGGGCCCCGGCGACCCGCCGCCGGGCCTGCCCGGGACCGTCCACGACCTGGGCGGGTCGATCCTGGCGCCGGGGTTCGTCTCCGCGCACAGTCACCTGTTCACCGCCGGCATGCGCGGCATCGCCCCCGATGACACGCTCTACGGCTGGGTCTCGCGGATGGGCGAGATGATGGTCGGGGCGGAGTCGGAGGACCTGTACTGGTTCACCCTCGCCGGCTGTCTGGACTTCCTGCGCAACGGCGTGACCAGCGCCTACAACTTCACCCAGAGTCGGGTGGTGGCGGTGTTCGACCACGCCACCTCGACCCTGGTGGCCGAGCGGGTCCACGACGTCGACTTCCTCACGCGACAGATCGACGCGCAGGCCGACTCCGGGCTCCGGTGCGTCACCTCGACCCGGTTGGACGACGAGCAACTGCCCGAAGCGGAGTGCTTCGAGGCGTTCGCCCACGTCACCGACCACCGCCTGCGCACGGTCCCCCGGGACCTGGACCTCGGCGGCTCGGTGTTCGGGTCGGTGCAGTGGTCGTCGTCGCCGGTCACCGCCGACCGTGAGCGCGAGGCCATGGCCCGCCACGGGGTGGGCAACCAGGCCCACTTCGTGGAGACCGCCGAACACCTCGAGGTGCAGCGGGCCAAGTTCGCCTGGTACGACCGCGCCGGGGTGCTGGGACCCGATTTCGCCTTCGGACACTTCGTCCACCCCACCGAGCAGATGGTGCGCCGCGTGGCGGAGACGGACTCGGCCGTGATCTGGCAGGCCACCTCCAACGGACGGCTGGGTTCGGGCATCGCCGACGTCACGGGGTACCGGGAGGCGGGCATCCGTGTGGGGATGGGACTCGACGACCAGTCCTGCACCGATGTCTCCGATCCCTTCCAGAACATGCGCATCGGCCTGTACACGCAGCGGGCCGTGCACTCCGACGCCTCGATCCTGGCCGCCCACGAGGTGCTGCGGATGCACACCCTGGGGGGCGCCGAGGCGCTGGGCCTGTCCGGTCGGATCGGCAGCATCGAGGTGGGCAAACACGCCGACCTCCTCGTCGTGGACCCGACCTCCCCGGCCACGGGTCCGATCTGGGACCCGGTGGCGACGTACGTGTTGGCCTGCTCCCTCCGGAACCTCACGCACGTGTACGTGGGCGGGCGGCTGGTCGCCGAAGGGGCGCGGAGCCTGCACCCGCTCGCGGACGAGGCGGACGCCCAGCTCACCGACCGTATGGTCCGCTCGGCGCGGGCGCGCGGGTTCACCCCGGCGTTCACACGCCCGGCTCCTGTGGGGACGCGCCCGTGACGGCGCAGGGCGGCGGGGCCGTCCTCATCGAGAACTGCGCGATCGCGACCGTGGACGACCATGCCGCCGAGTACGCCGGCGGCCACCTTCTGCTCATCGGGGGCCGCATCACCGCGGTGGGGGCGGGGCCGTGCGATCCCGCACTGGTTCCCGACGGCGTGGACCGGATCGACGGGACCGGCTGCCTGGCCACTCCCGGGCTGGTCAACACCCATCACCACCTGTACCAGTGGCTCACCCGCGGACTCGCGGCCGACGCCACGCTCTTCGAGTGGCTCACCGCCTCCTATCCGGTGTGGGCCGGCATCGACGCCGACGACGTCCGCACCGCCGCACTCGGGGGCCTGGCGCACCTCGCGCTGGGCGGCTGCACCACCACCACCGACCACCACTACGTGGTGCCCGCCGACGCCGGCGACGTGTTCGCCGCCGAGATCTCCGCCGCCGCCACGGTGGGGCTTCGCTTCCACCCGTGCCGCGGTTCCATGGACCTGGGCCGCAGCTCCGGTGGGCTGCCGCCGGACTCGGTGGTGGAGGGCATCGACGCGATCCTGGCCGGCACGGCCGAGGTGATCGACCGGCACCACGATCCCGCACCGGACTCGATGTGCCGTATCGCCGTGGCGCCCTGCTCGCCGTTCTCGGTGACCGGCGACCTGCTGCGCGCCAGCGCGGACCTGGCCCGCGAGCGGGGCGTGCGACTGCACACCCACCTGGCCGAGACCGACGACGAGGAGGCGTTCTGCCGCGAACGGTTCGGCCGCACCCCCATGCAGTACATGGAATCCGTCGGCTGGACCGGCCCCGACGTGTGGTTCGCCCATACCGTGCACCTGGACGATCCTGCGATCGCCGCGATGGCCTCCGGCGGCATGGCGGCCGCGCACTGCCCGGTGTCCAACGGCCGGCTCGGCGCCGGCATCGCCCGCGTACCCGACATGCTCGCCGCGGGCGTGACCGTGGGGTTGGGGGTCGACGGCGCCGCGAGCAACGAGTCCGGCGTGCTGTGGGAGGAGATGCACCAGGCGCTGCTGGTGGCCCGGGCCACCCGTGGCCCCCGCGCCATGGACGTGCGCACCGCACTGCGGATGGCCACCGTGGAGGGGGCGCGGACGCTGGGCCGGCAGGACGAGATCGGCCGGCTCGCACCGGGCTACCTGGCCGACGTCGCCCTGTGGCGCCTGGACACCCCCGCCCACGCCGGCATCGACGACCCGGTGGCCGCCCTGGTCCTGGGGTCCCGGCCTCCGATGGCCGGGGTGTGGGTGCACGGCAGGCGCGTCGTGGCGGACGGCCGGGTCCTCACCGTGGACACCGGGGCCGTGGCCCGCGACGTCGTGGCCGCCCGTCGCCGACTGCTGGCCAAGGCCGGGTGAGACCCGATGGACCTGGTCACCGTCACCGCACTGCACCGGCCGCGCACCCGCGACGAGGCGCATCAGGCACTGTTGGCCGGCGCGGCGCCCCTGGCCGGAGGGACCGCGCTGCACGGCGAGGCGCATCTCCATCCCGCCGGCGCGGCGGCGCCACCGGGGGAGGACACGCCGGCGCTCATCGGGCTGGTGGACCTGCTCGACCTCGGCTGGCCCGACGTCGAGGAGCTCCCGGACGGCGGCCTGCGGGTGGCGGCGACCGCCTCGCTGCGGACCGTGCTCGACCACCCGCTCACCGCGGATCTGCGGCCCTTCCTGCACGACGCCTTCTCGTGCCTGCTCGCGTCGTGGAAGATCTGGGCCCGTGCGACCTGGGGAGGCAACCTCTGCGCCGCCCTGCCCGCCGGCGCCGGCACCGCCGCGGCCTGCACCCTCGGGGCCACCGCGGAGATCTGGACCCCCGGCGGCGGCACCCGGTCGATCCCCGCCTCGGACGTGGTGACCGGCCCGGGGCACACGTCCCTGTCCCCGGGGGAGATCCTGCGGGCCCTGCGCATCCCCGCGGGGGCGGGCCGCGCGCGATACGCCGTCCGCCGGCACTCGCTGGTACCCAGCGGTCGCTCGGGGTCACTGGTGACCGGCCGCCTGGACCCCGACGGCAGGTGCACGCTCGTCGTCACCGCCGCGGTCCCGGCCCCGCACGTCCTGGAGTGGGACACCCCGCCCCCGCCCGAGGTCGCCGCGGCCGCGGTGCGCGACCTGCCCCACTGGCACGACGACCCCCAGGGGCACCCGAGCTGGCGCCGCCACGTCGCGGGGATCGCGGCCGCCGCCGTCGTCGTCGACCTGTGCGGCGACCCCGGCACCCACCCCGGCCAGGAGGAGGAGACATGAAGATCTCGATCGACGGGAGCGACTACGCGCCCAGCCCGCGGCCCGGCCAGTGCCTGCGGACGCTGCTGCGCGAACTCGGCCAGGTCGCGGTCAAGAAGGGCTGCGACACCGGAGACTGCGGCGCCTGCACCGTGCTGGTCGACGGCGTGCCCACGCACTCCTGCGTCCTGCCCGCCCACCGGGCCGAGGGCGCCGACGTGTGCACCGCCGCCGGGGTGCCCGACGAGGTCCCGGCGGCGTTCGCCCGGGCCGCGGGGTTCCAGTGCGGGTACTGCACGGCGGGGATGGTCACCACCGTCACCGGGCTGGAGCACGCCCCGTGCGCCCGCGACGGGGGCCCGGCCGCCCGGACCGCGGCCATGAAGGGCAACCTGTGCCGCTGCACCGGCTACCGCGCGATCGAGGACGCCCTCGACGGCGCCGCGAACGCCTGCTCGGCCGGGGGGATCGGTCGACCCGTCGCGGCCCCCGCCACCGACCGCGTCGTCCGCGGGGCCGAGCCGTTCACCCTGGACACAGCGCTGACCGGCTGCGCTCACCTCGCGGTGCTGCGGTCCCCGCACGCGCACGCCCGGATCGTGGAGATCGACGCCAGCCGCGCCCTGGCCATGCCCGGTGTGGTGGCCGTCCTGACCCACCACGACGACCCCGACGTCCTGTTCTCCACCGCCCGCCACCAGCGTCGCACCGACGACCCGGACGACACCCGGGTGCTGGACCCGGTGGTGCGCTACCACGGACAGCGGGTGGCCGCGGTGGTGGCCGAGACCGCCCAACTGGCCCGCCTGGCGTGCGGGGAGATCGACGTGCGGTACGAGGTCCTGCCCTCGGTACTGGACCCCGAGGCGGCCCGGCGACCCGGGACCCCGGCGATCCACGGGGACAAGAGCTCCGGGGCCCACCGGATCGCCGACCCCGCACGCAACGTCGTGGCGAGCTGGCGTGGCGCGGTGGGGGACGTCGACGCCGGGGTCGCCCGCGCCGCGCACGTCGTCACGGGCACCTGGAGCACCTCGCGGGTGCAGCACACGCACCTGGAGACACACGCGGTGATCGTCCGCCACATCGACGGCGGACCCCGGTGCGGCGGCGCCCTCGACATCCGCTCGTCCACGCAGGTGCCGTTCCTCGTCCGGGACGAGCTGGCGTGGATCTTCGGCCTGGAACGGGACGACCTGCGCGTCCACGCCGCCCGGGTGGGCGGGGGATTCGGCGCCAAGCAGGAGATGATCGTCGAGGACCTGGCCGTGCTGGCCGCCCTGCGGACCGGCCGCGACGTGGTGTGGGAGTACACCCGCGCCGAGCAGTTCACCTCCGCCACCGTGCGACACCCCTACCGGGTGACGGCGACGGTCGCGTGCGATGCCCGTGGCCGGCTCACCGCGCTCGACCTGGACGTGCTGTCCGACGCGGGCGCGTACGGCGGGCACTCGGCGGGCGTGATGTTCCACTCGATCACCGAGTCGGTGGAGCTGTACCGCTGCCCCGCCAAACGGGTGGCGGCGGAGGCCGTCTACACGACCACCGTCCCCTCCGGCGCCTTCCGCGGGTACGGGCTGGGGGAGGTGGGGTTCGCGCTCGAGAGCGCACTCGACGAGCTCGCCGAGGTCGCCGGGATCGATCCCGTCGAACTGCGGCGGCGCAACGTGGTACGCCCGGGTGACCGGTTGGTGAGCTCGGCGGGCGACGACGACGAGCTGGCCCTGTCCTCCTACGGGCTCGACCACTGCCTGGACCTCGTCGCCGGAGCCCTGGAGTCGGGACGGGGGAGTCGGCCCCTCCCGGGTGGTCCGAGGGGAGCGGGGTCGCGGTGTGCATGATCGCCACCAACCCGCCGGGGGGCCACCACGGCTCCGCCCGCGTGGAGATCGACGCCGACGGCACCGTGCACGCCTACGTGGGCACCGCCGAGTTCGGCAACGGCACCGCCACCGTGCACACGCAGATCGTGGCCGAGGTGCTGGCGGTGCCCTCCGACTCGGTGGTGCTGCACGCCTCGGACACCGCGCAGCTCACCCACGACACCGGGGCGTTCGGGTCGGCCGGGACCGTGGTGGGCGGGCGCGCGCTGCACCGGGCCGCCACCCGGGTGGCCGACCTCCTGCGGGCCGGCGCCCACCTGCCCGTGTCCGCCGAGGGTTCCGCGGACGGGCTCGGGCGACAGGCGGCCTTCACCGTCCAGGGGGTGCGCGTGGCCGTGTGCCCCGACACGGGCACGGTCCGGGTGCTGCAGAGCGTCCACGCCGTCGACGCCGGGCGGGTCCTCAACCCGCAGCAGTTGCGGGGCCAGGTGGAGGGCGGCGTCGCCCAGGCGTTGGGGGCGGCGCTGTACGAGCAGGTGATGCTCGACGACACCGGCGCGGTGGCCAACGCGACCCTGCGTCACTACCACCCGCCGCGGATGGGGGACGTGCCCCGCACCGAGGTGTTCTTCGCCGACACCGTCGAACCCCAGGGCGTGCTGGGCGCGAAGTCCATGTCCGAGGCGCCCTACTGCCCGGTCGCGGCGGCCGTCGGTATCGCGGTCCGGCGGGCCACGGGGGTCCGACAGGACTCGATCCCACTGACGCCGGACCGGGTGTGGATGCGGTCGTTCGCGCGGACGCCGATCGGGGCCGACGCGTGAGCGCGCGGGTCCTGCGGGTCACGGGTGCCTCGGCGGTGTGGTCGCCGGGGCGCGAGTCGACCGAGCCAACGACGCTCGAGTGCGCGGACGGGCGGATCGCCGGAGGTGCTGATCCTGCCGGCGCTGATTCTGCTGGCGCTGATCCTGCCGAGATCCTCGACGCCGACGGCGGGGTGGTCACCCCGGGCCTGGTCAACGCGCACCATCATCTGCTGCAGAGCGCGTTCCGGACGCTGCCCGGTACGCGGGGGGTGGAGATGTCGGTCTGGCTCGCCCGGATGCGGCAGGCCTACGTCGACGCCCGCGTGGACCCGGACCTGGTGGGGGTCGCCGCCCGGGTGGCGCTGGCGGAGTCGCTGCTGTGCGGGGTGACGACCGTCGCCGACCACCACCTGACCTGGCCGCCCGGCGTGGACCCGGTGGAGATCGCGGGCGCCGCCTTCGACGCGGCCCGCGATGTCGGTGCTCGCCTGGCGTTCGTCCGCGGCACCGCGGGCTGCGACCCGGACGCGGCCGCGGCGTCGGTCGCGCAGATCCACGCCGCGCACCTACCCGGAGCGCGGGGCGGGGTCACCGAGGACGGCATGCGTCAGCTGTCCGTCGGCCCGTCGGGGATCCACGCCGACGGTCCCGCCACCTTCGGCGCCCTCGGCGAGGTGGCGCGGACGCTTGGCCTACGCCGTCGCACGCAGGCCAACGAGCAGGTGGACGTCGCCCGCGCCGCCGAGCTGTACGGGAGGCGCCCCCTGGACCTGTTGGACGAGTGGGGCTGGCTCGCCCCCGACGTCACCCTGGCCCACCTGTGCGACATCACCGATTCCGAGGTGGCGTCGGTCACGGCGAGCGGGGCCACCGTCACCCACGCCCCGGCCTGCGATCTGCCCATGGGGTGGGGCGTGGCCCCCGTCGCGCGGCTACTCGACGGTGGGGTGCGCGTCGGATTGGGTACCTCGGGCGGCGGGAGCAACGACGCCGGCCACCTGCTCGCCGACGCCCGGCTGGCCATGCAGGTCGCACCTCTGGCGGGGCGGCCGATGGACGCGCTCGAGGTGCTGACCATGGCCACCGCCGGCGGATCGGACGGACTGGGACGCACCGAGCTGGGCCGGCTGACCCCGGGATCGGCCGCCGACCTGGTGGTGTGGGACGTCTCGGGCGTGGCGGACGCCGGTGTGGCCGACCCGGTCCGAGGGCTGCTGTGGGCCGCGCCCGGGCGCCGGCCCCGTCACGTGGTGGTGGGTGGGGTCGTGGTGGTGCGGGACTTCCGGCCGGTCGGGTTCGACGAACGTGCCGTGGCCTCCGAGCTGCGCCGGGAGTGCGCGCGGAGGGGGATCGGGCGGTGACGTGGGGTGCCCTGCGACCCCTGTGCAGGGCGCCGCAGGTCAGAGCGTTGGCGAGGCCCGCGGCTCAGGACCCACGGTAGGTGCTGTAGCCGAAGGGCGACAGGATCAACGGCACGTGATGGTGGGCGGCCGGGTCGGTGACCTCGAAGCACACGACCGCCTCGGGGTAGAAACCCCGGACACCCTTCGAGCGCTGGTAGGCGCCTGTATCGAAGTGCAGGCGGTACACCCCGGTGCCGATCCGGACCCCACCCAGCTCGGGGGCCCGCCCGTCGCCGTCGGTGGTGCCGGCGGCCAGTTCCGCGCCGGCGGCGTCGGTGAGCAGGTACGCCAGTCCGGCCGCGGGGGTCCCGGTGGACGTGTCCAGCGCGTGGGTGCTCAGGGACATCAGGTGCTCCTCACAGTGCGCCGGTGTCGAGCAGCCGGTCCAGCCGCAGTGCGTTGATCCTCGCGAGGTGGTCGCGGGTGCACGCGAGCTCCTCAGCCGGGTCGAGCGAGATCCTCCGGTCGAGTTCATCCACGATCTCGCGCGCCGACAGTCCGGTGGCGCAGACGAGGAATGAGTGCCCGAAGTGCTCGGCATGGCGTCGCTGCCCCTCGGCCAGGCGCCGGGCCAGCTCGGCGTCAGCGGTCGCCGCGGCGCTCTGCTCGCGGGCCGAGGCGCCCCTGACCGGTTCGGTGCCCGCGCCCGCTCTCGGCCCGATCGGCGGGTGCGCATCGACCGCGGACAGCACCTCGGAGTCGCTCTGCCCGGCGAGCACCCGTCGGGCCGCGGAGTGCAGGGCCGCGCGCGAGCGGTATGGCCGACCGTCCAGTACCGCCCGTGCCCATTCGGCAGATCCCGACAGCTCCGTGAGCACGGGCAGCAGGTTGTCCGCGGGGGCGGTGTCGAAGTCACCCACGGCGGGGTCGTCGGTCGCGGTCGTCCCGGCGATGTTCTGGGGCATCGATTCATGATGGCAGTGGGCGGGACGCGGAGCGATGGCGACGCGGGAGTCGTAACGTGCCGTAACAATCGGCCGCTTAACCAGTGGTCGGGCGCGGCCGGTGCTGCCCCGGGCCGTCGCCGAATGCGGTCCGTCTGAACAGCGGTGCCCCCTGACCTGCGGTGCCCTGCTCGCCCTCCGCAGGGCACCGCAGGTCAGGGGCGTTCAGGCGCTCGGAGACAGGGGTGGGAGCGACCCTCGGCAGCGGTGTTACACGGCCGACACACGGTGGTATTAGCGTGATCGACACGCCCCGGCGCGCCGACGCTCCGAGCACGAGAGGACCCGCCGATGAAGCTCACCCCCCGCGAACTGGACAAACTCACCCTGTTCACCGCGGCGGAGGTGGCCCGCCGGAGGCTCGACCGCGGCGTGCTGCTCAATGTCCCGGAGGCCACCGCGCTCATCTCGTGGGAGATCGTCGAGCATGCCCGCGACGGTCGCACCGTCGCCGAGTGCATGGACCTGGGGCGTCGGGTCCTGGACGCCGGGCAGGTCATGGCCGGGGTGGTGGAGCGGCTGCCGATGATCCAGGTCGAGGCCACGTTCCCCGACGGGTCCAAACTGGTGACCGTGCACGATCCCGTCTGCCCGGTGGAGCAGCAGGCATGACCGCCCGCGCCACGGTGTACGACCATGGAGCTGTGCACGACCATGGACCTGTGCACGACCATGCGCACCCACACACCGACCCGGCCACCGCCCGGGTCGTCGTGGCGCGGGGTCCGGAGTCCGAGAAGATGCCCGATCTCGGGATCCCGTCCGCCGCCCCAGGGCGTGAACTGCACGACCTGGTGACGGCGGAGGTGGAGTCGGGCGCGCTCGTCGTCGTCGTCCCCATGACGTTCGGCCGCGCACCGGCGATGATCGCCGACTGCTCCCGCACCCTCCGTGACGTCCGCGGCCGCACGGGCGCCGCGCGACTCGCGCTGGCCGAGCCGCTCGGCGACGCCACCATGCTGGTCACCCGCCTGCGGGCCGCGATCCGACGCCACGATCTCAGCGACGCCGCTGCCGATTCCGTGCTGGTCGTGAGCCCGGCCATCGACCCGTTCGCCGACGCCGAGCTCTTCCGACTGGCGCGCCTCGCCCGGCAGTACGGCCGGCCCGGGCTGGTCGAGGTCGCGTTCCACGGTGGCAGCGAGCCGGACCCCGACCTGGCCGGTGGCCTCGCGCGACTCGACGCCCTCGGCGCCCGGCGTCCGGTGGTCGTGAGCGCCACGCTGGCCCCCGCGCCGGCGACCGGTCGGGAGCTCCCCGGCGAGGGCGAGCACCTTTTGGGCCCGGCGGTGTTGCGCAGCGTGATCGACACCCGCGTGCGCGAGGCGGTTCACCGCCTCGACCACGGCGTCGGCGGCCCGGACGCGGCGGATGGTATCGACGCGGCGCTCGACGCCGAGGACGGGCACGGCTACGCCCACTCCCACGTGGCGGCCGACGGCAGCGTCTACACCCACTCGCACTAGACCCACCCCACAGACCCACCCATCACCCCGAGGAGCGCGATGTCCGGATCCGGGAAGTACCAGTACGGCGACGGCGACATCACGCTGGGCGCCGGTCGCGCGACCATCGAGCTCGAGGTCGCCAACACCGGCGACCGCGCGGTCCAGGTGGGTTCGCACTACCACTTCTTCGAGGCCAACCGGGAGCTGCGGTTCGACCGCCCCGCCGCCTACGGGCGCCACCTGGCGATCGGCGCGGGGCTGGCGGTGCGGTTCGAACCCGGTCAGACCCGCACCGTGCGGCTGGTGGACTACGCCGGCGAGCGCGTCTGCCACGGCTTCTCCGGATTGGTCGACGGTCGCCTCGACGATCCGGCCGTGCGGGAGCGGGCGCTGGCGCGGATGCACGATGGCGGGTTCCTGTCTGTCAGCGCGGACGTGGCCGATGACGACGACAACGAGGCCCGGCCGACCGCGGGCGGGGTACGCGTCGCCGAGGGCCCGCCGACCGTGCTCCCTCGCGCGACCTACACCGACATCTACGGACCCACGGTCGGGGACCGGCTGACGTTGGCGGACACGGTGTTGACCGTCGAGGTCGAGAGCGATCACAACGCCGTCACCACCGACGGCTCCAGCGGCTACGGCGAGGAGGCCGTCTACGGCGGTGGCAAGGCGATCCGGGACGGGATGGCGCAGGACCCCGCGGGAACGCGGGCCTCGGGCGCCCTGGACCTGGTGATCACCGGGGCCACGATCCTCGACGCGGTGATCGGGGTGGTCAAGGGCGACATCGGGGTGCGCGACGGCCGGATCGTGGCGGTGGGCAAGGCCGGGAACCCGCACCTGCAGGACGGCGTGCACCCGGACCTGGTGATCGGACCCGGCACGGAGGTGGTGGCGGGAGAGCACAAGATCGTCACCGCCGGGGGAGTGGACACCCACATCCACTTCATCGCCCCGCAGCAGGTCGACGAGGCCTTGTCCAATGGGGTGACCACCCTGTTCGGCGGCGGGACCGGACCGTCCGAGGGCACCAAGGGGACCACCTGCACGCCGGGCGCCTGGAACATCGGCCGGATGCTGCAGGCCGCCGACGGGCTGCCGGTGAACATCGGGATCCTGGGCAAGGGCAACACCTCGCAGGCCGAGTCGGCGGTCGAGCAGATCGTCGCCGGCGCGGCGGGTCTGAAAATCCACGAGGACTGGGGCACCACGCCGGCGGCCATCCGCTGCGTGCAGGAGGTCGCGGACGCCTACGACGTCCAGGTGGCGATCCACACCGACACCCTCAACGAGTCCGGCTTCTACGAGGACACCCGCGCCGCACTCGGCGACTCGACGATCCACACGTTCCACTCCGAGGGCGCCGGTGGCGGCCACGCCCCCGACATCCTGCGGGTGTGCGGTGAGCCCAACGTGCTCCCGGCCTCCACCAACCCGACGCTGCCCTACACGGTGAACTCGGTGGACGAGCTGCTCGACATGGTGATGGTGTGCCACCACCTGTCGCACGACATCCCCGAGGACGTGAGTTTCGCCGACTCCCGGGTGCGGGCCGAGACCATCGCCGCGGAGACCGTGCTGCACGACGAGGGCATCATTTCGATCTTCTCGTCCGACTCCCAGGCCATGGGACGGATCGGCGAGTCGTGGCAGCGGGCGTTCCAGACCGCCCACCACTGCCGGGTCGAGCGCGGGCCGCTGCCCGAGGACGGTGATCGCAACGACAACGAGCGGGTCCTGCGGTACGTCGCCAAGATGACCATCAACCCCGCCATCGCCGCCGGGATCTCCGACCACCTGGGCTCGATCGAGCCCGGCAAGCTCGCGGACCTGGTGGTGTGGCCGGTCGAGTCGTTCGCCGCCAAGCCCTCGCTGGTGATCAAGGGCGGGATGATCGTGTGGGCACCGATGGGTGACCCCAACGCCTCGCTGCCCACCCCGCAGCCCGTGATCTACCGGCCCATGTTCGGCGCGTACGGCGGGGCCATGCAGTCCACCCGGGTGACGTTCCTGTCCGCGGCGGCGATCGAGGCGGGCGTGCCCGATCAGCTGGGCCTGACCTCACCGTGCCTGCCAGTGCGCCGGTGCCGGGGCATCGGGAAGAAGGACATGGTGCGCAACGACCGCTGCCCGCGGATCGAGGTGGACCCCGACACCTACGTGGTGACCGTCGACGGCGAGCCCGCCACCATCGCACCCGCGACCACCCTGCCACTGGCGCAGCTGCACTACCTCGCATGAGCGGTTCCGACCTGTCGCGGCTGCTGCTCGCGCTGCAGTTCACGGACTCGTCGTTCCCCTCGGGGATGTACACGCTGTCCCACGGGCTCGAGGGGCTGGCACAGCGAGGTCAGGTCGACGGCCGGCGCCTGCCGCAGGTGCTGCACTCGATGCTGCGCCACGCCATCGGCCCCGCGGACTCGGTCGCGCTCGCCCTGGCGTGGGCGGCGACCCGTGAGCACGGGGGCCGTGACGCGGCGGCGCTGACGGACGCGCTGAGCCGCATCGACCGCCGTCTGCACGCCACCCGGCTGACGCGGGAGCTGCGCGACGGCGCCACCCGGACGGGAAAGCAGGTCCTGGACCTGGCGGCCGAGTTGCTCGATGACCCGGTGGTCAGCGCCTGGCACGCCCACGTGCGAGCCCGCCGGTCGCCCGGCTCGCAGTCCGTGGTGATGGGCCTGGTCTACGCCCGCGGGGGGCTGGACCAGCGCGACGCGGTGGCGGCGGACCTGACCGCCGTGGTGATCAGCCTGGCCGGCGCCGCACTGCGACTGCGGCTGGCCGACCACCGCAGTGCCCAGGCGCTGGTCCGCGGGGCGGCACCCGTGATCGAGGAGGTCGCCGACGCCGCCGTCGGCACCGTGCTGGAGGATCTGGGCGGGTTCGCGCCGATACTGGACCTGGCCAGCTGTCACCACGAGAACTCCGATGCCAGGCTCTTCGCCAGCTGAGGACACGATGGAAGGGGAACGCACATGACCGAGGGACGAGGCGTGCTGCGCATCGGGATCGGCGGGCCCGTGGGCTCGGGCAAGACCGCGCTGATCGAGGCTCTGGTTCCGCTGCTCATCGAGCGCGGTCGGGCGCCCGCGGTGATCACCAACGACATCTACACCCAGGAGGACGCGGAGCACGTCCGCCGCACGTTGGCCGGCGTCCTCGACCCCGCCAAGGTCGTGGGCGTGGAGACCGGGTCGTGCCCCCACACCGCGGTCCGCGACGACCCCACCATGAATCTGGCGGTGGGCGCCGAGATGCTCGAGGAGCACCCGGACGTCGACACCCTGATCTTCGAATCCGGCGGGGACAACCTCACCCTGACGTTCTCGCCCGCGCTGGTGGACCTGTTCGTCTTCGTCCTGGACACCGCCGAGGGCGAGAAGATGCCGCGGAAGCGCGGACCCGGCATCACCGAGTGCGACCTGCTGGTGATCAACAAGATCGACATCGCCCAGTACGTGCGGTGCGACCTGGGGGTGATGAGCTCCGACGCCGACCGCGTGCGCTCCGGCAAGCCCGTCGTGCTGACCGACTGCCTCAGCGGCACCGGGGTCGACGAGGTGCTGGACTACTTCGAGTCGCGTCGCGCGGACCTGCTGCCGAGCGCGTGACCGGACCGGTGTCCCGGGCCGACCGGCTGGCGCGCGCGGCCGACCCCGGTCACGTCTGGCCGGCCGTGGCGTCCGGCCCGGCGTCCGCCGCGGGGTCGCTCCCGGTGGGATCGCCGGGAAAGGTCGGCGTCCTGGACCTGCACTTCCGGTTCGGCCCCGACGGGCGGACGGTCCTGGCCGATCGCTACCAGAAGTCTCCTCTACAAGTGATGCGTCCGCTGTACGTCGACCCGGGACTGCCGCACGTGCCGGTCACGTATCTCATGTCCACCGGCGGGGGAGTGGTCGGCGGCGACAGGCTGGACATCGACGTCGAACTGGCCGACCGGTCCCATGCGCTGATCACCACCCAGGCCGCCACAAGGATCCACCGCATGGACGCGGGGTACGCGACCCAGGACGTCACGCTGACGCTGGGCGCCGGGGCGGTGTGCGAGTGGGTTCCCGATCCCCTGATCCCGTACGGCGGGAGCAGGTTCCAGCAGACCCTGCGGGCGACGGTCCCCGAGGACGCGGTGCTGGTGGTCTCCGACGTCCTCACCGCAGGCCGGGTGGCCCGTGGCGAGCGGTGGGCGGTGGACGCGCTGGTCTCGCGGGTCGAGATCGCCCGTCCCGACGGCACCCCGGTGGTGGTGGACGCCACCCGGATGGTCGGGGGTGGCGGTGGCGGGCACCCTGAGCCCGACGTCGACCTGGTCACCGGCGGATCCGATGCCATCGGGACCCTGTTCGTCCTGGCGCCGGGGCCGGCGACGGACCTGGCGGACCCGATGCGGGCGGCTGTCGACTCCTCGGCCGCCGTGCGCCGAGGTGAGGTCCGCGGTGGTGTGAGCACCCTGCCCGAGGGGTGCGGGGCGTGGCTCCGGGCTGTCGGCGACACCCCGGAGGCGGTCGAGGACGTGATGCGCGCGGCGTGGTCCGCCGCGCGTCGGCACGTCCTGGGGGCGTCGGCGCCCGATCTACGCAAGGGTTGAGAAACGCAGGGTTCACTGAAGGTGGACTTGGGCAACACGTACGAAACACAGGGGAACCGTGCGGCTCACATGGAACTCATAACTTTGGTTTCACCGAGCGTCGATCCCCGAGAAGCGGGGGCCATCGACCGCCCGCCCACGGCAAGGAAAAACCCGCGTGAATCCCATCTCCAGACGCACCGTCGCCGCCGCCGCACTGGTGGTCCTCGGGGCCGGCGCTCTCACCGCTTGTGGTAACCGGACCTCGGACACCGCCGCAGCCTCCGCAGAATCGTGTGTGGACACCTCCGGTGACACCATCAAGATCGGGTCGCTGCACTCGCTCTCGGGCACCATGGCGATCTCCGAGAGGACGGTACGCGACTCGGTCGAGCTCGCCGTGGAGCAGATCAACGCCGACGGCGGCGTGATGGGCAAGCAGATCGAGACGGTGGTCGAGGACGGGGCATCCGACCCGGCCGTCTTCGCCGAGAAGGCGCAGAAGCTCATCACCAGCGACTGCGTGGCCGCGATCTTCGGCGGCTGGACGTCGTCCTCCCGCAAGGCCATGCTCCCGGTCGTCGAGGACGCCAACGCGCTGCTGTACTACCCCGTCCAGTACGAGGGCCTGGAGGCGTCTCCGAACATCTTCTACACCGGCGCCACGACCAACCAGCAGATCGTCCCCGGCCTCGAGTACCTCAAGGAGCAGGGCGTGGAGTCGATGTACCTGGTCGGCTCGGACTACGTGTTCCCCCAGACGGCCAACCGGGTCATCAAGGCGTGGGCGGAGGCGAACGACGTCGAGATCGTCGGCGAGGACTACACGCCGCTCGGCTCCACCGACTTCTCCACGATCGTCAACAAGGTGCGCACCGCCGATCCGGACGCGGTCTTCAACACCCTCAACGGCGACTCCAACGTCGCGTTCTTCCGCGAGTACACCAACGCTGGCCTCACCGCCGAGAACACCCCGGTGATCAGCGTGTCGATCGCGGAGGAAGAGGTACAGGGCATCGGCGCGGCCAATATCGAGGGCCAGCTCACGTCGTGGAACTACTACCAGACCATCGACAGCCCGGAGAACACCTCGTTCGTCGAGGCGTTCAAGGCCAAGTACGGCGAGGACAGGGTCACCTCCGACCCGATGGAGGCGGCGTACACCTCGCTGTTCCTGTGGAAGAACACCGTCGAGAAGGCGGGCAGCTTCGACGTCGCCGAGATCCAGGAGAACGCCGGCGGGGTGAGCTTCGACGCCCCGGAGGGCACCGTGACGATCAACGGGGACAACAACCACATCTCCAAGACGGCGCTCGTCGGGGAAATCCGCCCCGACGGCTTGATCTACGAGGTGTGGAGTTCGGGCGAGCCCATCGAACCGGACCCCTTCCTCGAGGGCTACGACTGGGCCGGAGACCTGTCCGGTAACTGACCTGGTCACTAGTCCACCACCCCCGCGGCGGCCCCGGCGACCGGGGCCGCCGCGGGGGGTGAATGCAGGAGAAAGGAGCCGGTGTGGACGTCATCATCGGTCAACTCGCGACAGGATTGAGCAGCGGTTCTATCCTTCTGCTCGCCGCGCTCGGACTGTCCCTGACCTTCGGGCAGATGGGCGTCATCAACATGGCGCACGGCGAGTTCATCATGGCCGGGTGCTACACGGCCTACGTCATCCAGCAGTTCGTCGCCGCCTCCGGGGCGGGTCTGGCGATCTCCCTGGTGGCAGGCTTCGTGGTGGGCGGGATCCTCGGGGTGATCCTCGAGGTGCTGCTCATCAGACGGTTGTACGCCCGACCGCTCGACACGCTGCTCGTGACCTTCGGCGTCGGGCTGATCCTCCAGCAGGTCGCGCGCGACATCTGGGGCGCGCCCGCCGTCAACGTCGAGGTGCCCGAGTTCCTGCGCGGAAACATGGTCCTGCTCGGGGCGTCCGTCCCGTACACCCGCGTCTTCATCTTCCTCCTGGCCGTCGCGTGTGTCGCCGCACTGATGGCCGCGATGCGGTTCACCCCGATGGGGCGTCGCATCCGGGCGGTCACACTCAACCGTGATCTCGCCGAGAGTTCCGGGATCAACTCCCGCCGCAGCGACCTGACCACGTTCTTCATCGGGTCCGGACTGGCCGGCGTGGCGGGCGTGGCGTTGACCCTGATCGGGTCGACGAGCCCCACCATCGGGCAGTCGTACCTCATCGACGCCTTCCTCGTGGTGGTCGTCGGGGGCCTCGGTCAGCTGCGGGGCGCGGTCATCGCCGCCTTCGCCCTGGGGATCCTCAACTCGTTCTTCGAATACTCCACGACCGCGTCCGTGGCGAAGGTGCTCGTCTTCGTGACGATCATCGTCTTCCTCCAGATCCGCCCGCAGGGGCTGTTCGCCGTCAAGACCAGGAGCCTGGCATGACCGACACCGCCACCATCGGCACCACCGCCGGGGACCCGGCCGATCCCGCGGCGGGTCGTCGGATCCGTCCGCGACTGCCGCTGCCCGGTGCACTGACCGCCGAGGGAGAACGTCCCCGTTGGGTGTTCTGGGTGGCGCTCGCCGTCGCCGCGGTACTCATCTTCGGCGTCGCACCCCTGCTGCTCAGCGAGTTCCGGCTCAACCTGTTGGCCAAGTTCTTCTGCTTCGGCATCGTCGCCAGCGGTATCGGGCTGGCGTGGGGGCGGGGCGGGATGCTCACCCTGGGCCAGGGCGTCTACTTCGGCGTCGGCGCGTACGCCATGGCGATGTACCTCAAGCTCGCCGACGCCCGCGATCGCGGCGGTCCCGACGCCCTGCCGGACTTCATGCAGATCGCCGGCATGCGGTCGCTCCCCGGGTACTGGGAGCCGTTCGCCTCGCCTGTGTTCACCCTCGCGGTGATCCTGCTCCTGCCGCCCCTGCTGGCCTTCGGATTCGGGTACCTGGTGTTCAACCGCAAGGTCAAGGGCGCCTACTTCGCGATCCTGTCCCAGGCCCTCGCGGCAGCCGCCGCGATCTTCCTGGTCAGCCGCCCCGAGCTGGGCGGGTCCAACGGCCTCAACCGGTTCACCGGGTTCTTCGGCTTCGCCCTGTCGGACCCGGCCAACCGTCAGATGCTGTACTTCATCACCGGTGGCGCGCTCATCGGGGTTGTCCTGCTGGTCCGCCAGTTCATGCAGTCCCGCTTCGGTGAGCTGCTCGTCGCCGTCCGTGACCAGGAGGAGCGGGTCCGCTTCCTGGGGTACGACCCCGCCCTGGTCAAGTCCCTGGCCTACGCGGTCGCCGCCTTCGCGGCCGGGATCGCCGGCGCGCTGTTCGTCCCGATCGTCGGGATCATCTCGCCCTCGGCGATCGGTATCGCCCCGTCGATCGCGTTCCTCATCGGTGTCGCGATCGGCGGCCGGGCCACCCTGCTCGGCCCGGTTCTCGGGGCGATCGGTGTGGCCTGGGCGCAGACGACCTTCTCCGAGGCCTACCCGTCGCAGTGGACCTACCTGCAGGGGGTGCTCTTCATCGTCGTCGTGGGCTTCCTGCCCGGAGGCCTGGCCAGCCTGTTCGTCATCCGCCGGCGTCGCGCGTCCACCGGGTCCGGCCCCGCGACCCCCGCCACCACCGGATCCACCACGGAGGAGACCCCATGACCCCCACCGCTGTGGCCACCGGCGCCTCGACCGGACGGACCTACCTGGAGGTCCGCGGTCTCACCGTGACGTTCGACGGCTTCCGTGCCGTCGACGGCGTGGACCTGACGCTGATCCAGGGTGATCTCAAGTTCCTCATCGGGCCCAACGGCGCGGGAAAGACCACCGTCGTCGACGCGATCACGGGACTGGTCCCCGCGACGGGGACGGTCGACAAGACCGGGCAACCGGTGCTGGGGATGAAGACGCACAGGATCGCCCGCATGGGGATCGGCCGGACCTTCCAGACGGCCAGCATCTTCGAGGACCTCACCGTGGAACAGAACCTGGACATCGCGGCCGGCTCCGGTCGGGGATGGCTGACCCTGCTCCGCCGTCGCCGGGAACGCGCGACGGTGGTCGCCGAGGCCCTGGACACCATCGGCCTCGAGCACCTGGCCGGCACCAAGGCCGGGGTGTTGGCCCACGGGCAGAAGCAGTGGCTGGAGATCGGCATGCTTCTCGTCCAGGATTCCGATGTGATGCTCCTCGACGAGCCCGTCGCAGGCATGGGGGCGGAGGAGCGCAAGGCCACCGGCGAACTGCTGAGGCGCATCGCCGCCGAACGCACGGTGGTGGTGGTGGAGCACGACATGGACTTCATGCGCGACTTCGCCACCTCGGTCACCGTCCTGGCGGCCGGGAAGGTCCTCGCCGAGGGCACGGTGGCCGAGATCCAGGCCGACCCCAATGTCCAGCAGGTGTACCTGGGCACCGCGGCCGCCACCGGCACCGAACTGGAAACCGGCACCGAACCCGAGAGGGAGTCAGACCGATGAGCGCACTACTGCAGATGTCGGGCGTCCGCGCCGGGTACGGCGGGTCCGAGGTGCTCCACGGGGTGGACCTGGAGGTCCCCGCCGGGGGCGTTGCCGCGGTGCTCGGGCACAACGGCGCGGGCAAGACGACCCTGCTGCGGGCGGCCGTCGGCCTGCTGCCGTGCAAGGCCGGTCGGATCACCTTCGACGGCCGGGACATCACCGGACTCAAGCCCCACGCCCGCGTGGCGATGGGCATCGGGTACGTACCCCAGGGCCAGCAGTCGTTCACGCAGCTCACGACCGCCGAGAACCTGAGGGTCGTGGCTGACGGCCGCAAGCGGGGCAAGGCGCTCATCGACGAGTCCCTGGACCTGTTCCCCGCGTTGAAGGACCTGCTGGACCGGAAGGCCGGGCTGCTCTCGGGCGGGCAGCGCCAGCAGTTGGCCATCGCGCGGGCGCTCATCACCGAACCGCGACTGCTGGTGCTGGACGAGCCGACCGAGGGCATCCAGCCCAATGTCGTTGCCGAGATCGAGCGGATCATCGTGGACCTGGCGTCCCGTGGTGATCTGTCGGTGCTGTTGGTCGAGCAGCACGTCGGGTTCTCGCTGCGGGCCTCGGACGTCTTCTACGTGGTGGAGTCGGGGCGGGTGACCCACTCGGGCGCCTCCGACGACACCGCCGCCCACGAGGTCACCGAGGCGCTGGCGATCTGATCCGGGCGGTCCCGTCTCACGCGGGCGCGGGCCGGGCCAGGCCCCCCGCGAGCCAGTCCACGAGGTCGGCCACGTACTCCCGGTGGGGTGGGGCGGCGTCCGGGGGATCGCAGGCCCGCACCGCGAGTTCGGCGGTGAGCATCACGATGAGCTGCCGGACCCGGTGGCCGGCGAGGTCCCGTCCGCAGCGGGCGGTGGCGGCGGACACGAGCATCTCGAGCTGGTCATGCAGTGCGGTGCCGGTGACCGGTCGGTCGGTCAGGGTGCGGTCGACCTCGGCGAGCGCCCCGACCTGGGCGATCACCCGGAGGGTGCACCGGCCCTCGTCGTCGTCCAACAGGTCCGCCAGCGGCGACACCACCGCCCGGACGATCTCCGCCAGGTCGAGGGCCGATGACGGGGCCGACGACGCCCACCTCTGCAGATCGGCCCGACGTTCGTCCTCCATACGCAGGACCCCGCGGAGCAGCACGTCCTCCAGCAGGCCCATGCGGCCCCCGAAGTGGTAGTTGATCGCCGAGTCGTTGCCCTGGCCGGCGTCGCCGACGATGTCGCGGATCCGTGCCGTCCTCCACCCGTCGGAGGCGAAGCGCCGCAGTCCGGCCTGGTACAGGGCCTCCCGGGTGGCGGACGAGCGGGGCCGGGGTGACAGGGCGGTGGAGCGGGGCACCCGCCCGAGTCTAGATCCCCTCTTCCGAGTCTTTAACAGGTCGTGTTAACTGGGGCCATGACCCGTACAGTGCAGTCCGGTCGCGACTCGGCACCGCCCGCGCCCACACCGCCCGAACCCGGCTTCGATCCGTTCGACCGCGCCCACCTGGCCGACCCCTATCCCGCCTACCGGTGGCTGCGCGAGACCGACCCGGTCCACCACCACCGCGGGGACGGCACCGCGGCGCACCCGGACTTCTGGGCGCTGTCGCGTTATGCCGACGTGGACGCCGCCGTCTGTGACCCGGCGACGTTCTCCTCGGCCAGCGGTCTGACCTTCTACCGGGACGAGATCGAGACGCTGGGGCTGGCCCCGACCATCGTCATGATGGATCCCCCCGAGCACTCCGCGAAGCGGCGACTGCTGGCCACGGCGTTCTCTCCCAGGCGCGTCGCCGAGGCCGAGCCGCTCATCCGCGACTTCGCCCGCGGGAGACTGGCGGAGATGGCCGCGAGGGACGACGGCGACGAGGTGGTCGACCTGCACCGGGACTTCAGTTCGCAGATCCCCACGCATCTGCTGGCCCACCTGTTCGACCTGCCGGAAGCGGACAAGCCGAGCTTCGGCCCGTGGGTCAGCGCGCTGACGACCCTGCAGGAGGAGGGGTTCCGCCCGGCGGGGCTGGAGGACGGGGCGGTCTCGGCGGTGGCGGAGATGTTCGGATACTTCGGTGAGCTCATCACCGACCGGCGCGCGTCCCCGGGCGGGGACCTCATCTCGGCGCTGACGCAGGCCGAGATCGACGGCGAGCGGCTGGACGACTGGGACATCCTCGGGTTCTGCTTCGTGATCGTGGCCGGCGGCAACGACACCACCGGCAACCTCATCTCGCACACCGTCTCGCTCCTGGACGCACATCCGCAGCAGAGGGACCTGGTCGTGGCGGACCCGGGACTGATCCCCGGCGCGCTGACCGAATGCTTGCGCTTCGAGTCCAGCGTGCAGGCGCTCGCGCGGACGACCACGCGCGAGGTGACCGTGGGCGGGGTGACGATCCCCGCGGGGGAGAAGGTGATGATGCTCTACGGTTCGGCCAACCGCGACGAGCGTGAGTTCGGACCCACCGCCGAGGAGCTCGACATCCGCCGTGAGACCACCGGGCACCTGGGGTTCGCCCGCGGCCCTCACTTCTGCATCGGCTCGCACTTCGCGCGGCTCCAGGCGCGGATCGCCGTCGAGGAGCTCTACGCGGCCCACCCGTCCGTCACGGTGGACCGGGGCGGGGCCGTGAGGGCGCTCTCTCCGTTCACCAGAGGGTTCCATTCGCTGCCCGCGACGGGGTTCGCCGTTGCGCCGAGCTGACCCGCTCGCCGCGATCATGTCCGCGAGCGCGTCTCGCGACGGGGTTCCGGACAGGGTGTCACGGGTGGGAGGCGGGGTGGGATCCGGGGTTGATCGGCGGTGAGAACCCGCCGCCACAGTGCTCACATAAGAGTAAGGTCACCACCTATAGGCGGATGCGCCGTCCCGGGTGGGTCCGCACACTGCTGCACGAGGACTCATCATGGGAACTTCACACGCCACCCCGTCCGGTCCCTCCTCGACCCCCGTCCACGGCCCTCCGCGGACCCGCCCCCTGAACTGGGTCCTGCTCGTCGCCGGGGTCCTGCTGGCCGTGTTCGGCCTCGGCATGACAGCGGCCGGGGCGGCGATCCTGGTAGCCGACGCCTCCCAGCGGGACGGGCAGTACGCGTTCACCGACACCGACCGCCTCCAGACCGTGGGCCACGCCATCACGACCGCGCCCCTGACGATCCATGTCGACGAGGGAGCCACCGTCGGGCCCTACGGTCTCGACGACCTGATCAGCCTCCGACTCCGCGCGACCCCGGTGGTCCCCGGCCAGGACGTGTTCCTCGGTATCGCGGACGCATCCGACGTCTCTGCCTATCTCCGCGATGTCCCCCACGCGGTGATCGGTGACCAGCCGTGGGATCCCGGATACTCCGCGGGCCCCACATATGACTGGGGATCGGGGATGTGGGGATCGGGGAACGACGCCGAGACGGCCCTCGACGAGGTGCCGGGCACCCGTGCCCCCGAACCTCCTGCCGACCAGGACTTCTGGGCCCAGTCCACGACGGGTGCAGAGCAGCAGACCCTCACCGTCGACCTGCGGTCCGGCGACTGGGTGGTCGTGGTGATGAACGCCGACGGCTCCCGCCCCGTGTGGGTCGACGTCCAGGTGGGCGCACACACCGAGGTGTTCGGACTCGCCGGGCCCGGTGTTCTCATCGCCGGACTCGTGGCGTTGGCGGTGGGGCTGCCGCTGATCCTCGTGGCGACCGCGGGGCTGGGCCGGGACATCGACCGGCACGCCGACCCCGACGCCCTTCCCGGGGCCGGTGCGGGCGCCCTTCCCGCCGGCGTGGGTCCCGATCCGCTGCGTCTGACCGGGCACCTGGACCCGCAGGTGTCCCGCGGTCTGTGGTTGATCAAGTGGCTGCTGGCGATCCCGCACTACATCGTGCTGGCCCTGCTGTGGTTCGCGCTGGTCGTCACCACGGTCGCCGCGGGACTGGTGGTGCTGTTCACCGGCCGCTACCCGCGGGCGTGGTTCGCCTACAGCGTCGGAGTGCTGCGGTGGAACTGGCGCGTCGGGTTCTACGCCTACTCCGTGCTCGGGACGGACCGGTACCCGCCCTTCTCGCTGGCGCCGACCGACTATCCGGCCGGATTGGACGTGGCCTATCCCGAGCGGCTCTCGCGCGGCCTGGTGCTGGTCAAGTGGTGGTTGCTGGTGATCCCGCACCTGTTGATCGTGGGCATCCTCACCGGCGGCGGGGCGGCCCTGACCAGAGCCTCGGAGTACGGGGGCGCCGAGTGGAACATCTCGCTGGTCGGCCTGCTCGTGCTGATCGCCGCGATCGGGTTGCTGTTCACCGGCCGCTACCTGCCCCGGCTCTTCGACCTCATCGTGGGCCTGAACCGCTGGGTGTACCGGGTCGGCTCGTACGTGTTGCTCCTACGCGACGAGTACCCGCCGTTCCGCCTGGATCAGGGGCCGGAGGAGCCGGACCGGGACCCGGGGGAGGCGACCGGTCTCGTGTCGTCGGAGGACGCGGGCGAGCCCGTCAGCTAGCGCCGGCGAGCCCGTCAGCTAGCGCCGGCGGGCCCGTCAGCTGGCGCCACCGCGGTGGCCCGTCACCATGCGGGCGAGGAGATCGGCGAGTCGGTCGTCGATCTCCTCGCGCTGGTCGGCGGGGATGTCGAGAGCGTCCAGCAGGGTGCCCCGCAACACCGGCCAGGCGTAGACGGCGGTGAAGACGAGGAGCAGTTCGACGTCCCCGGCCGGTGGGGGCGAGGTCATGCGGCGCAGCGCCGCGGCCGGGCGTTCGGCCGGGTCGATCATCGGGGGGAACGCGGCCTCGCGGTCCAGGGCCAGCCAGGCCAGGAGTCGGCTGATCTCCGGGTGAGCGGTGGCGGCGAGCAGCATCCCGCGCACGGCCTCGCCCGCGTCGTCCAGGTGCTCGAGCCGGGCGGCGCCGAGCCGTACCGCCTCCTGCATGACGGTGGTCAGCAGGGCGTCCTTCCGGCCGACGTGCCGGTGGATCAGGCCGAGGTTGACGTCCGCGGCGTCGGCGATATCGCGCAGCGGGACATGGGGCCCACGCTCGGACAGCAACCTGCGGGCCTCGCGGAGGACGGCGGAGCGGACCTCGTCACGACCGGTCGGGCGGGATCGCGGGGCGCCGTGCCCGCGGGCGGTCGCGGGGTCGGGTGGGAGCGGGCCGGGGTGGCCGTCCTCGTCGTCGTCGGACCGGTTCTCGCTTTCCATCCCCGAACTGTACACAACTGACTACAGTCGGCTTGACGGGTGTGGACTGACGCGCCCCCCTCGCGAGAAAGGCCCACGATGACCACCACCGACCGCCGCGACGACATCGACGCGATCAAGGCCCTGAAATACCGCTACCTGCGCTGTGTGGACCTGCGGCTGTGGGACGAGCTCGCGGAGACGCTCGCGCCCGAGGTCTCGGCGTCCTACGGCAGGCGCCTGTCCTACACCGGCCGCGACGAGGTGGTGGCCGGGCTGCGGGAGCAGATGACCGACGACGTGATCACCGAGCACCAGGCCCACCACCCGGAGATCGAGGTGGACGGCGACACCGCCACCGCTCGCTGGTACCTGCAGGACCGGGTGATCGTCCCCGCCTTCGACACGATGATCATCGGGGGCGCCTTCTACTCCGACACCTACGCACGCCACGACGGTCGGTGGGTCATCGCCAGCACCGGTTACTCGCGTACGTACGAGGCGATGATCGACCTCAAGGACATCCCGAGCTTCACGCTCACCGACAACCACCTCGCTCCCGCCGACGGCGGTGAGGGCGCCGGGCGAGGGTGATCTCCCTCGTTGCCGAACGCCGGCCCGACTCGCACGCACCCCCGCACCGACCCCCGGAGGACCCCATGACCGACACCACAGCGCAGCCCGACACGACAACGCAGCACGACACCACAGCGCAGCCCGCCGGGAACCCCGGCACCACACGCGAGGACCGACTTGCCGGAAAGGTCGCCATCGTCACCGGCGGCGGGCAGGGGGTCGGGGAGGGCATCGCACTCGGTCTCGCCGAATCCGGCGCCGCGCTCCTGCTGGTCGGGCGCCGGATGCGCAAGCTCGAGCGGGTCGCCGAGATCATCCGCTCGAACGGGGGCACCGCCGAGTGCCTGGCCGTCGACATCATCACCGACGGAGCCCCCGAGGCGATCATCGCGACCGCGGTGGAGAAGCTCGGCGGGGTCGACATACTGGTCAACAACGCCAACATGGCCATGCCGCTGCCGCTGTCGGACTACCCGGACGACGAGTTCCGCAAGGCCTTCGAGGGCGGGCCCCGCGTGACGTTCAGCCTGATGAAGCTGGCCCGGCCCGAGATGGCCAAGCGCGGAGGCGGCACGATCATCAACCTCGTGACCGCCGCCGCCGTCCGGTGGGACGCCGCGAACTACGGCATCTACTCCGCGGTCAAGGAGGCCATCCGCGCACTGACCCGCGCGGCCGCCTACGAGTGGGCCTCCGAGGGCACCCGCGCTCTCAACATCGCCCCGCATGCGCACAGTCCCGGGTTGGACTGGTGGATGGA
The DNA here is from genome assembly GCF_003052165.1 of Dietzia sp. JS16-p6b. Lineage (NCBI taxonomy): Bacteria > Bacillati > Actinomycetota > Actinomycetes > Mycobacteriales > Dietziaceae > Dietzia > Dietzia sp. JS16-p6b. Next base: position 2,756,165 of record NZ_CP024869.1, on the reverse strand, counting down.
GAACAACCCCGAGGAGGCCCGGGAGTTCGTCTCGAGCATCCCCGCCGGCCGCGTCGGCGATCCGCTGAGTGACATCGGTCGCCCCGTGGCCTGGCTGTGCTCGGCCGAGGCCTCGTACCTCAGTGGAGCGACCATCCCCCTGGACGGAGGGCAGTCCCGCTGGGGCTGACCTCGCACACCCACCCGGGACGAGCGATCCCCGACCGCAGTCGACATGGGGCACCATGAGCAGCGCCGGTCCCCCGAGTCCAGTGGCACCCCACTGTCGTCGGAATCCCGCCGGCCGTACCAGTCCTGACGGTGCTCAGCCCCGAGTAGCTGAGGCTGCAGGTCGGAAGTGGAGTCCCGGTGCAGCACGGATCCGATGATCGCACTGCCGAACCGAGCGCAGCCGACGCGGTGACACCCTCCGGGCGGGCCGATCGCACCGTGGAGGCCGGGAAGGCCAGGGGCGCCAAGACGGTGATGATCGAGATCGCCGAGAAGATGATCAGCGAGCGAGGCCTGGACGACGTCTCGATGCGCGACGTCGCGACGGCGGCGGGCCAACGCAACAATTCGGCGGTCCAGTATCACTTCGGTAGCCGCGACGGCTTGATCCTGCAGGTGCTGCGGCGGCGCATCGTCGCCCTCGACGCCGACCGCAGGCGGCGCCTGGCCGCGGCCGACGAACAGGGCCTGGGTGAGGACCTGCACACCCTCGTCGGGGTTCTCTTCGGCCCCATCGTCGACCTCCTGCGTTCCCACCCCGAGGCCACGCACTACGCGCGGTTCCTGCAGAGGGTCGGCCCGGTCATGGCTCCCGGTATCCCGGAGGCGGATCTGCGGACGGCGGCCGACGACGTGGTGGTGCGGCTCATCGACGTGCTGTCCCACCTGCCGCGGCGGGTGGCGTTCGAACGCATCGACCTGGCCACCCAGATGTTCACCGGCGCGTTGGCGGTCTTCGAGGACCGCCGAGATGCCCGCAACACCGTGGTCAACGACCGGTTCGAGGTGGTGGTGGCGCACCTGTACGACATGATCGAGGCCGCCCTGCGCGCCGGTGTCGGGTCGCGCGATTGAGCGGTCCGCGGACCGTCCCCGATCCGTCGTCGGACCCCGTTCTCAGACCCGTCCGCGCAGCAGCTTCCGGAAGTAGAGGACCGGCTGGAGATAGCGGTCGAACGCGTACGTCGAGCGCCTGGGGACCGTCAGGTCGATCCCGGGGATCTCGGGCGCCGGCCGTCCGTCCCGGTCGTGCTCGGCCAGCATCAGGCGGTCCCGGCCCACGGCGATGGGGATGATCGTGTAGCCGTCGTACCGCGACCCCGGGCCACCGTCCCGGGCCGCGCGGAGGTTGTCGGCGACCACCGCCACCTGGGGACGTAAGGCCCCGCCGGACGGGCGGGTGCCGGCGGCGGCGGCGTCGCCCAGGCCCCAGACCGAGTCGGCGCGGGCGTGGCTCAAGCGCTGTGGATCCACCTCGACGAGCCCGGCCTCGCCCCCGTCGGACAACCCGGCCCGGGTGATGAACTCCGGTGCCCGGCTCAGCGGCGTGACATAGGCGAGGTCGACGTGCTCGATCGTCGTGGACACGGCACCGGTCAGGGTGACGGTGCGCGCGTGGTGGTCGACGGCGGCGACGTCGGAGCGCTCGTGGACGGTGATGCCGTACTCCCGGATCAGTGGGAGCAGGTGTGAGTCGCACGGTTCGAGTCCGAGCAGACCTCCGAACGGGGTGACCAGGTGCACCTCGATCCGGTCGAGCACCTTCTCGCGTCGCCACCGGTCGCACGCGAGGAACATGGCCTTGAGCACGGTGCCCCCGCAGGAGGCGGGCTCCGGCGGTACCGAGAACACCACGGACCCCTCGCGGAGGCGGACCAGCGCCGCACACGCGCGACCGGCGTACTCGGGCACGTGGGCGGACGCCGCCCACCCGGCGACGTACGCCTTGTCCAGTCCGGGGATCGCGTCCCATCGGGGGGTCAGGCCGGGGCAGACGACCAGGTTCTCGTAGTTCACCGTGGGGCCCTGCTCGCGCGGACCGAGGGTCACGGTCCGGGCATCGATGTCCACCCGCCCGGCGGGGTGGGGCAGGAGCTGCACGCCGGAGGGGACGACGCTCGTCATCGCCCGTTCGTACCGCCTCATCTGGGCCAGGCCGGCGGCGGCGTAGTTGAGCATCGGCCTGTACCGGTGGACGGGGGCCGGGTCGACGATCGCGATGTCCTCCCGGCCGTCCCGGCGCAGTCGCGCGGCCAGGGAGATCCCGGCGTTGCCCGCTCCGATGATCACGGTGTCGAACGCGGCGGACACGGGTCAGACCGTCACTGCGTAACCCACGAGCCCGACCACCAGAAGGAGGACGATGGCGACGATGACGATGATCGGGATGTACGCCCCCTTCTTGGACGGGGACGGGGTGGGGCTCTGCTGCTCCATCGGCCCCTGCTTCTCGGTCGCGCTGTCGGACTGCATCGACGTCGAATCGGAGTCCGGGGTCTGCGGGCCGTCGGGCGAGCCGCCGCTGTCGAGATCGGGGGTCTGGCCGGGGTCGGGGTCGGAGGGCCGTGCGTGGGTCATGAGGCGCCTTTCGTAGCGGTGGGTCCACCACGCTATGGCGTCACCCGGACACCCTCCACCGGTCGGGCCGCGCCCACGCCGACGCGGGCGCCACCGGGGAGAGGGACGTGTGTCCCGAAGTAGTGCCCGGCACGGGAGACGATGCCGTGCTGGGCCGGGTTCATGGCGGGACCCGAGCGTACGGTGGTCGGCAGACGGGCCCGCCGACCCGAGTCGTGTCGTGGTCCGACTCGTCATCGACGTCTCCCCGAGAGGACCGGCCCACCCATGACCTCCATCACCACCGTCGACCGCGGCCCCCGCGTCGTCGCCCGGCGCGTCATCGTCAACGCCCCCGCCGATGAGCTGTTCGGCCTGGTCAACGATCCCGCGAAGCACGGGCTCGTCGACGGGTCTGGGACCGTCCGCGACAACGTCACGGGCCCGGCCGCCCTGTCCGAGGGCGCGACGTTCACCACGAAGATGCGGATGTACGGGGTCCCGTACCGCATCACCTCCACCGTCACCGAACACATCGACACCCCGGAGCTCAAGGTCGTCGAGTGGGCGCATCCCGCCGGACACCGCTGGAGGTGGGAGTTCACCCCGACCGCGGACGGGCGGACCGAGGTCACCGAGAGCTTCGACAACCGTCCGTCGAAGATCGGCAGGATCATGGAGCGCGTCGGGATGGCGCATAAGAACGCCGAGGGGATCACCCGGACGCTCTCGGGACTGGCGGCGAAATACGATTCGGCCGGCTGACGATCCACGGGAAGTATTGGACGTGCGTCCAAGTTGGGTTTACGCTGGTCGCACCCCACGTTCGATCCCGCAGAATCGAGTGCCTCCATGACCACTGCACACAGGCCCCTCGCGGAACGCGTTCTGCGCCGCGTCATCCGGGCCATCGGAGCGGCGCCCGCCCCGGTCCAGCGACTGATCGCCGGACCTCCCATCCGGGTCGACGGGCAGGAACTCGGGCTCGAAGCCCAGGTGGGCACGCGGCTGTTGAACCTCGGTGTGTCGGAGACGTTCGACCAGCTCCCGCTGGAACAGGGGAGGCAGCAGATCGCGGGAGAAGCCTTCGTCTTCGGTCACCAGACCCCCGTCGAGACCGTCCGTTCGCTCACTATCCCCGGTCCCCACGGCCCGATCCCCGCCCGCCTGTACCGGCCCGCGGGGATCGAGGGGCCGAGCGCCGCCCTGGTCTATCTCCACGGAGGCGGGTGGGTCCTGGGCGACCTCGACTCGGGCGACTCGGTGGCCCGATTCCTCGCCGCCCACACGCCGCTGACCGTCATCTCGATCGACTACCGGCTCGCACCCGAGCATCCGTTCCCCGGAGGCCTGGAGGACGTCCTCGCGGCGTTCGGGCACATCGTCGCTCATGCCGAGGAGTACGACCTCGACCCGCGGGCCATCGCGATCGGCGGCGAGAGCGCCGGCGGGAACCTCGCCGCGGTGGTCTCGCTGCACCGGGCTCCCGGGTGGACCCCGCCGGCGATGCAGGTGCTGTTCAACCCGGTGACGGACCTGTCCACCAAGCACCGGTCCTACGAGCTGTTCGGTCGCGGGTTCTTCCTCACCGAGGCCCAGATGGACTGGTACAAGTCGCACTACCTCACCGAGCCCGAGCAGGCCCTGGACCCCCGCGTCTCGCCCCTGCTCGCCGACGAGCTCGGCCACGCGCCGCCGGCCTATGTCGTGGTGGCCGGATTCGACGTGCTCCGCGACGAGGGCGAACGCTATGCGGCCGCCCTGTCCGAGGCGGGCGTCGACGTGACCCTCCGTCGTCACAGCGGCCACGTGCACGGCCTGATCAACGCCACGGGTGTGGGCCACGCCGCCCGGGACGCGCTGCTCGAAGCGGTGGGCGTCCTCCACACCCGACTGGTCGCGCCAGCCGCCGCCGACCGGTCCTCCGGGGGCGAGGGGTGAGCGCCGGCGTCGACGTCATCGTGGTCGGCGCGGGCCTGGCGGGGCTCACCGCCGCGCGGCGGCTCGTCGAGGCGGGACGTACGGTCCGTGTGCTCGAGGCGCGGGACCGTGTCGGCGGACGCACGCTCAACCACGTCCTCGACGACGGGCAGGTGGTCGAGGCGGGGGGTCAGTTCGTCGGGCCCACCCAGGACCATGTGCTGGGGCTCGCCGAGGAACTCGGGGTGACGACGTTTCCCGCCAACACCCTCGGCGACACGGTCTACGTCCACGGTTCGCGCAGTCGACGGTTCCGCGGCGACATCCCGCCGGACCGCCTCGCGCTTCCCGACATCGCCCTGGCGACCTCCCGACTGGGCCGCACGAGTGGCGAGATCGACGTGACCGCGCCGTGGGAGCACCCCGACGCGCACCGGCTGGACGAGCAGAGCCTGGCCACCTGGCTGCGCCGCGGCGCGATCGGTTCCGGCGGCGTCGAGCTGGTCGAGGTCCTCCTCGGGTCGGCGTTCGGGGCGGCGGCGTCCGAGACCTCCGCGCTGTCCGCCCTGGCGTACATCGCGGGTGCGGGTGACGAGATCCACCGGGGCACGCTGGACCGGATGATCAGCGTGGCCGGCGGTGCCCAGGAATCCCGGTTCGTCGGCGGATCGCAGCTGATCTCGCAGCGCATGGCCGAGGGGTTGGGCGACGACGTCACCCTCGGCGCCCCGGTCCGGCGGATCGAGCACCACGCCACCGGGGTGACCGTCACCACCGACGCCGGGGCCTTCCACGGTGACCAGGTGATCGTCTCCGTCCCGCCCCACCTCGCAGCCGAGATCGAGTGGAGCCCCACGTTGCCCGCCCACCAGGACGCGCTGTTCCGCAGGATGACGTTCGGCACGCTCATGAAATGCGAGGCCGTCTACGAGCGCCCGTTCTGGCGGGAGGACGGGCTCTCGGGGCAGGGCGTCTTCCGTGGGGACGGTCACCCGGTGTGCTCGATGTTCGACAACACCCCGCCGAGCGGATCGCCCGGGATCCTCATGGGATTCGTGGGGGGCGCGGGGTGGCGGAGGTGGGCTCCGCGGTCCGCGAGGCAGCGGGGCGGAGCGGTGCTCCAGAGTTTCGCCCGGGTGGTCGGCCCCGCCGCACTGGCGCCCGTGGGGTACTTCGAGAAGGACTGGACCGCGGAGCGCTGGACCCGGGGTGGCCCGACCGCGGTCCTGGCTCCCGGCGTCCTCACCACGCTCGGGCGCTGGCGCGACCGGCCGCTCGGCGGCCCGCACAGCCGCGTGCACTGGGCCGGCGCCGAACACTCCGACTACTGGAACGGCTACATGGACGGCGCCGTCCGTTCCGGGCAGATGGCCGCCAGCGCCGCGATCGCACACTCAGGAGGACCATCGTGACCCGTCTGACCGTCTCCGTACAGCGGCGACTGGCCGCCCCGGTCGAGGACATCTGGGCCGTCATCGACGACACCGCCCGGTACGCCGAGTGGGTCGACGGTGTCCTGGAGGTCACCGCCCACCACGGGACGGCGACCGTCGGCGAGACCTACTCCGAGCACAACCGGACGCTCGGGCCGCTCACGACGCGGTCCGTGTGGACGGTCGGAACGATCGAACCGCACTCGCTCAGGGTGGACTCCGGGACCGGTTTCGCACCGCTGCACGACATGGTCAACACCTTCCGCTTCGAACCGATCGGCACGGCGGCCACCCTGATGACCTACAGGGTCGACTGCCGGGTCGGGCTCGGCCCCCTCGGTCATCTCCTCGCCCCCGTCCTCAGGTCGTCGCTCAGCGGCCAGTTCCGCCGGTCCATGGCCAGGCTCGAGGACGTGGTGCTCGCCGAACGCGGTATCGACCAGGCCGGTGGGTGATGACGACGACGGGGTCGCCCCGAGTGGGTGAGCAGGCGTTTCGGGGTCGCGAGGACGTCGCCGCGACCGCCCGGCGGCTGGCCGCCGAGGGCGTGCTCATCGGCACCGCCGGCAACGTCTCGGCCCGGGTCGGCGACGGACTGGTCGCCGTGACGGGCACCGGGGTGGTGCTGGCCGACTGCCGCGCCGACGACGTCACCGTGGTGGACGCGACCGGGGAGCATGTCGACGGCCGACTCGCGCCGACGTCCGAGCTCGGCCTCCACCTGGGCATCTACGCCCGATCGCAGGCAGCGGCGGTCGTCCACACGCACGCCCCCTTCTCGACGGCCGTCGCCTGCGTGGCCGGGATGGACGCGCTGCCCGTGCTCCACTACCAGCAGCTGCTGCTGGGCGGGGAGATCCGGGTGGCTCCCTACGCCACGTTCGGCACCCCTGAGCTCGCCGACCTCGTCGTGGACGGCTTGCAGGACCGGCAGGCGGTCCTCATGGCCAACCACGGTTCGGTGGCGGTGGGATCCTCCCTCGACAAGGCCCTCGACAACGCGCTGCTGCTCGAGTGGCTGGCGGCCCTGCACGTGCGCGCGAGTGGGATGGGCACGCCGCGGCCCCTCACCGAGGCGCAGCAACACGACGCGGTCGTCCAGGCGATCACCCTCGAGTACGGAACCACCAAGGAGCTCCCGCAATGACCGATATCTCCTCCATGACCATCGCGACGGTCGGGGTGCACGTCCTCGACGTCCACGCGATCGGGATCGACTCCATCCCGGAGGGCTCCTCAGGCGCCCTGGTGGACACCATCGCCTTCTCCCCGGCCGGAACCGCCGGGGGCACGGCAGTGGTGCTCAGCCGCCTGGGGGCCGGGGTCCGCAGCATCGGCGCGGTCGGTGCCGACGCCATCGGACGCACCCTGACGGCCCTGCTGAGCGACGAGGGCGTGGACACCGGTGGCCTCGTGACCAAGGCGGATGCGCAGACGTCGGCGTCGGTGATCCCCGTGCGGCCCAACGGGGACCGACCCGCGTGGCACTGCATCGGTGCGAACGGCGTGTTCACCCTCGACGACATCGACGACGCCGCGATCGAGGGACTGACGCATCTACATCTGGGCGGGCCAGAGTTCCTGGGCGGCCCGGCGGCGGGCGAGCTGCTCTCCCGTGCCCGCGGGAAGGGGATCACCACGTCGGTCGACGTGCTCGCCGACGGCGACCCGGGCATGCTCGAGTGGATCGCCGACGCCCTGCCGCACGTGGACTACCTGTTGCCCAACGATGACCAGGTTCGCGGCTTCACCGGCGCCGAGTCGCTGGCGGAGGGGGCGCGCATGCTGATCGAGCGAGGGGTGGCGTGCGTGGCCCTCACGGCGGGCGCCGACGGCGCACTCGTCGTCACGCCGGACGAGACCGTCGCGGTCCCCGCCTTCCCGATCGACGTCGTCGACACCACCGGCTGCGGGGACTCGTTCTCGGCCGGCTTCCTGGTGGGCCGCCACCTGGGACGCGATCTGCGGGAATCCGCGGAGCTCGGCTGCGCGGTCGCGGCTCAGGTGGCCCAGGGCCTCGGCACCACGGCGGGCAGCTATGACCTCGCGTCCGTGGTGGAGTTCGCCCGATCGGCATCGGCGGGCTGAGCCGGTCAGGTCCGGGCGGGGCGGGGGCCGGCCGGTCGCGACGCAAACGGGCCGACCCCCCGGGTGGCGAGGTGGGGGAGTCGGCCCGTCGGGCTCGGCCGAGTGGCCGGAAGTCTTCTGCCGGTGTGGCAGATCAGGCCACGCCGGTGCCCTCGTCGGCGGCCGGCGAGGTGTTGGTGCCGCCGTCGTTGATCTCGAAGCGTGTCCACTCACCGTTCATGTCGACCTCCATGGCGTACCCGAGAGCATCGTCGGGCACCTCCACGGTCTTGAACCAGTCGTAGGCCTTGGTGTCGTCGGCGAACTCCTTCTCATCGATGACGTTCTGCTCGGGATCGATCACGCGGTAACGGGGCATGCCCACTCCTTCGGTTCGGTTGACGGCTGTCGTGCCCGCATTGTGGGGGATCCCGGGCCCGCTCGCATCCGGTCGCCGGAGGCGTACGGTCGGGAGTCCAGACGACCAGGGAGGCGTACGTGACCACCGATCCGACAGTTCAACCCTCTGACCAGTCCGGGGATCCCGTGCTCGTCGACCCGACGGCGAAGTACCAGATCGAGGTGCCCGTCCAGCAGCAGCCGGTTCCGGGGTTGGCCTCCCGGTTGGACCCGCCCGCCGACCACGGCGAGGACTCGTACGTGGGCCACGGTCGGCTCACCGGGCGGCGGGCGCTGATCACCGGCGGTGACTCCGGGATCGGCCGCGCCGTGGCCATCGCCTACGCGCGGGAGGGCGCGGACGTGGCGATCGGCTACCTGCCCGCGGAGCAGTCCGACGCCGACGAGGTGGCCGAGCTCGTGCGTGCGGCCGGCCGGACCTGCGTCCTGCTCCCCGGCGACGTCGGGGACGAGGCGGTCGCGCGCGGGATCGTCCGCGACGCCGTCACCGGACTCGGCGGGCTGGACGTCCTCGTGCTCAACGCCGCACGGCAGACCTTCGTCGAGCACCTCGAGGACCTGACCTCCGAGCAGTGGGCTGAGACGATGAACGTCAACATCTCGGCACCGTTCTGGATGATGCAGGAGGCGCTCGGGCATCTGCAGCCTGGGTCGAGCGTGATCTTCACGTCCTCGGTGCAGGCGTACACCCCGTCGCCGGGGCTCGTGGACTACGCCACCTCGCGCGCCGCCGTCAACACGATGTCCAAGTCTCTCGCGCAGCAGCTCGCGCCGCGCGGTATCCGCGTCAACGCCGTCGCGCCCGGGCCGTTCTGGACGGCGCTGCAGGTGAGCGGCGGGCAGAAGCCCGAGAAGCTGCCGACGTTCGGTCACAAGAATCCGCTGGGCCGTCCCGGGCAGCCGGTCGAGATGGCGGGCGCGTACGTCTACCTGGCCTCCGAGGAGTCCTCGTACACCACTGGGAACACGCTCTCGGTCACCGGCGGCGCCCCCACGCCATAGTGCTCACACCCCGCGCGCTCGCCCCACGCCACGCGTGAGCTCGCCCCACGCCACACGCGCGCTCGCCCCACGCCACGCGTGAGCTCGCCCGACGCCCCACGCGCGCTCGCCCCACGCCACACGCGCGCGATCACTGCAGCCACACAGGAAATTTCGTGCGCGTGTGCAGTGATAGCGCGCGTGTGTGGGCCGGGCGAGCAGGCCGCACCCGGCCGCACCCGGCCTGCGAGCAGGCCGCACCGGCAGCATCGGGCCGGGCGAGCAGGCCGCACCCGGCCGCACCGGGCCGGGCGCGTGGCCGAGGCGAGTCAGCGGACTCCGGACCGACGGAGCCCGTCGAGCAGCAGGCGTTCGAACCGGTTCGGCGCGTAGAGGTCGTCCCAGACCCAGCGGACCACTACCACCCCGAGCGCTCTGAGTCGGTCTTCCCGTTGCTTCTCCCGCCACACCACCTCGCCCGGATCCTCTCCACCGGCTGCGCAGCGTGAGTACTTGGTCCTGCCGTCGAACTCGCCCGCCAGCGCACCGTCGCCCCATGAGAAGTCAGTGCGCGCGACCGGCCTGCCCCCGCTCGAGAAGTACCGGTGTTGTAGTCGGGGTGCGGGGACGTCTCGACACCTCCGCATGACACATCGGGACAGTGACTCTCCGGGGCTTTCTGCCCGGGGGTCCGCGAAATCCACGACGTCCCGGGCGATCGCCACGCCGGTCCGGCCGCGATGGCGATCGACTTCGCTCGCGAGCCCGTCCGCGGTCACCATCCGGAGGCGCAGCGCGTGGTCCGCCGCGCATACTCCTGCGTCGAATCCCGCAGAGCGGGCGAGATCGACGACCGTTCGGGCGACGCAGGTGACGGGGATGCCGTCCACCTGGGTCGTGTCCAGGGAATCGCGCGGCGAGGAATAAACCTGGATGTGCGGGGTCCTGCGTCCGCCGGTGGGTCGGTCGACCGTGAGATGAACGCGGTCAGTCCGGGCTCTGATGAGAGGCAGGCCGTGGAGCGCTGCCGCCGTGTGGTGGCTGATCACGGCGCCGAGGGGGCCCTCGTAAAGCGCGATCCGCGACGACCGGGCGAGGGCATCCCGAGTGCTCTCGCCCGACTGCGGCGCGTGAAACCACCCGTGTCTGATCTTGATCAGTCGGCCCTGCGCGACAGCCGCGGTCAGTGCGCGATGCGACAGGCCCGCCCGGGTTGCTTCTGCTGTGGTGAACGGCCAGCCGGTAGGGAAGGGGATCACGGGAGTCATGGCGGCAACGGTGTCAGGGCCGTCGAGTGGGCGGAGAGCGTGACAGGGGCTGGCGGGGGCTTTCAGTGGAGAGAGGGACCCTGTGAAATTCGGTCACTCGCCACGATGAGTGTCCCCACGACGGACGCGCGCAACCACTGCAGACTCACACGACATTTCGTCCGCGTGTGCAGTGGTTGCGCGCGTATGCGAACCGGGGGCCGGATCAGGAGTCGTGGATGATCACGCCTCGCATGATCTTCCCGTCCTGCAGGTCCTGGTAGCCCTCGTTGACCTGGTCGAGCGAGTAGGTCGTGGTGATGAGCTCGTCCAGCTTGAGCTTGCCCTCGTCGTACAGGCGCAGCAGCTTGACGATGTCGTACTGCGGGTTGGCCGAGCCGAAGAGGGTGCCCGTGATGGTCTTTCCGAACAGGGCCATCATCGTGCCGTTGACCTGCACGGTGTTCTCCGTCATGTTGCCCAGGCCGGTGATCACCACCCTGCCCCCCTTGCCGATCACGTCGAAAGCGCTCGAGACGACCTTCTCGTCGACAGTGCCCACCAGGATGAGCGCCTGGTCCGCCATCTGGCCCCAGGTGAGCTTCTCGACCTCCGCGTGGGCCTCGGCGGCGTCGGCGAACGCATGGGTGGCGCCGAACTTCAGGGCCTCGTCGCGCTTGAACTGGACGGGGTCCACCACCACCACGTGACGGGCCCCCGAGTGGACGGCGCCCTGGACGGCGTTGATGCCGAGCCCGCCGATCCCGTAGATCACCACGGTGTCACCCTGTCGCACGTTGCCGGCGTAGGTGGCGGTGCCCCATCCGGAGGGCACACCGCAGCCCACCAGGACGGCCTTGTCGAGCGGTAGCCAGTCGTCGACCTTGACCACCGAGTGTTGTGAGATCACCGAGCGCTCGGAGAACGTCCCGAGCATGCACATGGCGCCGAACTCCTTGCCGTCCGCCCGGAACCGGAAGGTGCCGTCGGGCATGTGGCCGTCGAGGATCGTGGCGCCCATGTCGCAGAGGTTCTGGCGACCGGTCGAGCAGTATCGGCAGGTGCCGCAGTTCGGGATGAAGGAGCACACCACGTGGTCGCCGGGCTTGACCTTCGTCACCCCCACGCCCACGGCCTCGATGACGCCTGCTCCCTCGTGCCCTCCGACGATGGGGAAGCGCGGCGGGAGGGAGCCGTCGGACAGGTGGAGGTCGGAGTGACACAGGCCCGCGGCCGTGTACTTGATCAGGACCTCGCCGGGGCCGGGGTCGTCGAGGTCGAGCTCGATGATCTCGAACGGCTTGTGGACATCGAACAGTACTGCTGCCTTGGTCTTCACGGCGGTGTTCCTTTCGGGGAGCGGGGAGCGGGGAGCGGGTTCTGGGAGAGGTGACGGGGGAGGGTGTGCCGGGACGGCACGCCGGTGGGTCAGAGCTGGATGTTGACCGACCTGGTCTGCGTGTAGAGGTCGAGAGCGCCCTGGCCCAGTTCGCGGCCCCAGCCGGACTGCTTGAAGCCGCCGAACGGCATGGCGGTGTCGAAGCCGTTGTACTGGTTGACCCACACCGAGCCGGCGTGGAGGCGGCTGGCGACCTGGTGGGCCTTGGAGATGTCCTTCGTCCACACTCCGGCGGCCAGCCCGTAGATCGAGTCGTTGGCCTGGCGGACCGCGTCGTCGACGTCGGTGAACCGCAGGGCCGACACGACGGGGCCGAAGATCTCGTCCGTCACCACCCGGTGGTCGGGCTCGACGTCCACGAACACGGTGGGTTGGACGAAGTAGCCGGTGTCACCGTGTCGGCCGCCGCCGGTGAGGGCCCGCCCGCCGTCCTCGATGCCGGCGCGCAGGTAGTAGGAGACCTTGTCGAACTGGTCCTGGTCGACCAGCGGGCCGAGCTCGGTGGCGGGGTCCAGACCGTGCCCGATGGTGGCCTGGGCGGCGGCGTCGGCGACGGCCTGCGTGAACCTCTCGTAGATGGAGTCCTCGACATACAGGCGGGTGCCGGCGGTGCAGGCCTGGCCGTGGTTGAACATCCACGCGGCCACGGAGCCTGCGACGGCGGCGTCGAAGTCGCAGTCGGCGAAGACGATGTTGGCGCTCTTGCCGCCCAGTTCGAGGGAGACCTTCTTGAGGTTGCCCTTGGCGGCGTCGACGATGAGCTTGCCCACCTCGGTGGAGCCGGTGAAGGCCACCTTGTCCACGTCATCGTGGGCGGAAATCGCGGCGCCGGCGTCGCCGAAGCCGGTGACGATGTTGACCACGCCGGCGGGCACGCCGGCCTCGGCGATGACCTCGCCCAGCAGCAGCGCGGTCAGCGGAGTCTGCTCGGCCGGCTTGAGGACCAGGGTGTTGCCGGTGGCCAGGGCGGGGGCGAGCTTCCACGCCGCCATGAGCAGGGGGAAGTTCCAGGGGATGATCTGCCCGCACACGCCCACGGGCACGCGCTGGGTGTAGGCGTGGAACTGCTTGTCGCCGGCGAACGGCATCGACACGTTGACCGTGGAGCCCTCGATCTTGGTGGACCAGCCGGCGTAGTAGCGGAACACGTCGGCCGCCCAGGCCACGTCCACGGCGGTGGCGATCGCGACGGACTTGCCGTTGTCCAGGGCTTCGATCTGCCCGAACAGCTCGGCCCTGGCGTCCAGCAGGTCGCCGATGCGCCACAGGATCTGCTCGCGCTGGTTGGGCTTCATGGTCGCCCACGCGCCGTCGTCGAACGCGCGGCGAGCGGCGGCGACGGCCCGGTCGACGTCCTCGGGTCCGCCGTGCGCGACCTGGGTGATCTCGGCCCCGGTGGCGGGGTCGTAGGTGCCGAAGGTGCGGCCGTCCGCGGCGTCGACCCACTGCCCGTCGATCAGGAGCCGGTGCGGGCGGTCGAGGAAGCCGCGCGCCTCCGCACCGAGTCGCTCGTCGATCTGGGTGCTGGCGCGGTTCTCCCGGGAGAGTGTGCCGGTCATGTGTGTCCTCCAAAGATCCCGACCGGCTCGGTTGTGAGTCCGGTCACAACCCATCCTGGGGTCGTGGGCCGGGCCCGGAGTGTTCAGTTTCTGGACACCTTCTAGGACAGTCCGAACTCCCGCATGCGGGCGTAGAGGGTGGTCCGGCTGATGCCCAGGCGCTTGGCCGCGCGGGCGCGGACACCGTCGCAGTCCGCCAACGCGGCCACGATCGCGTCGTACTCGCCCCGGGCGAGTTCGCCGGCCCGCGGCGGCCGTGTGGAGCGGGCGTGGGAGGGCAGGGAGTCCACGTCGAGGGTGGTCAGCCCCCTGCTCGCGGTCCGGGTGAGGCAGTCCGCCAGAACCGATCTCAGCGACACCAGGCCGTTGGGCAGGTCCAGCGCACAGACGGCGTCCGCGAAGCGGACGGTGACGACCGGGGTCCCGAGTCCGCGTGCGGCGGCCAGGTCCGCGATCATCCGGCGGACGATCGCGCCGCCCTCCTCGCCGCGCTCGTGCAACGGCCGCAGTACCGTCCGCGCCCCGCACACGTCCACCACCTCCGTCACCGCCGGGCGGGGGTCCTGGCGGCTGGTGACGACGACGAGGGCGTCCTCCGCGGATCCCAGGCGCGCTGCCAGGCGGCGCAGATCGGCGTCCTCCAGGAGGTCGATGTCGTCCAGGACCAGTGGTCGGCCCCGGGTGCCGAGCTCGCGTAGGGCGGGGACCGCCAGCTCGCGCCACGCCGCGTCCGCGCTGTCCGCGTGGGCGAGTCGGACGTGCACGGCGTCGGGGCCGGCGATCGTCGTCGCGGTCGTCGTCCTGCCCGACCCGGACGGACCCACCACGGCGTGGGCCCGGGTCGTGGCGCCGACACCGGCGCCCGGACCGGCGCCGTCCTCGCCACCGGCGTCGTTCCCGGCGCCGACACGGGGCTCCGGCCCCGGCGGGCTCGCAGCCGCCCGGCCGGAGGTGCGGCCCCGGGTCGAGGCGACGGCCCGCGTGGAGGTGTGACCGGGCGGTGACGACGTGCCCGGGGTGGGCGTGGGGTGCTGGTCGGGGAACGTCAGGTCGAGCAGGTGGCCGCGTCGGCCGACCCGGCTGGACAGCACCCGCACCGTCCCCACTGAGAGTTCCACGGCGTCTGCTATCTCGTCCTGCTCCGCCAGCCGCCGGAGCCGGGCGAGGTCCCGGGAGTCCAGTCTCTCCAGGCTCGAGTGTGAGGCCAGCACCACCTCGTCGCCGAACGCACAGGTGGCCGTGTCGGAGGAGCGGGTGCGCTCGACGAAGCGGCGCCAGAGTTCCCGATCGTCCGCGCGGGCGGTGTCGACGTAGCGGGCCTCGATGTCCGCGACGATCTTCCGGACGAACGGGGCGAACATGCGGGAGGCGTCGGCACTCATCCCCGTCAGGTCCACCGCCCCGACCAGTCGACGGGTGAGCGGGTCGATGATCGGGTGTCCGTAGCAGGCGAAGTCCCGCAGGACCTCGGCGAAGTGCTGCTCGCCGTGGATGAACACCCCGGCCCGGGTCTCGAGCGCCGTGCCGATGCCGTTGTTGCCCACCGCGTCCTCGGTCAGGGTGGCGCCGTCGTCCACCCCTCGTTTGAGCAGCATGCGCGCGATGCGCGTGCTGTCGCGCACCGAGCGGATGACCCGACCCTCGCGGTCGGCGAGCAGCAGCATCGCCCCGGTGTCCTTGAGGACGTCGTCGAGGTCGTCCATCACCGGGCGCGCGGCCTCCGCGAGTCGGTGGGACCGCGACGCGAGCGGGTCGGGGGCGCCGGGGCGTGCGCTCTTCGGGGTCAGGCCGCACGAGGCGGAGCGCCGCCAGGACAGGTCCACAGGGTCCTCGTCGGGCGCGACGGAGGGGGAGTGGACGGTCTGGGTCACGGGGCACCTCCGGACGGACGAGGGGTGTGACCCACACCATACGCTCGCGGTGCGTGGAGCAGATCCGGGGCTCAGGGCGGATCAGCGGCGCGGGGCACTGGCGCGGGGCGGCGGCGCGGGGCGGTGGCTCGGTTCAGTGGCTCCGGGCGGCGTGAGCCGGGTGCACCAGATGAGAGGGGAGCGCGGGCGCCCGGGCGGGGCGCGGATGGGCGGCGAGGCGGGAGGAGACCTCGTCCGCGCACCGTGTCACCGCCTCGACCGCCCGCCCCACGGCCCGCCCGGTCATGCGGCGCCCGGGGGTCACCGCCACCGATCCGATCACCCGGCCGTCGGCCCGCAGCACGGGGGCGGACACCGAGGCCACGGCGAGGTCGGCGGCGGCGGAGAGCTCGGCGTCGGTCACGTCGATCTCGGACAGTTCCACGAACAGTTCGGAGACGCGGTCGCGCACGAGGGCTCCCACGCCCGAGGACTCCAGGGAGTCGGCCATCCTCAGCAGCTCGCGGCGCGCCGGCGTGAGGCGCTCGATGGACCAGCCCCGCCGGGCGATCTGAGGCATCACCACTTCCAGTCGCTCCCGGGCCGCCTCGGTGAGACCGCCGGAATCCGAGAGCCACCGCCGCTGGTCGACCACCGGTAACCGGGCGACGAGCTCACGGGCGAAGGGTGCCCGCACCGGGACGACGTGGCCCACCGCGATGTCCGGCCGGGAGGCCGTGCGCATGCCCGCCCCCACCACGTCCACGACCTCGCTCATGCCGTCGCGGGTCTCGAACACCACGGCGGCGATCCCCGTGTCGTCGACGAGGCGTTCCAGGGGCTGACGGGCGGCTCGGGCCAGGTCGACCTCGGCGGACAGGGATGCGGCGATCGTGCGCATCGTGGGCCCGGCGCGCCACCCGCCCTCCCACTTCTCGGCCCACCGTGCGTCCTGCATCTCCGCCAGCACGGCGTGGAGGGTGGAGCGGCTGGCCCCGGTGATCCGGGCGATCTCCGCGAGGGGCAGCGGCGGGCCCTCGCGTGACAGTGCCTCGATCACGGCGAGGACGCGATGCGTGGGCTCATGGCGCATAGCCGACATCGTATGTCGGCATGTCGACGATGTGCGCACTGTTTCGCTCGCCGAGATGAAAATCGCGGCCTTCGGGGCGCACGATGGACCCGGAACCAGACCGCAGACAGACCTGTCTGCGGTCTGTCGTCCGGTCGGACCGGGCCAGCCCACGACATTGGAGGTCGCATGACAGCGAGGACGGCGGTGACGCTCTCGCACCTCGACGCACTCGAGGCCGAGTCCGTCCACATCTTCCGCGAGGTAGCCGCGCAGTTCGAACGCCCGGGGATGCTGTTCTCGGGTGGCAAGGACTCCGTGGTGATGTTCCACCTCGCGCGCAAGGCCTTCTGGCCCGCGCCCATGCCGTTCCCGCTCATGCACGTCGACACCGGGCACAACTTCGACGAGGTCATCGAGTACCGCGACAGGGTGGTCGACCAGACCGGCGTCCAACTGCTCGTGTCCTACGTCCAGGACGACATCGACGCCGGCCGCGTGGTCGAGGAGACCGGCGTCGGCACCAGCCGTAACCGCCTCCAGACCGCCGCGCTGTTGCGCGGCATCCAGGAGAACCGCTTCGACGCGGTCTTCGGGGGCGCCCGTCGCGACGAGGAGAAGGCCCGGGCCAAGGAGCGCGTCTTCTCCTTCCGCGACGCGTTCGGAGCCTGGGACCCGCGCGCGCAGCGCCCCGAGCTGTGGAAGCTCTACAACGGTAATCACCGCAAGGGCGAGCACATCCGGGTGTTCCCGCTGTCCAACTGGACCGAGCTGGACATCTGGCAGTACATCGAGCGCGAGGACATCGCTCTGCCGCCCATCTATTACGCGCACCAGCGCGAGGTGATCGAGCGCGACGGCATGCTGCTGGCCAAGACCCGCTTCCTCGAGACCCTCCCGGGCGAGGAGGCGCGCACCGAGCTGGTCCGTTTCCGCACCGTCGGGGACGCCACCTGCACCGGCTGCGTGGAGTCCGACGCCGCCGACAACGCCGCCGTCGTGGCCGAGGTCGCGGGCACCCGCGTCACCGAGCGCGGCGCCACCCGTGCCGACGACCGGATCTCCGAGGCCGGCATGGAAGACCGCAAGAAGGAAGGCTACTTCTGATGAGTTCCGCCACCACCGCGTCCTCCGCCGGCGCCCCGTCCCTCAGCACCGCGTCGACCCTCACCGCGGAGCAGTTGAGCACTATGTCCGAGCACGCCCAGCTGCTGCGCATCGCCACCGCGGGGTCGGTCGACGACGGTAAGTCGACCCTCATCGGGCGCCTGCTCTTCGACTCCAAGGGCATCTTCGAGGACCAGCTGGCCTCGATCGAGGCCACCTCCGCCAAGCGCGGCGACGAGTACACCGACCTCGCGCTGCTCACCGACGGGCTGCGGTCCGAGCGCGAGCAGGGCATCACCATCGACGTGGCCTATCGCTACTTCTCGAGCCCGCGTCGCAAGTTCATCATCGCCGACACCCCGGGCCACGTGCAGTACACGCGCAACATGGTCACCGGTGCCTCGACGGCCGACGTGGCGATCATCCTCGTCGACGCCCGCAAGGGGGTGCTCGAGCAGACCCGCCGGCACGCGTTCCTGTCCGCGCTCCTGGGCATCCCGCGCCTGGTCGTGGCCGTCAACAAGATGGATCTGGTCGACTACGACGAGGCCACGTTCGAGGCCATCCGCACCGAGTTCACCGACTTCGCGGCCAAGCTCGAGGTCCACGACGTGACGTTCGTCCCGCTGTCCGCCCTCAAGGGTGACAACGTGGTCGACAGGTCCGAGGCCATGCCCTGGTACACGGGCCCGGCACTGCTCGACCACCTGGAGAACGTGCACATCGCGTCGGACCGCAACCTCACCGACGTCCGGTTCCCCGTGCAGTACGTGATCCGCCCCCAGCGCGCCGACGGACTGGACCACCGGTCCTTCGCCGGCACCGTCGCCGGGGGGATCATGAAGGTCGACGACGAGGTGGTGGTCATGCCGTCCGGTCGGCAGTCGACCATCAAGGCCATCTGGGGCCCGGGCGGAGCCGAGCTCGACGAGGCGGCGGCGCCGGCCGCGGTGACCATCGCGCTCAACGACGAGATCGACATCGTCCGCGGTGAGATGATCGCCCGGCCCGGCAACCGGCCGCACCAGGGCACCGAGCTCGAGGCGATGGTCTGCTGGTTCGCCGACGACTCGACCCTCACGCCCAACAAGCGGTACGTCGTCAAGCACACCACCCGCGACACCAAGGCGATCGTCACGGGCCTGGAGTACCGGCTCGACGTCAACACCCTGCACCGCGACCCCGACTCCACCGAGCTGGGGCTCAACGAGATCGGTCGCATAGGCCTGCGCACGCAGACGCCGTTGATGTACGACCCCTACCGCCGCAACCGGGACACCGGGGCGTTCATCCTCGTGGACGAGCTCTCCGGCAACACCGTGGGCGCGGGCATGATCATCGGGCCCGCCACCACCGGGTCCAACGTGGTCTGGCACGCCGGTGCCGTCCAGCGCGGCGACCGCGGGCAGGGCCGCACCCTGTGGCTCACCGGCCTGTCGGGTTCGGGCAAGTCCACGATCGCCTCCGAGGTGGAGCGGTTACTCATCGAGTCCGGCCACCCCGCCTACATCCTCGACGGGGACAACCTGAGGCACGGCCTCAACGCCGACCTCGGGTTCTCGGCCGAGGACCGGGCGGAGAACATCCGTCGCACCGCGGAGGTGGCGGCACTGTTCGCCGATGCCGGCGTCGTCGTCATCTGTTCCCTCATCTCCCCGATGCGCGCCGACCGCGACAAAGCGCGCGGCGTCCACTCCGCGGCCGACCTGCCCTTCACCGAGGTGTTCGTGGACACGCCGTTGGCCGAGTGCGAGGCGCGCGACCCCAAGGGGCTGTACGCCAAGGCGCGGGCCGGCGAGATCCCGGAGTTCACCGGCGTCTCCGCGCCGTACGAGCCGCCGCTGACCCCCGACCTACACATCCGTCCGGAGGACGGCACCGCGGAAGAGGTGGCGCAGCGGATCGTCAGCTCGATCCTGGGCGTCTGAGCGGGTGCCCGAGGCGCTCTGGTCCTACGACTCACTGGGGCTGCTGGTCGTCAGCGCGGTGATCGGCGTGGTCATAGGTCTGACGGGGATGGGCGGCGGGGCGTTGATGACGCCCGCGCTCATCCTCGTGGGGATCCCGCCCACCGCCGCCGTGGCCAACGATCTGGTGGTCAACGCGGTGAACAAGGTGGTCGGGGCCGGAGTGCACTGGAAGCACGGCAAACCCAACCTGAAGATCGCGTTCTGGCTGATCCTGGGCTCGGTTCCGACCGCGTACCTGGGGGCCTGGCTGGTGCACGCGGTGGGAGCCGACGACGTCCAGGGGCTGCTGAAGAAGGCCATCGGCGGGACGCTCATCGTGGCCTCCTCGGCTTACTTCCTGCGGGCGTTCTTCGAGATGGCCGGCAAGATCCGTACGGGCAGCGACCCGAACCCACCGGTCAGACCGCTCGTCACCCTGCTGGTCGGAGTGGTCGGCGGACTGATGGTGGGCATCACCTCGGTGGGCTCCGGCACGGTCATCATGATGTGCATCATGCTGCTGTACCCGACCCTGGCCGCGCTGCGGCTGGTGGGCACCGACCTCGTGCAGGCGGTCCCGCTGGTGATCGCGGCGGCCACCGGGCACGTGATGGTGACCGGCGTCGACTGGACCCTGCTGGTGCCGCTGCTGATCGGCGGGGCGATCGGGACGTTCTTCGGCTCCCGGGTCGCCGGCCGGGTGCCGCAGGGTCTGATCCGGCGGGGCATCACCATCGTGTTGGCGGTCACCGCCTCGGCGATGCTCGGGGCGTCGCCGCCACTGATCGGTGTGATCGCCCTGGTGCTGGTGACGGGCGGGCCACTCGTGTGGCGGGCGCTGGTGCGCAGATACTCGGTGCATCTCGGCGAGCGGGCGGCGCAGGACCGCGTGCGCGCCTGACCCTCGCCTGACTCACGCGCACGGCGCGCCGGGCCCACCCGCGTGCCGATCCCGTCGCATCCGCGCGTGAGTACTGCATCCGCTCACGATATTCCGCGTGCGAATGCAGTGATGGCGCGCGGATGGGGGTTGGCGCGCGGATGGGGCGGAGGGGCGGTCAGGAGGTGGTGACGAGCTCCGGATCGGGAGTCCGCTCACGGCGGACGGCACGCACCGCGTGGACCACGAGCGCGATCCACACCAGGACCAGCGTCCCGAGCACGGGCCCGATCACGATCGCCGGGGCGTCGGCAGCGCTCAGCAGGGTGAAGGTGTTGGTGATGATGATGAGACCGCCCGCGGCCGTGCCCAGGACGCGTGCGGACATGTGCCGGACCATCCAGGCCGCGAACGGAGCGGCGATCACGCCACCGACGAGCAGCGCGACGGCGAACGCCCAGTTGATGCCCGCGGCGCCGAGACCGAAGAGGAAGCCGATGGACGCGCTCACCGCCACCACGAACTCGGAGGCGCTGATCGAGCCGACCACCTTGCGCGGTTCCACCCGGCCCGAGGAGAGCAGAGTGGTGGTCCCCACCGGGCCCCACCCGCCGCCTCCGAACGCGTCGAGTGTTCCGCCGACGAAGCCCAGTGGCACCAGGAAGCGCGCCGAGATCTGGCCGGAGAACTGGGGCCGCCTGCCTCCCAGTCGCAGGAAGCGGTAGAGGACGTAGAAACCCAGCGCGAGCAGGAGCGTGGCGACGATGGGCTTGGCGGTCGCGCTGGACAACGACGCCAGGGCCGTCGCGCCGATGAAGGCGCCCACCGCGCCCGGGCCCGCGAGGATCGCGACGATGCGCCAGTCCACGTTCCCGAACTTGTGGTGGGAGACGCCGGACGCGAGGGTGGTGCCGATCTGGGCGAAGTGCACGGCTGCCGACGCGGCCGCGGGCGCGATCCCGGCGGCCACGAGGATGGTCGTCGAGGTGACGCCGTATCCCATGCCGAGCGAGCCGTCGACCAGCTGGGCGAGCAGTCCGGCGAAGCCGAGGATGATCAGGGTGGGCACGAGGGGGATCCTCCGGCGTCGGTCGAGTGGGGGGCTCTCGGAACCACGTAGCGGGCGAGGCCTCGTCCGGCCGCAGCCCACTAGGGCATTAAACAGAGTAGTTCAGTAGACTTTAGCATCAGGGCCTGGGGTTGGCCACCACGGCGGGTCGGCGGGTCAGTGGCGGCGGGGTCCGCCGCTCACCGGGGCTCCCAGGCGTCCTCGTCCAGGGTGAGGGCGTGGACGTCGCCCGGTAGCCGGCCCTCGGCGAGGTCGGACAGTGTCACTGCGTCCATGACCCGCCGCAGGGACGCCCTCGACGCGATCCACACGTGCTGGAGGACCGCGGCCCGCTCGTTGTAATCGACCGCCTCGGGCCGCACGTCATACACGCTGACGAGCGGGCCGTCGACCGCGCGGAGGACATCGGCGACAGTGACGGAGCCCGCGTCCTGAGCGAGTGTCCAGCCACCGGTCTTACCCCGTCGGCTGGCCACGATGCCGGCCCGGCGCAGGTCCGACAGGATCGACTGCAGGAAGCCGTGCGGGATGTCCTGGAGCCGGCCCAGTTCCTCGGCGCTGATCGGGTTCTCGCGGGGACCGTCGCCACTGTGGGCGCGTTGGGCGTTCGCGAGCTCGACGAGCGCACGCAGCGCGTAGTCCGACTTCGCGGTGACCCTCATGGGAACAGTCTCCCATGGGGGCGGATCTCCTGAGTGGCCGCGGACCGGGGTGGGGGAGCGGCGCCGGACAACCTGGCAGGCGTCAACATGAAAGTTTTGTGACATAATGGCCGAATTCGCGCCGGCTCGGGGTCGGCGCCCTGCTCCGAGGAGCGACATGAACGAGGCGGATGAGCGGACCTGCTACGTCCACGAGACCTCCGACGGCGCGGTCTGGGGCTGCCGTCGTTGTGGCGCGACCAGCGGCACGCTGCCCTCGCGAGGCGCGGCGCGGGTCGCCGCCGACGCCCACCGTTGCCCGGATGAGCCGGCCCGCGTGGTCCGGGAGTACGGCAGCAGTCGACGCCGCGGCCTGCGTCTGCGTCGGCGATAGCCGTCCCGCATCCGCTGCCGCATCGGGCCTTCTACTGTGGAGGTCATGACAGCACCCATGCGTTCCTCCGATCAGCAGCTCGCCGTCGACCTCGCCGCGGATGCCGGTCGCCTGTTGGTGGAGCTCCGGTCGTCGGGACCCACCAAGCGTGAACTGGGTGACCTCGGGGACCGCCGCGCCAACGCCCTGCTCCTCGAGCGTCTGGCCGCCGAACGCCCCGGAGACTCGGTGTTGTCGGAGGAGTCGAGCGACGACCTCGCCCGCGTCGACGCCGACCGTGTGTGGATCATCGATCCCGTCGACGGCACGCGCGAGTACGGGCTCGGCGACCGTCCGGACTGGGCGGTCCACGTGGCGCTGTGGGAGCGGTCCGGGGACCCCGCACGAGCGCGGCTGGCCGCCGCCGCGGTCGCGCTCCCGGCGCTCGGTGTGGTCATGGGGGTCGACGACGACGAGGTCTACGCCCCCCCTGTGGGCAACGGCGGGGTGGACGGGGGTGGCCTCCTCCCGCCACGCTCGGGCTCGCGGCCGAGAATCGTGCTCTCGGCCTCCCGTCCGCCGGCGTTCGCGGAGGCGGTCGCCGAGTCCGTGGGCGGGGATCTGGTGCCCCTCGGTTCGGCCGGCGCCAAGGCGGCGGCCGTGGTGCGCGGGGAGGCCGACGCCTACATCCACGCGGGCGGCCAGTACCAGTGGGACTCGGCCGCGCCGGCGGGCGTGGCCCTGGCCAGGGGGTTCGTCGCCGTGCGGGTGGACGGCTCCCCGCTGGAGTACAACGTCGCCGAGACCTATCTGCCGGACCTGGTGGTGTGTCGCCCGGACCTGGCCGAGGCGATCCTGGAGGCCATCGCGTCGGCGTGAGGGGTCACCTGCTGGTGATCAGGGCCCCCGCGATGGCCGCCATGAACGCGTCCTTGGCCAGGCTCATGCCCTCTTGGGACGGGCGGATGCCGTCGGACTCGGTCATCGAGGGGTTGCGGAAGTACATCGACAGCAGGCCCGCGGAGAAGGTGCCGAGCGCGGCGCCCGCGAGGCGCGGTGATACGACGGGCGTCAACAGGGCCGCGCCGATGCCGATCTCGGAGTAGGCGACGAACTTCCCGAACGTGTCCGGTTCCATCTTGGTCACCTGGGGCACGCCGGTGGCGGCGAAGCCCTGGAGGCCCTCGGCGGACTCGGTGGGCAGGTTCCGCTTGGACAGTCCCGAGTTGAGGACGAAGGCGCCGGTGACTCCGCGGAGGATGGCGTTGGACAGGCTCATGAGTGCTCCTGGAGGGTCGGGGTCGCGAGTGCTGCGACACAGGTGATGTCACGCTTTGGTGATGTGGCACCGACGAGGGTAACGCACGGGACCGGCACGTCACCCCCGCAGGAGATCGACCCCAGAGGATGCGCGTGGGGGTCGCCGGTGGAACAGTCACCTGCATGAGCGCGAACAGCACCCGAGACATCACCGACAAGCCCGACCCGGAGGCCGACCCCGACGCCGGCAAGCCCGAGTCGCCCACCTCGCTCAAGGCGGGGACCTGGAAGATCGGCCTCACGCGCGCCGCCGCGGAGTTCTCCAAGGACAAGTGCACGGACCTGGCCGCCGCGCTGACCTACTTCGCGGTGCTCTCGATCTTTCCCGCCCTGTTGGCGGTGGTGTCGCTGCTCGGGGTGTTCGGGCAGGGGCAGGAGACCGTCAACGCCGTGATGGAATTGTTCGAGGGCGCCGCGCCGGAGGAGACGCTCGCTGCGCTCCGCGGGCCGATCGAGTCCCTGGTCAACACCCCCGCCGCCGGCGTCGCCCTGGTCACCGGTCTGCTGGGTGCACTGTGGACGGCGTCCGGGTACGTGGGGGCCTTCGGGCGGGCGATGAACCGCATCTACGAGGTCGAGGAGGGGCGTCCCTTCTGGAAGCTCAAGCCCGCCATGGTGCTCCTCACCGCCGTGCTGCTCCTCCTCGTGTGCCTGGCCGGGCTCATGCTCGTCGTCAGCGGCCCCATCGCGGAATGGGTGGGTGACCTGGTGGGTCTCGGTGAGACCGCGGTGACCGTGTGGGGCATCGCCAAGTGGCCGGCGCTGGTCCTCGTCGTCGTCGTGATCCTGGCCGCGCTCTACGGGTTCTCGCCCAACGTCAAGCAGCCGAAGTTCCGATGGGTCTCCCTCGGCGCGGTCGTGGCGCTGCTGGTCTGGGCCGTCGCCACCGCGGGGTTCGTGTTCTACGTGTCCAACTTCTCCAGCTACAACGCCACCTACGGCTCGCTGGCCGGCGTCATCATCTTCCTGCTCTGGCTCTGGATCACCAACAACGCGCTGCTCTTCGGGGCCGAGGTGGACGCCGAGGTGGAGCGGGCCCGCGAGCTGCAGGCCGGACTGCACGCCGAGGAGACCATCCAACTCCCGCCGCGGGACACCACCGCCAGCGACAAGGCCGAGGAGAAGCGACAGAAGACCATCGACGACTCCGCCGACATCCGCCGCGAGGCCCAGGCGGAACAGGCGCGCGACTCCCACTGACGTCGCGCGCCGCGCGGCGGGAGGCGCGAGGCGCTGTCGAGCAGCCACAATCGGGGTATGAACTCCTCCGGCGGGACCGCGTCGACCGCCCGACGCCGACTCCGCACCGTCCGCCTGGTCCTCGAACGCTCGGTGGGTGAGTTCTTCCGCGACCGTGGGCCCGATCAGGCGGGGGCGCTCACCTTCTACGGTGTGCTCTCGCTCTTCCCCGCACTCCTCGTCGTGGTCTCACTGCTCGGGGTGCTCGGTCAGGGCGCCAGGACGGTCGATGCCCTCATGGGCATGCTGTCCGACGTCGCCCCGGAGGAGATCCTGGATCCGATCCGGGACCCGGTCGAGGCGGTCGTCACGACGCAGGCCGCCGGCACGGCGCTCGTGGTCGGTGTGGTGATCGCGCTGTGGACCGCATCCCGCTACGTGCGCGCGCTGGGCCGGGCGATGAACCTGGTGTTCGGGGTCGAGGAGGGGCGCCCGCCCTGGCGGCTGGTGCCCGTCGGTCTGCTGCTCACGGCGTTGCTCGTCGTCCTCGTGGCAGTGGGCGGACTGGCGCTGGTGTTCACCGGACCGATCGCCGAGACCGTGGGCGGGTGGATCGGTCTGGGAGAGACGGCACTGGCCGTGTGGGGCCTGGCCAAGTGGCCCGCGGCCCTCGTCTCCGCGGTTCTCGCGCTGGCGATCCTCTACCGATTCGCGCCCAACGTCGCCGGACGGAAGTTCCACTGGGTGTCGCTCGGGGCGGCCGCGGCGCTGCTCATCATGGGAGTCGCCACCGCCGGGTTCGGCTTCTTCGTCTCCCATTTCGGCAACTTCAACCGCTCCTACGGTTCGCTCGCCGGGATCATCGTGTTCCTGGTGTGGCTGTGGCTGGTCAACATGGCGGTGCTCTACGGCGCGCGTCTGGACACCGAGGTGTTGCGCATCCGCCAGCTCCGGTCCGGCATCCCGGCAGAGGAGAACGTGCAGGTTACCCCGAGGGACACCACCGCGAGCGATTTCTTCGCACGCAGGCGGGCCAGGATGCTCGAGGAGTACCGCGGGCTCCGACGCGAGCCGGAGGAGCCCACGGAGGCGGGGCGTGCACGACGGTAGGGTTGCCCGTATGCGCCTCGTCGTCACCGGGGGAGCCGGGTTCATCGGCGCCAACTTCGTCCACACGGTCATCCGCGAGCACCCGGGTGCCCACGTCACGGTGCTGGACGCGATGACCTATGCCGCCAATCGCGCGAGTCTGGCCGGACTCCCGTCGGATCGGGTCGAGCTGGTGGAGGCCGACTGCGCGGACCCCGCCGTCACCGACCGGCTCGTCGCGCAGCTCACGGGGCCTGACGACGCGGTGGTGCATTTCGCCGCCGAGAGCCACAACGACAACTCGCTCGCCACCCCGTGGCCGTTCGTGCACTCCAACATCGTGGGCACCTACGCCGTGCTCGAGGCCTGCCGCGGCCACGACGTGCGCCTGCACCACGTGTCGACCGACGAGGTCTACGGCGACCTGCAGCTGGACGATCCGGACAGGTTCACCCCGGCCACCGCCTACAACCCGTCGAGCCCGTACTCGGCCACCAAGGCCGGCGCGGACATGCTGGTCCGCGCGTGGGTCCGGAGTTTCGGTGTGCGCGCCACGATCAGCAACTGCTCCAACAACTACGGCCCGTACCAGCACGTCGAGAAGTTCATCCCGCGGCAGATCACCAACCTGCTGACCGGGCAGCGGCCCCGCCTCTACGGCAGTGGAGCCAACGTCCGGGACTGGATCCACGTGGACGACCACAACTCGGCCGTCCTGCGGATCCTGGCCGGTGGCGAGCCGGGCCGTACCTACCTCGTCGGCGCCGACGGCGAGCACTCCAACCTGCAGGTCATGCAGATGATCTGCGAGCTCATGGGTGCCGCCGGTACGGACGGCGATCCCGGTTTCGACCACGTCACCGATCGTCCCGGCCACGATCTGCGGTACGCGATCGACGCCACCGCCACCCGCGAGGAGCTCGGGTGGGAGCCGCAGCACACGAACCTGCGGGACGGGCTGGCCCACACCATCGAGTGGTACCGCGAGAACCGGGACTGGTGGGAGCCGGTCAAACAGAGCGTCGAGGCGAAGTACGCCCGGACGGAGAGGGTGCTGTGAAAGGCATCGTCCTGGCTGGCGGCAGCGGCACCCGGTTGCGCCCGCTCACGTTGGCGACGAGCAAGCAGCTCATGCCGGTCTACGACAAGCCGATGATCTACTACCCGCTGTCCACCCTCATGCTGGCGGGAATCCAGGACATCCTTCTCATCACCACGCCCGAGGACGCGCCGCAGTTCCGGCGGCTGCTGGGCGACGGCAGTCAGTTCGGCATCACCCTGAGCTACGTGGAGCAGGCCGCCCCCGAGGGGCTGGCGCAGGCGTTCGTGCTGGGAGCGGAGCACATCGGCGACGATGCGGTGGCGCTGATCCTGGGCGACAACATCTTCTACGGCCCTGGGATGGGGACGCAGCTGCGCAGGTTCGCCCACCTCGACGGCGGCGCCGTGTTCGCCTACCGCGTCTCCAACCCGGGCGACTACGGGGTGATCGACTTCGACCCGGACGGTCGCGCGATCAGCCTCGAGGAGAAGCCTCAGAACCCGTCCTCCGACTTCGCCGTACCGGGCCTCTACTTCTACAGCGCCGATGTGGTGGAGGTGGCGCGGAACCTCGAGAAGTCGCCGCGCGGGGAGTACGAGATCACGGATGTCAACCGCCACTACCTCGAGGCGGGCCGACTCCGGGTCGAGGTCCTCCCGCGCGGCACGGCGTGGTTGGACACCGGCACCCACGACTCTCTGCTCGACGCGGGCAACTACGTGCGGACCATCGAGGACCGGCAGGGCCTGAAGATCGGCTGCCCGGAGGAGGTGGCGTGGCGGATGGGGTATCTCGGCGACGACGAGCTCACCTCCCGCGCCCACGACCTCGAGAAGTCCGGGTACGGGGCCTACCTGCTCGACGTGCTCCGCCGCGAGAAGGGTCGGCACCTATGAACGGCGGCCATCCGGACGATCAGCATGCACAGCCGCTCCCCCCGATGCACGCCCGCCTGAGCAGCGGTGCACGCCGGAGTGCATCGGGAGGAGCGGATGCGGAGGGGGCGGGCGAACCCGTCCGCCCCGCCGGGCTGCCGAGAATCCTCGTCACCGGCGGTCGCGGGCAGCTCGGTCACGCGCTCTCCGGGGTGGCACACGCCCCGGGCCGTGACGAACTGGACATCACCGATCCCGCGTCGATCGCCGCGGCCCTCGATCGCCATGACCCGGAGGTCGTCGTCAACGCGGCGGCGTACACGAACGTCGACGAGGCCGAGACCGACGAGGCGGGCGCCCGGGCGATCAACACCGACGGCGCGGAGTCGCTCGCCGCGGCCTGCCGCGATCGCGGGATCCGGATGGTTCATATCAGCACCGACTACGTCTTCTCCGGTGAGATCCCCGGAGGAGGCGACCCGGCCACCGCTCCTGCGCTCGAACCCACGGACCCGACCGCCCCCTCCACCGCGTACGGTCGCACCAAGGTGGCGGGGGAGCGGGGTGTGCTGGGGGCTCATCCCGAGGCGACGATAGTCCGCACCGCGTGGCTCTACACCGGCCCGGATCGGGTGAGGGCGGGCCTGTCCGGAAGCGACTTCGTCGCCACCATGGTCCGACTGGAAGGCGAGCGAGACGAGCTCACCGTGGTCGACGACCAGTGGGGCTCGCCCACGTCCACGCAGGCGCTCGCCGGCGCTCTTCTGCAGATGCTGGCCGCCGAGAAGGCCGGCCGGGTCGACACCCGCGGGCTCACCCTGCACGCTGCCGGGGGCGGACGCGCGACGTGGTGCGAGCTCGCCCGCGCGGTGTTCAGCCGGTACGGGGCCGACCCGGACCGGATCCGCCCCTGCAGCTCCTCGGAGTTCCCCCGGCCAGCACCGAGGCCGGCCTTCTCCGTGCTGTCCGACGCCTCGTGGCGGGCGGCGGGACTATCGCCACTACCGGACTGGCGGGCCGACCTCACCGCCGCGATGGCCGAGCACGCACACCTCGCGCGCGGTGGTCGTGACCGGTGAGCCCGCCGGCGTCCCCGGCGCCGTGACCCGCCCCCGCCTCGGTCCACGACTGCGCCGCGCGGCCCTCGCGGCAGGTGCGATCGGCATCACCACCGCCCTCGTACTGACCGCCTGGGGGGTGTTCCTGCTCCAGCCGCGCGCGGACGAGCCGGTGCCCGCCGACGCGGTGGTCATGCTCGCCGGCGCTGACGACGGCCGGCACGCCCACGCCCGCGAGCTGGTGGAGGCCGGGTTCGCCGACACGCTGCTGGTGTCCAACCCGGGAGGCAATTCGGAGCGCATCGCCCGACGGCTGTGTACGGGCGCGGGCCGCCCGGCCGGTGCGGAGGTGGTCTGTGTTGCTCCCGAACCGCGGACCACGTGGGGTGAGGCGCAGGCGGTCGCCGCGATCGCCCGAGCCCGGGGGTGGGAGCGGATCCTCGTCGTCACCAATCGTCCCCACACCCTGCGGGCCGGTCAGTGGATGCGCGCGGCGACCGGGGTCGATGTGCGGATGACGCCGATCGAGCGCATCGACTGGCCGATGCTCCCGGTGCACCTGGTCTGGGAGATCGCGGGGTTCGCCAAGGGCCGGATCAACGGCCACTGGTAGCGGCCCGAGGTGACGGCCACGGGTCGTGGTCCCCGGGAGCGCCAGCTCAGGCCGGTCGCGCCCTCATGGCCGACGGCGCGGCGATGGGCGCGCGGGTGGTGAGCATCGGCGCCCCCAGGCCCTCGTGCGCCCGGGTGATGCGGCCGAAGACGGCGGCGCGGTCCATGGGGCGGTGGGGGAGGTCGAGGGCCCGACGGACGTCGGACGGCACGAGGCTCGTGGCGGCGTGGACCACCGTGACACACGACCGGTGGGCGGTCACGGACGTCCTCTCCAGGCCCCTGCACTCGCGCGCCGTCTCGCGCAGCCGTGTCGCGACGCTCCGGCCGGCGGAGGTCGCACGGGCGCGATCCCGGGAGGAACGGAGCAGCTGCTCGAGTTCGCGGACCGTGGTGGGCGAGACCCGGCAGCCGAGCAGGTGCGCGACGCCGGCCGTCTGGCAGACGTACCGGTCGGACTCGGCCGGGGTGAGCGGCCGCGCGGCGAAGCGTTGGTAGGCCGCGAGAAGGGCCCATGTGGTGGCGGCGTGCGCCCACTCCACGAGCTCGGGGTCCGAACCGTAGTAGTACTGACCGTGCTCGGTGGTCCCCGAGAACGCGCGGTCGCGGTGGGAGTTCTCGATCGTCACCATCGCGTCGTCGACCGTGCCGAACGTGGTGATCTCGATGAGGTCGTGCAGGTAGGCGTCCACGGACCAGGGGTCGTCGACCGCGTCCGCG
The DNA here is from genome assembly GCF_003052165.1 of Dietzia sp. JS16-p6b. NCBI lineage: Bacteria > Bacillati > Actinomycetota > Actinomycetes > Mycobacteriales > Dietziaceae > Dietzia > Dietzia sp. JS16-p6b. Next base: position 2,725,756 of record NZ_CP024869.1, on the reverse strand, counting down.
GCGGCGAACGTGGAGGCGTAGGCCGGGTTGGCCGCCAGCATGAGCAGGCCGGTGGTCACCCCGATCGGGGTCGCCGCGTCGCCGTGGACACGCCAGATGGGATCGCCCTCGCCGAACCACCGGGGCCCCGGGATGTCCAGGATCGAGCACACAGGGGTATCCGCCGCACCGCGTGGGGCAAGTGGTGACATGGGCACGCCCTGGGGTAGTTGCGCCGTGTGTGACGGCCGGTTGAGTCCTGACGAAGACTGTAACTCCCGTCCCGCCTGTCGGCCGGTATTCCCTGGGGGCGGGCTGAGAAAATCCCGTGATCGTAGGGCGGGGACACGGCCTCTAGGCTGGCAGTGCACGCCCGAGAGCCCCGAACCGCACCAGGAGACGACACGTGAGCCCTTCCCCCCTTCCCGCCCCCCGTACCGGCCCCGTCGTGCCCGACCGCTTCGCCGGGAGGACGGCCCTCGTCACCGGCGCCAGCCGGGGGATCGGCCTGGGGATCGCGCGGCGCCTGCTGTCCGAGGGGGCGTCCGTGGTGATCACCGCCCGCGGGCAGGAGGGGCTCGACGAGGCGGTCGCCGAGTTGGGTGCCCCGGAACGGGTGCTCGCGGTCGCGGGCAAGTCCGACGACGAGGACCACCAGCGCGAGGTGGTGGCCCGGGCCGAGCAGACCTTCGGGCCCGTGGACCTGCTGGTCAACAACACCGGCATCAACCCGGTGTTCGGTCGGACAATCGACGTGGACCTGGCGGCCGCTCGCAAGATCACCGAAGTCAATGCGCTGGGCACGTTGGCGTGGACGCAGAAGGTCTATCACTCGGGGCTCGAGGAGCGGGGCGGGGCGGTGGTCAACGTGGCCTCGATCGCGGGCCTGGCGCCCTCGCCGGGGATCGGGTGGTACGGCGCCACCAAGGCGCTGGTGATGCGACTGACGCAGGAACTGGCGGTGGAGGTCGGCCCGGCGGTCCGCGTCAACGCCGTCGCGCCGGGCGTGGTCAAGACCCGCTTCGCCGAGGCGCTCTACTCCGGCCGCGAGGAGCAGATGTCCGCCGCGTTGCCCGCGGGCCGGCTGGGGGTCCCCGACGACATCGCCGGCCCCGTGTCGTTCCTGCTCTCCGACGACGCCCACTGGATCACCGGGCAGACGATCGTCGTGGACGGCGGGGCGCACATCGTCGGCGCGGGATTGCAGGGCTGACATGGCCTCGATACAGGAGTTCTGTGCCTCGACGGGCCGCTCGCTCGAGGCGAGCCCCCCGATGGCGGTCGCGGCGCAACCGTTGACCTGGGTGGACAACGCGCCGTGGCAGCGGATCGAGTCGCCGGAGCCGTCGGCCGTGATCTACGTCGATCCGGGAGCGCACCGCGACGGGTTCTCGCCCAACGCCGTGGCCACCTGTGCCCGCGTCGCGCCCGCCATGTCCACCGACGACGCGGTGACGATGATCGTGGCCACCGCGGAGGTGCTCGCCGACTGGACACTGCTGGAGGAGGTCGCGGGAGAGGGCGACGAGGACGCCGGCGCGGTGCGCAGCGTCTACCGCTTCGTCCGCGGGACCTACACCGCCGAGCCCGGCGAGATGGCCACCTCGAGCCTGATCGTGGGATGGAGCGACGACGAGGCGACCTACGTCTTCCAGTTCGTCGTGACCGGGTGGCGCGAGGACGCGGGTCTGCACGACTCGGCGATGGACTGCCTGATGATCGGCGAGTGGACGGCCGGACAGATCGTCGGCGCCATGCGGGGTTGACGGCCTCCGGCGGACGCGGCGGGCCCCGCTAGGGTGGGCAGGTCAGGAGTCGGGTGGACAGGAAGGCGGGACCGCCGGTGCAGCTTCGCGAGTTGAGCGTGACGGGGGCGTGGGAGATCACCCCCCGCCGGATCTCCGATGACCGCGGGGTCTTCCACGAGGCGTTCACCGACGCGGCCTTCCGCCGCCTGACAGGGCACCGCTTCGACCTCGCGCAGGTCAACGTGTCGGTCTCGGGCGAGGGGGTCCTGCGCGGCCTGCACTACGCCGAGGTGCCGCCCGGCCAGGCGAAGTACGTGATGTGCCCGTCCGGCACGGTGTTCGACGTGGTGGTGGACGTGCGGGTGGGTTCGCCGACCTTCGGGGAGTGGTCCGGGGTCATCCTCGACTCGGAGGACCAGCGTGCGGTGTACGTCCCCGAGGGCGTGGCGCACGGATTCCTCTCCCTCGAGCCGCAGTCCACGGTGATGTACCTGTGCTCGGAGGGCTGGCGACCGGGCGCCGAGCACGGGGTGGACGCCTTCGATCCCCACCTCGCCGTCGACTGGCCCTCCGTGGCGCTCGACGGCACCCCGATCACGCACGTGATGAGCGGAAAGGACCGAGACGCGCCGAGTCTGCTCGACGCCGCGGCCGCCGGGCGCCTGCCGCGGTGGGAGGACTGTGAGGCGCACGTGGAACGCCTGCGGGAGGCCACCGCGCGGGTGGACGAGGAGTGGCGCCCGAACGCGGATTGACATACCCTAGGGGGTATCGAACGACGCCCTGTCGGGTCGAGAATCCCCGTGAAGGAGGACGCCATGTGTTATCCGGTCACCTGTTCCATCTGCGGCAAGACCACCTGGGACGGCTGCGGTCAGCACGTCGACCAGGTCAAGGCGGCCGTGCCCGTCGAGAAGTGGTGCGACGGGGAGCACCCGGCCGCGGCCCGGTAGTCCCGGCGAGGCGGCCCAGGGGTGCCGCGGTCCCGACCTCCATCGGGGGCGTCGGTCCCCACTCCCGCGCCACGGACCCGTCCGGCGGGGTAGAACCGGGTGACACGCACTCGTCGTCCCTCCCGGAGGCCCCAGTGAGCACCCCGTACGTCCTCGTCGAGCGCAGCGGCCCGATCGCGCGCGTGACCCTCGACCGGCCCGATCGCCGCAACCCCCTGTCGTTGCGGATGATGCGCGAGGCCACTGCCGCCATCCGCGACCTCGGTGACGACCCGTCGTGCGGCGTGGTGGTGGTGACGGGGTCGGGCCCGGCGCTGTCCGCCGGGCACGAGATCGGCGAGATGATCAACCGCACCCTGGACGAGGAGCGCGAGGTCTTCGACACCTGCGTCGAGCTCATGGAGTCGATCCAGGCCATCCGCCAGCCCGTGATCGCGGAGGTGCAGGGCCACGCCATCGCCGCCGGGTGTCAGCTCGTGGCGACCTGCGACCTCGCCGTGGCCGTCGACACCGCGAGGTTCGGCACCCCGGGCGTGAGGATCGGCCTGTTCTGCTCGACCCCCATGGTGGCGGTCTCGCGGAACATCGGCCGCAAACGCGCGCTCCAGATGCTCCTGACCGGCGAGACGATCGACGCCGCCACCGCGGTCGAGTGGGGCCTGGTCAACGCCGCGGTACCCGCAGACCGGCTCCGGGCCCGTGTGGACGAGCTCGCCACCCGGATCGCCGTCGCCAGCCCGCTCACGCTGGAGATCGGGAAGCAGGCCTTCTACCGCCAGATCGATCTACCCCAGGACGAGGCGTACCGCGAGATGGCCGAGACGATGGCCACCAACGCGATGACATGCGACGCCCAGGAGGGCATGTCCGCGTTCCTGGACAAGCGCACCCCGCAGTGGCGTGGGGAGTGAGGCGGAGGGGTGAGCAGACGCCGGGCAGGCGCGTCCGGCGGCTCGCGGTCGCCGGGATCGGTGCGATGACCTCGTGGATCGTGGGTGTGACGGCGCCCTACTAGGATCTGCGGCATGGCGATCCGGGTGATGACGGTCTGTACCGGCAACATGTGTCGGTCACCGCTGGCCGAGCGCCTGCTCGCCGCGCGCGCCGCCCGAGCGGGTCTCGACGTGGTGGTGGAGTCCGCCGGGACGAGGGCGGTCAACGGCGTGGAGATCCACCCCGAGACCCGCCGGGTGCTCGAGGCGTATGGCGGGAGCGCGGAGGGTTTCGGCGCCCGGCTCCTGTCGCCACGAGTGCTCGGGGGTCACGATCTGGTCCTCACCGCCACGCGCGCCCACCGCGACGCCGTCCAGGAGATGGCGCCGCTGCTGTGGAAGAGGACCTACACGTTGCTGGAGGCGGCCCATCTGGCCGACACGGACCGGGCTCTGACGCTCCGGGGCCTGTCGCGGGCCCGCCTCGGCGTGGACACCGACGATCCGGCGTGGGACATCGAGGACCCGATCGGCCGCCAGCCGGAGGTCTTCGACCGGACGGGGACGCAGATCAGCCACGCGGTCGACTCGATCGTCGATCTCCTGGGCCGCCGGGGGTGATGCCCGGTCAGGGGTCCAGGGGTTTACGCCTGTCCAGATCCCGAAGGAAATCAGGGTCGTCGTCCGGGGCGATCACGCGGGGCGGGGCCGGCCGTGAACCGGGCCCGAAGGCCCGCCACAGCAGAATCGCCACGGTCACCACTCCGATGAGTGCGAACAGCCAGATCACTCGAACCTCCTTTCCACCACGATACGTATCCTGGGGGTCATGAGCGAGCGAGACGAGTCAGCAATCCCGGCACAGGCGCCCGCCGGAACCAGTCCCGGCGCCCGCCTGGCCCGCAACATGATGTTCTACACGGTGTTGAGGCTGCTGATGGTCGTCGCACTGACCCTGATCGTCATCGGTATCGGCCGTCTCGCGGGCGTCGACGTGCCGGTCCTCGTCGCGGCGATCATCTCGGTGGTCATCGCGCTCCCGCTGTCGATGGTCCTGTTCACGCGCCTGCGCGCGGAGATCAACTCCGACATCTCGGCTGTGGACGCCAACCGTCGCGTCAAGCGGGACGACCTGCGACGTCGGATGGACGAGGCCTGAGCCCTACCGGGCCGACCCGAGTCGATGGACCGGCAGCCGTTCAGATCCGGACCGGCAGCCGTTCAGCTGACCGGAGCGGGCAGAGAGGGGAGCCACTCCGAGCCGAATGACCCGTTCGGGTCATGTGACCCCATCCATCCGAACGGCGGCCACCCGGAAGCCTGAGGCGGCGGGGGAGCGGCCGCGTCGGTTTCGGTCTCGGTCGGCACCGCGGTCGGCGCCGGCTCGTCGGATCCGGTGGTGGGTTGGCCGACCTGGTTCGCGGCCGTCGTCTCACCGGCGCCCGGGGTCGTGGTCTCGGTTTCCCCGGGTCCGGTGGGCGGGCTGGTGGGCGGGGTGGTCGGCGGCGTCGTCCCCTCGGGCGGGGTCGTCGGCCCATCCGGTGTGGTCTCCTCGGTGGGCTCGCCCGGACCGCTCTCGGTCGGCTCGGCCGGTTCCGTGGTGGGGTCGTCGTCGTCGAACCACGGATCCTGCCCACCGGCGTCCGTCCGCGGCTGGGCGGGAGTCCACTGGGTGGCCGTGGTGCCCGTCTCGGGCTGGCGGGGCGGTGCGTGGGTGCCCGTCTCGTCGTCGGCGACGTACAGCGCCCCCGGTGCGGGTTGCACACCGATGTAGTACCGGCTCAGGCAGTGGTCGGTGACACTCTGCGTGCCGTCGGTGAACACCGTCATTCCCGGTGTGCCGCCGTCGGCCTCGGTGGCGCACCGGGCGATGAAGCGGCCGGGCGGGGTGTCACGCTCGCTCGATTCGGCCGCGGAGGTGAGGTCGGTCGCAGAGGCGGATCGCGGGGCTTCGGAGAGAACCTGCGGTTCCGGCTGTGCGCACGACGCGGCTACCAGCGCGATCGCGCCGGCGGTCAGGAGCACCCGAGTTCGCATAACGATAGTGTCTCAGTTCTGTCAAAGGATGGCTACCGGTCGGGGCTGTGCGTCACGTCATCATCGGTCAGATCTCGGCCACCTGTCTCCGTACCGCCCCGATCGAGGCCAGGCAGGCGGCGAGAACCGCGGCCGCGACCCCGCCGACCCCCACGGTGATCAGATCGCTCACCGGCGGTGCGATGTTACCGGTGTTCTCGGGTCCCACCATCGCGACCGCGCCGAGTCGGCCGAACGCCGTGCCGATGAGCACTCCGAGAGTCGAGGCGCTCGCCGCCACCAGTGCCGTCTCCAGGACGAGCATCCGCCAGACGCCGGCCCGGGTGACGCCCACGCCGCGGAGGAGGCCGACCTCGCGCGTCCGTTCCCGGATCGACAGCGTGAGCGTGTTGACCACCCCCACCAGGGCCAGCACCACCGCCACCGCGAGCAGCAGGGCACTGGACGTCAGGACGGTCCGGACGGATCCCGCGACCTGGTCCCGCGAGGCGAAGGTCTCGGTGACCGCCAGCGAGGGGCCGGCCTCCACGACCGCCGACCGCACCCGGTCGAGCGCCGTCTCGAGTCGCTCGCCTTCCAACCCGTCCTCCATCCGGAGCCACTGCTCGGTGCGGGGCACGAACTCCCGGGGTACCTCCAGGTCCTCCGGCCAGGGCGCTCCGTCCGGCGACCGCGGCAGGGGCCAGTCGGGCACACTGCCCGGGGCGGCGAGGGCCCACTGGTCGCTGGTGCGACGGACCACCAGGTCCCGCGTGTCGTCGTCGGTGAAGAACCGGAACCGGACGGTGTCCCCGTCACCTGCGCCCGCGGCCACGGGAGAGGACTCGGGCAGGACGATCTCGCCAGGGCCGGGAAGTGTGATCTCCCGGCGCATCACCTGCGCGACCCCGGCCGGGTCGGCCACGCGCAGGACCGTCCTTCTGCCCTCGTCGTCGCGGGCGTACATGTCGACGACGACGAGGGACTCCGCGACCCCGTCCATGCCCGCGAGTCGCTCGGGCAGCGCGCCGGGCAGGATCCCGTCGGGTGAGGTGACGGCGACGTCCAACGGGACGCGGTCGACCAGCCGCGACTCGATGGCGGGCCCCAGCAGGGCGATCCCGGTGACCATGGTCGAGGTGAGCGTCACCCCGACCAGTACGGCGGCCGAGGTGGCGGCCGTGCGGCGTGGGCTGCGCGCGGTGTTGCGGGCAGCGAGGAGGCCGACGGGGCCGAGGGCCGGCCCGACGACCGTGCCGACGACCCCGAGCAGGGTGGGCAGGGCCCCGGTCGTGACCGCCAGTGCCCCGAGGAACGTGAGCACGCCCCACGCCCCGGCCTCGACCACCGACCGCGAGTCCACCGCGGATCCCATCGCCGTCCAGCCCGCGGCCGCGACGGCGGACCCCGCCAGGACCATCGCGAGGCGACGCCACCACGGGTCGGGGCGGACGTCGGCCGGTCGGAGGGCCTCGAGCGGACTCCCCGCGGTGGCCCGCCACAACGCCGGCAGGGCGGCGATCAGGGTGACCCCGAGCCCGACCGCGGCGGCGAGGGCGTACGCGCCGGGCGGCACGGTGACCTCCTGGAGCGGGATCGTCACCCCGAGCCTCGGAGCCAGCCCCGTGGCCGCCGAGACCCCCGTCCGGCCCAGGGCCAGTCCGAGACCGGTGGCGAGGGCGGCCACCACCAGTGCCTCGGCAGCCCCGGACAGGCGCAGCTGCAGCCGCGAGGCGCCCAGGCAGCGCAGCAGCGCGCTCTCGCGGACGCGGGCGGCGAACACCACGGCGAAGGTCGTCGCGATCACCAGTGAGGCCACCGCCACGGCCAGGACGGTGAAGGCGAGCAGGGCCCGGGTATAGACGTCGCGGCCCCCCACGAACGACTCGGCGAGCGCCTCGGCCTCCGCGGCGCCGGTGGAGACCTCCACGGCCGAGGTCCCCGGGAGGGCGGAGAGGCGTTCGGCTATCCGTTCCGCGAGAACGGGGTCGGGCACCGAGCCGTCCCCGGCCACGCGAACGTCTCCGCCGGCGCCCCAGGCGGACCACTGCTGGATCTGTTCGTCGACGGTGTACAGCGGGAACGCGGCCTCGAGATCAGGCTGGCCCGACAGGTCGAACAGGCCCACCACCGTGACGGGGGAGGGATCGGAGCCGCCGGGCGGCCGGACCTCGAATGACGCGCCCAGGGGGATATCAGAGTCCGCGCGCACGGCCACCTCACCGGGCCCGTCGGGCAGTCTGCCGGAGGCCAGCCTCTGCCATCGCAGGTCGTCGTCGGGGGCCAGCGCCGTCGCCGTCGTCATCTGTTGGGCCCGTCCCTCCACACGGACCCGGACGTACGATCGCGTGTCGACCGTGGCCGCCCGGACCCCGGGAGTGGAGGCGATGGCCTCCAGGCCGAGCCGTTGCGCCTCCGCGGCCTCGGCGCGCCCCGCGTCGGAACCGGCGGAGGTGCGGTCGCCGAGGTTCTGCACGAGAACCGAGGTGCCCGCGTAGCGCAGGCCGAAGGTGGCGTCCGCGCTGGCCGAGATCGTGCGCAGGACACCCACCGAGGCCAGGACGAAGCCCACCGCGACGGCGATGGCCAGGACCGTGCCCAGGTAGCGGACCGCGTTCGCGCGGAGCTGGCCCAGGATCAGTCGGGGGTTCACGCGGTGGCCGCGCGCCGGCCGGCGAGCGTGCGCATGGCGGCGTCGACGGTGTCCTGGGTGGGGGAGCCGACCTCGTCGGCGATCCGCCCGTCGGCCAGGATCAACGCCGTGTCCGTGTGGGCGGCGGCGTGGGTGTCGTGGGTGACCATGACCACGGTCTGGCCGCTCTCCCGAGCGCACGCACCGAGCAGGCCGAGCACCGCCTCCCCGGATTCGGAGTCGAGGTTGCCGGTGGGTTCGTCGGCGAAGACCACGTCGGGCCGGGGGAGCAGTGCGCGGGCGATCGCCACCCGCTGCTGCTGGCCGCCCGAGAGTTCGTGCGGGCGACGACGCAGCAGGTCGCCGATACCGAGCTCGCCCGCCAGGGAGTCGAGCCGGTCGCGGTCCGGGCGGCGCAGCGTCATCCGGACGGGCAGGACGATGTTCTCGCGCACCGAGAGGGAGGGGACGAGGTTGAAGGACTGGAACACGAACCCGACCCTGGCCCGTCGCAGGCGCGTCCGACCGGCGTCGCCGAGGCGGGTGATGTCGGTCGACCCGATCGACACCGTGCCCTGATCAGGGGAGTCGAGTCCGGCCAGGCAGTGCATGAGCGTGGACTTGCCGCTGCCGGAGGGGCCCATGATCGCGGTCCACCGCCCCTTTTCCACCGTCACGTCCACGCCGTCGAGGGCCCTGACCTGCACCCGGCCGCGGGTGTAGGTCTTGCGCAGGCCGCGCGCCCGGATCGCGATCTCGGGGGGTGGGGTCACGAGGGTCCTTCCGTCGGGCACCGCGTCCGCACGTTCGGGCGTGGTGTCAGCCAGTTCGGGCGTGGCGTTCGCCGACGAGTGTATTGACCGGGCGACGCGCCGACTCGTGACACGCAACGCGGTAGGTGTGGCTCGTGTGACTAATGTGACGTATGGTGCACAGGTGACTGGGCTGTCCCGGTCGTGCCCCGCCCCCGGACGACAAGGTGAATCCATGTTCCAGCGCCGCCCCCACAGCCCCGCCCCCCGCACCCGTTCCCTCGCTCTCGGAGGCGCGCTGGCCGCGCTCGCCGTAGTCGGGGGCGGGACCGTCGTCGCCGTGTCCGCGCCGACCGATATCGCCACGGGCGACATCCTGCTGGCGCAGAACGCGGCCGGCCAGGAGGCGGGGGTCCAGGATCCCGCGACCGAGGACTCGACGGCGCAGGAGATGGAGCTGGGGGTCCCGGTCAACCTCGACCTCGAACCCGTGGTGGCCCGTGCCGCCGGGGGTGCGATCCCGGCCGGCACCTCCATCCAGGTCACCGGGTTGCCGGACGGCCTGACCCAGGACGGCTGGGTGATCTCCGGAACGCCCACCCGGGCGGGTGACTACGAGGTGCTGGTCACGGTCTCCAACGGGCCGGTGTCCGAGTCCGAGAAGCTCACGGTCACCGTGGTCGACCCGTCGACCGACCCCGTCGGTGACGGGGAGACCACGACCTCGCCCGCCACGACCTCGCCCGCCACGACCTCGCCCGCCACGACCTCGCCCGCCACGACCACCGGGCCCGCCGCGACCGGCGACTCCACACCCTCCACCGACCCCGGCGCGACCGGCGACTCCTCACCGTCCACCGACCCCGGCGCCACGACCACACCCGCACAGCCGGCCCCGACCCTCTCCGCCGTGCCCGGCGTCCCGGCGGCCGATCCCGTGGAGGCCGACGGTTCCGGACCCGACACCACCGACGACGAGACGGGCACCACGCCCGACCTGTGCGCCGCCCTCGGTGACGGGGAGGTGGACGGTGCCTCGGTGGGTGCGCTCCTGCCCGCCCTCACCGGAGGCGGGGACGCCGAGACCTCCGGGTTGCTGCTGGTCCTGGTGAACGCGGTGGTGACCATGCTCCCGTCGCTGCTCGGCCAGAGCGGTTCGACCCAGGACCTGGGATCGGCCGGGCAGATCCTGTGCACCCTCTCGCCGGGGCTGCTGGGCGGCGAGTCCTCGGGCGGGACCGACGCGGAGGCCGCCGGAGGGGCGGCTGTGGGCAGTGCCCCGGCCGCGTTGCTCGGGATGGTCACGACCGGCGCGGGGAGCCTCGGAGACTGACCGCTGACGCTTCGCCGAAGCTCTACCGGACCCCGGCCGATCGGGATACAGTCCTCCTGTCGAGAACAGGCGCCACTCACCCGTGATGGCGCGTGACCGCGTTAGTCGCATCCTGGTCCGTCTCCAGCTAAGGGGTCTCATCGCCATGTCCGCCCGCAGGGTCGTCACCGCCTCCGCCGCCGCCCTGATGGCGGTCGCACTCTCCGTCCCGATCGTCAGCGCCCAGACGGGGGGTGACGGCCCGGACGGCTCGGCGACGGGCAGCCTGGACCTCGGCAGCCTCGTCGGGGGCGGCGGTGAATCCGGAAGCCTCCCGGGCGGGAGCGGCGAGGGCTCCGGAAGCGGCGGTGTCGACGACGGCGATGCCGGCCAGGGGGGCAGCCTCGACACCGCCAGTGCGGAGGACTCCAGCGTGGGTGACCTCGCGCCGGAGTCCGAGGCGACGTGTGAGTTGCCCGATCTCGGCGGCTCGGTCGCCAAGTTCTATCCGCTGTTCGGCATCTCGGGGGTCCCGACGGCGGTCCTCGACTTCGTCACCTCCGCCCTGGGAACCTTCCCCAACCTGCTCGATGTGCTCGCCGGACCCGGTGGCGGCGCGAACCTCGTGGGACAGACCGGGTCGTTGACCGAGCCGCTGTGCACGGCCGTCTTCGGCGGCGAGATGGTTCAGCCGCCCGTGACCGTGATCGTCGACGGGGACGGCAATCCGGTCACCACGGTCACCGGGACCGTCGCGCCCGGCGGCACCGGAAGCGCTGGAGCGGGCAGCCTCGGCGGTGGGTCGGGCGCACCGACCTCGACCTCCTCCTCGAGCTCCACCCTGACCTCCGGCCCGGTCGGTCAGAGTGCGGGCGACGTCTCGGCGTCCCGGACCGGAGCGGTCGCCCTGCCGACCAGCGTCCCGACCCCCGGAGCCTGAGCGGCGACTCTCTTCCAGTGCAGAACCCCGAGCCTGCGGCCCGGTCCCCTTCAGGGGGCCGGGCCGCGGTCATGTCGTGGGCTGAGCGGGGAGTCGATGGCGGCGCGGTAGTCGGGTGTGGGCGCGGCGATAAGTGCGGACCCATATAGGTAGGCATACCCCACAGGGTGTGTGACTACTGTGACTCAAGATAATTCTGTGACTATTGAGACAGAAGTAGACAGTTGATGTGTGTGGGGTTAGAGTGACTCTTGTAATGGTCTGCGCTCCCGTATCCGGGGAGTGAGCGATCCGAACCCCTCCGGAAGGAACCAGCCGATGCGTGCTCGCCTCGCCCGCCCCCGTCGTATCGTCCGGGGTCGCCTCGTCGCCCCCGTCGCAGCCGCGGCCGCGGTCGCCCTCGTGGGCGGCGTCGTCGTCGCCACCCCCGACGCCCCGACCGTCCGCGGTGACGTCCAGACCGTGGCGGTCACCGCCCCGGCGTTCAACGCCGGCGCCTCGTACTCGTTCGATCTCCAGGGCCTCGTCGGGGCCGGGGAGTGGAGCGGCATCGTCATCACCGAGGTCAACGGTCTGCCCGAGGGGCTGACCTACGCGGATGGCGTCATCTCCGGAACCACCGCGGCCGCGGGCGTCTACACCGTGACGGTCGTCGGCACCCTCGGCGGCCAGGCCGTCACCATCCCCGTGACCCTCACCGTCAACAACCCCGACGGCACCGCCCCGGTCGGTGCCGAGGCCGGGTCCGCCGCCGCCGTCGAGGGCAGCCTCGGCGGCGAGGCCCAGGCCGGTGGGCAGATCACCACGGGTTCCGCAGGCACGGACGCCATCCTCGGCGCCGTCGTGAGCATCGTGACCTCGCTCGGTGGGGACTCGGCCGGCGAGATGGTCACCGGATCGCTCGGCACCGGCGGGGCGACCCCCGACGCTCCGGGGCAGACCCCTTCCGCGCCGCTCGGCAGCGACGCCAACGCGCAGCTCGGCCTGGGGAGCCTGGCCGGTGGCTCCCCGGGTGACGACACCACCCCCGACACCGGATCGCCGCTCGGGTCGGCGGGCAACGCGGGTGGGGAGGCCACCGGCGAGGTGACCGGCGGAATCGACACCCAGAGCCTGGGGCCGCTCGGCTCACTGCTCGACACCGGCGGCCAGACCGGGTCGACGACCGAAGGCGAGACCACCACCGGAGGCGACCTCACCGCGGGCGGCGGGTTGAACACCGTCGGGCAGGTCGAGGTGCCGGGCTCCTCCTCGCCCCTCGACACCGGATCCCTCGGGGCGCTGGCGCCCGGCCTCGCCTTCACGGGGATCGCCCTGCTGGGCCTCGCCGGACTCGGCCTGGCACTGGGCGGCGGGTCCTCGGCCCCGGGGACCTCCTCGCTGCTCCCGGCGCTTCCGGGCACGTCAACCGAGGGCTCGAACAACGGTGGCGGCTCGGCCGGATCGACCGCCCCCACCGTCGCGGCCGGTGCACCCAGCACCGTCCAGGCCCCGGGTCCGACGGTCGCGAACGGCCGCGGCTGAGACCCACGAACTCCCGGCGGCCGCGCAGGTCGCCGGTGACCACGTCCACCCCGAGTCCCTCTCACATGATGAGAAGGCCTCGGGGTGACGTGCATTCGTGGGTTACGGTGGCCTGGTTCGCACCCGGATCTCGCCGATGACCCCCGAAAGGCACGCATGCACCTCTCCCGTCCCGTCATCGCCTCCACCGCCGCCCTGGCCGCCATGGCGGCGATCGGGGTGGCGTCGGGGCAGGTGGAGTCCCCTGACGCCGCACCCCTCGTGATCGAGGCCACGGAGGTGGCGCCGGCCGCGTTGCCGTCGCTGAGCTTCCCGGTGGGCGTCTACATGGAGAACCGCGTCAGCGATCAGGTGACTCTCCCGCCCGGCGCGACACTGCAGTTCCAGGGTCTGCCGCCAGGGCTGACCTACAACCCGCGGACCACCGCCATCCAGGGCGTGCCGACCACCCCGGGTGTGTACCGGCCCGTGGCGACCGCCTACATCGGCGGCATCCCCGTGCGGACCGAGACGACCACCGTGACCATCACCGGACGTGCCGGCGGGGGAGCGCCGGCTCCGGCGCCCGCCCCCGCGGCGCCGCCCGCCCCTGCCCCGGCCCCCGCGGCACCGCCTGCGCCCGGCACCATCGCCATCGCCGATATCGACGCGCTCCCGCTGCCGATCGAGGTCAGGGACGCCCTCCGAGGAGCCGCGCTGGCGATCAACGACGGTATCCAGGCGGCCTGGGACGCCGTGCCCGAGGGGTCGCTCGGCAAGTAGTGCTATAGGGAGGCGATCAGCATCCCGGCGCTGACCAGGACGCTCCAGGCGAGCATGGCCATCCCGGCCACCGTGAGCGCGGGGATGAGCCCGGCGCCCGTGGCGCGCGCCCGGACCGGCGCGTTGGCCCTCCACGCGACCGGCATCGCCAACAGACCCAGCAGCGCCCACGGCGTCGCCGGGATCAGCGCCAGCGTGGCCAGGAGCGGCACCAGCAACTCCAGGACGGCGTGCAGGCCCCGGGTCCGTGAGTCGCCCAGCCGGACGGCCAGCGTGATCTTGCCCGCCTCGGTGTCGGACGGGATGTCCCGCAGATTGTTGGTGAGGTTGACCGCGCAGGAGAAGCTGCCCACGGCCACCGCCGCGACGAGCGCGTACCAGGTGACGGACCCGAGCTGGGTGAACTGGGTGCCGGTCACGGCCACCAGACCGAAGAACACGAACACCGCCACCTCGCCGAGGCCGCGGTACCCGTAGGGGCTCCTGCCGCCGGTGTAGAACCAGGCAGCGAGGATGCACACCAGCCCCACGGCGATCAGCCACGGCGCCGAGGTGACGCTGAGCACCACCCCGGCCAGGCCGCCCAGACCGAGGAACGCGAACGCCGCCCACTTCACCGCCTGGGGGCGGGCGAGTCCCGACCCCACGAGTCGCAGCGGGCCCACGCGGTCGTCGTCCGTTCCGCGGATGCCGTCGGAGTAGTCGTTGGCGTAGTTGACGCCCACGATGAACGACCACGCCACCACCAGTGCGAGCAGCGCCTTCCACCAGACGAAGCCACCGGCCAGCGCCGCGGCCGCCGAACCCACCAGCACCGGCGCGAACGCGTTGGGCCACGTCCGTGGTCGGGCCCCCTGGAGCCAGTCGGACAAGGAGGCGCCGGCGGGCCGGGCGGGGTGCTCGGGGTCTTCGGGGTGCTCGGGGTGCTCGGCGGCATCGGAGAAGTCGGTCTCGCGGGTCATCCTCCGATTGTCCCATCGACGAACCGTGCCGCGACGGTCCGCCGGTCGATCTTGCCGCCCGGCAACAGCGGAAGTGCGTCCACGACGGCCACCGCGGCGGGCGCCGAGTGGGCCCCGAGCATCGCGGTGACGTGGGAGCGGAGCTCGTCCGGGGTGGCCGCGGTCCGCAGGGTGACCGCCGCGACGGGCCGGGTGCCGAGGCGGGCATCCGGGATCCCGACGACGACGACGTCGACCACCGCGGCGTGCTGACGGAGCGAGTCCTCGACCGCCTGCGGCAGGAGCGTGAGCCCGCCGACGCTCAGCGCCTCGTCGAGTCTGCCCAGGATCCGGAGCCTGCCGTCCTCACCGACCCGTCCGGCGTCGTCGGTCCGGAACCATCCCGCGCGGGCGAACGCCGGGTGAGCGGGCGCGTTGCGGTACCCCAGGGCGAGCTGCGGGCCGGATAGCCAGACGCGGCCGGAGTCGTCGTCGATCTCCATCTCCACTCCGTCGAGCGGCAGACCGTCGTAGACGCACCCGCCGGCGGTCTCACTCATGCCGTAGGTACGCACCACCCTGATCCCGGCCCCGGCGGCCCGGGCGAGCAGGTCCGGGGCGGCCGATGCTCCACCCAGCAACACGGCGTCGAGTGAGGCCAGGGCGGCGACGGCCTCGGGCGGGCCGTCGTCGAGGACCTTGGCCAGCTGGCCGGGGACCAGGGAGGTGTAGGCGCGCGGGGGTGCACCGCGGCCGGGCGCCCCGGTGTTCACACCCACCCGGCAGGCGGCCACCGCGTCCGGGAGGGACGCCGGATCGAATCCCTCGGTCACGTCCACCACGACCGGCTCCATGCCTGCTCGGAGGCTGCGCAGGATCACCTGCAGGCCGGCGATGTGGTGTCCGGGAAGTGCCAGCAGCCAGCGGCCCGGCCCGCCGAGGAACGCATCCGTGGCGGACGCTGACGCGGCCAACGCCGCAGCCGAGAGCATCGCCCCCTTGGGAGTGCCCGTCGAGCCGGAGGTGCTCACCACCAGCGCCGTGCGGTCGTCGACGGGGTCACCGGGCCGCATGGCGTCCGAGAGCAGGCGCGTACGCACCGGATCGTCGGCCGGGACGGGCAGCAGGGCCGGGCCGCGGTCGTCGAGTAGCTGCTCGAACTCGGGGTACAGCTCGGCCACCGCCGTGCCGCCGGGCACGGGCAGCACGCGCAGTTCGCGGGTGGCGGGCATGGACCGGTCCGGCGTCGTCAGTAGTAGTAGGGGAAGTCGTCCCAGTCCGGGGCCCGCTTCTCCAGGAACGCGTCCCGGCCCTCCACGGCCTCGTCGGTCATGTACGCCAGTCGGGTGGCCTCGCCGGCGAACACCTGCTGGCCCATCAGTCCGTCGTCGGTGAGGTTGAACGCGAACTTGAGCATCCGCTGCGCGGTGGGCGACTTGCCGTTGATCAGCCGCGCCCACTCGATCGCGGTGCTCTCCAGCTCGGCGTGGTCCACGACCCGGTTCACGGCGCCCATCTGGAACATCTCCTCGGCCGTGTACGCCTGACCGAGGAAGAAGATCTCGCGCGCGAACTTCTGGCCCACCTGCTTGGCCAGGTAGGCGCTGCCGTATCCGGCGTCGAAGGACCCCACGTCGGCGTCGGTCTGCTTGAACCGGGCGTGCTCGCGGCTGGCCAGGGTCAGGTCGCTCACCACGTGCAGCGAGTGACCCCCGCCCGCCGCCCACCCGCTCACCAGGCAGATCACCACCTTGGGCATGGTGCGGATGAGTCGCTGCACCTCCAGGATGTGCAGACGTCCGCCCTCGGCCTTCACCCGCGCCTGGTCGACCTTGTCCGCCGTCGCGCCGGCCACGTCCGAGTCGTGCTCGGTGGAGTACTGGTACCCGGACCGCCCACGGATGCGCTGGTCCCCGCCCGAGCAGAACGCCCAGCCGCCGTCCTTGGCGCTCGGCCCGTTGCCGGTGAACAGCACGGTCCCCACGTCGGGGGAGCGGCGCGCGTGGTCGAAGACCCGGTACAGCTCGTCCACGGTGTGCGGGCGGAAGGCGTTGCGCACCTCGGGGCGGTCGAAGGCGATCCGCACGATTCCGTCGGCCCGGCTCTCGCCCACGTGACGATGGTAGGTCAGGTCCGTGAGGTCCTCGCCGCTGCGAAAGCCCTCGACCTCCCGCCACTGCGACGGATCGAACGGGTTCGCGGTCTCGCCCTGCGCTGCGCTGCTCTCGGTCATGGGGTCGACGTTAGCGTGGAGGCATGACATCCGTACCGGGCCCCGAGTCGATCGACGATCTGCTCGCCCGCGTCCACGTGGTGGCCCTGCCGATGCGGGTCCGGTTCCGTGGCGTCACCGAGCGGGAGGTGGCGCTGGTCGAGGGGCCGGCCGGGTGGGGCGAGTTCGGTCCCTTCCCGGAATACGACGACCCCGAGGCCGCCCACTGGCTGCGCTCCGCGCTCGAGATGGCGTGGCAGGGCCCGCCGACGCCGCTGCGCTCGCGGGTCGCCGTCAACGCGACGGTCCCGGCGATCTCGGCGGGCGAGGTGGCGGGCATCCTCGACCGGTTCCCCGGATGCTCCACGGTGAAGATCAAGGTGGCCGAGAGGGGGCAGCAACTCGTCGACGACGTCGCGCGGGTCGCCGCGGTCCTGCAGGCCCGCCCCGACGCCCGCGTCCGGGTGGATGCCAACGGGGCCTGGACGGTCGCCGAGGCCGCACACGCGGTCCGCGTCCTGGATCAGGCGGTCCGCGCGGTCGACTCCCGCCGGGCGCCGGGCACGGGGCCGGTCGCCCTCGACGGACGCGGCCTGGAGTACGTCGAGCAGCCGTGCGCCACCGTCGATGAGTTGGTGCAGCTGCGCGCGCGCCTGGCCGCCGACGGGGTGCATGTGGACGTGGCAGCCGACGAGTCCATCCGCCGCGCCGAGGACCCGCTTCGCGTGGTGCGGGCGGGCGGCGCGGACCGTGCGGTGGTCAAGGTCGCCCCCCTGGGCGGGCCCCGCAGACTCCTCGCCGTGGCCGCGGAACTGGGTGTGCCGGTCACCGTCTCGAGCGCCCTGGACTCGGCCGTGGGGGTCGCGGCCGGGGTCGCTGCGGCCGCGGCGCTCCCGGGCGTCCGCTCCGGGCCTGACCGGGCGGGAGGCGACGGAGCGGGAGGCGACGGAGACGTCGTCGAGGGAACCGGAGGCGACGACATCCCCGCCGCAGGACTGGGCACCGGCGGGTTCTTCGTGGAGGACGTGGTGGAACCCGGCGTGTTCTCACTGGTCGAGGGCTGTCTACCGGTGGCGGCGGTGTCCCCGGACCCGGCGAGGCTGGAGGGCCTGCGAGCGAGCGCCGACCGCCGGGACTGGTGGATGGATCGCATCCGCCGCTGCCACGAGCGGCTCCAGCCCCGGTGACGAGCCGGTACCTCTCCGCGCGTGTGCCGGCCCCCAGCCGCCCGGCGCCCGCCCTCAGCCGCCCGGCGCCCGCCCTCAGCCGCCCCCCGCGGTGGCGTCTGGCGTGCACAGATGCGCAGGCGGGACGCCCTCGCGGCGGGCGGCTGCGGTGAAGGTGGGCATGCGCGCGAGCGAGACGCCACACGCGTGCGCGAGACGCCAGGCGCAGCAGCGGCTGCTCGGACTGCCGAGGGCCGTTGCCGGGCGGATTGTCGCCGAGCGGAATGGTCACCGAGTGGAGTGGTTGACATTTCGCACACCGCAACCGCCCTCATGCCGCGCGGTGCGGCCCCCGGCCGAGTGATTCCTGAAGTCTCAGCGCCTCGCGGATGAGGGGCACGATCCGGCCACTCCGATAGTCCTCCCATTGCCATCTCCTGAAGATGTTGCCCAGCGATTCGATCTCGTTCTGGCGATTCTTCTCGTTGCGGAGCTTCCGGCGGACGCCCGCCTCGCCGTCGTCGATCCCGTACTTCCCCGAGCCGTCCGCCTCCCCGACGAGTCCCCATTCCTTCCAGTACATGTCGACGAAAGTGCGTGACCCGTCCGAGAGGATGAACTCGTGCTGGAGCTGGGGCATGGGGAGGCCGGCGCGGGTGATGGCGACCCGGCTGAGGGACTCGAGCACCGAGTGGGCACCCGGGTTCGCGAACGCCACCACTGCGCGGGCCCGCGCGATGCCGACCCGCCCGGCGGCGGCGTCGAGTTCGGTCGCCAGTTCGGCCCGGGTGCACAGAGAGCGGCGCAGGGCCTCGTCGGCAGCGCAGACGGCGCCTGCGAACGGGCTCGTCCGCGCCACGTCGACGATCGTCCGCGCCGGAGTCGTGACCGGGATGCCCTCCAGTTCCGTCACGGAGTCACCGAGGTCCAGGCTGTGGCAGATCGCGCTCTCACCCCGCCTGCTCCCGCTGCCCGGCCGATGCCTGGTCGTGGTGACCCGCCGGGTGTCCAGATCCTGAGCGGGCAGACCGTGAAGCACGAGAGCGGAAGTATGCGACATCGCCGTGCCGGGGCTGATGAACCTCGCCGAGGCCCGCGACCGCATCTCGAGCATGGCCTCGGCCTCGTCGGGACCGGTGGGCAGGTCGGCGGCGGGCACGTAGACGCCGTGACGGACACGGTAGAGCTGTCCGGTGCGCTCTGCGTGCTCCCTCGCTCGGCGGCTGTAACCCCGCGCGAGTAGTTCGGACGAGGTGATGACGGGTGGGCGAATTCTGTCGGTGCTCATGGCCACGCAGTATCGCCCCCGCCGGCCCGGTTTCTGCAGCGTCGGACTGCGTGGTCCGTTCAGGCTGTGGAGGGTGCGCGGGGTGTGGAGGGCCCGCCGTGACAGTACAGCCGGACTGCGCGACTGACCGGCTGGTCTGCGCGCTGCACGGCGGGTCAATCTGCGCGACTGACCGGCTGGTCTGCGCGCTGCACGGCGGGGCTATCGGTATGGGACCGCAGTCCGCCCCGCTCGCAGACAGTGCAGGCGCCCGCCGGAAAGGCGTCTGGCGCGCACCGAAGCGCACGCGAGACGCCATAGCGGTGGGCGGTTGCCGAGGAGTCGTACAGGCGCGCGAGCGACACGTCGGGCGCTGGAGCGCCTGCACGTTGCGGCGGACGCGGACCGGGGGACAGGGGCGGGGGCCGGGTGACGAGCCGCTACCTCCCGGGCCGTGGCAACTCCTTCGTGCCGCGGGGCCGGGCCCCGGTGGTGGCGACCCACTCGCGACGGCGGCAGGAGCGGGTCGAAGACAGGCACAGACCGTCGACGGCCAGCACGTCCTCGGAGATCGCCGCACCGATGCTCATCACGAACGCACCGATGCGCATCAAGAACGCGCCGATGCTCATCACGAACGCACTGATGCGCATCAAGAACGCGCCGGTCTCGCCGACGTTGCCGACGGTGTCCTTCCGGCCGATCGAGGTGACCGACGGGATCGCGGGTCACAGCAGTAGACGGTGAAGAACGAGCACGGAGCGAGATCCCCCGAGGAAGGGCCGTGACACGGGTCACAACTGCTCTAGCCTGGGGCGGCGGCCACATCACGTGGACGGTGGTCGGCGTCCGCATGACGTGGACGGTGGGTGAGAGGGGTCGGGCAGGATGGCGGAGACGAGGGTTCGGATCCCACTGCGGGATCAGCTGTGGCTGATGATGGACCGACCGGACAATCTCATGTACATCAACTCGATCATGTGGTTCGCCGAGGTCCCCGACTGGGAGGCGGTCACCGAGGCGATCGCCACCCGGATGGTGGAGCCCCACCCGGTGTTCCGCCGGGTCCCGGTGCGGCGGGGCCGACGCTGGTACTGGCAGGACGATCCGGACTTCGACCTCTCCCGCCACCTGGTCCGCAGTCGCCTCCCCGAACCGGGCGGACGCGCCGAGGCCGAGGCGTACGTCGCCGCGCAGATGAGCAGGCCGCTCCCCGACGACCGCCCCATCTGGCGCACCGAGTTCATCGAGGGATATCACGGCCACGGGGGAGAGCAGGAGGGGGCGCTCATCCTGTTCCGGGTCCAGCACGGGATGGTCGACGGAATCCGGTTGTCCCAGCTGGTCCTGGGATTGTGTGACCACGAGGACGACGACCCCCTGCCCCGGGTGGGACGGGAACTGACCTCGGGTGGGGGCGGGATCGTGGGGGCGGTCGGCCAGGTCGGGGCAGGACTGGCCAAGGACTCGATCGGCATCGCCCGCGGTGTCGCGGGTGCCACGATCAGGTTCCCGGTGACGCTCGCGCGACTGGCCAGGGACGTGGCGGCCCCCGGCGGGGAACTGACCCGGGTGCCCACTCGTGTCGTGGAATCCCTGGCCGACACCATCGACTCCACCAACACGACGACCAACACCTATCGCTCCATCTTCCGACTGCTGTTCGAGCCCCGGACCCCCGACCTGTCGTGGAGTGGACGGACGCACGCGGAGAAGAAGGTCTCCTGGGTCTCGGGACTGGAGCTCGCGGCCGTCAAGAGGGTGGCGTCACTGCACGACACCACCGTCACCTCGGTGATGATCGCCGCGGTGTCCAAAGCCCTCACCCGCTACCTCGACGCGCACGGTGACCGCCCGGTCGCCGACATCAACCTCATGGTGCCCATGTCGGTGACGCCGAACAGCGACGACCTCCCGGAGGAACTGGGCAACCACATCACCCTCATCCTCATGCGTCTGCCACTGGGCATCGACGACGCCGACGAGCTCATCGACGCCATCACCACGTCCATGACCCGGGTGCGCTATTCGTTCGAGCCACACATCACCTTCGCCTCGATGCTCACCGTGGCGGTCACCCCGACTGCGGTGCAGCACGCCGTGATCGACCTGTTCGCCAACAAGACCGTCGGTCAGCTCACCTCGGTGCCCGGACCCGTCTCCACGGTGAGCCTCGCCGGGACCGTGGTCGAGGGGATGCTGGGCTGGGTCCCGATGAGCGGCGACCAGGCGCTCGGGATCTGCGTCTTCAGCTACGACGGGAAGGTCTCCGTGGGGATCGCCACCGACGCCGGACTCGTGCCGGACCCGGGCCGGGTCGCCGAGCTGATCAAGGACCAGTTCGCGACGTTCGACGGCTGGGAGGCCCAGGTCTGAGGACCGTCGTCACGCCTCTCCTTCACGGTGTACTTCACCACACCGGCGCGTCGACCCCGGTAGGCGTGGGGAACAAGGAAAACACTCGTGATCTCTGTCACGCCTGTTCTAGCCTGTACTCGTGCGCATGACCCGGTGCGCGAGCGTGGCCACGGGAGAGGCGTCGGGACGATGGGGGAGACGGCGAGAGTCAGAATCCCGCTGCGGGATCAGTTGTGGTTGCACATGGACCGCGCCGACAACCTCATGTACATCACCTCGTTGGTGTGGTTCTCGGAGATCCCCGACTGGGACGCGGTCACAGAGGCAGTCGCCACACGGATGGTTGACCCCCACCCGGTGTTCCGGCGGGTCCCGGTACGCGAGGGCAGACGGTGGTACTGGGAGGATGATCCCGATTTCGACCTCTCCCACCATCTGATCCGCGGGCGGCTCCCCGCGCCGGGCGGACGGGCCGAGGCCGAGGCGTACGTCTCCGAGCAGATGAGCGTCCAGCTCCCCGACGACCGCCCCCTGTGGCGCGCCGAGTTCCTCGAGGGCTACCACGGCCACGGTCACGAGGCCGAGCGGGAGGGCGCGCTGGTGCTGTTCCGGGTCCAGCACGGGATGGTCGACGGTATGCGGTTGACCCAGTTGGTCCTCGGTCTGTGCGACAGCGATGACGACGACGCCCAGCTGCCGCGGGTGGGCCGACCCCTCTCCGCTGGTGGAGGCGGGATCCTCCGGACGGTCGGCCGCGCCGGGGTGGGGATGGCCAGGGACTCGGTCGGTATCGCCCGCGGTCTCGCCGGCGCCACGGTCACGTTCCCGTGGACTCTCACGCGGCTGGTCAGGGCAGTGGTGGCCCCGGGCCGTGGGGTCACCCGGGTGCCCACGCGCGTCGTGGAATCCCTGGCCGACAGCATCGATCTGACCAATAGGACGACCAACACCTATCGTTCGACCTTCCGGTTGCTGTTCGAACCCAGATCGCCCGAGCTGTCCTGGAGCGGTCACGCCCATGTTGAGAAAAGGGTCTCCTGGATCTCCGGGCTGGACCTCGCGGCGATCAAGAGGGTGGCGAAGGTGCACGGCACCACGGTCACCACCGTGATGCTCGCGGCGGTGTCCAGGGCGCTCACCGAGTACCTCGACGCCCACGGCGATCGTCGGGTCTCGGACATCAACCTCATGGTGCCGATGTCCATCGAGCCTGTGGCCGACGAACTGCCGGAGGAACTGGGCAACCACCTCACGATCATCCTCATGCGCCTACCGCTGGGGATCGACGACGCCGACGAGCTCATCGACGCGATCGCCACGTCCATGTCCCGGGTGCGCTACTCGTTCGAACCACACGTCAACTTCGCCACCATGCTCGGCGTAGCGATCACTCCCGGCCCGGTGGCGCACGCGGTGGTCGACCTGCTCGCCAACAAGACCGTCGGCCAGCTCACGTCGGTCCCCGGGCCGGTCTCCACGGTGCGGATCGCCGGCACCCCCGTCGAGGGGATGCTCGGCTGGGTTCCGATGAGCGGCGACCAGGCCTTCGGGATCTGCATCTTCAGCTACAACGGCACGGTCTCGGTAGGCATCGCCACGGACGCGGGACTCGTGCCCGACCCGGGCGAAGTGGCCGGGATGATCGAGGACAAGTTCGCGACGTTCGCCGGCTGGCACGAAGGCGACTGACCATCCGGCGCGCCCCTCCGCGCGGAATGAGCCCGACTCACCACGCGGGCGCCGGGACCTCCGGGTGCGCGGCGAACCAGGCACCGATGTAGGACATGTCGATGCCCTGGTCCTCGGCGATCAGGTCGTACATCGTGCGCCCGTCGAGTGCCTCACGCAGGAGGTCCGCGTGCCCGCTGTGCCGGTTGATCTCGGTGAGGACGTGATGCGCGCACCAGCGGCCGTCGAACGGCGCCAGGCCCGGCGGGAACCACGGCATCTCCGCGGGGACCGGGACCGGGGCTCCCAGATCGGCGGCGCGGAGATGGGCGAGGCCCGCGGCGCACCGGCGGTCGTACTCGGCGAGGATCTCCTCGGCGGTCGCGTCGGGGTCGACACGGTTGACCGTCTCGGCCCACTCGAAGGCCTCGGGCAGCGAGCGTCCCGTCTCGAGGGGGTCCGGCGCGGCGGCCGCCCGGCCCAGCCAGTCCTCGGCCACCTGGCCGATGTGCAGGATCAGCCAACCGAGCGTCAGCTCACTCGAGGGCACCGGACGCGCCCGTAGTTGGTCGGCGGTGAGGCCGTGGACGATCGAGCGGGCGTTGACGAGCGCGTGGTCGGTCCATTCGAGTAGGGTCTCGCGTTCGGTGGTGTGGGTGGCGGCGAACAGTGGCATGACGATCTCCTGGGTGTGTCTCGTGAACGGGATGGTGTCGGCGGACGGGCAACGGATCAGTTGCTGATCCGCACCGTGGTCCGACAACAGACTCTCAGTCGATCAGGACAGATCCGGTCCGCTGACGGTGCGACACTGGGTGACGTGACCGCCGACAGAACGCCCACGACCCAGCGCGTACTGGGTTTGCTCGACCTGCTCCAGCGGCGCGCGGTGTGGACCGGGCCGGAGCTGGCGGCCGAACTCGGTGTGACCACCAGGTCGGTGCGGCGGGACGTGGACCGGCTGCGTGACCTGGGGTATCCGGTCGAATCCGAACGCGGCGCGGGCGGCGGTTACCGGCTGGGGTCGGGCCGCCGGCTTCCGCCCCTGCTGCTGGACGACCGCGAGGCGGTCGCGGTGGCGATCGCCCTGAGGCTCGCCGCCGGCGGGGCGGTGGCCGGCGTCGGCGAGCACGCTCTGGGCGCGCTGACCAAGCTCGACCAGGTCATGCCCGGCCGGTTGCGGGAGAGGGTCGCCGACGTGAGCGAGTCGATGGTGGCCGTCCCCGGTACCGACACCCCGGTGGAGCCGGCACTGCTCATGGAGCTCGGTCACGCGGTGCGGGGCAGCGAGCAGGTGCGGTTGGACTACCGCGATCGCGCCGGCCGCGATACCGAACGCCGCGTCGAGCCCTACCGGATCGTCGTGCTGGGCCGACGCTGGTACCTGCTGTCCTACGACCTCGAGCGTGCGGACTGGCGGACCTTCCGGCTGGACCGCATCCGCGCGGTGCACCGCAGTCGCTGGCGGTTCACCCCTCGCCCGGACGTGCCGGACCCGGCCACCCACGTCCAGCACTCGGTGACGACCGCTCCGTACGAGCACCGCGCCAGTGTCGTGGTCCAGGCCACCGCCCGGGACGTGCGCGAGTGCTTCCCACCCACCTTCGGCACCGTCACGGAGCTCCGGCCCGTCGACCACCCCGACGGCCCGGCCTGTCGTCTGGAGACCGGCGCCGCCGCCCTCGACGAGTTGGCCTGGTACCTGGGTCGGCTGCCCGCGCCGTTCGTCGTGGAGTCGCCCGACGGGTTGCGCGGGCATCTCGCGGCACTCGCCGACCGGCTCGCCGCCGCGGCCGCCGGACCCCACGACGACGACCCGGCGGTCACCGGTGGTGACAACTAGGCTGGGGGGGATGAACCCCAGCCGGTCCGCCCCGAACACGCCCCGCGCGAGCAACCCGAGCACCGCCCAGGCCCGCGTCGTCGTCGACGAGTTGATCCGTCACGGGATCACCGACGCGGTGCTGTGCCCGGGTTCGCGCAGCGCACCACTGGCGCTCGCGCTCGCGGCCGCCGAGCGGACCGGCCACCTGCGGTTGCACGTGCGGATCGACGAGCGTGCGGCGGCGTTCACGGCACTGGGGTTGGCCGCGGCGGCCAGGCGCCCGGTCCCCGTCGTCGTCACCTCCGGAACCGCGGTGGCCAATCTCCATCCGGCGATGGTCGAGGCCGCGCACTCGGGCGTGCCGATCCTCGCGCTGACCGCCAACCGTCCTCCCGAACTGCGGGGGACCGGCGCCAACCAGACCATCGACCAGGTGGGGTTGTTCGGTCCGCACGCTCGCGCCGTCATCGAACTCGGCGCGGCCGGCGACCCCGACACCGAACACCGTCACTGGCGCAGCGCGATCGGCCGCGCGATCCTCACCGCGACCGCCCCGGGCCACCCCGGACCGGTTCAGGTGGACATCTCGTTTCGCGAACCGCTGGTCCCGGCCGAGGGGGACGAGGACCACGTGGTCGGGGAGGCTGCCGGGGCCGGCCGGGGCGACGACGACGGGCCGGACCAGCACTCGAGGCCGGGCGGACTCCCGGCCGGCCGGCCCGACGGCCGCCCCTGGGTCCAGCGGGCGGGCGCGGGGGTCGATTCCGCACCCGCCGACTCGGCCGTGGTCGTGGACCTGACCCGCCCCACGCTGGTGGTCGCCGGTGCCGGCGCCGGGCCGGTGGCCGGACTCGTGGGGGTGCCGACCGTGGCGGAGCCGGGCGCCCCGGTTCCGCTGCACCCGGTGCATCCCCTCGCGGTTCCCGCCGTGCGGCCCGAGCAGGTGGTGGTGACCGGGCGGCCGACCCTGCACCGTTCGGTCACCAGGTTGCTCGCCGACCCGGACGTCGACCTCGTGATCCTCGACGCGGGCCCGCACGCCCCGAACCCGACCGGCAGCGCGGCCGAGTTCGCCGATTCCGTCCTCACCGGGTGGGGCGTCGATCCCGAGTGGACCGACGTCACCGGTCGCGCCGACGCCCGCGCCCGGGCCGCCGTCGACCGGGTCCTGGACGCCCACCTCGGGAGCGCGGCTCCCACGGGGGTGCACGTGGCCCGGGCGGTGGCCCGTGGCATCCGGGGTGGCGACCATCTCGTCGTGGGTGCCTCCAATGCGATCCGCGACCTGTCCCTGGTGGGTCCGCTCGACCCGGATGTCGCCGTCTACGCCAACCGGGGTGCGTCCGGGATCGACGGCACCGTGTCCACCGCGATCGGGGTCGCGCTGGCGGCACCGGGCCGGACCATCGCCCTGCTCGGCGACCTGACCTTCCTCCACGACGTGTCGGGGCTGCTGCTGGGGCCGGCGGAGGAGCAGCCCGACGATCTGACCATCGTGGTGGCCGACGACGACGGGGGCGGGATCTTCGCCCTCCTCGAACAGGGCGACCCCCGGTTGGCGACCGACTTCGAGCGCGTGTTCGGCACCCCGCACGGGGCGGATCTCGCCGCCCTGTGCGCGGGGTTCGGCATCCCCTTCGTCGACACGGACCCGGACGGGCTCGAGCAGCTGCTCTCCGAGGCGGCCGTCGCGCACCGCGACATCGTGCCCGCCGGAACGAGGGTGGTGCGGGTGGCCACCGACCGCTCCGGGCTACGCGACCTCCACGCCGCCATGCGGTCCGAGGCGGCCGGGGGGTGAGCAGGACGCTCGAGGCGAGGCGGGCCCGCCGGGCGGTCCGGACCCGGTCAATCGTCCGGGTCACCTCGGTCGTCGTCGCCGCGTTCTCGCTCCTGACGGCCGCGCTCATCCTGGTGGCGTGCTTCGTCAACGACCAGCGCATCGACCGCGACATGGGGAGTACGACCGCCACCGTCACCGAGGTCACCGATCGTCGTGCCGCGGTGGAGTTCGACGCCGGCGGCGGCCGCCACGTCCGCCCGGTGACCGGCGTCTTCTACCCGATCGGGCTGGTCGAGGGTCAGCGGGTGCAGGTCGAGTTCCGCCGCGCCAACCCCGACCTCGTGCGCGTCTCGGGCCGGAGCTGGACGGTCGCCGTGGTCCCCGCCCTGTCCGTCCCCGCGGTGACGGTCCCGCTCGCGGCGCTCGCGTACGCCGCGGCGTCACCGGGGGTTCACAGACCGTCACCACGAGTTCCCCGCACCGTCCCGCGCTGATCACCGTCCGGTGGCCCGGGTGGGAGACAGTGACGGTGTGCGCGTAGCCATCGTCACCGAATCGTTCCTGCCCAGCGTCAACGGCGTGACCAACTCCGTCCTGAGGGTCCTCGAGTACGCACGTCGGCACGGCCACGACTGTCTGGTGGTCGCGCCGTCCGGCAACGTCGGTCTGCGACGGGGTGCCACCGATGCGGTCCGGTCCCACCCCCTGGTCAGCGCCGTGGCACCCCTGTTCGGGACCCCCGGGGCGCCCGACCCCGGACCAGAGCACCACCTGGGTTATCCGGTCCACCGGGTCACCGCCGTCCGCGTTCCGGTGGTGTCCTCTCTGCCCGTGGGCGCGCCCAGCCCGAGCGTCTACAACGCGCTGCGGCACTTCTCTCCCGACGTGGTCCATCTGGCCTCCCCCTTCGTCCTCGGCGCGGCCGGCGCCGCTGCGGCGCGCGCGCTGGACGTGCCGTCGGTGGCGATCTACCAGACGGACGTCGCGGGGTTCTCCACCTCATACGGGATCGGTGCGATGGCGGAGGCGGCCTGGGCGTGGACCCGTGCCATCCACTCGACCTGCGACCGCACCCTGGCTCCGTCCACCGCCGCGATGGAGGACCTGGCGGCGCACGGCATCCCGCGCCTGTACCGGTGGGGGCGGGGGGTCGACTCAGAGAGGTTCGCCCCGTCCCGGCGCAGCCAGGCCCTCCACGATCTGTGGTCCCCGGACGGCCGGCCCGTCGTGGGGTTCGTCGGTCGACTGGCTCCGGAGAAGCACGTCGAGCGGCTCCGGGCACTCGCCGACCGCTCGGGTCCCGACGGGGACCTGCGCCTCGTCATCGTCGGCGACGGGCCGGACCGCCCCGCCCTCCGCGCCGCCATGCCACACGCCATCTTCACCGGCGAACTCCACGGTGACCAGCTCGATCAGGCCTACGCCACCCTCGACGTGTTCTGCCACGCCGGCGAGTTCGAGACGTTCTGCCAGTCCATCCAGGAGGCCCAGTCCTCCGGGGTGCCGGTCGTGGGCCCCGACCAGGGCGGCCCCCGTGACCTGGTCCGAGCGGGCGTCAACGGCTATCTCCTCGATCCCCGCCGATACGCCGAGGAGGTCTCCCGGACGGTGGACCGGGTCCTGGCCGACCACGCCCGGCTGGCCGCGGGCGCGCGAGCGACCGTCGCCGGGCGCACCTGGGACGCCGTCTGCGGCCAGCTGTTCGACCACTACCGCGCCGCCGGCGCCCGGTCGATCCCCGGCCGGGTCGGCCCCGGACGCGCCACGCGGGCGGTGGCCTGACCCTGTCCGCCGCCGCGCCGCGGGGTAGCGTCGACAGCGTGTCCCGCGCCGATCTCGACAAACAGCCCCGCGACGTCGCGTCGATGTTCGACGGCGTGGCCAAGCGCTATGACCTGACCAACACCATCCTGTCCGGGGGAATGGACCACGTGTGGCGCCGCCGGGCACGGTCGCTGCTCGCACCCCGACCCGGGGAGCGCATCCTGGACCTGGCCGCCGGGACCGCGGTCTCCACGGTCGAATTGGCCAAGTCCGGCGCGTGGTGCGTGGCCGCCGACTTCTCGCTGGGAATGCTCCGTGCCGGCGCCGGGCGTGACGTGCCCAAGGTCGCCGGCGACGCGATGAGGCTGCCGTTCGCCGACGAGTCCTTCGATGCCGCCACCATCAGCTTCGGGCTGCGCAACGTGCAGGACACTGCAGCGGGGCTGCGCGAGATGGCGCGGGTCGTCCGGCCGGGGGGCAGACTGGCCGTGGTGGAGTTCTCCACGCCCGTCTTCCCGCCTTTCCGTGCGGTCTACATGAACTACCTCATGCGGGCGCTGCCCAGGATCGCCACCAGCGTGTCCTCGAACCCCGACGCGTACGTGTACCTGGCCGAGTCGATCCGCGACTGGCCGGACCAGAGGGCGCTGCGCGCCCTGGTGGAGTCCAGCGGGTGGGAGCGCTGCAGCGTCACCAACCTCACCGGTGGGATCGCGGCGATCCACCTGGCCCGGCGCCCGGCCTGACCCGACCCGGCGGGCCCGGTCAGTCGGCGAAGAGCGGGCGTCGGTCGAGACGGCGGGCCACCGACCCCGCGGCCCGCCACGCGCGGGCGACGAGATCGCGGTCCGACTCCGCCACCGTGTTGGACATGCACCGTACCGCCGCCGACATGAGAGTCTGCGACCGCATCCCCACCGGCCCTGCCAGCGGAAGGAACCGCGGGTAGGTGAGCAGCCTGGCGGCGTCCCGGGCGATGGCGAACGCCTCGCCGTAGTTCCGGCGCAGCACCTCCGGCCACGCCCGGGTCAGATCGCCGCCCGCGCCGCCGGCGGTGACGAGGTCCGCGAGGAGCCGCCCGCCCTCGAGCGCGTAATCGATGCCCTCGCCGTTGAGCGGGTTGACGCAGGCGGCGGCGTCGCCCACCGCCGCCCAGTTAGGGCCGGCCAGCCCCGAGACCGCCCCGCCCATCGGGAGCAGTGCCGACGTCACCGCGTGCGGGTCACCCTCCAACGCCCAGCTCCGGCGGACGCTACGGGCGTAGTGGAGCAGGAGGTCTCTGACCGCGACGTTCGCCGGCCGGGTCGCCGTGGCCAGGGCGCCCACCCCGAGGTTGACCTCCCCGTCGCCCAGCGGGAACACCCAGCCGTAGCCGGGCTGGATCGTGCCGGCCTCGTCGCGGAGTTCCAGGTCCGAACCGATCCACGGATGATCGTGCCTGGCCGACCGCACGTACGACCGTGCCGCCACCGCGTACACCGTGTCCCGGTGCCAGGTCCGACCCAGCATCCGGCCCACCGGCGAGCGCACGCCGTCCGCGAGGACGAGGGTCCGGCACGCGATGCGGTCGGCCCCGGCCCGGACAGCGACGACCTCGCCGTCGTCACCCTTCTCCACGCCGGTCACCCGAACACCGTCGAGCACCGTCGACCCGGCCTCGACGGCCACCGCACGCAGCCGGTCGTCGAACACCGTGCGACGCACCGCCGAGGCGACCCCGCCGTGATCCCCGTCCGGCCACGGCACGCGTCGCTCGTGACCGAAGCCCCGCAACTCGAGTCCCCGGATGGTGATCCGGTCACGCGCCCACCCGCCCAGTCCCAACCGGTCGACCTCGCCCATCGCCCGTGGGGTCAGGCCGTCGCCGCAGGTCTTGTCCCGGGGGAACGCCGCGGCGTCCAGCACCGTGACCTCGCGCCCGGCCCGCGCCAACCAGGTGGCGGTGGCCGAACCGGCGGGGCCGCACCCCACCACGAGGACATCGGTCGAAGCGGGAGGGCGCGGCCGTGGATCCATGCGCTCCATGGTGGCAGGTCGCCGCCGGAGCGGTCGGCGCCGACCTCGGCCGGGGTGGGGTGCCGCAGCCCACGGGCGGGGACCGTAGTCTGTCGTCAGGATCGGTCGCCGCCGGTCCACACCAGGCGACGAGGACGAATGAGGATGTCGAGCGATTCTGTGACGACCGGCACCGCTGAGACGCCGCCCGACCACATGGTGGCGGGCGTGGACGTCGGCGACGCGGATCTCGCAGCTCTGCTGAGGGCTCGGCTCGTGGAGGTCGAGCAGCTTCTCGTGAGCCGCCTCGAGTCCGGGGAGGACTTCCTCACCGAGGTCGCCCTGCACCTGGTCACCGCGGGCGGCAAGCGCTTCCGGCCCGTCGTGACCCTGCTCACCGGAGAGCTCGGCCCGGAACCGGACCGCGAGCGCCTGGTCAAAGCGGCCGTGGTGTGCGAGATGATCCACCTGGCCACGCTCTACCACGACGACGTGATGGACGAGGCCTCGGTGCGCCGCGGCGTCGAGTCCGCCAACAGTCGCTGGGACAACTCCACCGCGATCCTCGCCGGTGACTTCCTCTTCGCCCACTCCTCCATGCTCCTGGCGGACCTCGGCCCGGCCGCGGTCCAACTCATCGCCCAGACGTTCGCGGAGTTGGTCACCGGTCAGATGCGGGAGACGGTCGGGCCGGGCGGCGGTGAGACGGCGGACGCCGCCGAGCACTACCTCCGGGTGATCTGGGAGAAGACCGGATCGCTGATCGCGGCCGCCGCGCAGTTCGGCGGCGAGTACTCCGGTGCGTCCGACGAGCAGATCCAGAGCCTGCGGCGGTTGGGAGACGCGGTGGGGATCGCGTTCCAGATCGCCGACGACATCATCGACATCGCCTCGCCGTCGTCCGACTCAGGCAAGACCCCCGGCACCGATCTGCGCGAGGGCGTGCACACGCTGCCGATGATCTATGCGCTCGAGCCCGGCTCCACAGACGGTGACCGCCTGCGCGAACTGCTGGCGCAGCCCCTGACCGACGACTCGGAGGTCCACGAGGCCCTGGACCTGCTCCGGGCCTCGGAGGGGATGCGTCGCGCGCGGGCCACGCTCGAGAGGTACGTGGCCGACGCCATGTCCGAGCTGGACGCCCTGCCCGCCGGACCCGCGAACGAGGCGTTGCGGCGGCTGGTCCGGTTCACGGTCGACCGCGTGAGCTGACCTGCTCAGCTGCGGGCCTCCGCCTCCAGTCGACCTCCAGCATCCGCTCGCGCGCATGGCCTCTCGCGCGCAGGACCTCCGGCATCCGCTCGCGCGCATGACCGCTCGCATGCATGACCTCCGGCATCCGCTCGCGCGCAGGGCCGCTCGCATGCATGACCTCCGGCATCCGCTCGCGCGCGCGTCGCTCCAGCGAACTCGGTCGTGGCTGCTGCGGCGGATTGAGCGAAATGCCGCAGTGGGGACGACCAAGTCGGGGGAGGGGGCCTCAGCTGCGAGGGTAGAGAGCCACCTGCGCCGCTTTGACCACGAGCGTCACGTCCACACCCGGTGCGAGTGCGAGCTCGGCGGCCGAGCGGCTGGTCACCTCGGCGTCGACCCGCTGGCCGTCGCGCAGCTCCGCCGTCACCCGCGTGAGCGCTCCCGCCGGGGCCAGTTCGACCACGCGCGCCGGCCACGCGTTGCGGGGGCTCGACAGGCTCCGGGGGACGAATCCGTCCGCGGCGAACCCGGCGTCCGCGGAGAACCCGGCGTCCGCGGCGGATCCGGCGTCCGCGGCGCACCCGGCGGTGACGGTGGCGGTGCCCGCGGGAGAGTCCACCGCGTGGAGGGCCACGGCGCGCGGATCGATGGTCGCGATCGCGCGCACGCCCGGCGCCCACCCCGGTGCTCCGTCCGGGCGGTGGCCGGTGACGGTGTCGCCGCCCGGGGTGTGCACGCTGTCGTCGTCGACGACCGTGCCCTCCAGCAGGGACACCCCGGCCAGGCGTGCCGCGAAGTCGGACCCCGGCCGGGTCAAGACGCCCTCGACCGTTCCGGACTGGACGGCGCGGCCCTCCGAGACGACGACGACGTCGTCCGCCAGCGCCCACAGGTCCAGCGGATCGTGGGTCACCATGACGACCGTGCGTCCGGTGAGCCGGTCTGCGAGGAGCCGGCGGATCCCGGGCGCGACCTCCACGTCCAGGGCGGCGAGCGGCTCGTCCAGCAGGACCACCTCGGGATCCACGGCCAGTGCCCGGGCGAGCGCCACCCGCTGTGCCTGGCCGCCGGACAACTCGTGTGGCCTGCGGTCGGCGAGATCGGCGCAGCCCACCGACTCGAGTTCCGTGCGGGCGCGGTCGAGGGCGGGCCGCCTGCGCACGCCCCGTGACCGCGGCCCGTAGGCGACGTTGTGCAGCGCGGTGAGGTGGGGCAGGAGCGCGGGGCGCTGCTCGAGTGAGACCACCCGGCGGTGGTGGGCGGGGACGTGGAGACCCGGTGAACTGACCACCCGCCCGTGCAGATGGACCGTCCCGGCGTCGGGGCGAAGGTGCCCGGCCAGCAGATCCACCGCGGTGGTCTTGCCCGCCCCGTTGGGGCCGACGATCGCCAACCGCCGGCCGACGGACACGGCGAGCCGGAGGTCGACGTCGCGGCCGGAGACCCGGCAGTCGAGGGCGGCAGCGGCGGCGCCTGCCCGGGGCGCAGCGGCGGCGCCTGCCCGGGGCTCGGCGAGTGGTCGCTCAGCCACGGTGCACGCTCACGCGTCGCGCGACGAACGCCGAGGCGGCCATGAGCAGCGCGGCCACCACGATCAGCAGCAGGGCCAGGGCCAGCGCGGCGTCGGCGTCGGATTCGCGGCTCAGGTAGATCTCCAGCGGCAGGGTGCGCGTGGTCCCCTGCAGGGACCCGGCGAAGGTCAGGGTGGCTCCGAACTCGCCCAGTGCGCGCGCGAAGGACATCGACGCCCCGG
The DNA here is from genome assembly GCF_003052165.1 of Dietzia sp. JS16-p6b. NCBI lineage: Bacteria > Bacillati > Actinomycetota > Actinomycetes > Mycobacteriales > Dietziaceae > Dietzia > Dietzia sp. JS16-p6b. Next base: position 2,692,280 of record NZ_CP024869.1, on the reverse strand, counting down.
CGAGCAGTGCGGGCAGGACCAGCGGCAGTGTCACCGTGGCGAGCACCCGGGTGGGGCCGGCTCCCAGGGAGGCCGCGGTGCGTTCGAGTCGGGCGTCCACGGATCGCAGCGCCCCCTCGAGGGAGATCACGAGGAACGGCATGGCGACGAAGGTCTGGGCGATCACCACGGCCGCGGTGGTGAAGCCGATCTCGATGCCCAGGACGGACAGGTGCCGGCCCACCACTCCGGTGCGTCCGAGGGTGGTGAGCAGGGCCAGCCCCGCGACCACCGGCGGGAGCACCATCGGAAGCGCCGTCACCGTGCGGGCCACACCGGCCAGGGGCCCGTGGCTCCGGGACAGCACGACGGCGAGGGGTGTGCCCAGCAGGACGCAGAGCAGGGTGGACACCGCGCACGTGCGCAGGCTGAGCAGCGTGGCATGGCGGGCGGCCTCGGAGGTGAGCAGCTCGGGGACCGCCGCCCACGGGATGCGCACGGCCATGCCCAGCAGCGGCACGGAGGTCAGGGCCAGCGCCGAGAGCGCGGCGACGAGCAGCCAGCGGGGGAGCGGGGGTCGGGTCACGGGAGGCCGAACCCGTGGTCGGCCAGCACGGTGCGCCCCACCGGGCCGGTGACGGCGTCGACGAACCGCCGGGCCGCATCCGCCCGGTCCGTCTCACCCCGGTGGGTCACCGCGATCTGATACCGGGTGGGTGCGGACGCCGCGGTGGGGATCGCGATCTGCTCGACCCGGTCACCGGCGGAGCGGGCGTCGGTGAGGTAGACGATCCCCGCGTCGGCCTCCCCGGAGGTCACCTTGCCCAGCACGTCCGTGACCTTGGATTCCTCGCTCACCGGTCGCAGCTGCACCCCGGCCGCCCCGGCCAGCGCTCGTGCGGCGTCGCCGCAGGGGACCCCCTCCGCGCACACGACGAGTCGGGCGTCGGCGAGTGAGCGGTCGAGTCCGGTGATGCCGGCGGGATTCCCGGGCGGGGTGACCAGCGTGAGGACGTTGATCGCGAACTCCACCGGCGCTCCCGAGATCAGCCCCTCGGCCACCGCCCGGTCCATGCTCAGAGAATCCGCCGAGGCGTACACGTCCGCGGGAGCGCCTCCGGCGATCTGGTCGACCAGCCCGGGGGACCCGTCGAACGACAGTCGGATCTCCACGCGGGGGTCGTCCCGCTCGACCTCCTCGGCGATCCGCGTGAACGCGCTGGTGAGGGAGGACGCGGCGAAGACGGTGAGCCGAGGGGAACCCTCGTCGTCTTCGCCCCCGACAGCACATCCGGCCAGCAGGGACACGCCCACGGCCGCTGCCACCACCCGCACCCCCGATCCCACGGCGGTGCGCCGCCGCCTCGGGCGTCCCCCTGGGTAGGGCACTGTCGACGGCCTACCGGTAGTTGGTGAACTGCAGCGCGACCTCGAGGTCGGCCTTCCTCAGCAACGCCATGCACTCCTGCAGGTCGTCGCGCTTCTTGGACGACACCCGGATCTCCTCGCCCTGGATCTGCGCCTTGACGCCCTTGGGCCCCTCGTCGCGCAGGAGCTTGGTGATCTTCTTGGCGTTCTCCTTGTCGATGCCCTGCTTGAGCGAACCGACCAGGCGGAATCCCTTACCGGACGGCATCGGATCGCCCACCTCGAGTGCCTTCATGCTCAGGCCCCGGCGTACCAGCTTCTCGATGAACACGTCCTTGGCGGCCAGAACCCGGTCCTCGGACGCCGCGACGATCTCCACGGCGTCGTCGCCCTTCCATTCGATCCCGGCGTCGGTCCCGCGGAAGTCGTACCGTGTCCCCAGCTCCTTCGCGGCCTGGTTCAGGGCGTTGTCCACCTCCTGGCGGTCGAACTCCGAGACGATGTCGAACGAGGACTCCGAGGCCATGGGCGCGCTCCTTCTCTCACGGTGGGGACGATCCCGGCCAGGCTACCCGGCGCGGACTCAGGCCCGGGTCATCCCGTCGGCCCCCGATTTGGCACCGGGGGTCACACGCGTTGTATCGTGTCCTAGCGCCTCAACGGGTGCACGCCAGATTGCCCGAGCGGCCAAAGGGAGCGGATTGTAAATCCGTCGGCTTATGCCTACGTTGGTTCGAATCCATCATCTGGCACTCGGAGACCCCTGCCACAAGCGGGGGTCTTCGTGCATTTCGGGGCCGCGATAGTGTGACCGTGTGACACCGTGGACTTTCGCGGCTCCGGCCGAGGGACGCCGGTGCGCCGCATCTCGTCGAGAAGATTCGGGGTGAGGGGTATCCAGGACAGGGTCGGCTCCGAACAACAGGACATGACACTGGATTCGGTATCCGCCGCCCAGCGGATGACTGCTCGTGCCCTGCCCGAGGGTCTGGGGCCTGCCGTCGACGACTGGACGGCCGACCTCGATGCCACGACCCGATCCGGCAAAGGAATGCGCTCGGCGTTGTTCGATGCCGTCTTCACGCACTCGGGCGGGCGCGACGAGGCGGTCCGCACCGCTGCCGGTCAGGCCCTGGAACTTCTTCACGAGGCCTTCCTCGTCCACGACGACGTGGCCGACGGCGACGACCACCGCCGTGGCCGGCCCAATCTGCAGGGTCTCACCACGACCCGGGGCGTCGAACAGGGTCTGCCGCGGGAGACCGCCGCCCACGTCGGCATGGTGGGGGGCCTTCTCGGCGGGGACCTCCTGTTGGTGGCCGCGATGGGTCAGTTCGCCCGGCTACCCGTGCCGGGGCCGGTGCTGCACCGCGCCATGGTGGAGGTCGAGAGCGCGGTGGTGGCCTCCGTCGCGGGAGAGTACGCCGATGTGCAGGGCGCCGCTCGTGGGGAGCCCATCACACAGGAGCACGCGCTGGCGATCGGCGCCGCCAAGACCGCCGCGTACTCCGTGACGCTGCCGATGGTCCTGGGCGTGGTCCTGGCCGGAGGGCCGGAGGAGATGATCCCCCCGCTCCGGGAGGCCGGTCGCCATCTGGGGACGGCGTACCAGGTGGTCGACGACGTGCTGGGGGTGTTCGGCGACCCGGCGGTGACGGGAAAGTCCAACGAGGGCGACCTGGTGCGCCGGGCCCCCACCGTGTTGCTCGCCCACGCCGCCACCACCGACCTGTGGCCGAGCATCGACGCCGCGCTCGGTGAGGCCGACCCCGACCCCTCCGCCGCCCGGTCCCTGCTGGCCGAGTGCGGTGCCCGCGACCACGCGCTGGGGATCGCCGAGGACCTGGTGACCGCCTCCCGTGCCGCTCTGGACTCCCCGGCCGTCCCGCACGAGCTGCGCTCCGCGCTCGACCACCACCTGGCCACCGCCCTCGAGAGGACCCGATGACCCCGCAGAGCCCGCACGCCGAGTTCACGGAGGCCGCCCGCGCGTGCAGCGACGTGATCCTGCGCCGCTACTCCACCTCGTTCGCCCTGGCCTGCCGGCTGTTGGCGCCGGCGACCCGTCCGCACGTCGCGGCGATCTACGCCTGGGCCCGCGTCGGGGACGAGGTGGTCGACGGGGCGATGGACGACCCCGTCGCGGCCCGTGACCTCATCGCCGAGACCCGCCGACGCACCCACCGCGCGGTCGAGCGGGGTCTCGATCCCGATCCGGTCACCCACGCCTTCGCGGATACCGCCCGCCGGTTCGGGATCGGTGCGAGGTTGATCGACCCGTTCTACGACTCGATGGAGGCCGATCTGGAGGTCACCGAGCACACCGAGGAGTCGCTGCGCCGGTACATCCACGGCTCCGCCGAGGTGATCGGGGAGATGTGCCTGCGGACGTTCGCCGGCGGGGGACTGGGCGACGACGACGAGCTGGCCGCCGGCGCGCGCGCCCTCGGATCGGCGTTCCAGAAGGTCAACTTCCTCCGGGACATCCGGGAGGACTCGCTCGAGCTCGGCCGCAACTATCTTCCGGGCCGTGACCCGCGCGCACTGACCGAGCGGGACGTCGCCGAGCTCGCCGACGACGTGGATGCGGATCTGCGCGTCGCCCGGGTCTCGATCGATCGGATCCCCGGGCGCGACCGGGTGGCCGTGCTGGCCGCGCACGACCTGTTCGCCGAGCTCAACGACCGCCTGCGGGTGGCCGGCGCGGCCGGGGTGAGTGCCGGTCGTGTCCGGGTCCCGGGCCCCGTCAAGCTCGCCGTGCTCGGGCGGGCCGCCTCGGGGCGGGGACGGACCACCGCCGCCCGCGGACGGGCGGGCGTGCGATGAGCGCCCGGAGCCTGCTCGGGTCAGGTGCCCGTGTCCTGACCGATCGACTGCCCGGCGCCCATGCCCGCCGACCCGCACCGGACGGCCCCGTCGTGGTGGTGGGCGGCGGGATCGCCGGCCTGGCCACCGCCGCCCTGCTGGCCCGGGAGGGTCGCGACGTCACCGTGGTCGAGGCGACGGACCAGGTGGGCGGCCGCGCGGGGAGTTGGTCCGCCGAGGGCTTCCGCTTCGACACCGGGCCGTCCTGGTACCTGATGCCCGAGGTGTTCGACCACTTCTTCCGTCTCTGCGGCTCCTCCGCCGCCGAGCAGCTCGACCTGGTCCGGCTGGACCCCGGGTACCGCGTCTACTTCGAGGGACGGGCAGAGCCGGTCGACGTCCGCTCCGACCGTCAGGCGTCACTGGAGTTGTTCGAGTCACTCGAGCCTGGTGCGGGTGCCGCCCTGGGGAGGTACCTCGATTCCGCCCGGGCGACCTATGAGCTGGCGCTGCGACGGTTCCTCTACACCAACTTCACCTCGTATCCGGCGCTGGTGCGGCCGGACGTGCTGGCCCGCGCCGGGGCGTTGGTGGCGCGGCTCGTGCAGCCGCTGCAGTCGTTCGTCTCCCGCCGCTTCACCGACCGCCGGATCCAGCAGATCCTGGGCTACCCGGCGGTCTTCCTGGGATCCTCGCCGTACCTGGCCCCGTCGATCTATCACCTGATGAGCCACCTCGACCTCACCGACGGCGTGCTGTACCCCCGCGGTGGGTTCACCGAGGTGATCGCCGCCGTCCGGCGGGTTGCCGAGGCGCAGGGGGTGCGCATCCACACCGGCACCCGGGCCGTCGAACTGACCACCTCCGTCGACGGCGGGGCTCACGGCGGCACCACCCGCGCACGGGTGACCGGTGTCCGGGTGCGCGACCGCGCCGGTGACGAGCGGACCCTGCCCGCCGGGCTCGTGGTGGGCGCCGCCGACCTGCACCACCTCGAGACACGGTGGCTCCCGGAGGAGCTTCGCACCTACCCGCAGTCCTACTGGGACTCCAAGACGCCGGGGCCCGGCGCGCTGCTCATGCTGCTGGGCGTGAAGGGTGAGCTGCCGCAGCTGTCGCACCACACCCTGCTGTTCACCGACCGCTGGGAGGAGGGCTTCGACGCGATCTTCGGCGCCTCCACCCACATCCCCGACCCGGCTTCGCTCTACGTCTGCCGCCCCAGCGCGACCGACGACCCCGACGCCGGCATCGCGCCCGCAGGGCACGAGAACCTCTTCGTCCTGGTCCCCATCCCCGCCGACCCCGGTCTCGGGCACGGGGGCGTCGACGGCGCCGGTGACGCGACCATCGAGGCGGCCGCCGACCGGGCTATCGCCCAGATCGCCGACTGGACCGGGATCCCCGACCTGGCGGAGCGCGTGGTGGTCCGTCGCACCATCGCGCCGGCCGATCTGGAACAGGATCTGGGGGCGTGGCGCGGCACCGCCCTCGGGCCCGCCCATACGCTGGCCCAGAGCGCGTTCTTCCGGACCCGCAACGTCTCCCGGCACGTCGACGGTCTCTACTACGCGGGGGCGTCCACCATTCCCGGGATCGGGTTGCCCATGTGCCTGATCAGCGCCGAGCTTGTGCTCAAACACGTCCGGGGCGACACGGGTACGGCGCCGGTGGCCGAGCCCGGCGGGGGCACGGTGTTCGACAGGGCGGTAGGAGACAGGGTGGTGTTCGACAGGTGATCGGGCTGGCCTATCTCCTGGTTCAGGTGGTCTCGTTCACCGGAATCCTGGTGATCGACCACCGCTGGAAGCTGGCGGCGTTCCGTGCGCCCGCCGCCGCGGCGCTCGCCGTCACCGCCTCCGTGGCGCTGCTGCTCACGTGGGACGTCCTCGGGGTGCGCAGCGGGGTGTTCTTCCGCGGCCAGACCGACTTCATGACCGGTCTGCTGGTGGCCCCCGAGATCCCGGTCGAGGAGGTCGTGTTCCTGGCGTTCCTGTCCCACCTCGCGTTGGTGTCCGCGACGGGGGTCTCCCGTGCCGTCGAGCACGCGGCCGCGTCCCGGGCGTCCCGGACGGCCCGGTCCTCCCAGACGGCCCGGGCGACAGGGGAACGCCCGTGACCAGCCTCTACACGACCCTCAACCTCACCATGTCCATCCCCGTGGTGGCCGTGGCCCTCCTCGCGGCCTGGCGCCTGCGTGGGCAGGCCCGACGCCGGTGGCTGATCGGGGTCGCCGGCGCGTTCGTCATTCTCATGATCCTCACCGCGGTGTTCGACAACATCATGATCTCGGCCGGGCTCGTGGCGTACGACGACGAGCTCACCAGCGGCATCCGGCTGGGCGTGGCGCCCATCGAGGACTTCGCCTACGCCGTGGCCGCGGCGGTGTTCGTGCCGTCGGTGTGGGCGCTGCTCACCGAGTCGCCGCGCGTCGGGGCCGGGGTCGGGAACCCGACGGTGTCGGGCAGGGGTGACGCGCTGCTGGCACGCGGTCCGGGGCACGACGACGACGAGGTCCGCACCCCCGAGCGGTCCCCGTCACCCGGACTGCTCTCCACGCTGTTCTGGTCGTCCCGGCCGGTGTCGTGGATCAACACCGCCGCGCCGTTCGCCCTGGCGTACTTCCTGGCCACAGGGGGGTTCGACCTCGTCGGCGTCATCGGCACGGTCTTCTTCCTGGTGCCCTACAACCTGGCGATGTACGGGATCAACGACGTGTTCGACTACGAGTCGGACCTGCGCAACCCGCGCAAGGGCGGCGTCGAGGGATCGGTGCTGGAACGCTCCCGTCACACCGCCACCCTCGTGGCCTCCGCGGTGACCACGGTGCCGTTCCTTCTCTACCTCGTGCTGGTGGGATCGCTGGAGTCGTCCCTGTGGCTCGCCGCGAGCGCCTTCGCCGTGATCGCCTACAGCGCCAGGGGACTGCGGTTCAAGGAGATCCCGTTCCTCGACTCGGTGACCTCCGCCTTCCACTTCGTCTCCCCGGCGATCGTCGGCTGGACCATCGCGGGTGCCGAGCTGACCGGGGGAGTGTGGGCCTGCCTTGTGGCCTTCATGTTGTGGGGCGCCGCCTCGCAGGCCTTCGGCGCCGTCCAGGACGTCCGCTTCGACCGCGAGGCGGACCTGAAGTCCGTCGCCACCGTGCTCGGGGCCCGTGCCGCGGTGTGGTTCGCGCTGGCCTGCTACGCCGCCGCGGTGATCGTCCTGCTGGTGGCGGCGCCGTGGCCCGCGTCCGGGGCCGCCTTCGCGATCCTGCCGTACCTGGCCACCGTCGCGGCCTATGTCGGAGTGACCGACGCCGACGCCGAGCGCACCAACGAGGGCTGGAAGCGCTTCCTGGTGCTCAACATGCTCGCGGGATTCTGCGTCACGCAGATCATCCTGTGGTCGGTGCTCGTCTGGTCCTGACGCGCCTTCCGGCCGACTCAGCGCCGCACGCGCTCCGGCCGACTCAGCGCCGCACGCGCTCCGGCCGACTCAGCGCCGCAGGCGCTCCATCCAGCGCTGAGAGGGCGGCGAGGTGCGCCAGTTGCGCGCGATCGTCCGGAACGCACGGGAGAAGCGTCGGCGCATCGCGGCCGGATCGTCGAACGGACGCGCGGAGATGCCCACGGTCAGCGACCTGTCCACCCGCAGCCGGTCGTCGGCGCCGAACTGGAACGACAGGTCGATGTCGTCGTGCAGTTCCGGGTCCGACCGGTCGACTCCCTCGCGGACGCGCTCCCAGGCCGTGCGACGCATCGCCAGATTGGACCCGAACAGCACAGGATGGGCCACCGCGGCGCCGACGGAGAAGAAGTAGGCGTCCATGTAGAGCAGCTGCGCGGCGCGGGCCCGCCACCCGCTCAGTCCGATGAACTCGCCGGGGCCCGAGAGCGCCACGAGACCCGGGTCCTCGGCGAACGCGCTCTCGATCCGCTGCATCCAGTCCGGGCCCGGGCGGGAGTCCGCGTCCAGGCGGGCGATCACGTCGCCCGAGGCCCGGTCGTAGCCGGCGGCGGCGGCCGAGGGGATGCCCCGGACCGGCTCGGTCACCACTCGCGCGCCGGCCTCGCGGGCGACGTCCGCACTCGTGTCGGAGCATCCGTTGTCCACCACGACGATCTCGTCCGGCGGCCTCGTCTGGCCGTGCAGGGCCGCGAGGCACCCGGCGAGCTCGTGGGCGTCGTCGAGGACGGGGACGACCACGGAGATGCGCATGCCCCACATCCTGCCAGCGGGGCCTCGACCCCGCTCCACCGGGCGATTTGTGCCCCGTTCGAGCCTGTGTGTAATCTGCTAGAGGCTTTCACCCCGAGCCGCGGAGCGCTTCGCGACCCAGGGTGGCCGGCCCCCTTAGCTCAGTCGGCAGAGCGTTTCCATGGTAAGGAAAAGGTCGACGGTTCGATTCCGTCAGGGGGCTCGCACTGTGCGGGGCGGCCCGATCGCCCGACTGGCAGCGCATGCCGGTGTAGCTCAGCTGGTTAGAGCGCACGACTCATAATCGTGAGGTCGGGGGATCGAGTCCCCCCACCGGTACCGATCAGGATCACGAAGGCCGCCCACGCGTCGTGGGCGGCCTTCGTCGTGTCCACGATCCCTACCGTGCGGCGGCCTCCAACTCCGCCGCGGCCTCCCGGCGGCGACGACGACGGTACCGGGTGTGCTGGATGATGCTCGCCGCCACGGCCACGGCCAGCAGGCCGTAGAGCGCGAGGGTGATGTTCGACGAGACCAGGATCGACACGTCGCCCTCGGACTGTGCCAGCGACCGACGCAGCTCGAGCTCGGCCAGCGGGCCGAGGATCGCGGCGATCAGGACCGGGGCCAGCGGGATCGAGAACCGGCGCATGACGAATCCCAGGATGCCGATCGCGATCACCATCCACAGGTCCAGTGTAGAGGAGGAGATCGCGTAGGTGCCGAGCATCGCGATCACCGTCACGCCGGCGTACAGGTAGTGGCGGGGGATCAGCAGCAGCTTCGCCCAGACGGCCGCGAACGGCAGGTTGATGACCAGCAGGATGATCAGGCCGACGAACAGGCTGGCGAGCAGCGGCCAGACCAGCGCGGCACTCGTCTCGAAGAGCATGGGGCCGGGCTGCATCCCGTACTGCTGGAACGCGGCCAGCATCATGGCGGCCGTCGCCGAGGTCGGCAGGCCCAGGACGAGCAGCGCGCCCATCGCGCTGCCGGCGGTGGCGTTGCCCGCGGCCTCGGGAGCGGCGACGCCCTGGAGCGCGCCGCGGGTGCCGAAGTCGGGGTCGTGCCGCCGCGCGGCCAGGGCCTTCTCGGTGCCGTAGGCGAGGAACGTCGGGACCTCGGACCCGCCGACCGGGATCGTGCCGAAGGGCAGGCCGAACGCGGTGCCCCGGAGGAACGCCGGCCAGATTCTGCGCATCTCCTTGCGGGTCGGGAACGGGGAGCCCTCGGTGGCCACCGGACCGCCGACGGTCGCCTCACGGCGGATCCGCGACGCCTGGTGCAGGACTTCGCCGAGGGCCAGCAGTCCCACGGTGATCACGATGATCGAGATGCCCTCGAACAGTGACGGGGTGTCCAGGGTGAAGCGCTGGGTGCCGGTCATCGAGTCGGTGCCGACCAGGGCGAGCGCGAGCCCCAGGCCGAGCGCGGCCAGTCCCCTCACGACGGACTCGGCGACGACGGCCGAGATGGCGACGAAGGCGAACACCGCGAGGGCGAAGTACTCGGGTGACGAGAACGCCCGGGCGAGGACGATCAGGTAGGGGGAGAACATCACGACGCACGCGCACGCGATCATGCCGCCGGTGAAGGCGCCGATCGCCGAGATCCCCAGGGCCTTGGCCGCCCGGCCGCTCATGGCCATCCGGTGCCCTTCGAACGTCGTGGCTATGGCCGACGAGTTGCCGGGTGTGTTGAGCAGGATCCCGGAGGTCGAGTCACCGAACAGTCCGCCGAAGTAGATGCTGGCGAACATGATGAAGGCGCCGGTCGGGTCGAGCGTGAAGGTGACCGGCAGGAGCAGGGCGACCGCCATCGCGGAGCCGAGTCCCGGAAGGACGCCGACCGCGGTGCCGAGGAGGGCACCGATCAGCAGGAGGGTGAGGTTCATCGGGGTGAGCACCCCGGCCATGCCGTCACCCAGCAGGCTCAGTTGCTCCACGGCACGACTCCTTCCAGGATTCCGGCGGGCAGCCCCAGGCCGAGCCCGGCCGAGAAGGCGATCTGGATGACGGAGGCGAAGATCACCGAGACCGCGATGTCGAAGACCGGTCGCCTGCTCCCCAGTGCGCGGCTGACGATCCAGAACAGCGCGCTGGCGGTGATCAACCAGCCGACGGGCTGGAGGAGGATCGCGAACCCGACGAGGCCGGCGATCACGATCCCGGTGGTGCGGTAGTCGACGGGCACGTAGTCCGAGCCGCCGGCAGCCGCGGGCGCGGTGGTGGTGGTGGGGGAGTCGACGGGATCGTCGATCGAGGCCAGGTCCTCGAGCATGTCGGTGGACAGCTGGCCCATGGTCGAGGTGGCCGCGGTGTGCCGGGGGGTGCGGATGACGTTGATCGCCAGCAGTCCGCCGGTCAGGATCAGGAAGCCGGCCACCAGGCCGGGGAAGAACCGCGGCCCGGGTGCTCCCACTCCCTCGGGGACGTCCATGGTGATGGTCTGCACGATCATGAACGCGGCGATCGCGAGGACGCCCGCGGCGAACCCGAGCTCGGTCCGCTGACGCCACCAGCGGCGACGGTCGGTGGGCGGGGCGGCCGGGGCCGACGGGGCCGTCGTGCCCCCCGCGCTCGCCTGGTCGGTTACGAGTGTCATTGTCCCAACTCCCTGATGATGTCTTCGGTCGTGGCGATCTCCGCGTCGAGGAACCGGGCGAACTCGTCACCTGCCATGAACTCGTCGGTCCAGTTGTTGCGCTCGAGGGTGTCGCGCCATTCCCCGGTCTCGCGCATCTCCGCGATGATCGCGATGAGCTCGTCCCTGACCTCGTCAGAGATGCCGGGTGGGGCGACCAGCCCGCGCCAGTTCGACATGGACACGTCCACGCCCTGCTCGATGAAGGTCGGGGTGGACAGCTCCGCGACCGGGGTCGCCGACGAGACCCCGAGCGCGCGGAGCTCGCCCGCCTCGATCTGGGCGTCGAAGTCGTTGGCTCCGGAGATCGCGCCGACCGCGGACCCGCTGATCATCGACCTCACGACCTCGCCGCCCCCGGAGTAGGCGATGTAGTTGATATGGGCCGGGTCGATCCCGGCGGCCTCGGCGAGCATGCCCGTGAGCAGATGGTCGATGCTCCCGAGCGATCCGCCCGCGATCGCCATCCCCGGATGCTCCCGCCACGCCGCCAGGAACTCCTCGAGCGTCTGATACGGGGAGTCCGCGGGGACCACCAGCACGTTGTAGTCGTCGGCCAGACGGGCGATCGGCGTCGTGTCCTCGAGCGTGGCGTCGGAATCCTGCAGGATCACCCCACCCACCATCACGCCGCCGGTGACCAGCAGGGAATCGGTACGCCCGGCGAGCTGGACGAACTGGGTCAGCCCGATGGTGCCGGCCGCGCCCGGGACGTTGCGGACCCGCACGGCGTTGACGATCCCGTTGGTCATGAGGGCCTGCTGGGCTTCTCTGCCGAACGTGTCCCATCCGCCGCCGGGGGCGGCCGGTGCGATGATGGCCAGTTGGGTCCGGGGGTTGTCACCGCCTCCGGAGCGGCTGGCGTCGGTCGCCGCGGCCGTGGTGAGCCCGACAGCGAGTACTGCGGTCAGGATGCGGGCAAGGGGGTGTCGCATCAACGGTCCTTCCAGATGTCCGGTGGCGTGAGTGCCACCGGGGTATGGGCTGAGCATGGATCGGCGACGTGTGATGTGGGGCACAACTAGTCTTTGTGCTCATTGATGCTCACGAACGAGGAGAGGAGCGGGGTGGCGCGGTACTCGGAGTGGCTGCTCGAGCGGCGGTTCCGCCTCGTCGTGGTGGTGATCCAGTTCGCGGTGGTGGTGACCTGCGTGGGACTGACGGCCTATGCCGCCGCCCGGGTCCAGGAGCGGCAGGTTCGCGAGGCCACGACCGAGCGGGTCCTCGCGGTCGCGCGCAGCCTCGCGGAGCTCGACCAGGTGCGGGACGCCATCGGGAGCGAGGACGCGGAGCAGGAGCTGCAACCGCTGACCGAGCTGATCCAGCAGGCGTCCGGGGTCGACTACGTGGTGATCAGCGACGCGCGAGGGATCCGGATCACCCACCCTGTGCCCGCGGAACGCGGCCGGCCGGTCTCGACCGACCCGTCGGACGTGCTGGCGGGGGCCACCTTCGTCGGCACCGAGGAGGGGACCCTCGGTCCGACACTGCGCGCCAAGGTCCCGGTGTACCGCGGCGGGCTCGTCGTGGGTGCGGCCTCGGTGGGGGTCCTGGAATCGGAGATCGCCGCCGACCTGCGGTCCAGTCTCACGGCCATGGCGCCGTGGGTGCTGCTGGCGGTGCTGGTCGGGCTGACCGGGGCCGCCGGTGTCTCCGCGGCGATCGGCGGCCGGGTCCGCAGGCTGGAGGCGGAGAACGCCGAACTGGGAGAGCAGCGACGATTGTCCAGGGCGCTCCGCGAACAGACACACGAGTTCCGGACCCGGATCCACGCGGTGTACGGGCTCGTCGAGAGCGGCGAGTCCGACGCGGCGCTCGACTATCTGGCGGAGCTCGCCCCGGTCACCGGCGCGGGTACCCGCGACGGGGGTGTCGAGGACCCGCGCCTGCGCGCGGTGTTGGGTGAGATGGCCGCGGAGTACCGGTCGCGGGGAGGTCGGCTGGAGATCGACCCCCTGACCTCGACGAGTGCGGGTGAGCTCGGGGCGGACGACGTCTCGCTGATCGCGAATCTGGTGATCAACGCAATCGAGGCCGCGGGTCCCGGGGGCCACGTCCACGTTCTGGTGCTGGCGGACGAGTTCGGCACCGAGGTCGCCGTGGGTGATGACGGGCCGGGGTTGGACCCCGAGGCGCTGCCGATGATGATGGAGCACGGGTACTCCACCAAGGCCCCGGGTGCCGGGCACGCGACCCGCGGCGTCGGCCTGGCGGTGGTCTGGCAGATCGTGCGGGATCGTGACGGGGAGATCGAAGTGGGCAGATCCCCGGCCGGCGGGGCGCTGGTCACCGCGCGGTTGCGGAGGAGACGATGACGGGCGAGGGACAGGGCGGCCGCGCCATCCGGACCCTGATCGTCGATGACGACCCCGTGGCGCGGCGCCTGCACAGTCGCCACGTGGAGGGGGTCGCGGGCTTCACCGTGGTCGCCGCGGTGGGCGACGGGCAGGCGGCGGTGGGGTGGGTGGCCGGTGGCGGGATCGACCTGGTGCTGCTCGACATCGGGTTGCCGGGGTTCAGCGGTATCGAGGTGTTGCACCGGATCAGGACGATCTCCCGCCGCCGGATCAGTGTGATCGTGGTGAGTTCTCTCCGGGACCGCGTCACCGTCCGGCAGGCGCTGTCCGGGCAGGTCGCCGGATACCTGGTCAAGCCGTTCACGAGGGCGGCGATGGTGGACCGACTGGAGCGGTTCCGCTCCGAATTCGGCGCCGGGCCACCCGCTGAGCTCGACTCGTTCGGCCAGGGGGAGATCGATGCCTTGCTTAGGAGGGGGACGGCCGGTGGGCCCACGGCGCCCCCCGGTTCGGCCACGGCGCCCGTCGGCCCGGTCCCCGCTCCGGGCAACCGTGCCCCGGAGCGGCTACCCAAGGGCCTGTCCGAGCCGACGCTGAACGCGGTCCTGGCCGCACTGGACGACGGCGCCGGGCACTCGGCCGCCGAGGTCGCGCGCGCGAGCGGCGCCTCCCGCGCGACCGTGCGCCGCTATCTCGATCACCTGCACCGCAACGGCGCCGTCGACGTCTCGCACCGGTACGGGGGCCGCGGCCGGCCGGAGCTGCTCTACCGGATCGTCGTGTCCTGACCGGCGCTCACACCCCGAACGTGGACCTGGGATACCCGGCCTCCACGTCCGTCACGACGTTGACCAGGTACGGCACCCCGCTGGCGAACGCGCGGTCCAGCGCCGGACCGATCCGGGTCGGATCGGTGACCATCTCTCCCGCACCACCGAGTGCTCTGACCACCTCGTCGTACCGGGTGCGGGGCGCGAGGTCGGCGATCACGTCGTAGCCGTACAGCATCTGCATCGGCCCCTTCTCCAGTCCCCACGCGCCGTTGTTGCCCATGACCATCACCACGGGCAGGTTGTGACGGACGAGGGTGTCCACGTCGATCAGCGAGAATCCGGCGGCACCGTCGCCGAGCAGGAGCACCACCTGGCTCGACGGCCGGGCGATCCGGGCGGCGATCGCGGCGCCCAGGCCCGCGCCGAGGCAGCCGAACGGCCCCGGGTCCAGCCAGTTCCCGGGTCGGGCGGGCTCGATGAACTTGCCGGCGAAGGAGACGAAGTCGCCGCCGTCGCCGATCACGACGGCGTCCTCGGCCAACCGCGGCAGCAGCTCTCCATAGATCCGGGCGGGGTGGACGGGATCGGCGGTCGCTCCGAACAGCTCCAGGTCGGCGGCGTGGGTGGCGTCCGCCTTCTCCCGCAGCGACCGGGTCCACGCGCTCCAGTCCGGCCTCCCCGGTCGACGGTGGACCGCCTCGGTCAGTGCGTCCATCACCAGGCCCAGGTCGCCGGCCGTGGCGACGGCGGGGTCCGCGTGTCTACTGAGCTGGCCCTGGGAATCGGCGATGTGCACGACCGTCGCGGGCTCGGCCCCGTCCTTCCCTCCGAACACGCCATAGCCCAGGCGGAAGTCCAGTGGGGTCCCCACCACCACGACGAGGTCGGCGTTCCCGAAGGCCAGTCCGCGCGCCTTGGACACCAGGAGGGGGTGCCCCGCGGGGAGGATCCCCCGGCCCATGCCGTTGGGGATCGCGGGCAGTCCGAGAGTGTCCACGCAGCGCAGCGCCGCGAGCTCGGCGCCGTCCGCCCAGACGTCGGAGCCCACCACGAGGACGGGCCGCCGCGCGCCCACCACCAGGTCGGCGATCCGGTCGACCGCGTCGGTGTCGGGGGAGCGGTCCGGGGTGGGCCCGGAACCCGGTCCCGGTCGAACGGACTCGCACTGGTCGAAGAAGTGGTCCATGTGGACGTCCAGGAACGCCGGCCCACGATGGGCGGAGCGTGCGGCCGTGAAGGCGCGGTGGGTGGCGCCCGCGATGTCGGTGGTGTCGCGGGCCGTCTCGGCGGACACCGTCACCGACCGCACCAGTGGGACGTGGTCGAACTCCTGGAGGCTGCCGGTGCCCCAGCGGCCCGCGGGGGCGCGACCGCCCAGCACGACCATCGGGGCGCCGGAGAACGACGCCTGGGAGATCGCGCTGATCCCGTTGGTCACGCCCGGGCCGGCGGTGAGCACCGCCAGGCCGGGGGAGCGTGTGAGTTTGCCGGTGGCCTCGGCGGCGAACGCGGCGGTCTGCTCGTGCCGGACGTCGAGCAGGGAGATCCCGTGGTCCTCCTTCTCCGCCGCGTCGTACATGGGGAAGACGTGCGCTCCGGAGAGGGTGAACATCGTCCGCACGCCGTGGGCGGCGGCGACGGCGGTGGCGTGGGAGCCGCCGTGGCCCGCCACCGGGGCGGACCCCTCGGGGCCGCCGCCCGCGACCCCGTGTTCGTCTCGATCGTGTGCTGCCTGGTCGTTCTGGCTCACGGGCGCTCTCCCTGGTCGACTGTCCCCACCGTAGGAGCCGTACCCCTGTCGCATCGGCGGTTTGGTGCGGACGGGCTGGGGTAGCGTCGGCCGGTGTGAGCACAGACAACGCAGACGACCACGTCCTCGTCGTCACCGGCGACCCCGTCACCGTCACCGCGGAGGTGGTGACGCGGTTCGCCGAGGCCGTCGGCGCGCCCCCCGGTCAGGCCCCTGCCACCCTGGCCGCCGCCCTCACGGCGCCGGTCCAGCGCGCGGTGATGGGACACCCGGACCTGCGGATCGACCTGTCGCGCACCCTGCACACCGCCCAGTCGTCCGTGCACCACCGGCCCATCGTGGTCGGTGACGTCCTCACCGCCACCGCGACGGTCACCGGCGTCCGGTCCGCGCGCGGCGGGCGCATGATCGGGTTCGACACGGTGCTGCGCGACCCGTCCGGCACCGCCGTCCAGACCCTGTCCAGTGCGCTGCTCACCGCGGAGGTCGAGGGATGACGACAGGCGATCCGACGACGACGAGGCGACCGGAACCGGGCGAGCCGATCGGTGCCCGCAGCCTCGAGATCTCGCGCGAGGATCTCCGCCGGTACGCGGACGCCTCGGGCGACCACAACCCCATCCACCTGGACGACGACGCCGCCCGCGAGCTCGGTCTGCCCGGCGTGATCGCGCACGGGATGCTCACCTCGGCCCTGGCGATCGGGGTCGTGGCCGACTGGGCCGGGGGTGCGGACCGGGTCGTGGGAACCTCGATCCGGTTCGCCGGACCGGTGGTGGTGCCCGCCGACGCCCCGGCCGTGCTCGAGGTGGGCGGTGCGGTGAAGAAGGTCTCCGACGACGGCTCCACGGCGGATGTCGGACTCGTCGTGACCTGCGGCGGGGCCAAGGTGTTCGGCAAGGCGATCGTCACCGTCGCGATTTAGGGCCACTGCCGGGCCTGTCGTACACTTGCCACGCCCGACCGCCCGCGGTCGCGGCCCACGCTGCCTCAGGCAGCCGCCGACACTGTAGAGTCGAGGCGTTCGTGCGGTCCGCGATTCGCGAGACGGCACGGGTGGCCGGGCGACCGGCCGAAGGGGCGTAGCTCAATTGGCAGAGCAGCGGTCTCCAAAACCGCAGGTTGCAGGTTCAAGTCCTGTCGCCCCTGCCCTTCCCGCCAGCCACAGTCGACCCGGAGGTACCGCGTGAGTCAGGATCGCGACGACGACACCAGCGGCGCGCGCGGTTCCGACGGCGCGGCCGGCCCCACCGGTGCCCCTGTCCCGACCGGCAAGGCCGGCCGGGGTGACACCACCGTCGCCAGTCGGGTCCGCACCGATGCGGACACCGCCGAGGACACGCGGAACAACCGCGCCAACCCGTTCCAGTACATCGGGCAGGTCGTCGAGGAACTGCGTAAGGTCATCTGGCCCACGCGCAACCAGATGGTCACCTACACCATCGTGGTGTTCCTGTTCCTGATCTTCATGACCGCGCTGGTCTCCGGCGTCGACTTCGGCGCGGGCAAGCTCGTCGAGCTCGTCTTCGACCGCTGACACCCGCCGCTGGAGGTCCGGGGCGAGAACCGGACCGCCGAACTTCGAGAGGACCGCATTTTCCGTGAGCGACATCGAGCAGAGCCCCGAGTCCGAGGACGTCGAGCAGAGCCCGGCCGCCGCCGAGCAGGCCGAGACCGAGGCGGACGCGGTGCTCGGCGACACGTCGGCGGACCCCTCCGACGCGGCGGTCCCGCCGACCGCGGACGCCGTCGCCGACGCCATCGACGCCGTCGCGGCCACCGACGAGACCGACGACGCCACCGAGTCCGAGGACGCCGCCGGGTCCGACGAGGCCGATGCCCCCACCGAGGCGGCGGCGCCCGCGATCGACCCCGTCATCGCCTTCAAACGTCAGCTCCGCAAGCTCCCCGGCGACTGGTTCGTCATCCACTCGTACGCGGGCTACGAGAACAAGGTCAAGGCCAACCTCGAGACGCGTGCGGTCACCCTCGGGGCCGAGGACAAGATCTACCAGGTCGAGGTCCCGATCGAGGAGTACACCGAGGTCAAGAACGGCCAGAAGAAGGTCGCCAACCGTAAGGTCCTGCCCGGGTACGTGCTGGTCCGCATGGACCTGGACGACGAGTCGTGGGGCGTCGTCCGCAACACCCCCGGGGTCACCGGATTCGTCAGTGCGACCGGGGGTGCGGCCGGAGCGCCCACCCCGCTCTCCCTGAGCGACGTGGCCAAGTTCCTGGCCCCCAAGCCGGAGAAGAAGGCCGCCGCCCCCGGCGGCGAGGCCGAGGGTGGCCTGGTCCCGCAGGCCGTCGAGGTGGAGTTCACGGTCGGCGAATCGGTCACCGTCATGGACGGCCCGTTCGCCACCCTTCCCGCCAGCATCTCGGAGGTCGATCCGACCTCGCAGAAGCTCAAGGTGCTCGTCTCCATCTTCGGTCGCGAGACCCCGGTGGAGCTGGGATTCTCCCAGGTCGAGAAGATCGACTGACGCTCCCGGTCACCCGGACGCCCCCGCCTCGTGCACACCGCGCGTGGCGGGTCGCGTCGTTACGGCCGCGATTAGGGATCAACCCGATCCCGCGCGTAGAATCGCCAAGGTTGCGCGTGCGCGCACACGACAGTCGGCCTCCCACGTGTACAGCGTGGAGCCGAGATCCAGTCGAAGAATCAGGAAGACTGAGGAAGACGATGCCTCCCAAGAAGAAGAAGGTCTCAGGGCTGATCAAGCTCCAGATCAACGCCGGCGCAGCCAACCCGGCACCGCCCGTCGGCCCCGCTCTGGGTGCCCATGGTGTGAACATCATGGAGTTCTGCAAGGCCTACAACGCCGCCACCGAGAACCAGCGCGGAAACGTCGTGCCGGTCGAGATCACGGTCTACGAAGACCGTTCGTTCGACTTCAAGCTCAAGACGCCGCCGGCCGCCAAGCTCCTGCTCAAGGCCGCGGGCCTGCAGAAGGGGTCGGGCACGCCGCACTCCGCGAAGGTCGGCAAGGTCTCCATGGACCAGATCCGCGAGATCGCCCAGACCAAGATGGAAGACCTCAACGCCAACGACGTCGACCAGGCCGCGAAGATCATCGCCGGAACCGCCCGCTCCATGGGCATCACGGTCGAGGCCTGACCTACCACCACACATCACCGTGGGAGGGCAGCTCAGGCCCGCACCACACCCGACCGTCGCGGTAACCATGCGACAGGAATGGAAATCTCATGAGCAAGAACAGCAAGGCCTACAAGGCCGCAGCTGAGAAGGTCGACCGCACCAAGCTGTACTCGCCTCTGGATGCCCTGGCCCTGGCCAAGGACACCTCCTCGACGAAGATGGACGCCACCGTCGAGGTCGCCATGCGACTTGGCGTCGACTCCCGCAAGGCGGACCAGATGGTCCGTGGCACCGTCAATCTTCCGAACGGCACCGGTAAGACCGCCCGCGTCATCGTCTTCGCCGCGGGTGAGAAGGCCACCGAGGCCGAGGCCGCCGGTGCTGACGTCGTGGGCTCCGACGACCTCATCGAGCGGATCCAGGGCGGCTGGCTGGACTTCGACGCGGCGATCGCCACCCCGGACCAGATGGCCAAGGTCGGCCGTGTGGCCCGCGTGCTGGGCCCGCGTGGCCTCATGCCCAACCCCAAGACGGGCACGGTCACCATGGACGTGACCAAGGCCGTCAGCGACATCAAGGGCGGCAAGGTCACCTTCCGCACCGACAAGGCCAACAACCTGCACTTCATCGTGGGTAAGGCATCGTTCTCCACCGAGCAGCTCACGGAGAACTACCAGGCCGCGATCGACGAGGTCCTGCGCCTCAAGCCGTCCTCGTCCAAGGGCCGCTACCTGCAGAAGATCACCGTCTCCACCACGACCGGTCCCGGTATCCCGGTCGATCCCTCGGCGATCTCCAAGCTCCTCGAGGCGGGCGCCGACTCCCAGTGAGTTGATCTCGCGCCCGCAGGGCCCCGTGACCGGATTCCGGCGCGGGGCCCGCGGCATTTCGAGGCGGCGGCCGCCGCCTCGAAATGCCGCGGGCCCCGCGCGCTCGCAGCCCCGCTCACCACCACCCATCGTGCCCGGATAGGAGAGGATGTCCTCATGGACAGCTACCCGACGAGGACGGTCGCCGTCCGCGACGTGGCCCTGCGCGACGGACTGCAGCTCACCGACGGTCGGCTGTCCACCGCGTCCAAGGTGACGCTCGTGCGGACGCTGCTCGGGCTCGGTGTGCCGGATCTCGAGGTGGGGTCCATGGCCCGGCCGGATCTCGTCCCGGCGCTCGCGGACACGCTCGACGTCGTCGCGGCCCTGGACGAGGACGAGCGGGACCGCTGCTGGGTGTGGGTGGCCACGCCGGGGCACGTCCGCCGCGCGGCAGACGCGGGTGTCCGCCGCTTCCAGTACTGCCTGTCGGTCACCGACGAGCACAACACCGCCAACATCGGTCGCGACACCGAGACGAGTGTGGCGGCGCTGCCCGATGCGGTGCAGGCCGCCGCCTCGGTCGGCGGGACGGTCCAGCTCTGCCTGGCGACCGCGTTCACCTGCCCCTTCACGGGCCCAGTCGATCCGGAGCGGGTGCTGCGGCTGGTCGCCGACCCGCGCGGGGAGGGAACGGTCGATGTCGTCCTGGCCGACACGCTCGGTCACGCCCACCCGCGTCAGGTACGGGACCTCGTCGCCGCCGTCGTCGAACCGGCGGGCGACCGGCGGATCGTCTTCCACGGTCATGACACGTGGGGGATGGGCGTGGCCAACACGCTGGCCGCGGTCGACGCGGGCGCGCGGATGGTGGACGCGGCGCTCGGCGGTCTCGGCGGCTGCCCGTTCGCCCCCGGTGCCTCTGGCAACACGGCCACCGAGGACGTCCTGTTCGCGCTCCGCCCCGACTGGCTCGACCCCGGATGCTTCCACGCGCTCGTCGGGGCGTCCGACCGGATGCTCGCCGAATTGGGGGAGGACTCGCGCTCGCGTACCGCCGCGGGAGCGCACGGCAACGGCCACCGGTTCGACTGGACCCTGCCCGTTGGCTGACCCTGCCCGCCGGCTGACCCCGTCCGCTGGCTGACCCTGCCCGCCGCGCTGGTCCGTGCGGTCGGATCAGATGACGCCGCGGTCGGCCAGATCGGCCAGGCGCGCGTCGTCCAGGCCGAGCAGGTCGCGGTAGATCGCGTCGTTGTCGAACCCCGGCTCGGGCGTCCCACCGCGCCGCACCGACCCGGGGGTGGCGTCCAGCACGGGGACGACGCCGGGGCCGAGGACCGTGTCGTCGACCCCGGGCACGGTGTGGGGAACGAGCATGTCGCGTGCGAGGAACTGCTCGTCCCGGACCACGTCCGCGACGGTGTTGACCGGCCCCACCACGACGCCGGCCGCCTCCAGGACGGTGGCGATCTCCTCGGCCGTGCGCTCCGCGGCCCAGTCGGCGATGATCTCGTCGATCTGGTCCTGGTGCACCCCGCGCGCGGAGTGGTCGACGAAGCGCGGGTCCTGCGCGAGCCCGGGTCGCCCCATCGCGTCGCACAACCGCCGAAATACGGTGTCCTGGTTGGCGGCGATGATGACCCACACCCCGTCCGCGGCGCGGTAGAGGTTCGACGGGGCGATCCCCTCCAACCGGGTGCCGGACGGGCCGCGCACCACGCCCGCCGCGTCGAAGTCGGGGATCACCGATTCCTGCACCGCTAGGCACGACTCGGTGAGCGCGACGTCCACGACCTGGCCGCGGCCGGTGGTGGCGCGTGCCAGCAGCGCGGCGAGGACGCCCTGGACGGCGAACATGCCGCCCAGGGTGTCGCCGAGGGACAGGGCCATGCGCGGCGGGGGCATGTCGGGGAAGCCGTTGAGGTGACGTAGACCCGAGACCCCCTCGGCGACGGAGGCGTACCCCGCGCGGGCGGCGTGGGGGCCGCTCTGGCCGTAACCGGAGACCCGGCCGATCACGAGTCCGGGGTTGACCTCGTGGAGCCTGTCCGGCCCCAGGCCCCATCTCTCCAGGGTGCCCGGGCGGAAGTTCTCCACCACGACGTCGGCGCGGGCGACGAGATCGAGGAAGATCGCCGCGCCGTCTCCGCAGCGCAGGTCGAGGGTGATCGACTCCTTGTTGCGTGCGTGGACGGTCCAGAAGTGGCGGCGACCGTCGCGCTCGCCCTGGCCCCACGTGCGCAGCGGGTCCGGCCGGCCCGGATCCTCGATCTTGACGACCCGCGCGCCCATGTCGCCCAGGAGGCGGCCGGCGAAGGGCCCCGCGATGAGGGTCCCCAGTTCCAGCACCAGCATCCCGGCCAGCGCGCCGACCCGGTGCCGGCCCTCCGTCGTGGACTCCAACGCTTGTCTCCCTTCCTGGTGCGCGCTCCGTCGCGCTCCGTCGCGCTCCGTCGCCTTCTCACGGCCGCCGCGGCGTGATGCCGGGGGAGTTCAGTGCGCGACCCGCACGGTCAGACCGCGACGCTTGATCCACGCCGAGAATTCGGTGACGGTTCCGCACTCCTCGCCGTCGATCTGGAACGACGCGGGCTTCTCCAGTATCCGGGCCGACACCGCCTCCCCCTGCCGGAAGTCCAGTGGCCGGGTCTCGTGGCGTTCCTTGCCCTCCCCGCGGGAGGATCCCCTCCGAAGGACGGGGGCGAGTTGATGCCGGAACGTGTGGTGGACCAGTACCGCGCCGGCCTGCGCCCATCCGAGGGCGCCCTTGGCCCGTATGGCCAACACGTCGAGCAGGCCGTCGTCGATCACGGCGTCGGGCAGCAGGATCATCCCCGCCTGGAGCATCCCGCAGTTGGCCACGAGCAGGGTCCGGGCACGGGTGTGGATCTCCGGCCCGTCGTCGAGCGAGTACTCCACCTTGATTCTGTGCCCCCGGAGCAGGGTGTTGGCGAAGGCGCCGACGTAGGCGAGCCACCCGACCCGGGCCTTGAGGCCGTCATGGGTGCCGGCGATCATGTCCGCGTCCATCCCGGCGCCGAGCATGACGAGGAAGACATCATCGTGTGCGTGCCCCTCGCCGTCGGTGTACCGGACCATGCCGAGATCGATTCCCCGGCTCCGACCGCTCATCGCCACGCGCAGTGCACGGTCCACGTCGTCCAACGGGATGTCCAGGTTCCGGGCGAGCAGGTTGCCCGTCCCGAGGGGGACCACACCCATGGGGATCCCGGTCCCGACCAGTCCCTGGGCGACCGACCGCACGGTGCCGTCCCCTCCGCAGGCGATCACCAGGCCGACCCCACCGGCACCATCCGCTCCGCCGGCGGCGGCCTCCGCGGCCTGACCGACCCCCGGATCGGCCTCGGTGGTCTCGTAGAAGACCGGGTCGGTCCACCCGTGCAGGGCCGCCCTCTCCACGGTGCGGCGACGGACCTCGTCGACCCCCGTCTTGATGGGGTTGTAGACGACGGCGACGCGGGAGGAGGCGGGAGGCACGGGACCACAGTGTCAGAAACGCGCCCGACCCGCCATTCCCCGGTCGGCCGTCGATTTGGCGGGGGCGGCCCGTCGCCTATACCCTGATGGGGAAGTTTGAACGCCTGCCGGATCCGTCCGTCGGGCACCTGATCAAGTTTCACCGAAGACCGCAGGTCACCGTCCCCGCCGGGGGCGGTCGAAGGGTCCGGGAGCGCCCGGACGGCCCGCGCAGGAGAACACCGGTCAGCGTAGGACACCGCGAGCCACCGAGCCCGCCTCCTCCACGCCCCGTGCCACCTGCGCCCGGGGCGTTCGCGCATTTCTCGGCAGTGAGAAGCAGAGAGGAGGCGAAACATGGCAAAGCCCGCAAAGGTCCAGGCCGTCGAGGAGATCAAGGAGCATTTCCAGAACTCCACCACGGCCGTGGTCACCGAGTACCGCGGACTCTCCGTTCCGCAGGTCACCGCACTGCGCAAGGCGCTGGGTGACTCCGCCACGTACACCGTGGCCAAGAACACCCTGGTCAAGCGTGCGGCGAAGGAAGCCGGTGTCGAGGGTCTCGACGACCTCCTGACCGGCCCCACCGCCATCGCGTTCGTCACCGGTGAGGTCGTGGACGCCGCCAAGGCGCTCAAGACCTTCACCAAGGACAACAAGGCGCTCATCGTCAAGGGCGGAGTGATGGACGGCGCAACGCTGTCCGCCGCCGAACTCGACAAGATCGCCGAGCTCGAGTCCCGCGAGGTCCTCCTCGCGAAGATGGCCGGTGCCCTCAAGGGCAACCAGGCCAAGGCCGCCGGCCTGTTCAACGCGCCCGCCTCGCAGCTGGCACGTCTGTTCGCGGCGCTGCAGGACGAGAAGAACTGACACACCCCACACGTTTCCGGGCCGCGTGACGGTTCCGGGACCAACAGAAAGGACGCCACCATGGCGAAGCTCAGCAACGACGAGCTGCTCGAGGCCTTCAAGGAGATGACTCTTCTCGAGCTCTCCGAGTTCGTGAAGCTGTTCGAGGACACCTTCGAGGTCACCGCGGCCGCTCCGGTCGCCGTCGCGGCCGCCGGCGCCCCGGCTGCCGGTGCCGAGGCCGCCGCCGAGCAGGACGAGTTCGACGTCGTCCTCGAGTCGGCCGGCGAGAAGAAGATCGGCGTGATCAAGGTCGTCCGCGAGATCGTCTCGGGCCTGGGCCTCAAGGAGGCCAAGGACCTCGTCGAGTCCGCCCCCAAGGCGATCATCGAGAAGGCCGACAAGGAGGCCGCCGAGGCCGCCAAGGCCAAGCTCGAGGAGGCCGGTGCCAAGGTCTCGCTCAAGTGAGCTGACGCACCACGCGCCCGTGAGGGGCGGTCCGGCGACATCGCCGGGCCGCCCCTCCGGCATTTCTGCAGGTCGGTCGGGCGAGGTTCGTTGCGATACATTACTTATCGGTATGTAACGAAGCACGCCCTCGGAGCGGTAGTTTACAGTGACCGTGGCCACAGATGATGGCTGCAGTGAGGAGTGGTGTCGTGGGTATCGAGATATCTGTCGAGGGGCTGACCAAGTCCTTCGGATCGCAGAAGATCTGGGAGGACGTCTCGTTCACCCTTCCCGAGGGGGAGGTGAGCGCGCTCCTGGGTCCGTCGGGCACCGGCAAGTCGGTGTTCCTCAAGTCGCTGATCGGTCTCCTGCGCCCCGAACGCGGCCAGATCATCATCGACGGCACCGACATCCTCCAGTGCACCGCCAAGGAGCTCTACGAGATCCGCAAGCTGTTCGGCGTCCTGTTCCAGGACGGCGCGCTCTTCGGGTCGATGGACCTCTACGACAACGTGGCGTTCCCGCTGCGGGAGCACACACGCAAGTCGGAGAGCGAGATCCGCGACGTCGTCATGGAGAAGCTCGAGCTCACCGGTCTCACCGGCGCCGAGGGCAAACTGCCCGGGGAGATCTCCGGCGGCATGCGCAAGCGCGCCGGCCTCGCCCGCGCCCTCGTGCTGGATCCCGAGATCATCCTGGTCGACGAGCCCGACTCGGGTCTGGACCCGGTCCGCACCACCTACCTCGCACAGCTGTTGATCGACATCAACGCGCAGATCGACGCCACCATCCTCATCGTGACGCACAACATCAACCTGGCCCGGACCGTCCCGGACAACCTGGGGATGCTCTACCGCAAGAAGCTCGTCATGTTCGGGCCGCGCGAGGTCCTGCTCACCAGCGAGGAACCCTCGGTCCGTCAGTTCCTCCGGGGGTCCAAGCTGGGCCCGATCGGCATGTCCGAGGAGAAGGACGACGCACAGATGCGGGAGGAGCAGGCGCACGCCGATGCCGGGCACAACGACGGCTCCCCGGGCGAGGACGAGGTGACGGGGGTCCCGCCCCAGATGCAGCCGACTCCCGGTGGCCCGGAGCGCAAGGGTGAGATCCGTCGCGAGAAGCGGGTGGCCGAGATGCTGGACACCCTCCCCCCGGGCGCGCAGGAGGCCATCCGGGCCGAGTGGGCGGCCCGCGGGCACGGCGGCAACGGCAAGCACGCCGCGACCGCGCCGGCGGGGGTCGCTACGGCGGGGGCCACCCCGGTGGGCGCCGCGGACAGCACGATCACGGGAATCGACGACCACTACGGGTCCGACGAGAACTGAGGACACCGGAGAGGTCGGGGGAAGTAGATGGCGGAGGGTGCTGGTCAGCAACCCGAGGTGAGGTCCGGTGTGTCTCCGGCGGACGTGGGAGGCGGCGTCCGGAACGCGGTCGGCGAGGCGGGAAAGGTCTTCCGTCTCTTCCTCGAGGTGATTCGTGGAATTTTCAGGAGGCCGTTCCAGTTCCGCGAGTTCATCGAGCAATCGTGGTTCATCGCGTCGGTGACGATCCTGCCGTCGGCGCTGGTCGCGATCCCGTTCGGGGCGGTCGTGGCCATGCAGACGGGATCGCTCGTCCAGCAGCTCGGGGCCGAGGCGTACACCGGCGCGACGGGCGTTCTCGCCGTGGTCCAGCAGGGGGCGCCCCTGGTGACCTCGCTGCTCATCGCGGGAGCCGCCGGCTCCGCGGTGGCCGCCGACCTGGGCGCGCGGACGATCCGTGAGGAACTCGACGCCATGCGGGTACTCGGCATCGATCCCGTCCAGCGGCTCGTCGTGCCCCGCGTCCTGGGGATGATGCTCATCGCGGTACTGCTCAACGGTCTCGTCTCCATCGTCGGCATCGCCGGCGGATACGTCTTCAACATCCTGCTGCAGGGGGGCACCCCGGGTGCGTACCTCATGTCCTTCGGCGCCCTCGCCCAGTTGCCGGACTTCATCATGTCCTCCGTCAAGGCATTGATCTTCGGGCTCATCGCCGGGGTGGTGTCCTCGTACTGCGGTATGAACCCCAAGGGTGGCCCGAAGGGCGTCGGCGACGCCGTCAACCTCGGAGTGGTCCTGACATTCCTCCTGCTGTTCTTCGCCAATCTCATCCTCACGGCGATGTACCTGCAGATCGTTCCGCCGAAGGGGTCGTGATGGCGATATTCACCGATGTCGGGCCCACCAGGGCCCGGCTCCGGGCGATGGTGCGCGGGCCGATCAGCTCGTTCGACAGCCTCGGGGACCAGCTCGCGTTCCATCTCCGGGCGATCCGCTGGATCCCGCAGACACTCGTGCACTACCGGAAAGAGGTCCTCCGCCTCATCGCCGAGGTGACCTTCGGCGTCGGCGTGCTCGCTGTCCTCGGTGGAACCATCGGCGTGATCGTCATGATGAGCGGGTTCACGGGCGTCGTCGTGGGACTGCAGGGGTACGCCGCGCTGGACCAGATCGGGAGCTCGGTGCTCACCGGCTTCCTGTCCGCCTACGTCAACACCCGCGAGGTGGCCCCGCTGGTCGCCGCGCTCGCGTTGTCGGCCACCGTCGGGTGCGGCTTCACGGCCCAACTCGGCGCGATGCGCATCTCGGAGGAGATCGACGCGCTCGAGGTCATGGCGATCCCCAGCGTGCCGTACCTCGTCACCACCCGGATCATCGCCGGATTCATCGCCGTCATCCCGTTGTACGTGGTGGGGCTGCTCTCCTCCTATATGGCCACACGCGCCGTCAACACCATGGTGCAGGGGCAGTCGACGGGCTCGTTCGACCACTACTTCCATCTCTTCCTGCCGCCGGAAGACGTGATCTACTCATTCATCAAGGTGATCATCTTCGCGTTCGTCCTGGTGATGATCCATTGCTTCTACGGCTTCACCGCGTCGGGCGGCCCCGCCGGTGTCGGCGTGGCCGTGGGCCGCGCGGTGCGGACCACGATCGTCGTGGTGGCCATCCTGAACTTCTTCGTCGGACTCGCCCTCTGGGGCACCACCACGACTGTGAGGGTGGCGGGATGAACGAATTGTCAGCCGTGTCCAAGCGACTGCTCGCGGCGCTGTTCATCGTGATCGTGCTGGTCTTCGTGGGGACCACCATCGCGATCTACAACCGAGCCTTCACCGCCTCGGACAGCGTCACCATGTACACCGACGACATGGCGTTCGCGTTGCCCAACGACGCCGACGTCAAGGCACGGGGGGTCCTGGTCGGGCGGGTGTCCGGCGTCGAGCCCGAGGGTCAGCGCGTCCGCGTGAACATGGAGTTCGACCCCGCGTTCGTCGACCAGCTCCCGGCCAACATCAGTGGTCGTCTGCTGCCCAAGACGCTCTTCGGCGAGAGGTACGTCGCCCTCGGATTCCCCGAGCAGCCCGTCGGGACGATCGAACCGGGTGCCACCATCGAGCAGGACACCCGCGGGAACGCGATCGAGCTCGGCCGCGTCCTCGACGGATTGCTTCCGGTGCTGGAGGCGGTCCCCCCGGAGAAGCTGGCCGGAACGCTCGGCGCGATCAACCAGGCGCTCGCGGGCCGTGGCGACGAGATCGGCGCCGGATTCGTGGAGATCGGGCGGGTCTTCGACGGCATCTCCGAGGAGATGCCCGCGTTGGAGTCCGGTCTCGAGGATCTCGCGACCTTCTCCCAGACCTATTCCGAGGCGCTGCCCGACCTCATCCACGCTCTCGACGCGCTGCGCACCACCGGGGACACGGTGATCCAGCGCCGCACCGACATCGCGGACGGCCTGCAGCGGATCAGTTCCTCGGCCGACGTCCTCACCGGATTCCTCGCCGACAACCGCTCCGATCTCATCGCCCTCGCGATCGACTCACGGACGTCCCTGGAGTACCTGGCCGAGTACTCACCGGCTCTGCCGTGCACCGTGGACAACTTCATGACCGCGCTCGACCGCTCCGACGCGATCCTCGGGGTGGGAACCCCGAACCCGGGTATCCGGGTGACGATCGAGGTCGTCAACCCCAAGGGACGCTACGTGCCCAATCAGGACGAACCCCGGTTCTTCGACACACGGGGCCCGAGGTGTTACGACCCGGCCGTGGAGCCGCAGATCTTCGGCGGAGCACCCGGTGGCGCCATCGCCGACGGGTCCTATCAGACGCCCACCAGGAACCCCGGGCCGGAATTCATCCCGACGCTGCCCAACCCGCTCGACCAGGACGGCCCGGTGCCCGCCCTGCGGACCCGCGGATCCGTGCCGGCGGCACCGGGACGCGCAGTCCCCGAGCAGCCCAACCTCCCGTTCCCCTCGACCGTCACCGCCGGTCGGGACCGTGACGTCATGGCGATGGCCTATGCGGGCTCCCCGCTGGAGACCGACACCGTGCGCACCGTGTACGGCGTCGCCACCGATCGCGACGCGGCGGACATCCCCGCGTGGATCGGCGGGATCGGGGCGCCGGCTCTCCGTGGGACGGAGGTGAGCTTCCGATGAACGCCAAAGTCAAAGCCCTGTTCCGCGGTGGGCTCCTCGGCTCGTTCATCAAGCTCGCGGTGTTCATCGTCGTCACCGTCATGCTCAGCACGGTGCTGGCCACGACCATCCGCGGCGGCACGCGGGAGGACGGGACCCAGTACTCGGCCGTCTTCTCCGACGTGACCATGCTGGAGAAGGGCGACGACGTCCGGATCGCCGGGGTCGTGGTGGGCCACGTGAACGACTTCGAGGTCCACGACCGCGACCAGGCCCTGGTGCACTTCACCCTGTCCGGTGACCGCACCCTCCCTGCGGACGCGCACCTCACGCTCCGCTTCCGGAACATGATCGGCCAGCGGTACATGAACATCTCCCGGGAACCCGGGCCGGCTCAGCCGGAGCTACCCGAGGGCACCGTGATCGGCATCGAGAACACCTCGCCCGCGGTCGACCTCACGGCGCTGTTCAACGGCTTCCGCCCCCTGTTCACGACCCTGCAGCCCGAGGACGTCAACGCGCTGGCGGACTCCCTGATCCGGGTCCTCCAGGGCGAAGGCGGGACGGTGACCAGTCTGGTCCGTCAGACCGGCGAACTGACCAACCACCTGGCCGATCGCGACCAGGTGATCGGGGAGGTCATCGACAACCTCACCCGGGTCCTGCAGACCATCAACGAACGCGACGTGCAGTTCCAGCAGCTCGTGGTGACCACGAGGCAACTGGTCGAGGGACTCGCGCAGGAACGCGATGCGATCGGCAGCTCACTGGACTCGATCGCCGACCTCACGTCCTCGGCCGAGAACGTGGTCACCGCGACCCGGCCGGCCGTCGACGAATCGCTCGACCACCTGAAGCTGATCAGCGACAACATCAACGCCAACCAGGGGACGCTGAGCGAGGTCCTGGAGAACCTGCCGGTCAATACCGACAACCTCATCCGGATGGGGTCGTTCGGGTCCTGGTTCCAGTTCTATCTGTGCGGACTCGACGTGGTCAGCGGACCGGGCAACAACGTGCCCAACCTGCTGCCCAGCGGCGGACCCGTCGTCAACCACACGGTGTACACGAACGTCGCGCCACGGTGCCACGAGGGGGGGATCCCATGAGCAAGCGGACGCCGGGTCAACCCCGGGTCGGGAACGCGACCATCGGAGTGATCGGGGTCGTGGTGATCCTGGTGCTCACGGCCGGGTCGTTCATGCTCGACTCCCTGCCGATCGTCGGGGCGGGACCGAAGTACGAGGCGTACTTCTCGGAGGCGGCTGGTCTCACGGACGGCAACGAGGTCCGCGTAGCCGGTGTCAAGGTGGGCGTGGTGACCGACGTCGAGCTCGACGGGGACAAGGTCGTCGTGGGATTCCGGGCCAAGGACGCCTGGCTCGGGGACGACACCCGCGCCAGCATCCAGATCAAGACGGTGCTCGGCCAGAAGTACCTGGCGCTGGTCCCCGCGGGCACCGGTGAGCTGGACCGCTCGAAGCCGATCCCCCTGGAGCGCACCACCGCCCCCTACGACGTGGTGACGGCCTTCTCCTCCGCTGCCGAGACGTTGGAGCAGATCGACGACGCCGCGCTCGCCGAGAGTCTGGATACACTCACCGACGCCATGCAGGCCTCGCCCGAGGAGTTCCGCGGCGCGGTCGACGGCGTGGCGCGACTGTCCCAGACCATCTCGACCCGCGACGCGGAGCTGCGTCAACTGCTCGAGGCCACCAGGACGAGCTCGGAGATCCTGGCCGAGCGCAACGACGACTTCCGCCGACTGATCATCGGCACCGGGCAGTTGCTGGGCGAGCTCAACGAGCGTGCCGAGACCCTCAAGCTCGTCCTCGCCTCCACCCGGGGATTGTCGGCGGAGCTCCGTCTCCTCGTCGCGGACACCGAGGCGGAGTTCGGCCCGACCCTGGACAGCCTGGATTCCGCGTTGTCGGTCCTCACCGACCACGAGGAGGACCTCAAGAAGTCCATCCACAACCTCGCGCCGTTCTATCGCCTCTACGCCAACATGCTGGGCACCGGCAGGTGGTTCGACTCGGTGGTCACCAATCTCATCCCGCCGGGCATCCCCGAGCCGCCCTTCTATCCCGGTGCCCGTGCGCCGGCCCGACAGAGTGGGATCAACTGATGCACAAGAAGCTGCCGTACTGGTTGGTCGCGCTGCTCCTCGTCGTCGTCGTGGCGATCGTCACCGTGACCTACCTGACCGTCACCCGGATGGGCCGGACCGTCATCACCGCGACGTTCCCGTCGGCGGTGGGCATCTCCCAGGGCACCGACGTCCGGATCCTCGGGGTGACGGTCGGTTCGGTCGAAGAGGTCGTCCCGATGGGTGACACGGTGGAGGTCACGCTCTACGTCCGTCGCGGAATCGACGTCCCCGTCGACGCCAAGGCGGTGCAGGTGACCCCGTCGGTCATCCCGGACCGCACCATCCAGCTCATGCCCGCCTACTCCGGTGGGCCCACGATGGAGTCCGGGGCACACATCCCGTTGGAACGGACCGCGACCCCCGTCGAGGTGGACAAGCTCTACGCCTCGGTCCAGGACCTCACGGAGGCGCTGGGGCCGGACGGCGCGAACAGGGACGGCGCCGTCGACAGATTCGTCACCCGGTCCGCCGAGACCCTCGGCGGCAACGGCGCCGCCCTGGGGCGGTCGATCGACGAGCTGTCCCGTGCGGCCACGACCCTGGCCGACTCCAGTCAGGACATCAGCGAGACCGTGGTCAACCTCCAGTCCTTCGTCACGATGCTCGCGCAGAACGACGCGCAGGTCAGGCAGTTCAACACCCAGATGGCATCGTTCAACCAGACGGTGGCGGGCCAACGGGAGGACCTCCAGGGTGCGCTGGCCGAGCTCAGCTTTGCGCTCGCCGACGTGGCGCGGCTGGTGCGGGACAACCAGGACTCCATCCGCTCCAACGCGGACCGACTGGCCACGCTGAGCCAGATCACCGCCGACCAGCGCGGCGACATCGAGGAGATCCTCAAGACGGCCCCGCTGGCCCTGGCCAACCTCATCGGTGCCTACGACTCGGAGTCGGGGACCCTCTCGATGCGGCCGAACATCCCGGAGAAGCAGAACCCGGCCGGGGTGCTGTGCCAGATCATGACGCTGGGCCGCCTCAACCCCGGGGACGAGATGCTCCGCGAACTCGACAACCTCCGCCGCGCGGACATCCAGGCCTGCGAGGCGCTGGCACCCGAGCGGAACCGCGAGCTCAGGGCCTCCAACCCCGATCTCCCCCTCGGGATCCTCGCGGGTGAGATGAAGCAGTCCATCCCGGTGCCCGGGACCGTCGAGGGCAACCGCGGATGGCCCATGACCCCCGCTTCCGAAGGAGGACGGTGATGAGTCGACACCGGTTCGGAATCGGTGGCACCGCGGTCCGTGCCGTGGGCGCGTCCGCCGTCGTGGCGGCCCTCGCGGCCGGGTGCTCGACCGACCTCCAGGACTACACGCTCCCGGGCGGCGCCGACGTCGGTGACGACCCGATGACCGTCTCCATCCAGTTCGACGACGTACTGGACCTGGTCCTGCAGTCCTCGGTCAAGGTCAACGGCCTGGACGCCGGTCGTGTCTCGGGTGTCTCGTTGGCCGAGGACGGGTGGACGGCGCAGGTGGACGTGGTCCTCCGGGACGATCTCGGACTGCCCGCCAACGTCGAGGCCTCGATCCAGCAGACCAACCTGCTGGGGGAGAAGTTCGTCCAACTCACCCCTCCCGAGGACGAGGAACCGTCCGGGCAACTGACCGACGGCGCGGTGATCCGGACCTCCGACACGCGGACCGCCACCGACATCGAGCAGGTGCTCGGCGCGCTCTCACTGTTGCTCAACGGCGGGGGAGTGGACCAGATCCAGCCCATCGTGGCCGAGCTGCGCTCACTGACCGACGGTCGCGAGGAGGGGCTCACCCAGACGCTGCGCTCCGCGGACGAGCTCATCGCCGGGCTCAACCGGCAGCGCGACAGCATCACCGCCGCACTCGAGGGCGTCAACCTCATGACGGCACGGGCGAACGACCAGCGGCAGCAGATCCAGGCGGCCCTCGACGAGCTGCCGGCCGGCGTCGCGGTGCTCGAGGAGCAGCGTCCCCAGTTCGTGGAGATGCTGCGCCGCGTCGATGCGCTGGGCGAGGTGGGATCGGACATCCTGCTGACCAGCAGGGAGGACCTCATCGCCGACCTGAGGGCGTTGAGGCCGGTACTCCAGTATCTGGGGGAGTCCACGCCCGAGCTCATCGACCTGACCGGCTTCGTCCCCACCTTCCCGTTCCCGGACGCCTCCATCACGTCGACCGTCGGCGGGTCGGCCAACGTCTTCCTCTCGGTCGACGCCACGATCTCCGAGACGTTGCGCAACCTCGG
Organism: Dietzia sp. JS16-p6b; assembly: GCF_003052165.1. Classification (NCBI taxonomy): domain Bacteria; kingdom Bacillati; phylum Actinomycetota; class Actinomycetes; order Mycobacteriales; family Dietziaceae; genus Dietzia; species Dietzia sp. JS16-p6b. The sequence goes on along the minus strand of NZ_CP024869.1, from coordinate 2,658,968 downwards.
TGCCAACCAGGGCGACCCCGTTCCCGTCCGGCCCACCACGACCAGGGGGCCGTACAACGTGGACCCGGGTAACCCCTGGGTCGGCGGTAACGGTCCTGATCGCCGCACCACCATCGTCCTGCCACTGCTACCGGTCCCGCCGATCATGGACCGGGCGGTCGTGCCCAGGCCCGCACCGGGTACCTCGGAGTTCTCCGAGACGTACCTTCCAGAACCAGGGGAGCCCGGATACCAATGAGCAGAACGCTGAGAACCCAGCTCATCGTCTTCGGCCTCATCGCCGCCCTGGGCATCAGTTACGTGGGCGCCAACTATGTCCGTCTGCCCTCGCTGTTCGGCATCGGCCAGTACAAGGTGTACCTGGACCTGCCCGACACCGGCGGGGTCTTCACCAACGCCGCCGTCAACTACCGGGGTACCCCGGTCGGACGGGTCGGCGAGCTCACGCTGACGGACGACGGGGTGCGGGTCGAGCTGGACATGGACTCCAGCGCCCCCGAGGTCCCCGCGGACACCGTGGCCGTGGTGGCAAACCGTTCGGCGATCGGCGAGCAGTACGTCGACCTGCGGCCCAACACGTTCTCGGAGCCCTACCTCGAGGACGGGGACGTGATCTCCGCCGGTACCGAGGCGCTGCCGGTCCGCGTGGAGGACCTGCTGGCGTCGGTCGACGAGCTGTCACGGTCGGTCCCGCTCGACGACCTCGAGGTGACCGTCGACGAACTCGGCAGGGCGTTCCAGGGCCGGGGGCCGCAGCTGCAGCGCCTCTCGGATTCACTGATCCGCATCGCGGATTCCGGTATCCGCACGATGCCCCAGCTCCAGACCCTCATCCGGGACGGCGCCACGGTGCTCGACACGCAGGCCGACCAGTCCACGGAGATCGTCAGCTTCTCCCGCGACCTGCGGACCGTCACCGAGGCGCTGCGTGACTCCGACTCGGATCTCGAGAGGCTCATCGACACCGGGCCGGAGTTCGCGGACGAGATGCGGTTCCTCGTGGAGAACTCGGGTGAGCCGCTCACGCGGACCTTCGGCAACCTGTCGACCACCATGAAGACGGTCGACCCGCTCGCCCCGTCCTTCGTCGTGTTGCTCCAGCTGCTGCCCGCCCTGAGCGCCGGAGGCCTGTCGGTGGCCCCGGGAGACGGCACCATCCACTTCGGTCTGGTCCTGGAGATGGACAACCCCACCCCGTGCACCCAGGGTTACGAGGGCACGTGGGACATCATCAACGAGATCAAGGCGCAGGACCCGTCGTTCGACCCCCAGGAACAGAACTTCCCGCCCAACTACGAGGCGCGCTGCACCGTGCCCTTCGGCAGCCCCACCGCGGTCCGCGGTGCGGATCGCGTCGAGTACGCGAGCCCGGAGGTGCCCCAGCCCTGGGACACCAAGCCCAAGGTCGACCCCGACCGGCTCAACCTGTCCGTGGCCGCCGAGCAGCTCGCGGTGCTCCAGGGACTGATCCCCCGGTGACCGCGGGACCGGGCGGCGGCCCGGTGCCCGGGGGTTCCGGTAGCGTCACGCCCATGAGTGCGCAGAACACCGATGGTCGCGAGGACGGCCGCACCGACGGCGTCGGGGAGGTGCGGAGCGTCCCGACGTGGCTGGTGGTCGTCTCGGTGCTCGTCCTCGTCGCGGGCCTGGCGACCCTGGCCGTGTCCGGGGTCCGCTACGCCGAGGCCCGGTCCGCGCAGAACGTCGCGACCGAGCGGGACGCCGTCTCCGAGGTGGCCTCGCAGGTGATCATCAACGCGTTCAGCTTCGATCACCGGAACGTCGACGACTCGCTCCGGATGCTCGCGGAGGCCTCGACGGGGGACTTCCTCGTGGAGCAGGAGCAGTGGTCGGAGGATGTGCGTACCCGGGTGATCGAACAGAAGGCGGTCACCACGGCAACCGTCTCGCACACCGCGGTGGAGGAACTGGACCTGGACGAGGGGACCGCCGCCGTCCTGGTGGTCTTCACCGCCCATTCGGAGCGTGAGGGCCAGGAGGACATCACCGGTCGTCAGGCGATGCGGGTGGACCTGACCCGGGTCGACGACGAGTGGAAGGCCAATGCGGTCAACCAGGTGGGTGTGACGGTGCCGGTCGGGTCGTCCAGCCAGTCGGTGCAGGGACTCGAGGTGCCCGACGCCGGTGACGAGGACGCCACCGGAGACGACTCCGCCGAGGAGGACTCGGCCGACTCCGGGGCGCAGGAGGGGACGACCACCGCGCCGACCACCTCCGCCGGCCGATGAGAAAGGACGGGAACGGCTGATGCCACCCATCAAGAGGACCCCGAAGCCCGGGGGCCAACCGGCACGTCGTCGCCTGGCCGGCCACACCGGGCCGACCCGCGCCGGGGTCGGCTCCGGCGCCGAGCAGGACCACCACGGGGACGTGTCGCCCGACCAGAGGCCCGACGCGGGTGCCTCCACCGCCTCGGGGTCCGATCCCGACACCGCTACCGCCACCGGGTCCGCCACCGGCACCGACACCGCTACCGCCCCCGACACCGCCACCGACACCGACACCGCCACCGGGTCCGCCCGGCCGGCCCGCCGGGTGTTCTCGGGGAGGACCCTCGCGTACGCGGCGCTGGCGGTGGGCCTGGTGGCGGGGGCGACCGGGGCGTTCCTGGCCACGGAGCCCGGGATCGACGTGGACAACCAGGCGTTCGTCGACCCGGCCGTCACCGACGAGGTCCTCACCGCGGCGAGCACGAACGTCCAACGACTGGTCGCGATCGACCACGAGGCGCTGGACGAGTACCACGACTCACTCGGAGAGTTCCTCACCCCGGAGCTCGTGTCCGAGTTGGACCAGAACTGGCCCGCTCTGCGCGACAGCTACGAGCAGTCGGCCACCGCCGTCGAGGCACAGGTCCGTGAGGCGGGGCTGTCCTACCTCGACGGGGACAAGGCCGAGGTGCTCCTGGTGCAGGACGTCTCGATGACCCGCGACGGCATCGCGGCAGGCAGCACCAGCGGTACGTACCTGGTCGGTCTCGACCGGATCGACGGGGTGTGGAAGCTGTCACGGATCCCCGACCTCCCCTCCTGACGGGCGGTCGGGCGGGTCCGGTCGCGGGGCATCTCCGGGCCGGACCGGACGAGATCCTTGACGAACGGCCGTCGACCCGTCACCCTTTAGGGGCGTCGGGCGATCAGATCGCCCGCAGGTGCGACGTCCCGACCGGGGGCCGATGAGGCGAGAGCCACGAGGGCAACCAGCGCAGGGACGGACGGCGTACCCGCCAGCACACAGCCTCCGGGGGCACCCCCGTCGACGGCTGGACTTCCGCGCCGCCATCCGCTAGATTAGGTCGTTGCGCTGGCTGCTATTTGCACTCTCGTCCGTCCGTGACGGCTCGTCCCCGGTCCCACCGGGTGATCTTCGAGTCCTCGACCGGGTCGGATTCGGGTGGATACCCGTCGGCGGACCGCTCGCAGATACATCTGTGGTCACCGCCCGTGGTGATCACGTGAGGTGCTGGAAGGACCCATCTTGGCAGTCTCCCGCCAGACCAAGTCAGTTTCCACCGTTCCCGGTGCGCCCCGGAGGGTCTCGTTCGCGAAACTCTCCGAGCCGTTGCCGGTCCCGGGACTGCTCGACCTCCAGACGGAGTCGTTCGAGTGGTTCATCGGGTCGGAGGAGTGGCAGCAGAGGGCCGCGTCCCGCGGCGTCACGAACCTCGAGGGAGGCCTGGAGTCGATCCTCAGGGAGATCTCCCCGATCGAGGACTTCTCCGGATCCATGTCGCTCTCGTTCTCCGATTCGTACTTCGAAGAGGTCAAGGCCTCGATGGAGGACTGCCGCGAGAAGGATCGTACGTACGAGGCGCCCCTGTTCGTCACGGCCGAGTTCGAGAACACCGAGACGGGCGAGATCAAGTCGCAGACCGTCTTCATGGGTGACTTCCCGATGATGACGGACAAGGGCACGTTCATCATCAACGGCACCGAGCGCGTCGTCGTCTCGCAGCTCGTCCGCTCGCCCGGCGTCTACTTCGACCGGAGCCGCGACAAGTCGACGGAGCGGGACGTCCACTCCGTGAAGGTCATCCCGTCGCGCGGTGCGTGGCTGGAGTTCGACGTGGACAAGCGCGACACGGTCGGCGTGCGTATCGACCGCAAGCGCCGTCAGTCCGTGACCGTGCTGCTCAAGGCCCTCGGCTGGACCACCACCGAGATCAAGGAGCGCTACGGCTTCTCCGAGATCATGATGTCCACCCTCGAGAAGGACACGGTCGAGGACACGGACCAGGCCCTGCTCGAGATCTACCGCAAGCTGCGTCCGGGTGAGCCGCCGACCCGCGAGTCCGCGGAGGCGCTCCTGGAGAACCTGTTCTTCAAGGAGAAGCGCTACGACCTGGCCCGCGTCGGCCGCTACAAGGTCAACCGCAAGCTCGGTCTGCCGGATCCCGAGGGCGACGACACCACCACGCTCACGCGTGAGGACATCGCCGCCACCATCGAGTACCTCGTGCGCCTCCACGCGGGCGAGACGTCGATGCAGGTCCCGGGGGGCCGCGAGGTCCCGGTCGACGTCGACGACATCGACCACTTCGGAAACCGTCGTCTGCGCACCGTCGGCGAGCTCATCCAGAACCAGGTCCGCGTGGGCCTGTCCCGGATGGAGCGCGTGGTCCGTGAGCGGATGACCACGCAGGACTCCGAGGCGATCACCCCGCAGTCGCTGATCAACATCCGGCCCATCACCGCCGCGCTCAAGGAGTTCTTCGGAACCTCCCAGATGTCGCAGTTCATGGACCAGAACAACCCGCTGTCGGGCCTGACCCACAAGCGGCGCCTGTCCGCCCTGGGCCCCGGTGGTCTGTCGCGTGAGCGCGCCGGCCTCGAGGTGCGCGACGTGCACGCCTCGCACTACGGCCGCATGTGCCCGATCGAGACCCCCGAGGGTCCGAACATCGGTCTGATCGGGTCGCTCTCGGTCTACGCCCGGGTCAACCCGTTCGGCTTCATCGAGACCCCGTACCGCCGGGTCGTCGACGGCGCGGTCACCGACCAGGTCGACTACCTCACCGCCGACGAGGAGGACCGCCACGTCGTGGCGCAGGCCAACTCGGAGATCGACGAGAACGGCAGGTTCGTCGAGGACCGCGTCCTCGTGCGCAAGAAGCACGGTGACGTCGAGGTCGTCGCGGGCACGGATGTCGACTACATGGACGTCTCGCCGCGGCAGATGGTCTCCGTGGCCACCGCCATGATCCCGTTCCTCGAGCACGACGACGCCAACCGTGCCCTCATGGGCGCGAACATGCAGCGTCAGTCGGTCCCGCTCGTGCGGTCCGAGTCGCCGCTCGTCGGCACCGGCATGGAGCTGCGCGCGGCCGTGGACGCCGGCGACGTCGTCGTCAACACCCGTGCGGGCGTGGTGGAGGAGGTCTCGGCCGACTTCATCACCGTCATGGACGACGACGGGGGACGTCAGACCTACCGCCTGGCCAAGTTCGCGCGGTCCAACCAGGGCACGTGCTCCAACCAGAAGCCGATCGTGGACGAGGGGATGCGCGTCGAGGCCGGTCAGGTCCTCGCGGACGGACCCTGCACCGAGAACGGCGAGATGGCGCTCGGCAAGAACCTGCTCGTGGCGATCATGCCGTGGGAGGGTCACAACTACGAGGACGCGATCATCCTCTCGCAGCGACTCGTGGAGGAGGACGTGCTCACGTCCATCCACATCGAGGAGCACGAGATCGACGCCCGCGACACCAAGCTGGGCGCCGAGGAGATCACCCGCGACATCCCCAACGTCTCCGACGAGGTCCTGGCGGACCTGGACGACCGCGGCATCGTGCGCATCGGCGCCGAGGTCCGTGACGGCGACGTGCTGGTCGGCAAGGTCACGCCCAAGGGCGAGACCGAGCTCACCCCCGAGGAGCGCCTGCTGCGCGCGATCTTCGGTGAGAAGGCGCGCGAGGTGCGCGACACCTCGCTCAAGGTGCCTCACGGCGAGTCCGGGAAGGTGATCGGCGTCCGCGTGTTCTCGCGCGACGACGACGACGACCTGCCCCCCGGCGTGAACGAGTTGGTCCGGGTCTACGTGGCGCAGAAGCGCAAGATCCAGGACGGCGACAAGCTCGCCGGCCGCCACGGCAACAAGGGCGTCATCGGCAAGATCCTCCCCGCCGAGGACATGCCGTTCATGCCCGACGGCACACCCGTGGACATCATCCTCAACACGCACGGCGTCCCGCGTCGTATGAACATCGGTCAGATCATGGAGACCCACCTCGGCTGGTTGGCCAAGGCGGGCTGGGAGGTGCCCCGCGAGGCGGACGGTTCCCTCCCCGAGTGGGCGTCCAAGCTGCCGGAGGAGATCCACAGCGTCGAGGCCGGCACCAACACGGCCACGCCCGTCTTCGACGGCGCGGCGGACACGGAGATCACCGGCCTGCTCGGCTGCACCCTCCCGAACCGCGACGGGGAGCGGATGGTGGAGGCCGACGGCAAGGCGACCCTGATCGACGGTCGGTCGGGTGAGCCCTTCCCGTACCCGGTGTCCGTGGGGTACATGTACATCCTCAAGCTGCACCACCTGGTGGACGACAAGATCCACGCCCGCTCCACGGGTCCGTACTCGATGATCACCCAGCAGCCGCTCGGCGGTAAGGCCCAGTTCGGTGGCCAGCGCTTCGGTGAGATGGAGTGCTGGGCGATGCAGGCCTACGGTGCCGCGTACACCCTCCAGGAGCTGCTCACGATCAAGTCCGACGACGTCGTGGGCCGAGTGAAGGTGTACGAGGCGATCGTCAAGGGGGAGAACATCCCCGAGCCCGGGATCCCGGAGTCGTTCAAGGTCCTGCTCAAGGAGCTGCAGTCGCTGTGCCTCAACGTCGAGGTGCTCTCCAGCGACGGTCAGGCGGTCTCGTTGGGTGAGGGCGCCGAGGACGACGACCTCGACCGCACCGCCGCGAACCTGGGGATCAACCTCTCCCGGGACGAGTCCTCGGCCGCGGACGAGCTGGCGCAGTAGGCGCGTGGGGCGCGCAACCGGCGCCCCGCATCCGACAGAGTCAGTATCACCACGGCGGGCCCCGTACCGGCCCCACCCCGCGAGGGGCCCGCCACCATCCCATACGGGAAAGGACGCCTACGTGCAGGACGTCAACTACTTCGACGAGCTGGTCATCAGCCTGGCGACGGCGGAGAACATCCGCAACTGGTCCTACGGCGAGGTCAAGAAGCCGGAGACCATCAACTACCGCACCCTCAAGCCGGAGAAGGAGGGCCTGTTCTGCGAGAAGATCTTCGGCCCCACCCGGGACTGGGAGTGCTACTGCGGCAAGTACAAGCGCGTGCGCTTCAAGGGCATCATCTGTGAGCGCTGTGGCGTCGAGGTCACCCGCGCCAAGGTGCGTCGTGAGCGGATGGGCCACATCGAGCTGGCCGCGCCCGTCACCCACATCTGGTACTTCAAGGGCGTCCCGTCGCGGCTGGGCTACCTCCTGGACCTCGCGCCCAAGGACCTCGACAAGATCATCTACTTCGCGGCCTACGTCATCACCGGCGTGGACTCCGACCTGCGCCACAACGAGCTCAGCACCCTCGAGGCGCAGATCCTCGAAGAGCGCAAGATCATCGAGGACGAGCGGGACTCCGACATCGAGGCACGCGCCAAGAAGCTCGAGGCCGACCTGGCCGAACTGGAGGCCGAGGGTGCCAAGGCCGACCAGCGCCGCAAGGTCAAGGACGGCGGCGAGAAGGAGATGAAGAAGATCCGCGAGTCGGCCCAGCGTGAGCTGGACCGTCTCGAGGAGATCTGGACCACCTTCACCAAGCTGGAGGTCAACCAGATCATCGTGGACGAGAGCATCTACCGCGAGCTCGAGGACCGCTTCGGCGAGTACTTCGAGGGCGGGATGGGTGCCGAGGCTATCCAGTCGCTGCTGGAGAACTTCGACCTCGAGAGCGAGGCCGAGAGCCTGCGCGACATCATCCGCAACGGCAAGGGCCAGAAGAAGATCCGCGCCCTCAAGCGTCTCAAGGTCGTCTCCGCGTTCCTGCGCTCGGGCAACAACCCGGCCGCGATGGTGCTCGGGGCCGTCCCGGTGATCCCGCCGGAGCTGCGTCCGATGGTCCAGCTCGACGGCGGCCGGTTCGCCACCTCGGACCTCAACGACCTCTACCGCCGCGTGATCAACCGCAACAACCGTCTCAAGCGGCTGATGGATCTCGGTGCCCCCGAGATCATCGTCAACAACGAGAAGCGGATGCTGCAGGAGTCCGTGGACGCGCTGTTCGACAACGGTCGTCGTGGGCGGCCCGTCACGGGGCCGGGCAACCGACCGCTCAAGTCGCTCTCGGACCTCCTCAAGGGCAAGCAGGGCCGGTTCCGCCAGAACCTGCTCGGCAAGCGCGTCGACTACTCGGGTCGTTCCGTCATCGTCGTGGGTCCGCAGCTCCAGTTGCACCAGTGCGGTCTGCCCAAGCTCATGGCTCTCGAGCTGTTCAAGCCGTTCGTCATGAAGCGGCTGGTGGACCTCAACCACGCCCAGAACATCAAGTCCGCCAAGCGGATGGTCGAGCGTCAGCGCGACCAGGTGTGGGATGTGCTCGAAGAGGTCATCGCCGAGCACCCGGTGATGCTCAACCGCGCGCCCACGCTGCACCGCCTCGGCATCCAGGCGTTCGAGCCGCAGCTCGTCGAGGGCAAGGCCATCCAGCTCCACCCGCTCGTGTGTGAGGCGTTCAACGCCGACTTCGACGGTGACCAGATGGCCGTGCACCTGCCGCTGTCGGCGGAGGCGCAGGCCGAGGCCCGCATCCTCATGCTCGCCTCGAACAACATCCTGTCGCCGGCGTCGGGCCGACCGCTCGCCATGCCGCGTCTGGACATGGTGACGGGTCTGTACTACCTGACCCGGCTCGACGAGGGAGCCACGGGCGCCTATGTCCCGGCCACGCAGGACGCCCCGGCGACCGGCGTGTACTCGACCCCGGCGGAGGCCATCATGGCCGTCGACCTGGGGGTGCTGGACATCCACGCGCCGATCCGGGTGCGGATGACGCACCAGCGGCCCCCCGCCGAGATCGAGGCCGAGCTGTTCCCCGAGGGGTGGAGCCAGGGCCAGGAGTGGATGGCCGAGACCACGCTGGGTCGCGTGATGTTCAACGAGCTGCTCCCGGCGGACTACCCGTTCGTCAACGAGCAGATGCCGAAGAAGCGACAGGCCGTGATCATCAACGACCTCGCCGAGCGGTACCCGATGATCGTCGTCGCGCAGACGGTGGACAAGCTCAAGGACACCGGTTTCTACTGGGCCACCCGCTCGGGCGTCACCATCGCGATGTCCGACGTCCTGGTCCCGCCGGCCAAGAAGGAGATCCTCGCCTCGTACGACGCCAAGGCGGCCCGCCTCGAGTCGCAGTTCGGCCTGGGCAAGATCACCGACGAGGAGCGCAAGAGCGACCTGGTCAAGCTCTGGCAGGAGGCCACCGACGAGATCGGTCAGGCCATGGAGGCCAACTACCCGGACTCCAACCCCATCCCGACGATCGTCAAGTCGGGCGCGGCGGGCAACATGACCCAGATCCGCTCGCTCGCGGGCATGAAGGGCCTGGTGACGCGTCCGAACGGCGAGTTCATCCCGCAGCCCATCAAGTCCTCGTTCCGCGAGGGTCTGACCGTGCTCGAGTACTTCATGAACACGCACGGTGCGCGCAAGGGTCTGGCCGACACGGCGCTCCGTACGGCCGACTCGGGCTACCTCACGCGGCGTCTCGTCGATGTCTCCCAGGACGTCATCGTCCGCGAGACGGACTGTGGGACGAGCAAGGGCATCGAGACCGTCATCGCCCGACGTGAGGTGGACGCGCACGGGGTCGAGACCGGTGCTCTCTCGCGGGACGAGCACGTCGAGACCTCGACGTTCGCCCGCACCCTCGCGGAGGACGCGGTCGACGCCTCCGGGACGGTCATCGTGGCCGCCGGCACCGACCTCGGCGACCCGACCATCGAGGCGCTCATCGCCGCCGGAGTGGAGAAGGTCAAGGTCCGCTCGGTCCTCACCTGCACCACGGGTACGGGAGTCTGCGCCACCTGCTACGGCCGGTCCATGGCGACCGGTCTGCTGGTCGACATCGGCGAGGCCGTCGGCATCGTCGCCGCCCAGTCCATCGGTGAGCCGGGCACCCAGCTGACCATGCGCACGTTCCACCAGGGTGGCGTCGGTGACGACATCACCGGCGGTCTGCCGCGTGTGCAGGAGCTCTTCGAGGCCCGGGTACCCAAGGGCAAGGCCCCGATCGCCGAGGAGGCGGGCCGCATCCGCCTCGAGGAGGAGGAGCGCTTCTACACCATCACGATCGTGCCGGACAACGGCGCGGACGAGATCGTGTACGAGAAGCTGTCCAAGCGTCAGGGACTCGCGCACATCACCCTCGATGACGGGTCCTCCCGCCCGATCGTCGACGGCGACCACCTCGACCGCGGGCAGCCGCTGCTCGAGGGGCCGGCCGACCCGCACGAGGTTCTGGCCATCCTGGGCCCGAACGGTGTCCAGAAGTTCCTCGTCGACGAGGTGCAGAAGGTCTACCGCGCGCAGGGCGTGTCGATCCACGACAAGCACCTCGAGGTGATCGTCCGCCAGATGATGCGTCGCGTCGCCATCAACGAGTCCAACAGCACCGAGTTCCTGCCCGGTGCCCTGGTCGAGCGCGCCGAGCTCACCGCGGAGAACCGTCGCGTCCTCACCGAGGGCGGCTCGCCGGCCTCGGCGCGACCGGTCCTCATGGGTATCACCAAGGCCTCGCTCGCCACGGACTCGTGGTTGTCGGCGGCCTCCTTCCAGGAGACCACCCGCGTGCTCACGGACGCCGCCATCAACCGGCGTTCGGACAGGCTCGTGGGCCTCAAGGAGAACGTCATCATCGGTAAGCTCATCCCGGCGGGTACCGGCATCAACCGGTACCGGAACTCGACGGTCGAGCCCACCGAGGAGGCCCGCGCGGCGGCCTACTCCATCCCGGATTACGGGGATGGGTTCTACGGTCCCGAGGACGGATTCGGCGACGCCACCGGCGCGTCGGTCCGCCTGGACGACCTGGGGTACTGAGCCGACCCCACCGGCGGCCATTCGCCGGCACGCACCACCACCGGACCCCCGGACGCCCCGAGCGCCCGGGGGTCCGGTGCGTCGGCCCCGGCCGTGTCGTCGCTGGCCGCGAACGTGTTCTAGACTTGCTCGATGTGCCCTGAGCCGCCGCGGTCCTCGCGGCGGACCGGGGCCGGATGACCGGAAGGGGAGCGATAGACCGTGCGCATCGCACTGCTCTCGTACAGGAGCAAGCCACACGGCGGCGGGCAGGGCGTCTACGTCCGGCACCTCAGCCGCGAGTTGGCCGCATTGGGTCACACCGTCGAGGTGTTCTCCGGACAGCCGTACCCCGAGCTCGACCCGGGGCCGACGCTCACCAGGGTGCCGAGCCTGGACCTGTACAACGACGCCGATCCGTTCCGCACGCCGCACCCCCGGGAGATCCGCGACCTGATCGACCTCCTCGAGGTGGTGACGATGTGGACCGCCGGGTTCCCGGAGCCGCGCACGTTCAGTCTCCGTGCGGCCCGTGCCCTCACACCGCGGCTCGCCGACTTCGACGTGGTGCACGACAACCAGTGCCTGGGAAGTGGACTGTTGGCGCTCGAGGAGGCCGGGTTCCCGGTCGTCGCCACGGTGCACCACCCCATCACCCGGGATCGCGACCTCGCCATGAAGGAGGCTCCCTGGCGCAAGAAGATCACCACCTGGCGCTGGTTCGGCTTCCTCGGCATGCAGATCCGCGTGTCCCGGAAGCTCGAGGAGATCATCACCGTCTCCAGCAACTCCGCCGAGGACATCGCGTCCGACTTCGGTGTGGACCCCGACCGGATCGTGACCATCCCACTTGGGGTCGACACCGACCGTTTCCACGATCGACGAGACCGCGAGCCCGGCCGGCTGGTGTGCGTGGCCAGCGCCGATCAGCCGCTCAAGGGTGTGCCGATCCTGCTGCGCGCGCTCGCGAAGGTCCGGCGGGACCATCCGGGGGTGAGGCTGACACTCGTCTCCAAGCTCAAGCGCAAGGGGGAGGCCGCCAGGCTGCTGGACTCGCTGGGGCTCCGCGACGCGGTCGACCTGGTGTCGGGGGTCGACGACGACGAGCTGGCCGAGCTCGTGGGCACGGCGGAGATCTCGGTCGTTCCGAGCATGTACGAGGGCTTCTCGCTGCCCGCGGTCGAGGCCATGTCGAGCGGCTGTGCGTTGATCGCCAGCCGCGCGGGCGCTCTCCCGGAGGTCGTCGGCACCGACGACATCGCCGCCCGGCTCGTCGAGCCCGGCGACGTCGACGGGCTCGCCCGCGAGATCAGCGCGCTGTTGTCCGATCCGATCGAGCGACGACGCCTGTCGCGCGGCGGGCGGCAGCGGGTGATGGAGCGGTACAGCTGGGCCGCCGTGGCACGGCGGACCGTCGAGGTCTACGAGACGGCGATCGCCAGGGTCCGGGGCGAGACGCTCCCGGACCTCACCGCCGGACCGGTCATCGGGCCGGACCAGGCAGAGCTAGACGAGCACGTCACCGACGACGTGTCCGAGGTGCTCCCGGATCCCGGGGAGTACGACATCCGTGAGCAGGAGGACGCCGCATGTTGACCGCAGACTTCGACCGTCTGGGGGTCACCCCCGGCATGCGAGCCATCGACGTGGGGGCCGGCCTCGGACGGCACACCTTCGAGCTGTACCGCCGCGGAGCCGACGTCACGGCCTTCGACCAGAACGCCGACGAGATGCGTCAGGTGACCGAGATGCTCGCCGCGATGGAGGCCGAGGGAGAGGGGCTGCCCACCTCCAAGGGGGAGGCCGTCACCGGTGACGCGCTGGACATGCCCTACGAGGACGGCACCTTCGACCTGGTGCTCATCTCCGAGGTTCTCGAGCACGTCCCGGAGGACACCCGGGCGATCGCCGAGTTGGTGCGGATCCTCAAGCCGGGTGGGGTCGCCGCGGTGACCGTGCCGCGCGAGTGGCCGGAGAAGCTCTGCTGGAAGCTCTCGGACGCCTACCACTCGAACCCGGGCGGACACTGCCGCATCTACACCGCCGAGGAGTTGGGCTACAAGCTGCGCGCCGCGGGCCTGGAGGTCACCGGCACCGGCTTCGCGCACGCGCTGCACGCCCCCTACTGGTGGCTCAAGTGCGCGGTGGGCACGGAGAACGACGACCACCCGCTGCCCAAGGCCTACCACAAGCTCCTGGTGTGGGACCTGATGAAGGGGCCCTGGCTCACCCGGACCGCCGAGAAGGTCCTGAACCCGGTGATGGGCAAATCCATCGTGTTCTACCTCCGCAAGCCCGCGGAGGCCTGATCGTCAGTGCTCACCTCCGACACCGCAGTAGACCGGTCCCGTCCCGTCCCCAGCGTCCCGGGGGTGCTCGACGCCGACGCGGCGCGGGCCACCGGCGAGTGGATCGCCTCCGTGCAGCGTCCGAACGGGGAGATCCCGTGGTTCACCGGCGGGCACACCGACCCGTGGGACCACGTGGAGTCCGCCATGGGGCTGTCCGTGGCCGGGCAGTGGGAGGCCGCCGAGAGGGCCTACGGCTTCCTCCGGGACACCCAGCGCGGCGACGGCTCGTGGCCGGTGCGGTGGCAGGACGGGGTCGTCGTCGACGCGGACACGGACTCCAACTTCTGCGCCTACGTCGCTGTCGGTGTATGGCACCACCACCTGGTCACGGCCCGGCAGGGATTCCTGGAGTCGATGTGGCCGACGGTGCGCAGGGCGCTGGACCTGGTGCTGACCTTCCAGGGCCCGGAGGGGCAGATGTGGTGGGGCGCCGGGGACGAGGGCTTCTGCGAGGAGGCCCTCATCACGGGGTCCTCGAGTGTCCACCACGCCCTGCGGTGTGGCGTCGCGATCGCCGAGGAACTCGGTGAGACGGCCCCGGACTGGGACGCCGCCGCCGACTCCCTCGGGCACGCCCTGCGGGCGCACCCCGAACTGTTCACCCCCAAGGCCGAGTTCTCCATGGACTGGTACTACCCGGTGCTCGGCGGGGTGATGGTGGGTGAGCAGGCGCAGCAGCGGTTGGATGCCCACTGGGACCGGTTCGTCGTCGACGGGCTGGGCATCCGGTGCGTGGACCACCGTCCGTGGGTCACCGGCGCCGAGACGTGCGAACTCGTGCTCGCCCTCGAGGCGGCGGGCCGGCACGACCAGGCCCTCGAGCAGTTCACCAACATGCAGCACCTGCGGGACTCAGACGGCTCCTACTGGACCGGGCTGGTGTTCGCGGACGGCAAGCGCTGGCCCGTGGAGCTGAGCACGTGGACGGGGGCGGTGGTGCTGCTCGCGGCGGACGCGCTGTCGCGCACCACGCCGGGCAATGAGATCTTCCGCTACGTCTCCGACCACACCATGCAGCGGTTGCAGAGCGCCCCGGGCGATCCGGCCGACTGCGCCCCGGGCGAGGAGTGCCCGCCGATCCCGGCCGCGGTGCGCTAGTCTGACGGAAACCGCCGCTGGACACCTGTCTGGTCAGGTGTCGGTCGGCGATCCCGACGGCACGAGGAGCGCCCATGCAATTCGGACTCACCCTGTTCACGAGTGATCGGGGGATCCGGCCGACGGTGGCCGCGGTGGCCGCGGAGAAGGCGGGGTTCTCGGCGTTCTACGTCCCCGAGCACACCCACATCCCGATCCGGCGCGAGGCAGCGCACCCGGGAACCGGCGGGGCCGAGCTGCCCGACGAGCGCTACAGCCGCACACTGGATCCGTGGGTCACGCTCGCCGCGGTGTCCTCGGTCACCTCGACGATCCGCCTCGGCACCGCCGTCGCGATCCCGGTCGAGAGCGACCCCATCACCCTGGCCAAGACCATCGCCTCGGTCGACCACCTCTCGGGCGGGCGCACGGTGCTCGGGGTGGGGTACGGCTGGAACCTCGACGAAATGGCGGATCACAACGTCCCACCCGCGTTGCGGCGCACCATGCTGCGCGAGTACCTCGAGGCGATGCGCGAGTTGTGGACCCGGGAGGAGGCCGAGTACCACGGCCGGTTCGTGGACTTCGGCCTCAGCTGGGCCTGGCCCAAGACCGTCCAGGAGGGCGGCCCCCGGACGCTCGTCGGTGCGGCGGGAAACGAGAAGAACTTCAAGTGGATCTGCCGCAGTGCCGACGGGTGGATGACCACCCCGATCTCCCAGGACATCGCGGGGAGCGTCCGGCAGCTGCGGGAGCTGTGGGCGCAGGCCGGCCGGGACGGGGAGCCGTACATCGTGGTACTCGACGGCAAGCCGGTCCCCGAGAAGATCGAGATGTACCGCGAGTTGGGCGTGCACGAGCTCGTCTACGGGACCCCGGACAAGTCCGAGGAGGAGGTGCTGGCCTACATCGATCGTCTGGCCGGCAAACTCGGACTCGTCGTCGGCGCCTGACCGACCGGGGCCCGATTCACCGATTCACCGGGTCCCGCGCCCGGGTCCCTCACGGCGGACCCGCCGCGCCGGTACCGTCGGCGGTATGACCTCCGCCTCGGCCTCCGACACCCCCGTCGTCGTCATCACCGGAGCCGGGGGTGGTCTCGGTGCCGCCACGGCCGCGCTCTACGCCGCCCGCGGGTGGCACGTGGTCGCGGCTGATCTCACCCCGCCGGCCGGGGGCGAGGGGCTCACCCCCGTGGCGGTCGACGTCACCGATCCCGTGTCCCTGCGGGCGCTCGCGGACCGCGTCCGCGCCGACCACGGCCGGCTGGACGCGCTGATCACCTTCGCCGGGGTTCTGGGCATCGGACCGCTCGCCGAGACGGACCCCGACAGGGTGCAGCAGGTGCTCGACGTCAACGTGATGGGGACCGTCCGGACGGTGCACGCGATGTTCGACCTGCTCCGCGTCACCGGCGGCCGGGTGGTCCTCATCAGTTCGGAGACCGGGCCGCAACACGGGATGCCGATGAACGGCGCCTACGCCATGAGCAAGCACGCGATCGAGGCCTACGGGGACTCCCTCCGGCGCGAGCTCATGTTCCTCGGCCTCGACGTGGTGCTCGTGCAACCGGGCCCGTTCCGCACGGGCATGACCGCCTCCATCCGGCGCCGCTTCCAGGAGTCGACGCTCCCGGGTTCGCCCTTCGCCGCCATGGCCGCCGTGATAGGGGAGATGGCGGCCGGCGAGGACGACAAGGCCGCCGATCCCCGGCTCCTGGCGGAAGCGGTGTGGACCGCGGGCACGACCGCCCGGCCCCGCCACCGGTACGCCGTGCGATGGGATCTCGGCCGCAGGCTCCTCGACCTCCTCCCCGTCCCGGTCGTGGACAGGGCACTCAGAGCGGCGCTGAGGGGCAGGATCGACGCCGCCAGGCTCGAGATGGGGCGAGAGGCATCCGACGGCCCCAGCGTGGCCGACGCGGAGGTGCGGTCGTGAGCAACCTCGACGCCCGTCCGGAGGAGATCGACTGCGAGGCGGGGGGAGCACCCGGCGGACCCGAACCGGGCGGTGCCGCGGTGGAGATCATCACCTCCCGTGACGTGCCCCTCGGCGGACCGCGCGCGATGACGGTCAGGCGGACCCTGCCGCAACGTCAGCGCTCTCTGATCGGAGCCTGGTGCTTCGTCGACCACTACGGTCCGGACGACGTGTCGGCCACCGGCGGTATGGACGTGCCCTCCCACCCACACACCGGACTCCAGACCGTCAGCTGGCTGTTCGAGGGCAATGTGACCCACCACGACTCCGGTGACAACCACGCGGTGGTCCGGCCCGGCGAGGTCAACCTCATGACCTCCGGAGCGGGGATCTGCCACACCGAGGTCTCGACCCAGGACACGGGCGTTCTGCACGGCGTGCAGCTGTGGACGGTGCTGCCCGAGAGGGACCGCGAGACCAGCGGCCGGGCGTTCGAGCACCACGTTCCCGAAAGGGTGGAGTACGAGGGCGGATCGGCGTTGGTCTTCATCGGGTCGTTGCTGGGCTCGTCGTCGCCCGTCGCGACCTTCACCCCGCTCCTGGGCGCGGAGCTCCGACTGGACCCCGGAGCCCGGCTCACCCTCGATGTCGACCCGGAGTTCGAACACGGGCTCCTGGTGGACACCGGCGACATCACGCTCGAGGGTGTGACAGTCCACCCCGCGCAACTGGGTTACACGGGGGTCGGCGAGGCCACCCTGACGATCGACAACACCGGATCCACCCCGGCGCGCATGATCCTCATCGGTGGCACCCCGTTCGGCGAGGAGATCGTCATGTGGTGGAACTTCATCGGCCGCAGCCACGACGAGATCGTGCGCTACCGGCAGGAGTGGGAGGACGGGTCGGATCGCTTCGGGCGGGTCGACGGGTATATCGGGCGCAACCCCGACGGGCTCACCCGCCTCCCCGCGCCCACGCTGCCCGGCAGCGTGCTCGCGCCGAGGGCGAACCCGGCGGCGCGGGCACGGACCGGGAAGGACGCCTGATCATGGGTGTCCCGCAGCTGGACCGCGCCCAGCGTGAGGTCTACAAGCAGCTCGTCCGCACCGCGGTCGCCTCCCGGGAGGCGTCGACCGGGGCGGGCCTGGAGGAGGCGCTGATCGAGTTGGTCAACGTCAGGGTCTCCCAGCTCAACGGGTGCGCTGCCTGTCTGGCCACGCACGTCCCGGCCGCGCGGAAGGCGGGGGTGTCGCAGGATCGCCTCGACCTGTTGCCGGCCTGGCGGGACATCGACGATTTCGGTGCCCCCGAACGCGCCGCGCTCCGCCTGGCCGAGACCCTCACGCGGTTGGACGGGGTGACCGAGCGCGAGGAGGCCACGGCCGCCGCCGCCGAGCACTTCGACGACGACCAGCTCTCGGCGCTGGAGTGGTCGATCGTCCTGATCAACGCGTTCAACAGGGTGTCGATCGCGAGCGACCACCGGGTGCCGATCGAGGACTGAATCCCGACCTCGACACCCTGTCGCACCCCATCCCCGCCGACCCAGGCCCGGCTCGGGTCGGGGCACGGGGCCGCGAGGAGGACTACCGTGGGCCCCGTGAGCGACAAGCCGGACGTCCAGACCCTCGGCGACCTGCGCGCCGCGGGGTACACCAGCCGCAGCCTGCGCGAGGAGATGCGCGAGAACCTCCTCGCCGGACTGGCCGCGGGCCGCGATCCCTGGCCGGGGATGCACGGTTTCGACACGACGGTCATCCCGCAACTCGAGAGGGCGGTCATCGCCGGTCACGACATCGTCCTGCTGGGCGAGCGCGGGCAGGGCAAGACACGCCTGCTGCGCACCCTGGTGGGCCTGCTCGACGAGTGGTCGCCCGTCGTCGCGGGATCCGAGCTGGGGGAGGACCCACTCGCTCCGATCACCTCGGCGACGCGGGAGCGGATCGCCCGCGAGGGGGACTCACTGGCGATCGACTGGCGGCACCGGACCGAGCGCTACGTCGAGAAGCTCTCGACCCCGGACACCTCCGTGGCGGACATGATCGGCGACGTCGACCCGATGCGGGTGGCGGAGGGACGGCGCCTCGGCGACCCGGAGACGATCCACTACGGTCTGGTACCCCGCGCGAACCGCGGGATCGTGGCGCTCAACGAACTCCCCGACCTGGCCGAGCGCATCCAGGTGGCGCTGCTCAACGTCATGGAGGAGCGGGACGTCCAGATCCGCGGGTACGTCCTGCGTCTTCCCCTCGACGTCCTGGTGGTGGCCTCGGCGAACCCGGAGGACTACACCAACCGCGGACGCATCATCACCCCGCTCAAGGATCGGTTCGGCGCCGAGATCCGCACGCACTACCCGCTGGACCTGTCCGACGAGATCGAGGTCGTGCGCCAGGAGGCGGAGCTCACCGCGGAGGTTCCGGACGCCGTGATGGAACTGCTCGCCCGGTTCACGCGCGAACTGCGGACCTCGGAGTCGGTCAACCAGTCCTCCGGCGTGTCCGCGCGCTTCGCGATCGCCGGCGCCGAGACCGTCGCGGCCGCGGCCAGGCGGCGCGCCGCCGTCCGGGGGACCGACGACCCGGGCGAGGCGGTCGCGCGGCTGGTCGACGTCGACGCCGCCGTGGAGGTGCTGCGCGGGAAGATCGAGTTCGAGCCGGGTGAGGAGGGCCGCGAGACGGAGATCCTCCGCTATCTCCTGCGCAGCGCCACGGTCGACGTGGTGCGCGAGATGTTCCGCGGTCTCGACCTGGCCCCCCTCGTCGAGGCGTTCGACGGGTCGGTGACCCTGACCACCGGCGCCAGTGTCACCGCGGCGGAGTTCCTCGACGACCTGCCCGAGCTCTCCGATCCGGACCTCTACGACCGGATCGCCGAGCGCGCGGGCGCCCAGACCGTGGGGCAGAGGGCGGGGGCGATCGAGTTCGCGCTGGAGGGGCTCTACCTCTCGCGGCGCCTGTCCAAGGAGACCGGGGACGGCGCCGCCGTCTACGGTTGACCCCCCGGGGTCGACGATGGTGGCCGAGGAGCCGCCGGAGCAGGAGGGACGCGATGTCGCGAGACGAGCCCCGCGCGCGGTACGGACGATACGTCGGAGGCCCCGACCCTCTCGCGCCCCCGCTCGACCTGTCCGAGGCGCTCGAGGCGGTGTCCGAGGGGGTGATGTCCGGGTACTCGCCCGAGCAGTCGATGCGCGAGTTCCTCCGCCGGGGCGGTCGGGGCCAGGCCGGTCTCGACGACCTCGCGGGCAGGGTGCAGCGTCGGCGCCGTGAACTGCTCGAGCGCGGCCACCTGGGCGGGACCCTGGAGGAGGTGTCCGAGCTGTTGGACAAGGCGCTGTTGGCCGAACGCGGGCAGCTCGCCCGGGACACGCAGATGG
Source organism: Dietzia sp. JS16-p6b (assembly GCF_003052165.1). NCBI lineage: Bacteria > Bacillati > Actinomycetota > Actinomycetes > Mycobacteriales > Dietziaceae > Dietzia > Dietzia sp. JS16-p6b. The sequence goes on along the minus strand of NZ_CP024869.1, from coordinate 2,639,188 downwards.
ACCCGATGGATCGCACCCTGCGAGAGATGACCATCGAGAACCTCCCGGATTCCCCGGCCGCGGCGGTCGGCGAGCTCGCCGAGTACGACTGGGCCTCCTCCGATGCGTGGGAGGCCTACAGGAGGATCCAGGATCTCCTCGGAGCGGAGGCGCTCGAGTCGCGCTTCGCGGGGATGAAACAGGCCCTGGAGAACGCGACCGACGCCGATCGTGCGGCGGTGTCGGAGATGCTCGCCGACCTCACCGAGTTGCTCGAGAAGCACGCTCGTGGGCAGGACACCCCCGAGGACTTCGAGCGGTTCATGGACAAGCACTCGGACTCCTTCCCGGAGCAGCCGGCCGACATCGACGAGCTCATCGACGTGCTGGCCCGGCGCGCGGCGGCCGCGCAGCGGATGATGCGGTCGATGACGCCGGAGCAGCGGGAGGAGTTGATGGCGCTCTCGCAGCAGGCGTTCGGCTCACCGGAACTCATGGAGCAGCTGGGTCGGCTCGACGGGCTACTGCAGTCGCTCAGACCCGGCGAGGACTGGGACGGCTCCGCGGACTTCGACGGCGAGGAGGGACTCGGTTTCTCCGAGGGTGCCGCGGCGATGGCGGAGCTCGGTGACCTGGACCGTCTCGCCGAGCAGCTGGCGCGGGGCAGCGAGGGTTCGCCCCTGTCCGAGCTGGACCTCGAGGCCGTGGCCCGCCACCTCGGGGGAGAGGCCGCGGTCTCCCTGCGCACGCTGGCGCGGCTCGAGCAGTCGATGCGCGACTCGGGTTACCTGAGCAGGCGCCCCGACGGCGACCTGAGGTTGTCCCCGGCCGCACTGCGCAAGCTCGGCGGTTCCCTGCTGCGTGACGCCGCCCGTCGGCTCTCGGGTCGCACCGGCGCCCGCGAGACGCGGATGTCCGGGGCGGCGGGGGACCAGACGGGAGCGAGCCGCGCCTGGCGGTTCGGTGACGTGGAGTCGTGGGACGTGCCGCGGACCGTCACCAACGCCCTGTCCCGGGTCGTGGCCGAGGGTGGGGACCCGGGACAGGGAATCCGGCTGCTGCCGGACGACATCGAGGTCAGGGAGACGGAGTCGCGGACCCAGGCCGCCGTCGCGCTGCTGGTCGACACGTCGTTCTCGATGGCCATGGAGGGCCGATGGGTCCCGATGAAGCGCACCGCGCTGGCCCTGCACCACCTCGTGAGTACGCGGTTCCGGCAGGACACGCTCCAACTCATCTCGTTCGGCCGCTTCGCCCGGACCCGGACGGTGGAGGACCTGCTCTCCCTCGACGCGGAGTACGAGATGGGCACCAACCTCCACCACGCCCTACTCCTGGCCGGCCGGTTCTTCCGGAGACACCCGTCGATGCAGCCGGTCCTGCTCATCGTCACCGACGGCGAGCCCACAGCTCATCTCCTGGGCAGCGGGGAGCCGTGGTTCGGCTACCCACCCGCACCGGAGACCATCCGCACGACCGTCGACGAGTTGGACCGCGTGGCGCGGTTCGGTGCGCAGACCACGTTCTTCCGGCTCGGCGACGACCCCGGGCTCGGTCGCTTTCTCGACGCGCTGGCCCGCCGGGTCGGCGGCACCGTGGTGGCCCCGGACGTCGACGACCTCGGGGCCGCCGTGGTCGGCAGGTTCCTCCACACACGGCGCGGCCGCCCGGGCTCGGGTGACGCCTGGAGCGCGGGCGGCCGGTGGGCGGTGTGAGCCGCCGTGCGGGCCGGTGGTGCGGGCCCTACGGCATGGGCGAGCCGACCTCGCCCGAGTCGCGCCGCAGGACGCGCAGCGAGTCCACCGCGCGGACCTCGGTGAACTGCCCGGACTCCAGGGCGCGGCAGTAGATCTCGTAGGGCGGGCGTCCGCCGTCCTCGGGGTTCGGGAAGACGTCGTGGATCAACAGGGCCCCGCCCACCGCGACCCACGGGGCCCAGCCCTCGTAGTCGGCCTGCGCGGCCTCGGAGGAGTGACCCCCGTCGATGAACACGAACGAGGCCGGCGTGCCCCAGATCCGCGCGACCTGGCGCGACGTGCCCACCGCGGCGGTCACCACATCGTCCAGTCCCGCGTCCCAGATCGTGTGCCGGAACGCCACGAGGGTCTCCAGGCGGCCGGTGTGGGGGTCGACGAGCGCGGTGTCGTGGTACTCCCACCCGGGCTGGTGTTCCTCGGACCCTCGGTGGTGGTCGACGGTGACGATGCTGCCGCCGGTCACCCGTGCGGCCGCGCCGAGGAACACGGTGGACCGGCCGCAGTAGGTGCCGATCTCGACGCCCACGCCGTCGCCCAGGTACTCGCAGGCGATCTCGTAGAGGGTGCGGCCCTCGTCCAGCGGCATGAAGCCGGGGGCGGCGAGCGCCACGTCGAGCAGCGCCTGGTCGATCTCGGGAGCGGTCATGGCACAAACCTATCGCTCATGACTCCGCCCGCGATCCCCGCCCTCGGCCGGGCGCTCAGTCGCGGCCATCGTTCCCCGCCTCGGCCCGCCGGGCGGCCTTCCGGGCGCGCGCGACGTGCGGGCCCACCACGTTGCCCAGCTTGGTGCCGTTCGGCCAGCCCGCGTAGTAGCAGAGGAACAGCACGATCTCCTCCAGTTCCTCGGGTGTCAGCTCGCCGTTGCCCAGCGCGGCGCCCACCTGGATGTCGGCGATGTCCGTGTTCCCCTGAGCGGTGAGCGCGCCCAGCAGGAGCAGGCGGCGGTCGCGGTGGCTCAGACCGGGTCGGGACCACACGCGCCCGAACAGGTGGTCCGCGGTCTCGGCGAAGTAGTCACCCGGCCCGTCGGTCATCTCGAAGCCGTAGACCTCGGTCATCATGGCCAGCCCGCGCTCGCGCTCCGGGGACATCCCGGATTCTGCCGTGTCGCTCATCGTGCTCCCTCGTCGTCGTCGGTGATACCGCCGTCATCCCCGGGCGCGCCCGCGGCGCGGCGGGCGATCTCTCCCGGCCCCACGCCGAAACCGGAGCCCAGGTCGCGCAACGCGATGGTCCCGAGCGGCAGGTCCACCTCCAGCCGCTGCCCGAGATCCAGGGCCAGTGAGAGGTCCTTCTCGCCGAGGCCCCGGACGTGGGTGAAGACACCGTGCCAGAAGTCGTCGGGGGCGATCGGCGCGGTGGTGTCCCGCAACATCACCGCGCCGGCGCCACCGGTGATGGCGTCGGTGTGCCGCACCACGCGGCCCAGCTTGGCGATGTCGAGTCCCGCGGCCTCCGCCAATCGGGAAGCCTCGGCGGCGGCGGTGAACGAGATGAAGTGCAGCAGGTTGCGGGCCAGCTTCATCCGCGTACCCGCCCCCACCTCGCCGGCGTGGACCGGCAGCGCGGCCCACAGCGCGAAGACGGGCTTGCAGGCCTCGTAGACCTCGCGCGTCCCGCCCACCATCACCGCGAGCTCCCCCTTTTCCGCGCCTGGTGCCCCGCCCGAGACCGGGGCGTCCACCAGGTGTACGCCGTGCGTTCCGCACGCCCTGGCGAGCTCTACGGCCGTGGAGTCGGAGATGGTGGAATGGACCGCCACCACCGTTCCCGGACCGGCCGTGCGCAGGATCCCGTCGGGGCCGTCGACGACGTCACGGACCTGCGCGTCGTCGAGAACCGTCACCGAGACGAGTCTGGCCGTCCGGGCCACCTCGGCCGGTGTCGCGCCGGAGGTGGCCCCCTCCGCGGTGAACGGTTCGGTCGCCTCGGGGCGGACGTCGCAGACGACCAGGCCGCCGGGCCACGACAGCAACCGACGGGCGATGGGCGCGCCCATGTTGCCCAGCCCGATGAACCCGACGGGCGCGGGGGAGTCCTCCGGGGAGCCCGGACCCACGGGTGCGGCTCCGGCGCCCTGCCCGGAGATGTCGGCCGGGTTCACGCTCACGACCTGATGACCTGTCCGCCGTCGACGTTGAAGATCTGACCGGTGATCCACGACGCCTCGTCCGAGAGCAGGAAGAGCAGCATCCCGACCAGGTCCTCCGGCTGTCCCATCCTCTTGAGCGGGAGCTTGTCCACCATGTCCTTGACGATGGACTGGGGGGTGGTCGAGCGGTTGGCCTCGGTGTCGATCGGGCCGGGCGCGATCGCGTTGATGCGGATGTTGGACCCGCCCAGTTCGGTGGCCAACTGCTGGGTGAGGCCGTTGACACCCACCTTGGCCAGGCCGTAGAAGCCCGAGTAGAGCCACGCGGCGGTGGAGGACTGGTTGACGATGGCGCCACCGCCGGCGGCCGCCATCTTCTCCCAGCAGGCGCGGACCATGATCAGCTGACCGTTCAGGTTCACCGACATGAACTTCTCGTAGTAGTCCCACGGCACGGTGATGAGGAAGTCGAGTTTCATCCCGCCGAAGATCGCGGCGTTGTTGACCAGCATGTCCAGCCGGCCGAACCTGTCCACGGCGGACTCGGCGCAGGCCCCGGCCGAGTCCGGGTCGGAGACGTCGGTGTGTTGGAAGAACGCCTCCCCACCGGCCGCGGTGATCTCCTGCGCCACGCGCTGTCCCTCGGTGTCCGAGACGTCGGCCACCACGACCTTCGCGCCCTCCGCGGCGAGGGCCTTGGCGTACTCCTCGCCGATCCCGCCGGCCGCGCCGGTCACGATCACGGACTTACCGTCAAAACGTCCCATATCTGTGGTCTCTTCCTTCTCGTCAGGGGTGGTGGTTCGGGTGGGGGTGGAATGTCAGGCCGGAGACGCCACGGACTTGGTCTCGAGGTACTCCTCGAAGCCCTGCCGGCCCATCTCGCGGCCGATGCCCGACTGCTTGTAGCCGCCGAACGGGACGTCGGCGCCGTACCAGACGCCGCCGTTCACCCCCAGGGTCCCGGTGCGGATCCCCGCGACGACCTTCTCGATCCGCCGGGGGTCGGTGCCCCACACGGCGCCGGAGAGTCCGTAGGGGGAGTCGTTGGCGATCCGGATCGCGTCCTCGTCGCCGTCGTGGGGGATGACCACGAGCACGGGTCCGAAGATCTCCTCCCGGGCCACCCGCGCGGTGTTGTCGAGTCCGGAGATCAGCGTGGGCTCCACCCAGAAGCCCCTCGACTTCTCCTCGCCGGAGGGGCGACCGCCGCCGATCTCGATGGTGCCGCCCTCCTCCACGGCCAGGGCGATGTACCCCTCGACCCGCTCGCGCTGGACCGCGGAGATCACCGGCCCGCACAGGGTGCCGGGGTCGGTGGGGTCGCCCGGCGCGAAGGCGGCCATCGCGCCCTTGGCGGCGTCGACGGCCTCGTCGTACTTCTCGCGCGGCACCAGCAGGCGCGTGGTGAGGGCGCAGCCCTGACCGGCGTGGGTGCAGGCGTTGAGGGCCGTCATGAAGCACGCGGCGTTCAGGTCCGCATCGTCCAGGACCACGGCGGCGGACTTGCCACCCAGCTCGAGGAAGACCTTCTTGAGGGTCTCCGACGCGGCCATCATGATCTTCTTGCCGGTGGCGGTGGATCCGGTGAACGAGACCAGATCGACGCGGGGGTCGGTGCTCAGCTGGGCACCCACCCCGTGGTCCGAGGACGAGACCAAGTTGAGCACGCCCGCGGGGATGTCGGTCTCCTCGGCGGCGATGCGGGCCACCGCGGCGGCGATGAGCGGGGTGTCCGGGGCGGGCTTGAGCACCACGGTGCATCCCGCGGCCAACGCGGGCCCGATCTTGGCCAGGTTGATCTGGTTGGGGAAGTTCCACGGGGTGATGGCACCGACCACGCCGATCGCCTCCCGGTGCGTCGTCCGGCGGGAACGCACCCCCATCACCTCGGACTCGCCGAGGTCCTCGACCCAGTCGTAGGCCTCGACCAGGTCGGCGAGCCAGCCCAGGTCGGCGACGGGCCCCTCCAGCTGGGGACCGGTGGTGAACATGTGCGGTGCGCCCACCTCGGCGATGGTCAGCGCGCGCAGCTCCTCGGTGTGGGCCTGCAGGGCGTCCCGAAGCTGCCGCAGGCACGAGGCGCGGAAGGCATGATCGGTGGACCACGTGGTGGTGTCGAACGCGGTGCGGGCGGCCTCGATCGCGGCGGCCATGTCCTCCGGGCCGGCGTCGGCGGCGCGGCCGATCACCTCCTCCGTGGCGGGGTTGAGGACGTCGAACGTGCCGCCCCCGGAGGCCGGGCGCAGCTCGCCGCCGATGAGGAGCGGGGCGTCGTAGGTGGTGCTCGTCGTCACGGGGGGCCTTCCGTCAGGGTTGATGGACATTCAGTGGGTAGACAACTGTCTAGACGATAGTCCGGCCAGTGGTGTACTGTCCAGACACATGTCCAGTGACGTGCGTTTCGAATCCACGCGAAGGCGTCTCAACGGCCAGCAGGCCGAGACCGTCGACCGCCTCACCAGCGCGGCCGTCGAGGTCTTGCGCGAGAAGGGGCCGGGCGGCCTCGCGGTCCGGGCGGTGGCGGCCAAGGCCGGCGTCGCCCCGGCCACCGCGTACACCTACTTCTCCTCCAAGGGCCACCTCATCGCGGAGGTGTTCTGGCGACGCCTCCGCGACCACGTCACCGAGGGCGCCTCGGCCGGCACCACGGTGGACAGGGTGGTGGCGGTCCTGCGCGATGTCGCGCTGCTGGTGGCGGACGAGCCCGAGCTCTCCTCGGCGGTCACCGCGGCCCTCCTGGGCGACGATCCGGAGGTGTCCCACCTGAGGATCCGGATCGGTGCCGACATCCGTCGGCGTCTGACGGCCGCGCTGGGTGATGAGGCCGACGACGAGGTGATCGACGCCCTGGAGATGGTCTACGCCGGCGCGCTCGTCCGCGCAGGCATGGGCTACGGCTCCTACTCCGACATGGCGGACGCCATCGAGTCCGCCGCCCGACTCATCCTGAGGTGACCCCGAGACATGACCACCGCGACACCCGCCCCGCTCGTGTTCAGCCCGTACGACTACGCGGTCCACGAGGACCCGTACCCGTTCTACGCCCGGTTGCGCGCCGAGGCCCCCGTGTACCACAACCCGGACCTCGATTTCTGGGCGCTGAGCAAGCATGCCGACGTCCGTGAGGCGTTCCGCGCACCCGACGTGTTCTCCAACTCCCTGGGGGTCTCCCTCGACCCCGCGGCGTACGGTCGGCACGCCTACAAGACCATGTCCTTCCTGGCGATGGACGACCCCAGGCACGCGCGACTGCGCAAACTCGTGAGCAAGGGCTTCACCTCCCGGAGGGTCGACGCGCTCTCGGAGGGAATCGCGCGGATCTCCCGTCGGTACTGGGACGAATGCCTGGCCAAGTCCCGCGACGGCGGCGAGTTCGACTTCGTCCAGGACTACGCGGGCAAGCTGCCGATGGACGTCATCTCGGACCTGATGGGAGTGCCCGAGTCGGACCGCGACGAGCTCCGCCGGCTCGCAGACCTGGTCATGCACCGCGAGGAGGGCGGTCAGGACGTGCCCGAGGACTCGATGGTCGCGGCCCTCGACCTCATCACCTACTACCAGGGCATGGTCGCCGAGCGGCGTGAGGAGCGGACCGAGGACCTGACCTCGGCGCTGATCGACGCCGAGATCGACGGGGAGAAGCTCGACGAGGACGAGATCCTGTCCTTCCTCTTCCTCATGGTGGTGGCGGGCAACGAGACCACCACCAAGCTGCTCGCCAACGCGATGTTCTGGGGGCACCGGAACCCGGACCAGGCGCAGCTGGTGATCGACGCCCCGGAGCGGGTGAGCGACTGGGTCGAGGAGACGCTGCGCTACGACACGTCGAGCCAGTTGGTCCTGCGCACGACGATGCAGGACGTCACGGTCCGCGGCGTCACCATCCCCGCAGACCAGAAGGTGCTCCTGCTCATCGGCGCGGCCAACCGCGACGAGGAGGTCTTCGACGACGCCGACACCTTCCGTCTCGGTCGCGACACCTCCGCCAGTCTGAGCTTCGGGCAGGGGCCACACTTCTGCCTGGGAGCGCACCTCGCGAGGCTCGAGGGGCGGATCGCGCTCGACCAGATCTCACGGTCGATCACGGGGTACGAGATCCTCCCCGGCGCCGAGCGCGTGCACTCGTCCAACGTGCGCGGCTTCGCGCACCTGCCCATGCGTGTCGAGGTCAGGCGCTGATGAGTCTGAAGTTCCCCCCGCAGCCGGACGCGTCCGAGCGCCCCGCGCTCGTCACTGGCGCCTCCTCGGGGATCGGTCGCGCCTCCGCGGAGGCGCTGGCGGCGCTCGGGCACCCCGTGGTCGTGGGGGCCCGCCGTGCCGACCGCCTCGACGACCTCGTGGGCCGGATCCGGGACGCCGGGGGACGGGCCACCGCCCGACCGGTCGACGTGACCAACGCCGACTCGGTCGCCGGGTTCGTGGCCGCCGCCGGCGAGGCGTACGGCCCACCCGAGGTCCTCGTCTCCAGTGCCGGCAGCCTGAAGATGGCCCGCGTGTGGGAGATGGACCCCGAGGACTTCGCCGCCCAGATCGACATCCACCTACTCGCCGTGCAGCGACTCCTCCACGCCGTGGTCCCCGGGATGGTCGACCGCCGTCGGGGAGACGTGGTCCTCATCGGATCCGATGTGGCCTACACCGCCCGGCCCCGCTCCGGCGCGTACGTCGCGGCCAAAGCCGGCCTGGAGACGATGGCCCACCAGGCCCGCAAGGAACTCGAGGGTACGGGGATCCGCCTCGGGGTGGTCCGCCCCGGGCCGGTGATGACCGAGATGGGCACCGAGTTCGATGCGGAGACCGCGGAGTCGGTCATCAACGACTGGGTCAAGCACGGCTTCGGTCGTCACCCGCGCATGTGCAAACCGGCCGACCTCGCCCGGGGGGTCGCCGCCATGGTGGCGATGCCCCGCGGCGCCCAGATCACCGAGCTGGAGATCCAGCCGGAGGCCCCAATCGAGGAGGATTACTCGTGACCAGTACCGACGGCTCCACCGACACGCCCACCGACACCTCCACCCTCACCGAACCGCGGCGGGTCTCCGGCGGCGGGGGCGAGCTGGGGCACATGGACGAACTCCGTACCGACCCGATCGGCCTGTTCTGGCGGGTGCGCGAGGAGTGCGGCGACCTCGGCGTGTTCAAGATCGTCGACCGCGACATCTGCCTGGCCTCCGGGGCGGCCGCCAACGAGGCCTTCTTCCGCGCCCCGGACGAGTCCCTCGACCAGGCCGCCGCCTACCCGTTCATGACGCCGGTGTTCGGGGAGGGCGTCGTGTTCGACGCCAGTCCCGAGCGTCGCTCGGAGATGCTGCACAACACGGCGCTGCGCGGCGAGCACATGCGCCAGCACGCCGTCACCATCCCCCACGAGGTGCAGCGGATGGTGGGCGAGTGGGGCGACGAGGGCGAGATCGACCTGCTCGAGTGGTTCTCCGAACTCACCATCTACACCTCCTCGGCGTGCCTGATCGGTCCGAAGTTCCGGGAGCAGCTCGACGCGCGGTTCGCGCACCTGTATCACGACCTCGAGCAGGGCACCGACCCCCACGCGTACATCGACGCCTACGCCGACATCCCCGCGTTCCGCAAGCGGGACGCGGCCCGGGCCGGACTGGTGGAGCTCGTGTCCGCGATCATGGAGGAGCGGGTCGCCAACCCTCCGGCGGACAAGGAGGACCGGGACCTGCTCGACGTCCTGGTGTCCGTCAAGAACGACGACGGCACGTACCGCTTCACCCCGGACGAGGTCACCGGCATCTTCATCTCCATGATGTTCGCCGGGCATCACACCACCTCCGGCACCAGTGCGTGGATGCTCATCGAGCTGCTCAGGCACCCGGACTACCTCGCGGAGGTGGTCGCCGAACTCGACGAGGTCTACTCGGACGGCGCCGAGTACAGCTTCGGGGCGCTACGTCAGATGCCCAAGGTCGAGAACGCCCTCAAAGAGACGCTGCGTCTTCACCCGCCCCTCATCATCCTCATGCGGGTGGCGCAGGAGGACGTCCGGATCGGCGACCACGTCGTCCGTGCCGGGCAGACCGTCGCGGCCTCCCCGGCGGTCTCCAACCGGCTCCCCGAGGATTTCCCGGACCCCGACACGTTCGACCCGGAGCGCTACTCCGAGCCGCGACAGGAGGACATCGTCAACCGGTGGACCTGGATCCCCTTCGGCGCCGGACGACACCGCTGCGTGGGGGCGGCGTTCGCCCAGCTCCAGATCAAGGCCATCTTCTCGATCCTGCTGCGGGAGTTCGAGTTCGAGCTCGCGCAACCGCCGGAGAGCTACCACAACGACCACTCCAAGATGGTCGTCCAGCTGGCCCAGCCGTGCACCGTCCGCTACCGGAGGAGGCAGCGCCGGTGACCGCACAGCAGCCGATGCGTGTGGAAGTGGACTTCGACCTGTGCCAGGGGCACGCGGAGTGCCAGGCCGAGGCCCCCGACTGGTTCACGGTGGGCAAGGGCGCGGAGGCCAAGGTGCGCGCCAAGCGGGGCGATATCCCCGACGACCAGCTGGCGGGAGTCAAGGCCGCCGTCAAGTACTGCCCGACTCAGGCACTCCGCCTCGTCGGGACCCGGACCCCCAGGAGTGAGTGACGTGACCCGATACGACCGCGCCGAGATCGCCGAGTTCGTGGAGCGATGGATCGAGGCCAACGCCGAGTGCGAGCGCAACAAGGACTGGACCCCGCTCGCCGAGTTCTACGCCGAGGACGCCACCTACGGCTGGAACTACGGCACGAAGGACGACTTCATGGCCGTCGGCCGGGACGAGATCCGTGACGTCGCGCTGGGTCAGGAGATGGCCGGGCTCGACGGCTGGGAGTACCCCTACATCCGCACCATCATCGATCCCGAGACCGGTGACGTGCTGTGCCTGTGGAAGCAGATCGCCCGCGACACCGTCGACCCCAGGACGGGCGCGCCCTACGAGGTCCACGGTCTCGGCGGGTCGTGGTTCCTCTACAACGGCGAGCAGCAGTGGAAGTGGCAGCGGGACTTCTTCGACTTCGGCAACGTGGTGGACCTGTTCATGCGGATGTACGAGGCCGACGCGCTCACCGATTCGATGAAGGCCCGGTTCGAGGCGGGCGGCGACAAGCCTGCCGGGTGGTACCGCATCGAGGACAGCCCGGCCCCGTTGTGGCCGGTGTCCACGCCGGACGAGGTCTGAGTCCGATGACCACGCGCGACCCGGTCGTCAGACGCGACCCCCTGGAATCGCTCGATCACGCGACCCTCGCACGGCTACTCCCCGATCTGCTGCTGATCGGCCAGCTCATCGACCGGGCGGGGATGCCGGCCCTCCTGGGTGAGTTCGGCGTGGACGGGATGCGGGACGTCGCGATCGAGGAGTGGCAGGCCGCGAGCCCGCACTACACCCGACGGATGAAGGAGGCGTTGTCCATCACGGGCGACGGCGTCGCGGAGATCTTCAAGGGTTTCCAGCTGGACGTGGGGGCGCCGCCGGAGTTCATGGACTTCCGCTACGGGATCACCGACCACGATCACGGGGAATTCTGGCTCGACCACTGTGGCGCACTGATGGATGTCGAACCGATGGGGGACCGGCTCGTCACCACGATGTGTCACGACATCGAGGACCCCACCTTCCCGGCCACCGCGCTCGCCACCAACCCGCGGGCCGTCGTGGAACCGGTCCACCGGCCACCACGCAGCCCGGAGGGCCGGACGCCGCACTGCCACTGGATCGTTCGGATCGACCCGGACGCGGAGCCGGCGGCGTGGCCCGAGCCGGCGGTCGAGTCCGCGAGCAGCCGGGTGGTCGACTTCTCGTTCGAGCCGCCGGCACCGGAGGACACGACCGGTCAGGGCCCCCGCGACGACTACGCCGGCCCGCTGTTGACGGATCTGAGCTTCCCCGAGTTCACCTCGGCCGCACTCGTCCGCATGACGCGCGAGGTGTACCTGCAGATGCACCTGCTGGCGGTGGGCTTTCACCAGTCGGTCCGCCGTCGGTCGGACGCCGAGACCGCGGACCGGTTGCTGGCCTATCAGGCGACCGGCATCGCGGGGGTCGCCGCGGGCCGGATCCGCGACGTGCTCGGCGGTGGTCTCGGCGCCGACGGGGACGCGCACGGGTTGGCGGCGGTGCTCGACCTCCACCCCCTGGCCGGCCCGACCGCGTACACGGGGTACTCGTCGTCGGTCTCCGGGGACGGGCGGAGTGTCACGGTCTCCTGGGACACCGCGGCGGACGCGTTCGCCGACGACACCTGGATGCCCCTGCTGGCCCGGGAGGGGCTGCGGCCCCTCGCCGCGGCGGCCCAGGCGGTCGACCCGCACTGGACGGTCGAGCGCGTGCCCTCGGACGGCTCTCGTGTCGCGGCGGTCCTCCGGTTCGGCGACGAACCCGCAACGGAGCCGGAGGAGGTCGCGGTCACGCGCATCAGTACCGGTGCCGCGTTCGACTTCGGACCCACCCGCACGCCGCTGCCCATCACCCCGGTCTGACACAGGCCACTCGCTACCCACCCACCCGACACCCGTCACCCCAGTCACGGAGGACACCACATGGCACACAACCTGGCCGACCTCTTCGAGCACGCCGTGGACGCCTATGGCGCGGACCGCCTGGCGGTGGTGGAGGACGAACGTCGGCTCACCTACGCGGACCTGGAGGCCGAGGCCAACCGGTGGGCCTCGGCACTGTCCTCCCTGGGTGTCGGTGCCGGCGACCACGTCGGTGTGCATCTGCGCAACGGGGTGGACTGCCTGGCCCTGATCATCGGGGTGCTCAAGTTGCGGGCGGTGACCATCAGCATCAACTACCGCTACTCGGGAGCGGAACTGCGCTACCTCTACGACTACTCGGACACCAGCGTGTTGGTCTTCCACCGTGAATTCGGTGGTGCGGTGACCGAGGCCGTCAGCGGTCTCGACTCCGTCCGGCACACGATCGTGGTGGAGGACGGATCGACCGTCGACACGCTCCCGGACGGCGCCCTGGACGCGCGGGAGATCCTGGACGCGGCGTCGACGGAGCGCACGCGGCTCGAGCGCAGCGGCGACGACCTCTACCTGGTGTTCACCGGCGGAACCACCGGAAAGCCCAAGGGCGTGATGTGGCGTCAGGAGGACCTCTGGCGCAGCCTCGGCGGCGGTGCGGACTACCACACGGGTGAGCCGGTGCCCGACGAGTACCACCAGTCCCGGTCCGGCCTCGGCGGCGATCCCCTGCGCTACCTGATCCTGCTCCCGCTCATCCACACCTCGGGCATCATGCCCAGCTTCACCGGACTGTTCGCCGGCGGCACCATGCACTATCTCCCGCACTTCCGGGTGGCGGACGCCCTGGAGGAGATCGAGAGCGAGAAGATCCAGGTCGCCGTGGTGGCGGGGGACGCGATGGTCCGGCCGATCGTGGACCAGATGCGTCGGACCGACCCCGACACCTCGAGCATGTTCATGGTCTCCTCGGGCGCCGCCCTGTTCTCCCCGTCGGTCAAGGCGGACCTGCTCGAGCTCCGCCCCGATCTGATGATCATGGACGCGTTCGGGTCGTCCGAAGGCGGTTTCGGCGGTCTGGGCGTGGTCACCAAGGCGAACCTCGACGACGGATCGCTGTTCGCCGATCACGGTCCGCGGATCCCCAGGGGGACCACCCTGCAGCTCGTCGACGATTTCGACGAGCCGCTCGCGGACGACTCGACGGAGATCGGCTGGATCGTCAAGAGCGGCTACCAGCCCGCCGGGTACTACAAGGACGAGGCCAAGACCGCCGAGACCTTCCGGGAGATCGCGGGCACCCGTCGGGTGTTCACCGGCGACCGCGGACGCTATGACGGCCCGGAGACGATCATCATGCTCGGTCGGGCGAGTCAGGTGATCAACTCGGGCGGCGAGAAGATCTTCGCCGAGGAGGTCGAGGCCGCGCTCAAGGCGGTGGACGGGATCGAGGACGCGGTGGCGTTCGGCATCCCGGACGAGCGGTTCGGACACCGCGTGGGCGCGGTGATCCAGTGGTCGGACACCGCTGATGCCGGAGATCTCGAGTCCGTCGGGCAGGCGCTGCGCGAGCACCTCGCCGGCTTCAAGATCCCCGCGGCGTACTGGGTGGTCGACCGCGTCGAGCGCCACCCCAGCAGCAAGACCGACTACGGATGGGCGCGGCGACTGGTGGCCGAGCGCGCCCCCGACCACGACCGGCGTACGGACGCCGTCGGCTCGGCGTGACCGGGCTGCGGCTGGACGGCCGGTCCTTCGCGGTCACCGGGTCCTCCCGCGGGATCGGTGCGGCGGTCGCGGACGACCTGGCCGGCCGCGGCGCGGACGTGGTGCTCAACGGGCGCGACGAGGCGGCGCTGCGCGATCGGGTCGCCGAACTCTCCGCGCGGTCCGACGGCCGCATCACCGGGGTCCCCGGGTCGGCGCACGAGCCCGCGGTGGCGCAGTCGCTGCTCGCCGAAGCGGCCCGCGACGGGTCGGTGGTGTCCGGTCTGATCACCTGCGCGGGCGTGGCCGAACCCGCGGGGTCCTCGATCCTCACCGTGAGTCACGCCGACTTCGAGGCACTCATGGACGCGCACCTCGGGTCTGTCTTCGCGCCGTGCCGCGTGTTCGCACCGCATTTCGTCGCCGCCGGGGCGGGCGCCATCGTCACCACGTCCTCGTTCGCCTGGAAGGGCGACTACGGGGGAACGGGCTACCCGGCGGGCAAGGGCGCGGTCACCTCGTTGACCATGGCGATCGCGGCCGAGCTCGCCGAGCACGGCGTGCGGGCGAACGTCGTGTGCCCGGGCGCCCGGACCCGGTTGTCGAGCGGGCAGGGGTACGAGAACCAGATCCGGGAGCTGGGCCGCCGGGGGATGCTCGACGAGCTCAGCGTGGCCGGTGCCCTCGATCCGGCCGGCCCTGAGTACGTGGCGCCGCTCTACACCTATCTCGTCTCCGAGTTGGCCCAGGGTGTCACCGGCGGGGTCTTCGCCGGATCGGGTGGCTTCATCGGGCGATTCCCGGCCCCGGAGGCGCAGATCCTGGCGTTCCGCGACTTCCACGACAGTCCGCCGTGGACCCCCGAGGAGATCGACGGCATCGTCAGGTCCTGATCGGGGCCGGGGCCGGGGCCGGGGCCGGGACCGGGGCCGCCCGAGACGCGCCGGGGTCGTCCCGCCGCGTCGAGTGGTCAGACCCGCTCACGTTTTCCCAGCTCAGGTCGCGGGTTTCTCCGCATTTGTGACCACTCGTCGAGGCGCCCGCACGGGCCACGGCCGGGCCCCGCCGACCCGGCCGGCACGGACCGCAGCCGCGCCGACCCGGCTGGCACGGACCGCGCCCGCGCCCCCCACAGACCGCGGGCCGGCCGTCAGCGCAGCGATTCCTCGCGGAACTCGCCGGGGAAGTCCACCGACGGACCGTTCTCGCTCTCGCCCCTGCGCAGCTCGACGCGGCGGATCTTGCCCGAGATGGTCTTGGGCAGGTCGGTGAACTGCAACCGCCGGACCCTCTTGTAGCCGGCCAGGTGGGTGCGGGAGTAGTCGAAGATCTGGCGGGCGGTGTCTTCGGTCGGCTCCCAGCCGCCGGCCAGGACGACGAACGCCTTCGGCACGCTGAGCCGAACGGGGTCGGGGGAGGGGACGACCGCGGCCTCGGCCACCGCCGGGTGTTCCAACAGGACGGACTCCAGCTCGAACGGCGAGATCCGGTAGTCGGAGGACTTGAACACGTCATCGGTCCGGCCCACGTAGGTGATGTAGCCCTCGGAGTCGCGCGACCCCACGTCGCCGGTGTGATAGAAGCCGTCCGCGTAGGCGGCATCGGTTCGTTCGGCGTCGCCGTGGTAGCCGACCATCAGGCCGAGCGGGCGGGGGTCCAGACGCAGGCAGATCTCGCCCTCGGCGCCCTCGCCGGCGACCTCCTGCCCGGTGGCCGGATCGACCAGCACCACGTCGAAGCCGGGGCAGGGCCGGCCCATGGACCCGTCCTTGATGGGTTGCCCCGGCGTGTTGGCGATCTGCACGGTGGTCTCGGTCTGGCCGAAGCCGTCGCGGATGGTCACGCCCCACGCGTCGCGGACCCGGCCGATCACCTCGGGGTTGAGCGGCTCACCGGCGCCCACGGCCAGCCGCGGTGGGACCATCAACTGGGTGAGGTCGGCCTGGATGAGCATGCGCCACACGGTGGGCGGGCAGCACAGGCTCGTCACGCCGCAGCGGTCCATCTCCCGCATCATCGCCGTGGCGTCGAAGCGGGAGTAGTTGTAGATGAACACGCATGATCCGGCGATCCACGGGGTGAAGACGTTGGACCAGGCGTGCTTGGCCCACCCGGGGGAGGACACGTTGAGGTGGACGTCGCCGGGCTGCAGGCCGATCCAGTACATGGTCGACAGGTGCCCGGCGGGGTAGGAGGCGTGCGTGTGCTCGACGAGCTTGGGCTTGCTGGTGGTCCCGGAGGTGAAGTACAGCAGCAGGGTGTCGTCGGCACGGGTGGTGTGGCTGGGCTCGAAATCGGGGGACGCGTCCATCGCGGCGGCGAGGTCGGTCCAGCCCTCGGGGGCGCCGCCCACCGAGATGCGCTGGTAGTCGCCGGCGATGGTGGTGAACCGGTCGGCGAGCTCGTCGCGGGCGATCACGTGCTTGATCCCACCGCGGGCGATGCGGTCGCGGAGGTCGGCCTCCGCCAACAGGGTGGTGGCGGGGATGACGACGGCGCCGAGTTTGATCACGGCGAGCATGACGTCCCACAGTTCCACCTGGTTGGCGAGCATGAGCAGGACCCGGTCCCCGGGCTCGACACCGCGCTCGCGCAGCCAGTTGGCGGTGCGGTCCGAGCGGACGCGCATCTCGTCGAAGGAGTACTTGGCCTCGGTGGGGGCGCCGCCGCCGTCGTGCTCCTCGACGATCCACAGTGCGGGGTCGCTGTTCCCCTCGGCCTCGACGTCGAACCAGTTCAGGGCCCAGTTCCACTCGTCGAGTTCGGGCCAGGCGAAGCCCGCCCGGGCGGCGTCGTAGTCCTCCGCGGTGGCCTGCAGGAAGTCGCGTGCGGCGCGGAAGCGGGTGGTGGCGTCGGTGTCGAGCGGGGCCATTGAGTCTCCTGACGGGCGGGCACGGGTGGGACGGCGCGGAGGGAACCGGGCACGGGCGACCGTGGGCACGGGTGAAGGCGCACACGGCACGTGAGTCAGCTCACAGTATGGGCACGCGCCAGGGTCGCGGTACACCCGAAAGGGGAGGGTCGGGGGTGGCCGGACGCCCGCCCCTGGATTACTAGGAGATGCAAGTATAGGGTGATGGCCATCACGGGAGAAGAGCCGCGCGGACACCACGGACCGCGGCCTCACGACGAAGGGATGTCCATGTCTGATCTCAGGCAGATCGACCACTACATCAACGGCGCGAGGGTCGCCGGGACGGGTGGCCGCACCCACGAGGTGCTCAACCCCAGCACGGGTATGGCGCAGGCCGTGGTGCCGTTGGCGTCGACGGCCGAGGTCGACGACGTGATCGCCAAGGCCGCCGAGGCCCAGAAGTCGTGGGCGGCGCAGAACCCCCAGAAGCGCGCCCGCGTGCTGATGCGCGTCGTCGACCTGATCAACCAGAACATGGACGAGCTCGCCGAGTTGCTGGCGATCGAGCACGGCAAGACCACCCCGGACGCGCGTGGAGACATCCAGCGTGGCCTCGAGGTGCTCGAGTTCGCGATCGGGATCCCGCACCTGCTCAAGGGTGAGTACACCGAGAACGCCGGGGGCGGCGTGGACGTCTACTCCATGCGTCAGCCGCTCGGTGTCGTGGCCGGGATCACCCCGTTCAACTTCCCCGCCATGATCCCGCTGTGGAAGGCGGGCCCGGCCATCGCGTGCGGCAACGCCTTCGTGCTCAAGCCCTCCGAGCGCGATCCCTCGGTCCCGGTGCGCCTGGCCGAGTTGTTCACCGAGGCGGGCCTGCCCGACGGCATCTTCCAGGTCGTCCACGGCGACAAGGAGGCCGTCGACGCGATCCTCAACAACGACACGATCCAGGCGGTCGGGTTCGTCGGGTCGACCCCGATCGCGCAGTACATCTACGAGAACGCGGCCCGCACCGGCAAGCGCGCGCAGTGCTTCGGTGGCGCCAAGAACCACATGATCATCATGCCCGACGCGGACCTCGAGCAGGCCGCGGACGCCCTGGTCGGGGCCGGTTTCGGCTCCGCTGGTGAGCGGTGCATGGCGATCTCCGTCGCCGTTCCCGTGGGCGAGGGCACCGCCGAGGCGCTGCTGGAGAAGCTGGTGCCCAAGGTCAAGGAGCTGAGGGTGGGCCACAGCCACGACCCGAACGCCGACTACGGCCCGCTGGTCACGCCCGAGTCCAAGGCCCGTGTGCTGGACTACATCGACCAGGGCGAGAAGGCCGGCGCGGAGATCCTCATCGACGGCCGCGGTGTGGGTGCCTACACGGACGAGTTCAACGGCGAGGACATCTCCGGGGGCTACTACGTCGGCCCCACGCTCATGGACAAGGTCACCCCCGACATGAGCGTCTACACGGACGAGATCTTCGGCCCCGTCCTCGTCGTGGTCCACGCCAAGGACTACGACGAGGCCCTTCGCCTGCCCAACGAGCACGAGTACGGCAACGGCGTGGCCATCTTCACCCGCGACGGCGACGCCGCCCGCGAGTTCGTGTCCAACGTCCAGGTGGGCATGGTCGGCGTCAACGTGCCGATCCCCGTGCCGATCGCGTACCACACCTTCGGCGGCTGGAAGAAGTCCGGATTCGGCGACCTCAACCAGCACGGCCCCGAGTCGATCAAGTTCTACTCCAAGGTCAAGACGGTCACCCAGCGCTGGCCGTCGGGCATCAAGGACGGGGCCGAGTTCGTCATCCCCACGATGGACTGACCGGTCCCGCAGCGCGATAGCCGGGCACCGCGACAACCGGGCACCGTATGAGAGGAACACCCATGTTCACCCTGGATGACGACGACAAGGTCATCGTCGACACCGCCCGCGACTTCGCGGCCAAGCGGATCGCGCCCATGGCGCAGGAGTGGGACGCGAGCCATCATTTCCCGAAAGACGTCCTCCGCGAGGCGGCCGAGATGGGGATGGGCGCCATCTACGTCTCCGAGGACGTCGGGGGCAGCGGGATGCGTCGCCTCGACGGTGTCCGGATCTTCGAGCAGCTCGCCCGGGGATGCCCGTCGGTGGCCGCGTACCTGTCCATCCACAACATGTGCGTGTGGATGGTCGACGAGTTCGGCACCGAGGAGCAGCGTCGCGAGTGGATCCCGAGGATGGCGTCGCTGGAGCTGTTCGCCAGCTACTGCCTCACCGAGCCCGGTGCCGGTTCGGACGCGGCGGCCCTGCGGACCAAGGCGGTCAAGGAGGGCGAGGGCGAGTCCGCGGAGTACGTCCTCACCGGCACCAAGCAGTTCATCTCCGGTGGGGGTCAGTCGGACGTCTACGTGGTGATGGCCCGCACCGGTGAGGCCGGCCCCAAAGGGATCTCGGCTTTTCTCGTCCCCGCGGACTCCGAGGGACTGAGCTTCGGCCCGGACGAGCAGAAGATGGGGTGGAACGCCCAGCCGACCGCGCAGGTGATCATGGAGGGTGTCCGGGTCCCGGCCGCGAACCTCATCGGTGGCGCCGAAACGGGGGGAGAGGGCCTCGGGTTCACCATCGCCATGAAGGGCCTCAACGGCGGGCGCATCAACATCGCCGCCTGCTCCCTGGGTGGGGCCCAGGACGCGTACTCGCGGGCCGTCGCCCACGTGCGGGACCGGGAGGCCTTCGGCGGTGCGCTCATCGACGAGCCGACGATCCGCTTCACCCTCGCCGAGATGGCGACGGAGTTGGAGGCCAGCCGGCTCATGCTGTGGCGGGCCGCCGCGGCCCTGGACGCCAAGGAGCCGGACCATGTCGAGAAGTGCGCGATGGCGAAGCTGTTCGTCACCGACCACTGCTTCGACATCGCGGACCGGGCACTGCAACTCTTCGGCGGGTACGGATACCTCGCCGAGTACGGAATAGAGAAGATCGTGCGAGATCTCCGGGTGCACCGCATCCTGGAGGGGACGAACGAAATCATGCGTGTCGTCGTCGGCCGGGCCGTCGCCGCGCGCGGACTGGGAGCGTAGGACATGGACAACCGATCGCAGACCGTGGCGTTTCTCGGGCTGGGCAACATGGGTGGACCCATGGCCGCCAATCTGGTGGGCGCCGGATTCGTCGTCAGGGGGTTCGACCCGGTGGAAGCGGCGCAGGAGGCGGCCCGCACCGCCGGGGTCACCGTGTGTGACTCGCCCGCCGAGGCGGTCAGGGGAGCAGGTGTGGTGATCACGATGCTGCCCAACGGTGCGCTGGTGACCTCGACCTATGACGAAGTGCTGGGCGAGGCGGGGGAGGGGACCCTGTTCATCGACTCCTCCACGATCTCGGTCGACGACGCCCGTGCGGTCCATGCCAAGGCGGTGGACGCCGGGATGCTCCAGGTCGACGCGCCCGTCTCCGGTGGCGTCAAGGGTGCGACCGCCGGCACGCTGGCGTTCATGGTCGGCGGGGAGGACGAGGCGTTCGCGGCCGCGCAGCCCGTCCTGGAGCCCATGGCGGGCAAGGTCATCCACTGCGGAGGGGCGGGGGCCGGGCAGGCCGCCAAGGTCTGCAACAACATGGTGCTGGCCGTGCACCAGATCGCGATCGCCGAGGCGTTCGTGCTCGCGGAGGGACTGGGCCTCGATCACCAGGCCCTCTTCGACGTGGTCACCGGCGCGACCGGCAACAGCTGGGCGCTGCACACCAACTGCCCCGTCCCCGGCCCCGTCCCCACCTCGCCCGCCAACAACGACTTCACGCCCGGCTTCGCCACGGCTCTCATGAACAAGGATCTCGGGCTGGCGCTCGCGGCCCTGGAGAGCACTGGTACGGTCGCTCCGCTGGGAGCAGCAGCGGCGGCCCTGTACGACGAGTTCGCGCAGGACAACGGTGGCAAGGACTTCAGCGCCATCATCACCAGCATCCGCGAGTCCTCGCGGAGCTGAACACCTCCACTCTCGGGAGAACATCATGTCCACCCTCCGCCCCAAGGATTCAGACGCTGTACTGGGGGCCCTGCGCAGGGCCCGTCGCACCACCGGTGTGCCGGTCGTCTTCGCCGGCGAGGTCACCGGTGAGACCGCCAGGCTGAACCGCTTCATCGGGGTCCGCACCGACTCCATGCAGGGGTTGGCCGTGGCCAGGGGGCGTGGCCTCGGTGGTCATGTGCTGGCCTCGGGTCGACCGGCGACGGTCCGTGACTACGAGGAGTGCTCGAGGATCACCCGGGACTACGCCGACGCGGTGGACCGCGAGGGCTTGCGGGCGATCATCTCCGTCCCCGTGATGGTCTCGGGGGTGGCGCGGACCATCCTCTACGGATCGGCCCGGGTCGCGACCCAGTTCGGCGACCAGGTCACCCGGACGTTCACCTCCGTCGCCGCGGACCTGGCCTCGGAGTTCAGGATCCACGACGAGGTCGACAGACGACTGCGTATGGCCGATCACGCCGTCGCGGAGCAGAACTTCGGACTGGAGTCCGCGGACCGGGAACGTCTGCGTGTCCTGCACGGCGAGTTGCGTGCGATCGCCGCCGAGCTGGGCGACCCCGGCCTCCGGGAGAGGCTGCTGGCCGCGGGGTCCGCCCTGGCGGGGGTCGGCAGGGCGCCCGAGGAGGGCCGGGACGTCCCCCAGGCGCCGACGGTCCTGTCCCCGCGGGAGATCGACGTCCTCGCGCAGGTGGCGCTCGGATGTTCCAATGCCGAGGTCGGCGCCCGGCTGTCCCTGTCGCCGGAGACGATCAAGGCCTACCTGCGCAACATCGGGACGAAGCTGGGCACACGGTCACGGATGGAGTCCGTGGCCCGGGCCCGGCTCCTCGGCGTCCTGCCCTGATCCGACCAGCCGCCCCTCGTCACGCGGGGGTGGGGTCCACCCCGACCCTGACCCCGGTCGCCGGCCGGGTGAGCATCGTGGTCCACGGGAACGTCAGATCGTCGGGGTCGTCGCTGATCCGCACCCCCGGCCTGCACAGCGCCGCGACGGTCGCGGACAGGGCGGTCACCGCGATCTTCTCGCCGGGACACCGGTGGCCGGTGCGCACCCCGGCGCCGCCGTGGGGGATGAACGCCTCCAGCTGCTCGGCGTCGTCGACGCCGAGGAACCGTTCCGGGTCGAAGGTCCCCGCGTCGCGCCAGTGGTTCGGATCCGTATCCGTTCCCTGGAGGTCGAGAAGGACGCGGTGACCCTTGTGTACCGGGCACCCGCGGACCTCGAAGTCCGTCGTCGCGAGCGCCGGCAGCATCGGGACGAACGGGTAGACCCGCCTCACCTCCTGGGCGAACGCGACCGCCTCGGGGACCTCGGTGAGACGGCCGGCGTCCGCCGACGCCTCGCGGATGCGGTCCCGCCACCCCGGGTTCTCGGCCAGGGCGACGGCCGCGAACGCCGCGAAGCGGGCGACCGCCACGGTGGGGCGGGTGAGGTTCTGCAGTTCCACCGCCGCGGTGCGGTCGTCGACCAACCGGCCGTCCTCGTCCCGGAGGTCGGCCATCGCCGCGACGACCGAATCGGGGTCGGGCTGTAGCGCACCCGACCGGACCTTGCGCACCAGGGACGTGGCCCAGCGGTCGAGACGGAGGCGTTCCACCTGCGCCACGGGGTTCCCCGAGACCCGACCGAAGGTGTCGAGGAGTCTGCTCATCTGCCGCGCACGCCTGTCCGACTCCTCGGGGCGCAGCGGCAGCCCGGCCCAGCGGAAGGCCGCGCGGCCGTAGGCGGTGGTGGTGTCGTGGTAGACGGTGCCCGATCCGTGGCGCGTCCACTGGCCGAGCATGTGCTCGAGTTCCTCCGCCACGAGGGAGGCGAACCGCGCCACCCGGTCGTCGTCGTAGGCCAGGTCTGCGAGCGCGTTCTTCCGGACGGTGTGGGCGTGGCCGTCCAGGCCGTGGACAGCGCCGGGTCCGAAGAGCGGGAGCCGGACGAACGCGGGCATCGCCCCCTCGCGCTTGACCTTGTCGGAGTCGTAGAAGTGGCGGACACCCTCCACTCCGCGCAGCAGCACGGCCTTGCGACCCATGAGGCGCAGTCGCACCGGCGTCTGCGAGTCGGCGGGCAGTCCCGCGCGTTGCCGCACGCGGGAGGTGAAGAGGTATCCGGAACGGAGGAAGTCGAGGGACTGTTCGCGGAGCCGTCGGTGATCGTTGGGCGACATCGGTGTCTCCAGTCAGTCGGGGGCACGGTACGCCGCACACCCTAGGGCCGACTGGAGGTCGGGGCATCCGGTCCCGCCCCCTCTCCGATCGGTCCGCACGGTCAGCGCCGGTGTGGGACGGATCACGCCCCACATACTTTCGGGTGTATCGGGTTGGTGGTCATCACATACCGTTCGCCTCAATCGACGCCAGAGCGTCGGCGATCACCCCCTCTCGCCGGAGGTCCGATACCCGGCGAGCCAGACACGACTGGAGTTGTCTTGACGCAGTCCCGAACCACCCCGCCGGGGGACGCGGCACCGCAGTCCCCCACCCTTCCGCCGGTCGAGCAGAAGACCTCGCTGAAGAAGGTCGCCGCGGCCTCCTCGATCGGTACCACCATCGAGTGGTACGACTTCTTCATCTACGGCACCGCCGCCGCGCTCGTCTTCCCGGCGCTGTTCTTCCCCGATCAGAACCCCGCGACGGCGACGCTGTCCTCGTTCGCGACGTTCGCCGTGGCGTTCTTCGCCCGGCCCGTCGGTGCGGCGATCTTCGGCCACTTCGGTGACCGGATCGGCCGCAAGAACACCCTCGTGTGGACGCTCATCATCATGGGCGTGGCGACCGTGTTCATCGGTCTGCTGCCCGGGTACAACACCGGGGCCTTCGGCGTCTTCTCGGGCGGCATCGGGATCTGGGCACCGACACTCCTCGTGGTGTGCAGGTTCTTCCAGGGCTTCGCGGTCGGCGGCGAATGGGCCGGAGCCACCCTGCTCACGGCCGAATACGCACCCGAGGGTAAGCGCGGCATGATGGCCATGTGGCCGCAGCTGGGCGTGGCCTTCGCCTTCTTCCTCTCCTCGGGCACGTTCCTCGTGTTCTCCCTCGTCGCCGGTGGCGGCGCGGACCTCGACAGCCCGTTCATGCAGTACGGCTGGCGTATCCCGTTCCTGCTCTCCGCCGTCCTGGTCCTGGTGGGCCTGTGGATCCGTCTGACCGTCGAGGAGACCCCCGTCTTCCGCCAGACCCAGGCCCGCGAGGCCAAGGAGGCCGCCGCGACCGCGGCGGCGGACCGGGCCGCGAACAGGGCCACCGCTCCCAAGACGCTGCCCTTCGCCGATGCCCTGCGCTTCCAGTGGAAGGAGATCATCATCGCGGGTGGCGCGCTCACCTCGCTGTTCTCCCTCTTCTACATGGGCACCTCGTTCCTCACCAACTACGCGACCGCCACCCTGGGGCACTCGCGGCCGTTCGTCCTGGCCATGGGCATGATCGCCGCACTGATCTTCGGCGCCGCCATCGCGTTGTCGGCGATGTACTCCGACAAGATCGGCCGGAGGAAGGTCATCGGCACCTCGGTCGGGCTCGCCATCCCGTGGACACTGGTCGTCTTCCCGATCCTCGACACCGGGTCGACCGTCGCCTTCGGTCTGGTCCTGTTCGTCACGCTGGTCATCTTCGGCATCGCCTACGGCCCGGCCGGCGCGCTGCTCCCGGAGCTGTTCCAGGCCCGCTACCGCTACACCGGTGCCGGCCTGGGCTACAACCTCGCCGGCATCCTCGGTGGCGCGTTGCCGCCGCTGGCCGCGGCCGCGATGATCGGCGCCGGCAACACCCTGGGTGTCGGCCTGATGCTCTCCGCCCTGTCGATCATGTCCATGATCTGCATCTTCCTCATGACGGAGTCGAGCAAGAACGTTATCCACGCCGACGCCGAGCCGGACGACTCGCGGCTCGTCGCCACCGAGATGCCGTGACCGAGGTCTGACGAGCTCGGTCCAGGATCCGCACGACGGATCCTCCCCGGACAGCCGCGCCCGGCCCCACCCGAGAGGGGGCCGGGCGCGGTGTTGTTACTCCGGGGCCCCGCTGGTCAGAAGTCGCCGGCGGTCCGCCGGAGCGACGAGATGGCCTCGATCAGCGCCGACTGTTCCGACCGGTCCATCCCGGGATCGGAGAAGACCCCGGCGTTGAGCGCTGCTGTGGCCTCGGAGACCACACGCCGACCCTCGGCGGTGATCTCCACCAGGGTCGTCCGTCCGTCGGTCGGATGTGGTCGGCGTTCGACCAGCCCGGCGTCCAGGAGACGCTTCATGGCGCTGGTGACGCTGGTGACGTGTACCTGCAGTCGCTCGGAGGCCTTGGTGATGGGCAGTGAGCCTGACCTCGAGAAGGCCAGCAGTCGGAGGAGTTCATAGCGGGGGAACGAGAGGTTCCACGGGCGTAGTGTCTCCTCCACCCTCGCCAGGAGGATCTGGTGCGCGCGCATGATCGACGTCACCACGGTCATCCCCTGGGCCGCGTCGGTCCATCCCTCGCGTTCCCAGTTGGCGCGGGCCTGGTCGATGCGGTCGGGGATCGGGGCGGTCCTGGGGGGCACGGCTCACTCCTGGAGGACACGGCGGGCGTCTGATCAGGCGAGTCTATCCGCCCGGTCCCCGTGCGACCGGCAGACGTGCGGGACGGGACGCCCGGCGGGCCTTCGGGACGGCGACCCCGCATATCCTCGTGGGCGCCTGTCGTTCCACGCTCGCCTCGCCGGGACCGGGGGCATGCTGGGATAGGCGTACGCCGTCCACCGACAAGGAGTCCGAGGATCGATGACGACCACCCAGAGCCCCCTCCGCATCGGAAACGTCTCGGCCTCACGTGGTGACCGCGCCACCGCGACGGCCGAGTTCCTCGACGCCGCCACGCTCGACGTCCTCGCCCTGGACATGCTCTCCGACGAAGCGGTGCTCGAGCTCGCCGGGCAACGGGTGGCGGGCGGGCCGGGTTACGAGCGGGCCGCGGTGGTCCAGATCGGCGAGTGCCTCGACCGCCTCGGCGCCGGGGGGGTCCGGATCGTCACCAACGCCGGCGCCCTCGACCCCGAGGGGCTCGCCGTCGAGCTGCGCGACCTCGCCCGCTCGCGCGGACTGGACCTCGCCGTGGCCTGGCTCGACGCCGGTGACGTGACGGGCCGGGCCA
Organism: Dietzia sp. JS16-p6b; assembly: GCF_003052165.1. Classification (NCBI taxonomy): domain Bacteria; kingdom Bacillati; phylum Actinomycetota; class Actinomycetes; order Mycobacteriales; family Dietziaceae; genus Dietzia; species Dietzia sp. JS16-p6b. Next base: position 2,613,208 of record NZ_CP024869.1, on the reverse strand, counting down.
CCGCACTGGGTCTCGGGGAGGTCGATGTCGCGACGGTGCGCCACGGGGCGTTCGGCATCGCGAGGGCACTGGCGGCCGGGGCCGTCGTCGTCGTCACCGGTCGCGTCAGCCGCGAGGCCCTCGTCACCGGCGCCGCCGCGGCGCACCACGGGTGGACACCGTCCGCACTCGACGCGCTGGCCGGATCGGTCGCGGTGGGGCATGTGCTCTCCGGCGGGCCCGGCGCGACGGGGGTCGTGGATTCGTCGACCGATGTCACCCGCACCACCGACCCCGTGACCGGCGGATACCCCATCGCGGAGATCGCCGACGACGGGTGCGCGGTCGTCACGCGCCATCCCTCCGCCTTCGGCTCGGTCACCGTCGGGACCGTCACCGACCAGCTCCTCGACGGCGTCGCGGGAGCCCGCTACGCCGCGCCGGACGTGGTACTGCGCCTCGATTCGCTCCGGCTGGCCCAGGAGGGCGCCGACCGGGTCCGGATCAGCGGGGCGCGTGGCGAACCGGCCCCCCCGGTCGTGGCGGTGGTGGGCATGAGCCGGGGGACGGGGAGGGTGCGCGTCCCTCCCGTGTCGCCCGTCCGGTCGCGCAGGAGGACGCCGGGCACTCGGTGGTTCTGCCCGACGGGTCGCGCGTCGCGGTCCCGGTCCCGCGGGAGACCGCGGACATCGGGCCCGGTGACCTGCCGTCCCCGTGGACCCCGGGCACGATCCCGGGCGGACGACCGGTCGCCGCCGCGCTGGGATCGGTGGCGAGCGTCCGCCGGGGAGTCGTGGGGCGCGGCGTCAACATCGCGGTGTGGACCTGGGACGACGCCGCGTTCGCGTGGCTCGCCGGCGAACTCACCGATGAGCGGTTCCGTGAACTCGTCCCGGGGCTGGAGGGCATGGACCTCCACCGCTACCTGCTGCCCAACCTCCGGGCGGTCAACGTCGTCGCGCGGCCCCCGCGGGGCGAGGTGTTGCGACCCGGCCTCGGGTCCGACCTCGCCGCCGCGAGCCTGGAGATCCCGGGTGAGCTCCTCGAGGTCGGCCCCTGACCGGGACCGCGGCTGACCGGGACCGGTCAGGTCGCCGCGCGGAGCTCGACCTTCCGGATCTTGCCGGTCGCCGTGCGCGGGATGGTGTCGACCACCACCACGTCTCGCGGCCGGTGTGAGGAGGACAGACGCTCGGCCCCGAACTCCATGACCGAGGCCTTGAGCTCGTCCCCGTCCGGCGCACCCTCGGCGGGGACCACCACGACCACCACGAGCTCGCCCCACCTGGGGTCGGGGCGGCCGACGCACGCGACCTCGGCGATGTGCGGGTGGTCCATGAGGACACGCTCGACGTGCAGTGACGAGACGTTCTCGCCGCCGGATTTGACGATGTCCTTGACGCGGTCGGCGAACCACACCACCCCCTCGGTGTCGATGCGCCCCAGGTCCCCCGAGTGCAGGCGGCCGCCCACGAACGCCTCGGAGTTGGCCTCGGGGTTGTTCCAGTAGCCCTCCATCACCGTGGGGCCGCGGTAGACGATCTCACCGTCCTCCCCGGTGGGCACGAGTGCGGAACCGCCCGGTTCACTGATCCTGTTCTCCGCGATCGGGGTGGGGTACCCCCAGGAGTCGGATTTGTCCGGGTTGAGCTCCGGCCACTGCATGACGGTGGCCGGAGTGCACTCGCTCATCCCCGAGGCCAGGACTATCCGGGCATCCGGGAGTGCGGCGTCGAGGCGCCGGCGCATCTCCTCGGACATCGGGGCCATGGCGTAGAGCAGGAACCGGAGCGAGGACAGGTCGAGGCCGCGGTCGGTCGCGTCCGCCAGGGCCTCCAGCATGAGGGGCAGGCCCACCAGGTGGGTGGCCCGGACGCGGGCGACGGTCTCGGCGTATCCGACCGGGTCGAAACCCGGCAGGAGGTGGACGGTCGCCCCCATGGTGACCGCCGACAGCAGGACCCCGTTGAGACCGGCGGTGTGGAAGAGGGGGAGCGGGCACACGGTCACCGAGGCCTCGGCGCCCCAGTTCAGGCCGAAGACGGCCCCGTTGCCCAGGGCGGCCATGGACACGGCGAGGTGCGAGGTGAGGACGCCCTTGGGGCGTGAGGTGGTGCCCGAGGAGTAGAGGCACTGCACGACCTGGCGGTCACCGATCACCGTGTCGGGGCTGGAGTCGTCGCCGGACAGCAGGTCGTCCCACCCGATCAGGTCGGGACCGTCGGCGGAGGCCGTCAGTCCGTCGGGGACGCCTCCGATGACGACGACGGTCCGGATCCCGGGCATGGCGGCGACCGCTCCCATCACCAGTTCCGCGAGTGAACCGTGAACGACGAGGATGCGGGTCCCCGAGTCGGTCAGGGCGTGCGCGATGTTGTCCAGCCCGGACAGCAGGTTGATGGGCAGCGAGACCATCCCGGCCTTGGCCGTGCCGAAGTAGGTGGCCACGAACTCGCGGCAGTTCGTCGACAGGATCGCGACCGGCTCCTCCGCCTCGATTCCGTGCGCCACCAGACCGTGGGCGAACCGGTTGGAGACGGACTCGAGTTCGAGGAAGGACCACGACCCGGCATCGTCCGTGAGGGCGGTCCGGTTCGAGAAGGTGGCCGCCGCCCGGGTGGGGATGTCGCCCACCGAGCACCGGCGGGCCAGGGCGTGGTCCACGGGGTCGATTCCGGTCATGTCCAGTCGCATGGTGCCTCCGTAAGGGGTCGGGGAGAGGGGTCGGGCGTCCCGCGTCGGGAGTGATGTGGGTCACCGTGGGCCACCCTCCCAGTCGTCGCGGAGAAAAGCAAGCAAGCATGCTTGCTTTATTTGGGCGGAGGTGGAATCGTTCCCGCCATGACCAACCCCCCGCCCTCCGAGACGGAGGACCCGCACGCCGCCCTCGCCGCCCTCAGCGCCCGGGTGGACGAGCTCGTCGAGGTCGCCGGGTCCGATCGCTGGCACACCGCCACCCCGGCCGCGGGCTGGGACGTCGCCATGCAGATCGCCCACCTGGCCTGGACCGACGAGGTCTCCGTGACCGCCATCCGCGACGCGGACGCCTTCCAGGCCGTGGTGGACACGGCGATGGCCGACCCCGCCGGTTTCGTGGACGCCGGCGCCACGGAGGTCGCGGCCGCCGGCCGCGACGAGGTCCTGGCACGATGGCGCCTCGCCCGTGGGGAACTCGCCGACGCCCTCAAGGCCGCCGACCCGGGGGAGCAGATCCCGTGGTTCGGCCCGCCGATGCGGCCCAAGTCCATGACCACCGCCCGGATCATGGAGACCTGGGCCCACGGGGTGGACGTCGCGGACGGGCTCGGCGTGGCCGTCGATGCCGACCCGGCCTTCCGCGCCGCCCTCCCGCACGTCGCCCGGCTGGGCTGGAAGACCAGAGGCTTCTCCTACCTGATGAACGGGCTCGAGGTCCCCGCCTCCGAGGTGCATCTCGCGCTCAGCCGGGCCGACGGCACCGTCCTCGAGTTCGGCCCGGACGACGCCCGGCAGCGCGTCACCGGACCGATCCTCGACTTCTGCCTGCTGGTGACGCAGCGGGTGCACCTCGACGACACGGCTCTCGAGGCCGTCGGCGAGGACGCGCGGGGCTGGCTGCGCATCGCCCAGGCGTTCGCCGGCCTCCCCGGCGGCGGCCGCGAGAAGGGAGCCCGGGCATGACCGCGAACACCGCCCCGCTCCGCGTCGGCCCTGAGTCGGCCGTGCCTCCGCTCCGCGTCGGCCCTGAGTCGACGGTGCCTCCGCTCCGCGTCGGCCCTGAGTCGACGGTGCCTCCGCTCCGCGTCGGCAACATGTCCGGGTTCTACGGCGACCGGTTCTCCGCCATGCGCGAGATGCTCGACGGCGGCGAGCTCGACGTCCTCACCGGTGACTACCTGGCCGAACTCACCATGCTCATCCTCGGCCGCGACCGGATGAAGAACGCCGAGCTGGGATACGCCAAAACGTTCCTGCGCCAACTCGAGGACTGCCTCGCACTGGCACTGGAGAAGAACGTCACCATCGTCGCCAACGCGGGCGGGGTCAATCCGGCGGGTCTCGCCGACGCCGTCCGCGAACTGGCGGGCCGCCTCGGACTGTCCCCCGAGGTCGCCCACGTCGAGGGTGACGACCTCATCGCCCGGGTCGGCGAGCTCGACATCCCCGCCGACGCAGGGTTCCCCGTCACGGCCAACGCCTACCTCGGTGCCTTCGGCATCGCCCGGTGCCTGGACGCCGGCGCCGACATCGTCGTCACCGGTCGCGTCACCGACGCGTCGGTGATCGTGGGGCCGGCCATCAGCCACTTCGGTTGGGGCCGACACGACCTCGACGCGCTCGCCGGCGCCACCGCCGCGGGTCACGTCATCGAGTGCGGGACCCAGGCCACGGGCGGCAACTACGCCTTCTTCAACCGGGGTGAGATCGCCGACCCCGTCGCCCCCGGCTTCCCGATCGCCGAGATCTCGTCCGACGGCACCTCCGTCATCACCAAGCACCCCGGAACGGGAGGTGCGGTCACCGTCGGCACCGTCACCTCGCAGTTGCTGTACGAGGTCACCGGGGCCCGGTACGGCGGCCCCGACGTCGTCACCCGACTCGACACCGCCACTCTCACGCAGGAGGGGCCCGACCGGGTGAGGATCTCCGGCGTGGTGGGAGAGGCGGCCCCGCCCACCACCAAGGTCTCCGTGACGTGCCTCGGCGGCTTCCGCAACGAGCTCACCTTCCTGCTCACCGGGCTGGACATCGAGGACAAGGCGGCGCTCGTGGAGCGCCAGTTCCTCGCCGGGCTGGCCACGCGACCCGCGGAGATCGACTTCCGTCTGCAGCGCACCGACCACCCCGACGCCGACACCCAGGCCGCCGCGACCGCGCTGCTCACCATCGTCGCGTGGGATCCGGACCCCGACGTCGTGGGCCGCGCCTTCTCGGACGCCGCCGTCGCGATGACGCTGGCCAGCTACCCGGGTGCCACCCCCAGCGCGCCGCCCGGACGCGGGGGCCCGTACGGCGTGTACGTCCCCGCCTACCTCCCGCAGGACGCGATCCCTCATGTCGCGGTGCTGCCCGACGGCACGAGGGTCGACATAGCGCCTCCGGAGGACACCCGTGAGATGGGCGACGGCCACGCGTCCGACGGACTCGACGCCGAGGGAGCTCCGCTGCCGGAGTGGTCGTCCTCGGAGTCCACCACCCGGAGGCCGCTGGGGGACGTGCTCGGCGCCCGCTCGGGCGACAAGGGCGGCACCGCCAACATCGGACTGTGGGCCGGTGATCAGAAGGCCTACCGCTGGATGCGCGACACCCTCACCGTCGAAGAGATCCGCCGACTTCTCCCCGAGACCGCCGACCTGGCGATCGAGCGGTACGAGCTGCCGCGCATCAACGCCCTGAACTTCGTCGTCGACGGCCTGCTCGGCAAGGGAGTCGCCCACGGCTACCGCTGGGATCCGCAGGCCAAGGGTCTCGCCGAGTGGCTGCGCTCCCGCGTCGTCGACGTCCCCCACGACATCACCGCCCCCGTCCTCGCCGTTCCGGCACCCGCGAAGGAGAACTCGTGACCATCCCGCCCCACGTACCGGGCGACCCCTGGTACTCCGACGAGAGTCTCGCCCTGCGCGAGACCACGACCCGCTTCGCCCAGCGCGAGATCCTGCCCCACCAGGACGAGTGGGAGGCCGCGGGCGTGCTCCCTCGTGAGCTCCACGCCAAGGCCGGTCAGCTGGGCCTGCTCGGCGTCTCGTTCCCGGAGGAGGCCGGCGGCGGGGGCGGCGGCATGCGGGACTCGCTGATCGTGTGCGAGGCCCTCCACGAGGCCGGGGTCTCCGGCGGTGTGTTCGCCTCACTGTTCACCTGCGGTATCGCCACGCCACACCTGGCCCAGTCCGGCAGGCCCGACCAGATCGAGCGCTGGGTCGCCCCCACTCTCGCCGGCGAGATGATCGGCTCCCTGGCGATCACCGAACCCGGTGGGGGCTCCGACGTCGGGCGTCTCACCACCACCGCCCGCCGGGACGGGGACCACTACGTCGTCAACGGCGCCAAGACCTACATCACCTCCGGCACCCGCGCCGACTTCGTGGTGACCGCCGTGCGCACCGGTGGCGACGAGCTCAGGGGAGCGGCAGGCGTGAGTCTGCTGGTGATCCCCACCGACACCCCCGGTTTCCACCGTTCGGCTCCGCTGGACAAGCTGGGCTGGCGCGCCTCGGACACCGCCGAGCTGACGTTCACCGACTGCCGGGTTCCCGTGGAGAACCTCGTCGGCGCCGAGAACGACGGGTTCGCCCAGATCGCGATCGGCTTCGTGGGAGAGCGCGCGGCGCTGGCCGCGCAGGGGTACTCCCACGCCCAGCGCTGCCTGGACCTGACCCTGGACTGGGTCCGCGAACGCGAGACCTTCGGCCGACCCCTGCTCTCCCGGCAGGCCGTGCAGAACACCGTCACCGAGATGGCCCGCCGCATCGACGTCGCCCGCACCTACACCCACCGCTGCGTGGACCTGGCCGAGGCGGGGCACGATGCGATCGCCGAGGTCTGCTTTGCCAAGAACACCGCTGTCGAGTGCGCGGAGTGGGTCGCGACGCAGGCACTCCAGCTCTTCGGGGGACTCGGATACATGGCCGAGTCCGAGGTGAGCCGACAGTTCCGCGATGTCCGCCTGTTGGGCATCGGCGGAGGCACCACCGAGATCCTCACCACCCTCGCCGGACGTCGTCTGGGGTACACCGCATGAGCCTCCTACGATCCACGCTCGACACCACCGGCGCGGAGTTCGGTGCCGCCAGAGCCGCGATGGAGGACAAGCTCGCCCGGCTCGCGGCCGATCTCGACCCCGCTCTCGCCGGAGGCGGCGAGCGCAAGGTCGCCCGCCACCGCGAGCGGGGCAAGTTCACCGCCCGGGAGCGGATCGACATGGTCCTCGACCGCGAATCCCCGTTTCTGGAGCTGTGTGCGCTCGCCGCGTGGGGATCCGATTTCCAGACCGGCGCCTCCGTGGTCGCCGGCATCGGCGTCGTCGAGGGCGTGGAGTGCCTCGTGATCGCCAACGACCCCACGGTCAAGGGGGGCACGTCCAACCCGTGGACCCTGCGCAAGATCCTCCGACTCAACGACGTGGCCATGAAGAACCGGCTCCCGGTGATCAGCCTCGTCGAGTCCGGGGGCGCCGACCTGCCCACCCAGAAGGAGGTGTTCATCCCGGGAGGGGCGCTCTTCCGCGACCTCACCCGGTTGTCGAAGGCGGGCATCCCCACCATCGCGGTGGTCTACGGGAACTCCACCGCGGGCGGAGCGTACGTCCCGGGGATGAGCGACCACGTGGTCATGATCGAGGAGCGCTCGAAGGTGTTCCTCGCGGGGCCGCCCCTCGTCAAGGCCGCCACCGGCGAGATCGCCGACGAGGAGACCCTCGGCGGCGCCGACATGCACGCCCGCGTCTCCGGTCTGGCCGACCACCTGGCCACCGACGAGGCCGACGCCGCGCGTATCACGCGCGGCATCGTGCGCCGGCTCAACTGGACCAAGGCCGGGCGCGCCCCGCGCGCCGAGGTCGCCCCGCCGCTGTACGACGCCGAGGACCTCCTGGGCATCGTCCCCGACGACCTCAAGATCCCGTTCGATCCGCGGGAGATCATCGCGCGCGTCGTGGACGGGTCCGACTTCGACGAGTTCAAGCCGCTCTACGGGGCGAGCCTGGTGACCGGGTGGGCCGAGATCCACGGGTACCCGGTCGGCATCATCGCCAACGCCCGCGGTGTGCTGTTCAGCGCGGAGGCGCAGAAGGCCACGCAGTTCATCGAGTTGGCCAACCGGTACGACACCCCGCTGCTCTTCATGCACAACACCACCGGCTACATGGTGGGCTCGGAGTACGAGCGCGGCGGCATCATCAAGCACGGTTCGATGATGATCAACGCGGTCTCCAACTCCGAGGTCCCGCACCTGTCGCTCATCACCGCGGCCTCCTACGGCGCGGGCCACTACGGCATGTGCGGCCGCGCGTTCGACCCCCGGTTCCTCTACACGTGGCCGAGCGCCAAGTCCGCGGTCATGGGGGGTCAGCAGCTCGCCGACGTGGTGACCTCCGTGGCCGCCGCGGCCTCGGCCGCGCGGGGTGAGGAGATGAGCCAGGAGACGATCGACGGTCTCAAGACCATGATCGCCGACCAGATCGAGAAGGAATCGCTGCCGGCCTTCCTGTCCGGGATGCTCTACGACGACGGCATCATCGACCCCCGCGACACCCGGACCGTCCTGGGTCTGAGCCTGTCCGCGATCCACTCCGGAGACGTCGCCGGAACCGACCGCTTCGGCGTCTTCCGGATGTGAGGAACTCCATCATGCAGAACGCACCCACCCCTGCGCCGACGACTCCGGCCCAGACCACCGTCGCCCCGATCACCTCGGTTCTCGTCGCCAACCGCGGTGAGATCGCCCGCCGCGTCCACCACACCGCCCGTGGCCTGGGCATGACCACGGTCGCCGTCTACTCCGATGCCGACGCGGACGCCCCGCACGCCCGTGAGGCGGACGCGGCGGTCCGGTTGCCCGGCAGTACCCCCACGGAGACCTACCTGCGTGGTGACCTTCTCATCGCCGCGGCGAGGGCTGCCGGCGCCGACGCGATCCACCCGGGTTACGGGTTCCTGTCCGAGAACGCCGGGTTCGCCCGCGACGTGATCGACGCGGGGCTCACCTGGGTCGGCCCGCCGGTGCCCGCCATCGAGGCGATGGGCTCGAAGATCGAGGCCAAGAAGATGATGGGCGAGGCGGGCGTGCCCATGCTCACCGATCTCGAGCCGGCCGACGTGACCGAGGACATGCTTCCGGTACTCGTCAAGGCGTCCGCGGGCGGCGGCGGTCGGGGCATGCGGATCGTCCGCACCCTCGACGCGCTCCACGACGAGATCGCCGCCGCGCGACGCGAGGCCAGGTCGGCCTTCGGTGACGACGCGGTGTTCTGCGAGCGGTTCCTCGAACGGGGCCGCCACATCGAGGTCCAGGTCATGGCCGACTCCCACGGGACCGTCTGGGCGGTGGGGGAGCGCGAGTGCTCCATCCAACGGCGACACCAGAAGGTCATCGAGGAGGCGCCGAGCCCGCTGGTTGAGCGGACCCCGGGCATGCGGGAGAAACTGTATTCGGCCGCCCGCGACGCCGCGTCCGCGATCGGGTACACCGGGGCCGGCACGGTCGAGTTCCTCGCCACCGACGACGGCGAGTTCTACTTCCTCGAGATGAACACCCGTCTCCAGGTGGAGCACCCCGTCACGGAGGCCACGACCGGCCTGGACCTGGTGGCGCTCCAGCTGGACGTGGCCGCGGGTCTGCCGCTGCCGTCCGGCGAACCCCCGGCCGCACACGGCTGGTCCGTCGAGGCGCGTCTCTACGCCGAGGACCCGGCCCACGACTACGCCCCGGGCTCGGGGACGCTCTGGGCGCTCGACGTCCCCGGGGTCTCCACCCGGTTCGAGGGCCCCCATCGACCCGGCATCCGGCTGGACAGCGGAGTCGAGCCGGGGCCGGACGGGGCGCTCGTCGGGGTGCACTACGACCCCATGCTCGCCAAGGTCATCTCCTACGGACGTACGCGTTCCGAGGCCTGCGCCGCGCTCGCCGGCGCGCTGACACGGGCGAAGATCCACGGTCTGACCACCAACCGGGCCCAGCTCGTCCGGGTCCTGCGCCATCCCGAGTTCATTGCCGGCAACCTGTCCACCGCGTTCCTCGACGACCACGGGTCCGCCGCGCTCGCCGCCCCGCTCGCCGACGACGAGGCCGTGCGGATCTCGGCCCTCGCCGCCGCGCTGGTGTCCGGGACCGCCGACCACGCCGCCGGCCCCGTGCCCCTGGCCCGGGCCGGATTCCGCAACGTCGGCCGCACCCTGCAGAAGCGGACGCTGCGCCACGGCGAGAAGGACCTCGAGGTGGCCTATCTCCGCGACCGTTCCGGCGCCCACCCGGATGGCGATCTCGCGGAGATCGTCGACGTCGGCCGGGTCCGTCCCGACGCGGTGGACCTCGAGATCAGGGGGGTGCGCCACACCTTCTGCGTACACCGGTACGAGGTGGCCGGCTCGGACACCGTCGTGGAGGTGGACTCGCCCCTCGGGCCGGTCTCACTCGTCGAACCGCCCCGCTACACCGATCCCGGCGCGGAGGTCGCCGCCGGGTCGTTGCTCGCCCCCATGCCGGGCGCGGTCATCCGGGTCGCCGTCTCCGTGGGCGACACCGTCACCGCCGGCCAACCGCTGTTGTGGATGGAGGCCATGAAGATGGAACACACCATCTCCGCGGCGGTGGACGGCGTCGTCAGCGAGCTCCCCGTCGAGGTGGGCACGCAGGTCGAGACCGGCACCACCCTCGCCGTCGTCACCGAGTCCGGCAGCACCGACCCCACCACCCAGGAGTGACCACGATGACCGACATCTCACAGATCCCCAACCCCGTCGTCGACACCGAGGAGCAGACGCAGCTCCGCAAGGTGGCCTTTGACCTGGGATCGCGATACGGCATGGAGTACATGCGCGAGAAGTCCGACGCCGGTGAGACCACCGACGAGCTGTGGACCGAGGCGGGCAAGCTCGGGCTGCTGGGGGTGAACCTGCCCGAGGAGTACGGCGGGGGTGGGGCCGGCATGACCGAGCTCGCGATGGTCGAGGAGGAACTCTCCGCCGCGGGCGCCGGGCTGCTCATGATGGTGGTCTCGCCCGCCATCAACGGCACGATCATCTCGCGCTTCGGTACCGAGGAGCAGAAGAAGCGCTGGCTCCCGGGCCTGGCCTCGGGCGAGATCATCACCTCGTTCGCCATCACCGAGCCGGACGCCGGGTCCAACTCCCACGCCATCACCACCACGGCCCGCCGGGACGGCGCGGACTTCCTGCTCAGCGGGCAGAAGACCTACATCTCGGGGGTCGACCAGGCCGACGCGATCCTCGTGGTGGCCCGTCTCGAGGGCGCGACCAGCGGCAAGCTCCAGCCGGCGCTGTTCATGGTGCCCACCGACGCACCGGGCCTCGAGCGCACCCACATCCCCACCGAGGTGCGCACGCCCGAGCGGCAGTTCCAGCTGTACTTCGACGACGTCCGGTTGCCCGCCGACGCGCTCATCGGCGACGGCGACACGGCGCTGCTCATGCTCTTCGCGGGCCTCAACCCCGAGCGCATCATGGCGTCCGGCATGGCGATCGGGTCCGCGCGCTACGCGATGGACAAGGCCACGACGTACGCGAACGAGCGCTCCGTGTGGAAGACCCCGATCGGCGCTCATCAGGGGATCGCGCACCCACTCGCGCAGTGCAAGATCGAGCTGGAGCTGGCGCGTCTCATGATGCGCAAGGCCGCCGCGCTCGTGGACGCCGGCCTGGACGACCTCGCGGGCGAGGCCGCCAACATGGCCAAGTACGCCTCCGGCGAGGTCTCCGCCCGGACCGTCGACCAGGCCATCCAGACCCTCGGCGGCAACGGCCTGTCGGTGGAGTACGGCCTCGCCGGGATGCTCGCCGCGTCACGCCTGCCGCGCATCGCGCCGGTGAGTCGGGAGATGATCCTCAACTACGTTGCCCAGCACTCGCTCGGGCTGCCGAGGAGCTACTGACATGACCGCGCAGGGTGAGCAGGTGCTGGTGCGGTACGAGGTCTCGGGCGGTGCGGCCCGTGTGACCCTGGACTCGCAGCACAACCGCAACGCCATCTCCACCGCGCTGGTCGGGCAGCTGCACGCCGCGCTGGACCGGGCGGCCACCGACCACGACGCCCGCGTGGTGGTCCTCGGTCACGCCGGCGGCACCTTCTGCGCCGGCGCCGACCTCTCCGAGGCCTCCGCGAGCCAGGGGAGTCCCGAGGATCAGGCCGCCGAGCGGACCCGGGTCTTCCTCGGGTTGCTGCGCGCGATCCTCTCGCACCCCAAGCCGGTGATCGCCGCCGTGGACGGCCACGTCCGAGCCGGGGGGATGGGGCTGGTGGCCGCCTGCGATCTCGCGCTGGCGGGGCCGGCCTCGACGTTCGCGCTCACCGAGGTCCGCCTCGGTCTGGCGGCGGCCATGATCTCGGTGCCGCTCGCCGCGCGGATCACCTCGCGGGACCTCTCCCGCGCCCTGCTGACCGGAGAGAGGTTCGACGCCGAGCACGCCCGGCGGATCGGCCTGCTCACGGAGGCGGTCGAGGATCTCGAGGCCGCTGTCGGTGACCTCGTCGACGCGTTCCGGCCCTGCTCGCCGCAGGGACTCGCGGAGAACAAGGCACTGCTCGCCGCACCGATCCTGGCCGATCTCGACGCCCGGGGTGAGGAACTGGCCGGGGTGACCGCACGCCTGTTCACCACCGCCGAGGTGGCCGAGGGGATGACGGCCTTCCTTGAACGCCGTCCGCCCTCCTGGGCGACGCCGGACGCGTAGCGTATGCGATGTCGTTGATGTGTGACCTCCCCCACATCGCCCGAGTTCGAACCGAGAGGTAATGCCATGCGCACCAGAGCAGCCATCATCCGTGAGCCCAAGCAGGACGCCTGGGAGATCGTCGACGTCGACATCGACGATCCCAAGGCCGGGGAGGTGCAGGTCAAACTGGCCGCCTCGGGCCTCTGCCACTCGGACGAGCACCTGCTCACCGGCGACCTCCAGTTCGAGACCTACCCGATCATGGGTGGCCACGAGGGTGCCGGTGTGGTGACGAAGGTGGGAGAGGGCGTCACCGGGCTGGAGGAAGGGGACCACGTCGTCCTCGCGTTCATCCCCGCCTGCGGCGTCTGTCCGCCCTGTTCGGAGGGCCTCCAGAATCTCTGCGACAACGGCGCCGGGTTGCTCAGCGGCCGGGCGATCAGCGACGACGGCTACCGTGTGCACACCGCCGACGGTCAACCCGTCGCCACCATGTGCGTCCTCGGCACGTTCGCGCCGCACGTCACCGTCCATCAGTCCTCGGTGGTCAAGATCGAGAAGGACATCCCGCTGGACAAGGCCGCCCTGCTCGGGTGCGGCGTCTGCACGGGCTGGGGCTCGGCCACGGAGATCGGTCAGGCCAAGGAGGGCGACGTCGTGGTCGTCGTCGGGGTGGGCGGAATCGGGATCAACTCGGTGCAGGGCGCGGCCGCCGCGGGCGCGCGTGTCATCGTGGCCGTGGACCCCGTGGAGTTCAAGAGGGAGAAGGCCATGGAGTTCGGGGCCACCCACACGTGTGCCTCGATGGACGAGGCCATGGCGCTGGTGGGGGAGCTGAGCTGGGGACGGATGGCGGACCTGGTCCTGCTCACGATGGGGATCGTGGAGGGCAAGGACCTGCTGCCCGGGTTGATGCTCACCGGCAAGGGGCGTCGCTGTGTGGTGGTGGGTCTGGGGGACATGATGGCGGTCGACGCGCAGATCTCCATCCTCGACCTGGCCATGCAGCAGAAGACCCTGCAGGGCGCGATCTTCGGTGGCACCGGACCCCGCAAGCAGATCCCGCACCTGCTCCACCAGTACCGCGCCGGCAACCTCAAGCTCGACGAGTTGGTCACCAGGACGTACCGGCTGGACGAGATCAACCAGGGGTACCAGGACATGCGTGACGGCAAGAACATCCGCGGTGTGATCATCTACGACGAGCAGGACTGGTAACAGGAGGACAGATGACGGCACCCGAGAAGCGGGCCCCCAAGCAGGACCGTAGCCGCCTGACGCGGGAACGACTCCTCGGTGCGTCGATCGACCTCCTCGCCACCCAGGGCTGGGCGGCGACCACCGTGGGGGCGGTGGCCGCCGCCGCCGGCGTCTCACGGGGTGCCGCCCAGCACCACTTCCCGACCCGGGAGGACCTCATCACCGCCGCCCTCGGGCACATGATCGAGCAGCGGCTCGAGGACGTGCGGAGGGTCGGCCTGGATCTGCCGGAGCCGGGTCCCGAACGCACGGTCGCCGTGGTCCGGCTGATCGTCCAGCACTACACCTCGGATCTCTTCAAGGCCGCGCTCCACGTGTGGACCGCCGCGGCCAGCGACCCGGCGCTGCGCGACCGGGTGCTCCCGTTCGAGACCCACATGTCCCGCGAGGTGCTGGTGATCGCGGCCGAGGCCCTCGGGTACGACCCCGCCGACCTCCGGGTGCGTCGGCCCCTGCAGGCGACCCTCGACCTGGCGCGCGGGCTCGGCCTCGCGGACGTGCTCTCCGATGACTCGGCCCGTCGCGAGAAGGTCATCCGGTACTGGGCCGAGACGCTGGACCTGATGCTCGCGCAGGTCCCGGCGGCGTCGGACCGGGGCCTGCACCCCGGCCGCGTTTTGACCGATCCTCACGGGGGCGGTTAGGCTTGACCATCGTGCTCGCAGTACGCGAGCTGGAGGATCGTGCCCAGTAGGCCAGCGAGAGCGGCTGACGTGGTCGCCCGTGCGCCCGTCGGGGAGCGCGAGAGTCCGGATACGAGCAACGTCCCAGTGACCGGTGGTCGCCCCCGAGGAGGCCGCCAGCTAGAGAAAGTCGGTTCATGCCAACCATCAACCAGCTGGTCCGCAAGGGCCGCCAGGACAAGAAGTCCTCGACAGCGACGGCGGCGCTCAAGGGCTCGCCCCAGCGTCGTGGCGTGTGCACCCGTGTGTACACCACCACCCCCAAGAAGCCGAACTCCGCGCTGCGCAAGGTCGCCCGTGTGCGCCTGACCAGTGGCATCGAGGTCTCCGCCTACATCCCCGGTGAGGGCCACAACCTCCAGGAGCACTCGATGGTGCTCGTTCGCGGTGGTCGTGTGAAGGACCTCCCGGGTGTCCGTTACAAGATCATCCGCGGCTCCCTCGACACGCAGGGCGTGAAGGACCGCAAGCAGGCCCGCTCCCGCTACGGCGCCAAGAAGGAGAAGTAATGCCTCGTAAGGGTCCCGCCCCGAAGCGCCAGCTGATCAACGATCCGGTCTACGGTTCGCCGCTGGTCACGCAGCTCGTCAACAAGATCCTCCTCGACGGCAAGAAGACGACCGCCGAGCGCATCGTCTACTCCGCGCTGGAGATCTGCCGTGAGAAGACCGGGACCGATCCGGTCCTCACCCTCAAGAAGGCGCTCGACAACGTCAAGCCCGCCCTCGAGGTCCGCTCCCGCCGCGTCGGCGGTGCCACCTACCAGGTGCCCGTCGAGGTCCGCCCCGGGCGTTCCACGACCCTCGCCATGCGCTGGCTGGTGAACTTCTCCCGGCAGCGTCGCGAGAACAGCATGGTCGAGCGGCTCGCCAACGAGATCCTCGACGCCTCCAACGGCCTGGGTGCCGCGGTCAAGCGCCGCGAGGACACCCACAAGATGGCCGAGGCCAACCGGGCGTTCGCACACTACCGCTGGTGATCCAGCCGGGCCCCGGAGCGGGGGGGACGCCCACGGGGCGTCACCGCTCCGGGGCCCCCCGGCCGCCCCGAGGGTGGCATCATTGAACGAGGGTCGCCTCTCGCGTGAGCGAGTCACGGCACGGCCCAGGACAACAGACCCGGTCCGGACGGTCCACCATGACCGCCCGGCCCACCTAAGACTCATGATCGGGGATCATCCGTGGCACAGGACGTGCTGACCGACCTCAACAAGGTCCGCAACATCGGCATCATGGCGCACATCGACGCCGGTAAGACGACCGTCACCGAGCGCATCCTGTTCTACACGGGTGTCAACCGGAAGATCGGCGAGACGCACGACGGCGCCTCGACCACCGACTGGATGGAGCAGGAGAAGGAGCGCGGCATCACCATCACGTCGGCCGCCGTCACCTGCTTCTGGGACAACAACCAGATCAACATCATCGACACCCCGGGCCACGTCGACTTCACGGTCGAGGTCGAGCGGTCGCTCCGTGTGCTCGACGGCGCGGTCGCGGTCTTCGACGGCAAGGAGGGCGTCGAGCCCCAGTCGGAGCAGGTCTGGCGCCAGGCGGAGAAGTACGACGTCCCGCGCATCTGTTTCGTCAACAAGATGGACAAGATGGGCGCGGACTTCTACTACACCGTGCAGACCATCATCGACCGGCTCGGTGCCAAGCCGCTCGTCCTGCAGCTGCCCATCGGTGCGGAGGACGAGTTCGACGGGGTCATCGACCTCGTGGACATGAAGGCCCTCGTGTGGCCCGGCGTCACGCCGATCGGCACCGAGGCCACGGTCCAGGAGATCCCCGCGGAGCTCAAGGACAAGGCGGACGAGTACCGCGAGAAGCTCCTCGAGGCCGTCGCCGAGAGCGACGAGGCCCTCATGGAGAAGTACTTCGGCGGCGAGGAGCTGACGAAGGACGAGATCCAGGCCGCGATCCGCAAGATGACGGTGAACGCCGAGATCTACCCGGTGCTGTGTGGCTCGGCGTACAAGAACAAGGGCGTCCAGCCCCTGCTCGACGCGGTCATCTCCTACCTGCCCACCCCGTTGGACGTCGGCTCGATCCACGGTCACGCCGTCGGGGACGAGGAGACGGAGATCCGTCGTCAGCCGTCGAAGGACGAGCCGTTCGCGGCGCTGGCGTTCAAGATCGCCGTGCACCCGTTCTTCGGTGAGCTCACCTTCGTCCGCGTGTACTCGGGCCGGATCGACCCGAGCACCCAGGTCATGAACGCGACCAAGGGCAAGAAGGAGCGCGTCGGCAAGCTCTTCCAGATGCACGCCAACAAGGAGATGCCCGTCGAGGAGGCCGTGGCCGGCCACATCTACGCGTTCATCGGGCTCAAGGACACGACCACGGGTGACACCCTGTGCGACCTGAACAACCAGGTCATCCTCGAGTCGATGACGTTCCCGGCGCCGGTGATCGACGTGTCGATCGAGCCCAAGACCAAGGCGGACCAGGAGAAGCTCGGCACCGCGATCCAGAAGCTGGCCCGCGAGGACCCGACGTTCTCCGTCCGCCTGGACGACGAGACCGGTCAGACCGTCATCGGCGGCATGGGCGAGCTCCACCTGGACGTCCTCGTCGACCGGATGAAGCGTGAGTTCAAGGTCGAGGCCAACGTCGGCAAGCCGCAGGTCGCGTACCGCGAGACCATCAAGGGCACGGTCGAGAAGTACGACTACACCCACAAGAAGCAGACCGGTGGTTCGGGTCAGTTCGCCAAGGTCCAGATCCGTCTCGAGCCGCTCCCCCAGGAGCAGGTCGAGGAGGGCGAGACCTACGAGTTCGACGACAAGGTCACCGGTGGTCGCGTCCCCAAGGAGTACATCCCCTCCGTGGACGCCGGCATCAAGGACGCCATGCAGTACGGCGTCCTGGCCGGGTACCCGATGGTCAACGTCAAGGCGACCCTGGTCGACGGCGCGTACCACGAGGTCGACTCCTCGGAGATGGCGTTCAAGGTCGCGGGCTCGATGGCCTTCAAGGAGGCCGCACGCAAGTGTCAGCCGGTGATCCTGGAGCCGCTCATGGCGGTCGAGGTCATCACCCCCGAGGACTACATGGGCGACGTCATCGGCGACATCAACTCCCGACGCGGCCAGATCCAGGCGATGGAGGAGCGCTCCGGCGCCCGCGTCGTCAAGGCCAACGTGCCGCTGTCGGAGATGTTCGGCTACGTCGGCGACCTCCGGTCGCGGACGCAGGGCCGGGCCAACTACTCGATGGTCTTCTCCCACTACGCCGAGGTTCCGGCGAGTGTGTCCAAGGAGATCATCGCCAAGGCGACCGGCGAGTAACCGGTACTGGTCCCGCCCGGCCGAGAGGCAGGGGCGGGGCCGATGCCGGCGGCGCACGGTCGAACCTCCGGGTGGCCGCCGGTTCGTGCCCTCGACGGCACGATGAGTAAGATCAGATCCCACACAATGCAGTGCCCACCTCGAGGTGGGGACAGACCAGTCCAGGAGGACACACAGTGGCGAAGGCGAAGTTCGAGCGGACCAAACCGCACGTTAACATCGGCACCATCGGTCACGTCGACCATGGCAAGACCACCACCACCGCGGCCATCACCAAGGTCCTGGCGGACACCTACCCGGATCTCAACGACGCGTTCGCGTTCGACGAGATCGACAAGGCGCCGGAGGAGAAGGCTCGTGGTATCACGATCAACATCTCCCACGTCGAGTACCAGACCGAGAAGCGCCACTACGCGCACGTCGACGCCCCGGGCCACGCGGACTACATCAAGAACATGATCACGGGTGCCGCCCAGATGGACGGCGCGATCCTGGTCGTGGCGGCCACCGACGGCCCGATGCCGCAGACCCGTGAGCACGTGCTGCTCGCCCGCCAGGTCGGCGTCCCCTACATCCTCGTCGCCCTCAACAAGTGCGACATGGTCGACGACGAGGAGATCCTCGAGCTCGTCGAGATGGAGGTGCGTGAGCTCCTCGGCTCGCAGGAGTTCGACGAGGACGCCCCCGTCGTGCACATCTCGGCGCTCAAGGCGCTCGAGGGTGACGAGAAGTGGGTCCAGGCGATCCGCGACCTCATGCAGGCCTGTGACGACTCCATCCCGGACCCCGAGCGTGAGACGGACAAGCCGTTCCTCATGCCCGTCGAGGACGTCTTCACGATCACCGGTCGTGGCACCGTCGTCACCGGTCGTATCGAGCGTGGCCAGATCAACGTCAACGAGGATGTCGAGCTCATCGGCATCAAGGACAAGGCCACCAAGACCACCATCACGGGCATCGAGATGTTCCGTAAGCTCCTCGACTACGGCGAGGCCGGCGACAACGTCGGTCTGCTCGTCCGTGGCCTCAAGCGCGAGGAGGTCGAGCGCGGCCAGGTCGTCATCAAGCCGGGCGCGTACACCCCGCACACGAACTTCGAGGGCCAGGCGTACATCCTGTCCAAGGACGAGGGCGGCCGCCACACGCCGTTCTTCAACAACTACCGTCCGCAGTTCTACTTCCGCACCACGGACGTGACCGGCGTCGTGACCCTCCCCGAGGGCACCGAGATGGTCATGCCGGGCGACAACACCGAGATGAGCGTCGAGCTCATCCAGCCGGTCGCCATGGACGAGGGACTGCGCTTCGCGATCCGTGAGGGTGGCCGCACCGTCGGCGCCGGTCAGGTCACCAAGATCATCAAGTGATCGACTGACCCGTCGGGTCGGACGCGACGTCCGGACCGTATGACGAAGGGGCGCCCCACCGCGAGGTGGGGCGCCCCTTCGTCGTCGTCCCGAGGCTCGTGCCGTGGGGGCCGGAACGGGTGCCCGTCGCCGGAACGGGCTACCGGCGGCGACCGATGACGCTCATGGCCACCGAGAGTCCCACCGCGGCCACCCCGGCCAGAGCGGTCACCGCCACGGCGGCGACCTGCTCGGCGGTCGCGGCGTGATCCGGACGGCGGGGACCGCCGACGCCGTGCCGGCGGTCGACCTCCTCGAGGGCGCGGAGCATCGCGTCGGGGTCGCCGCCCTTGTCGGGGTGATGCCGCAGGACGGCTTGACGCCGGTCCCGCTTGTAGGCGGCGGGGTCGCGTGGTTCGCGTCGGCTGTTCACGTTCTGCACTCCTGGGGGACGAGGCGCCGAGAGGCTCTGATGGTTCGACGGTACCGAAGCCGAGGCGAGCCGCGCACGCCGTCCGCGACCGGTCGTCCGCGGCGATTTTGATCCCGTGGGGTCAGTGCGGCATACTGGTCGAGTTGCCCGGACAAGGCGGCGAACTCGTGTGGCCCTCGGGCCGCGGGCGAACCGGGTTGGTCGGGCGAGCACGACAGGGGCGGGTGAGCGATCACCCGCCGGAAAAGTGGGAGGGCGACACGCCCGACCGCGTGGACGCGTCGTGACACGTCAACAGCGGCAGCGGATCGGTTCCGCCGTCACCCTCGCCTCGCGGGAGTGCGGCTCTCCGTCCTCTGGAGGGCTCATCGTCGTGTCACGTTCGTGAGCGCACGACGGCGGCCCTCCACGACGGAGCACCGATGCACGAGACCGGGCGGTAGACGGTCTGACGGTGTCATGTACGACAAGCGAACACACCAGGTGTCCCCCGCGCAGCGAGGGCGCTCACGACAGCCGCCTTCACGGGCGGAGGGAGAAAGAGGACGAAGTGGCGGGACAAAAGATCCGCATCCGGCTCAAGGCCTACGACCACGAGGCCATCGACGCCTCGGCGCGCAAGATCGTCGAGACGGTCACCCGCACGGGAGCTCGTGTCGTCGGCCCGGTGCCGTTGCCGACCGAGAAGAACGTGTACTGCGTCATCCGCTCGCCGCACAAGTACAAGGATTCGCGCGAGCACTTCGAGATGCGCACCCACAAGCGGTTGATCGACATCCTCGACCCCACGCCCAAGACCGTGGACGCGCTCATGCGCATCGACCTGCCTGCCAGCGTCGACGTCAACATCCAGTGACCTCCGACCGAGCAGCGGTCAGCAAGCAACGTGCAGCGGAGACAGTGAACAGATGAGTACAACCGAGATCAAGGGAATCCTGGGCGCGAAGCTCGGCATGACCCAGGTCTTCGACGAGAACAACCGGGTCGTCCCGGTTACCGTCATCAAGGCCGGGCCGTGTGTCGTCACCGGGATCCGTACAGAGCAGACCGACGGCTACAACGCCGTCCAGATCGCCTTCGGCGCGATCGACCCCCGCAAGGTCACCAAGCCCGTGTCGGGTCAGTTCGCCAAGGCGGGTGTGACCCCGCGTCGCCACGTCGCGGAGATCCGACTCGACAACGCCGAGCAGGCGGCCGGCTACGAGCTGGGCCAGGAGCTCGGCGCGGACGTGTTCTCCGACGGCGCCTTCGTCGACGTCACCGGCACCTCCAAGGGCAAGGGATTCGCCGGCACGATGAAGCGTCACGGCTTCGCGGGCCAGGGTGCCTCGCACGGTACCCAGGCCGTGCACCGTCGGCCCGGTTCCATCGGCGGCGCATCGACCCCGGGCCGGGTGTTCCGGGGCAAGAAGATGGCCGGACGCATGGGCAACGAGCGCGTGACCACGATGAACCTCAAGGTCCACAAGGTCGACGCCGAGGCCGGCGTCCTCCTGATCAAGGGAGCCATCCCGGGTCGCAACGGCGGCCTCGTGATGGTCCGTTCCGCAGTGAAGGGCGGTGCGCGCGCATGACCACGACGGAGAACCCCGTGAATCTCAAGCTGGACGTCCGTACCCCGGCCGGTTCGGCCGACGGGTCGGTCGAGCTCCCCGCCGCGATCTTCGGCGTCGAGCCCAACCTGTCCCTGATGCACCAGGTCGTCGTGGCGCAGCTCGCCGCGGCGCGGCAGGGCACCCACTCGACCAAGACCCGCGGCGAGGTCCGTGGCGGTGGCCGCAAGCCGTTCCGCCAGAAGGGCACCGGCCGTGCGCGCCAGGGCTCGACCCGCGCCCCGGCCTACACCGGCGGTGGCACGGTCCACGGCCCCAAGCCGCGTGACTACTCGCAGCGCACGCCCAAGAAGATGAAGGCCGCCGCCCTCCGCGGGGCCCTGTCCGACCGGGCCGCGAACGATCGCATCCACGTGGTCACCGAGGTCGTCGAGGGCCAGACCCCGTCGACGGCGGGCGTGCGGGACTTCCTCGCGAGCCTGTCGGACCGCAAGAAGTTCCTGCTCGTGGTGGGCCGCGAGGACATCGCGGCGTGGCGTTCGGTGGGCAACCTGGACAACGTCCATCCCATCGCCCCGGATCAGCTGAACACCTACGACGTGCTGAACGCAGACGACGTCGTGTTCACGGTCGAGGCTCTGGACGCGTTCGTCTCGCAGGCCAGCAAGCGTGCCGCAGGCACGGAGAACACCGCCGCGAAGGAGGCCGACAAGTGAGCACCGTCGCAGATCCCCGGGACGTGATCATCGCCCCGGTCGTCTCCGAGAAGGCCTACGGCCTGCTCGAGCAGGGCGTGTACACGTTCCTGGTCGCCCCGGACGCCAACAAGACGCAGATCAAGATCGCCCTCCAGGAGATCTTCGGCGTCACCGTTGAGTCCGTCAACACCGCCAACCGTCAGGGCAAGCGCAAGCGCACCCGCACCGGGTTCGGACAGCGCAAGAGCACCAAGCGCGCCATCGTGACCCTCGCGGCCGACAGCAAGCCCATCGAGATCCCGGGTCTGACCGCCTGACGGCGGGACGAGTTAAGGACGAGAGAACCTCATGGCTATCCGCAAGTACAAGCCCACGACGCCCGGCCGTCGCGGCTCGAGCGTCTCGGACTTCGCCGAGATCACGCGCTCGACGCCCGAGAAGTCGCTGCTTCGCCCACTACACAAGACCGGTGGCCGTAACGGCCACGGTCGCATCACCACCCGCCACAAGGGCGGTGGACACAAGCGCCAGTACCGCGTCATCGACTTCCGTCGCAACGACAAGGACGGCGTCGACGCCACCGTCGCGCACATCGAGTACGACCCCAACCGCACCGCCAACATCGCCCTCCTGCACTACGCGGACGGCGAGAAGCGGTACATCCTCGCCCCGCGCAACCTCAAGCAGGGCATGAAGGTCGAGTCGGGTGTCGGTTCCGACATCAAGGTCGGCAACAACCTGCCGCTGCGCAACATCCCCGCCGGTACCGTCGTGCACGCCGTGGAGCTCCGCCCCGGCGGCGGCGCCAAGATGGCCCGCGCCGCGGGTGCCGGGATCCAGCTGCTCGGCAAGGAGGGCGCGTACGCCTCCCTCCGGATGCCGTCCGGTGAGATCCGCCGGGTCGACGTCCGCTGCCGCGCGACGATCGGCGAGGTGGGCAACGCCGAGCAGGGGAACATCAACTGGGGCAAGGCCGGCCGCATGCGGTGGAAGGGCGTCCGCCCGACCGTCCGCGGCGTCGTGATGAACCCCGTCGACCACCCGCACGGTGGTGGCGAGGGCAAGACGTCCGGTGGACGTCACCCCGTCAGCCCGTGGGGCCAGCCCGAGGGCCGGACCCGCAAGCCCAACAAGGCGAGCGACAAGATGATTGTCCGCCGCCGTCGCACCGGTAAGAAGCGCTAAGGAGGGAAACTAGGATGCCTCGTAGTCTCAAGAAGGGTCCGTTCGTCGACGAACACCTCCTCGCGAAGGTGGACGCGCAGAACGACAAGGGTACCCATCAGGTCATCAAGACCTGGTCGCGTCGCTCGACGATCCTGCCCGATTTCATCGGCCACACGTTCGCCGTCCACGACGGCCGCAAGCATGTGCCCGTGTTCGTGTCCGATTCCATGGTGGGTCACAAGCTCGGCGAGTTCGCGCCGACGCGCACGTTCAAGGGGCACATCAAGGACGATCGGAAGAGTAAGCGTCGATGAGCACTGATACCAGCAAGACCGCCGAAGGCACGGCGCAGGAGGAGCAGAAGCTCACCGCCCGGGCCACCGCCAAGTTCGTCCGCGTCACGCCCATGAAGGCGCGTCGCGTGATCGACCTGATCCGGGGCAAGGACGCCTCCGACGCGCTGGACATCCTGCGGTTCGCCCCGCAGTCCGCCAGCGAGCCGGTCGGCAAGGTCCTCGCGTCCGCCATGGCGAACGCCGAGAACAACCTCGACCTGGATCCCCGGACCCTCGTCGTGTCGGCCGCGTTCGCCGACGAGGGCCCGACCCTGAAGCGGTTCCGTCCGCGTGCCCAGGGTCGTGCGTTCCGCGTGCGTAAGCGCACGAGCCACATCACCGTCGAGGTGACCAGCGTGCCCGAGAAGGCCGGTTCCGCCGGCCGGGGTCGTCGTAACCAGGGAGGTGCCCGCTAAATGGGACAGAAGATCCAGCCGCACGGCTTCCGTCTCGGCATCACCTCGGACTGGACGTCCAAGTGGTACGCCGACAAGCAGTACGCGGACTACGTCGCCGAGGACATCAAGATCCGTCAGCTCCTGTCCAAGGGCATGGAGCGGGCCGGCATCTCGGGCGTGGACATCTCCCGCACCCGTGACCGGGTCAACGTGGACATCCACACCGCCCGCCCGGGCATCGTGATCGGTCGCCGGGGTGCCGAGGCCGACCGTCTCCGTGGCGAGCTCGAGAAGCTCACCGCGAAGCAGGTCCACCTCAACATCCTCGAGATCAAGAACACCGAGGCCGACGCCCAGCTCGTGGCGCAGGGGATCGCGGAGCAGCTGTCCAACCGCGTGGCGTTCCGTCGCGCGATGCGCAAGGGCATCCAGTCCGCGATGCGTCAGCCCCAGGTCAAGGGCATCAAGGTGGTCTGTTCGGGCCGTCTCGGCGGTGCCGAGATGTCGCGTTCGGAGCGCTACCACGAGGGTCGCGTCCCGCTCCACACCCTGCGTGCCGAGATCGACTACGGCACCTACGAGGCCAAGACCACCTTCGGTCGTATCGGCGTCAAGGTGTGGATCTACAAGGGTGACGTCGTCGGCGGGCGTCGCGAGTCCGACCAGTACGCCCAGTCCAGCAACCGCGGCGGAGCCGACCGGGGACCCCGCCGTGAGCGTGGCGCGGGCCGGCCGCGTCGTTCCGGCGCCCAGGGGACCACCGCCACCAGCACCGAGACCGGCCGCGCCGGTTCCGGTTCGGCTGCCGAGGCACCCGCCCAGGCTCCGCAGAATCAGACCAGGGAGGCGTGAGAAGTGCTCATCCCCAAGCGCGTCAAGCACCGCAAGCAGCACCACCCCGGCCGCAGTGGCGGGGCCAAGGGCGGCACCAAGGTGACGTTCGGTGAGTACGGCATCCAGGCCCTCGAGCCCGCGTACGTCACCAACCGTCAGATCGAGTCCGCTCGTATCGCGATCAACCGCCACATCAAGCGTGGCGGCAAGGTGTGGATCAACATCTACCCCGATCGTCCGCTGACCAAGAAGCCCGCCGAGGTCCGCATGGGTTCCGGTAAGGGATCCGTCGAGTGGTGGGTGGCCAACGTCAAGCCGGGACGCATCCTGTTCGAGATGTCGTACCCCAACGAGGAGACCGCACGCGAGGCACTGCGCCGCGCGCAGCACAAGCTCCCGTGCAAGACCCGTATCGTGACCCGGGAGGAGCAGTTCTGATGGCTAGTGGAACCACCGCCCCCGAGTTGCGCGAACTCGACGCCGATGCGCTCACCGCGCGTCTCCGTGAGGCCAAGGAGGAGCTGTTCAACCTGCGCTTCCAGATGGCCACGGGTCAGCTGACCAACAACCGTCGCCTGCGGGTCGTCCGTCACGACATCGCACGCATCTACACCGTCATCCGCGAGCGCGAGCTCGGGCTGTCGGCGGCGCCGGGTGATGCCAAGTGAGTGACAAGGAAGCAGCCGTGACTGAGGCCAGCGAGAACATCGAGCGCAACAGCCGCAAGGTGCGCATCGGGTACGTCGTGTCCGACAAGATGGACAAGACCATCGTCGTCGAGCTCGAGGACCGCGTGAAGCATGCGCTCTACGGCAAGATCATGCGCCGTACCGAGCGGGTGAAGGCTCACGACGAGACCAACGACGCCGGAGTCGGCGACCGCGTGCGGATCATGGAGACCCGCCCGCTGTCCGCCACCAAGCGGTACCGCCTCGTCGAGGTCCTGGAGCGCGCGAAGTAAGACCCGCTCCTGTGACATCCGCCGGCCCGGCCCCGAGACCTCGGGGCCGGGCCGGCGGCGTACGGGGATGTAACAAAATCCTAGTCTTGATACGACAAGTCAGTATTGTGTCATCGGCTACCGAGCCGGAGTTCACCCTGCGGCCCGGGGCGTCAGTTCCCGTGGGCCGCGTCGCGCACGAGGACGGGATCGGGAAATGACGAGAAGGCCGGATATCCATCGGGACGGACGCCGCACAGCGGGACGCGGGGGAGCGCGCCGACGCACCCCCGGCGCACTCCGGGCGACGACCGTGGCCGTGTCGGCACTGCTGATCGGGGCCGGCGCGGGTGCGGGGACGGCGGGGGCGCAGAGCCTCGATCCCGGATCCCTGGTGCCGAGCGTCGCACCAGGCAGCCTGCTCGGGGTCCCGTCACTGAGCGTCGCCGCCCTCACGCAGTTGGGCGCCCCCATCCCGCTGACGTCCGTGCTCGGTTCGGTCGCCGCGGCCGGGTCCGGTGACTTCCCCCGCCCGGGCAGCTCCCAATCGCCCTCGGGGCCCGTCTCCACGCGCGACGGTTCGATCACGCAGACGACGGTGCGCGACATCGCCCCGCTGTTCCCGGGGTCGCTGAACCCCGTCGACCGCCGGGCGGAGGTCTGGACCGTCACATCGGCATCGATGCAGCGGACCGTCCGGGTCGAGGTGTACCGGGCGCCGGACGGCGTGGACGCGCCGAACGTGTATTTCCTCGACGGCGTGGGAAGCGAATCCCCGTCGGGGTGGAGCACCGGCATGGGCTGGGGCGACCCGGCCCTGCGCGACCGCGCGGTCAACGTGATCGCGCCGACGGGCGCTCCGGCCTCCATGTGGTC
Source organism: Dietzia sp. JS16-p6b (assembly GCF_003052165.1). Taxonomy (NCBI): domain Bacteria; kingdom Bacillati; phylum Actinomycetota; class Actinomycetes; order Mycobacteriales; family Dietziaceae; genus Dietzia; species Dietzia sp. JS16-p6b. Next base: position 2,587,049 of record NZ_CP024869.1, on the reverse strand, counting down.
GGACTGGCAGTCCGACGACCCGGTCCTGGGGCCGAACATGTGGGAGACCTTCCTGATCGACGAGTTGCCCCCGTTGCTGGAGGCCGGTCTGCCCGGCGCGGCCGCGCCTCTCGCGCACAACGGCAGCTGGGGCGTGATGGGGTTGTCGATGGGCGCGTCCGCCGCCGTCCATCTGGCCAACACGAACCCCGGCATGTTCGACGCCGTCGCCGGGGTCAGCGGGGCCTATTCCACGACCGACGAACTCGGGTACCAGTACGCACGGTTGACCGTGGCCGCGCGGAACGGCGACGTCACCAACATGTGGGGCCCGCGGGGCTCCCAGGCGTGGCGGGACCACGACACGGTGTCCGACCCGTCCGGCCTCGCCGGCAAGACCGTGTACCTCAGTGCCGCCACGGGTCGGGTGGGCTCGGCCGAGCTGGGTCATTTCGGCAGCAACGAGATGATCCTGGTGGACGGGCACATCCTGGAGAAGGGCTCCTACGAGAGCACCAGGCGGCTCGAGTCCGAACTCGCGGGGGTCCCGGGGGTCGATCTGCGGATGAACTACATGCCGACCGGCATCCACAACTGGCCCGTCTTCGTGACCCAGATGCTGCCGGGGATGGATCACATCCTGTCGGGTCTGGCGCCGGCGGTCCCGAGCGCCCGGCCGGCGTCCGGGGGAGTGGATCCCGGTTCCGCCGGCTCGGCGGGGTCGCTGGGGTCGACCGGATCGGCCGGCTCCCTCGGCGGCTGACGCCGATTTGGGGCCCGGCCACCGGGAGCCCTACACTGGAACAGTTGCCCGTGGTGGCCGAGTCGAGAGATCCGGCCGGGGCGACATGACCGCGTGTGTCGGGTCGGAATCCGGCACACATCTGAACAAGCCTGGTCAGGAGAACCATGATCCAGCAGGAGTCGCGACTCAAGATCGCCGACAACACGGGTGCCAAGGAGATTCTCTGCATCCGCGTTCTCGGTGGATCCAAGCGTCGCTATGCCGGCGTGGGCGACATCATCGTCGCCACCGTCAAGGACGCCATCCCCGGTGGCAACGTCAAGAAGGGTGAGGTCGTCAAGGCCGTCATCGTGCGCACCGCCAAGGAGCGCCGTCGCCCGGACGGGTCGTACATCAAGTTCGACGAGAACGCCGCCGTCATCATCAAGAACGACAACGACCCGCGCGGGACCCGCATCTTCGGGCCCGTCGGTCGTGAACTGCGCGACAAGAAGTTCATGCGCATCGTCTCGCTGGCTCCGGAGGTGCTCTGACATGAAGGTCCACAAGGGCGACACGGTGCTCGTCATCGCCGGCAAGGACAAGGGCGCCAAGGGCAAGGTCATCCAGGCCTACCCGGCGCAGGAGAAGGTCCTCGTCGAGGGCGTGAACCGCATCAAGAAGCACACCGCCAACTCGGCTGCCGAGCGTGGTGCCTCCTCCGGTGGCATCGTCACGCAGGAGGCCCCGATCCACGTGTCCAACGTGATGGTCGTGGACGCCGACGGCACCCCGTCGCGCGTCGGAATCCGCACCGACGAGAACGGTAAGCGCGTCCGGGTCTCGCGCAAGACCGGGAAGGACCTGTGACCATGACCGACACCGCACTTCCCACCGCGTACACCCCGCGCCTCAAGGCCCGGTACAGCTCCGAGATCAGGCCGGCGCTGAACGAGACGTTCGAGTACGCGAACGTCATGCAGATCCCCGGCGTCGTCAAGGTCGTCGTCAACATGGGCGTCGGCGACGCCGCCCGTGACGCCAAGCTGATCAACGGCGCCATCAACGACCTCACGCTCATCACCGGCCAGAAGCCGCAGGTCCGTCGGGCCCGCAAGTCCATCGCGCAGTTCAAGCTCCGCGAGGGCATGCCCATCGGCGCCCGTGTGACGCTCCGCGGTGACCGCATGTGGGAGTTCCTCGATCGCCTGACGACGATCGCCCTCCCGCGTATCCGCGACTTCCGCGGCCTGTCGGGCAAGCAGTTCGACGGTCACGGGAACTACACCTTCGGCCTCAACGAGCAGACCATGTTCTACGAGATCGACGTGGACAAGGTCGACCGCCCCCGGGGCATGGACATCACGGTGGTCACCACCGCGACGAACGACGAAGAAGGTCGGGCGCTGCTCAAGCACCTCGGCTTCCCCTTCAAGGAGGACTGACCCCCTCCTCGGGCCGGACCGGCCGTCCGCGTCGGGGCACCGCATCCAGCGGGTCCCCGGCGGCGGGCAGACGGCCCAGCCGTCGGGTCGTGAATGACGAGAAGAGCGTCACGCACGGCGGGTTCCGCTTTAGATCGGCGACGATCGGCGGCACCCACACAACCGAACATTCGAACTCTTCGTGATAGGCCCACGACGGACGGGGCCGGCCCACAGGTCGGCGCGGACCGTGCTGCATGGGAACCGTGACGAGAAAGGAACATGGTAACTCCATGTCGATGACCGACCCCATCGCGGACATGCTGACGCGTGTGCGTAACGCCAACTCGGCGTTCCACGACACCGTCTCCATGCCGCATTCCAAGCTCAAGGGCAACATCGCGGCGATCCTCAAGCAAGAGGGTTACATCAGCGACTACACCGTCGAGGACGCCGAGGTGGGCAAGAAGCTCACCATCGACCTCAAGTACGGCCCGTCGCGCCAGCGCAGCCTCCAGGGCATCAAGCGAGTCTCCAAGCCGGGTCTCCGCGTGTACGCCAAGTCCACCGGCCTGCCCAAGGTCCTCGGCGGCCTCGGTATCGCGATCATCTCGACCTCCCAGGGTCTGCTCACGGACCGTCAGGCGAACAACAAGAAGGTGGGCGGGGAAGTCCTCGCCTACGTCTGGTAAGGGGCGAGATATGTCACGTATCGGCAAGGCTCCGATCACCGTTCCGTCCGGAGTCGACATCAAGGTCGACGGCCAGACGATCACCGTCAAGGGTCCCAAGGGTGAGCTCACCCAGGACCTGCCCGCACCGATCACGGTGACGGTCGAGGAGGGCACCCTCACGGTGAACCGTCCCGACGACCACCGCGACAACCGCTCCCTGCACGGTCTCTCCCGTTCCCTGGTCAACAACATGGTCGTGGGAGTCACCGAGGGGTACGTGCAGAAGATGGAGATCTTCGGCGTGGGCTACCGCGTCGTGGCCAAGGGCCAGGACCTCGAGTTCGCCCTCGGCTACTCGCACCCCGTGCCGATCGCGGCACCCGACGGCATCACCTTCGCCGTCGAGGGGGCCACGAAGTTCTCGATCTCCGGGATCGACAAGCAGCAGGTGGGCCAGATCGCCGCCAACATCAAGCGTCTGCGGAAGCACGACCCGTACAAGGGCAAGGGCATCCGTTACGAGGGCGAGCAGGTCCGTCGCAAGGTCGGAAAGACGGGTAAGTGACCATGAGCAGCACACAGAAGCGTTCCCCGCTGGGTACCGATGTCTCGACGGCGCGTCGAGTCAGCCGCGCCCGGCGCCACTACCGCCTCCGCAAGAAGGTCGCCGGCACCCCCCAGCGTCCGCGGCTGGTCGTCAACCGGTCCTCGCGTCACATCCACGCCCAGATCATCGACGACCAGGCCGGCCACACGCTGGCCGCGGCGTCGACGATCGAGGCCGAGGTGCGCACTCTCGAGGGCGACAAGAAGGACCGCAGCGCCAAGGTCGGCCAGCTCCTGGCCGAGCGCGCCAAGGCAGCCGGCATCGACGCCGTCGTGTTCGACCGTGGTGGCAACAAGTACCACGGCCGGATCGCGTCGTTGGCCGACGCCGCCCGCGAGGGTGGGCTGGAGTTCTGATGACCAACACCACTGCACTGACCTTTAACGGAAGGACCGTCTGATGCCGGGACGTCAGCGTCGTGACGGCGGCACCGGGCCCGCCGCGGACAACAAGACCACCACCACCAACGACAACGCCCAGGCCGGCCGCAGCGGCGGCGGGGGCCGCGGCCGTGGCGGAAACGATCGTCGCGGGGGCCGCGACGACGAGAAGTCACAGTTCATCGAGCGCGTCGTGACCATCAACCGCGTGTCCAAGGTCGTCAAGGGCGGTCGGCGGTTCAGCTTCACCGCCCTCGTGATCCTGGGCGACGGCAACGGCATGGTCGGCGTCGGGTACGGCAAGGCCAAGGAGGTGCCGGCGGCGATCCAGAAGGGGTCGGAGGAGGCACGGAAGAACTTCTTCCGCGTCCCGCTCATCGGCTCCACCATCCCGCACCCGATCCAGGGTGAGGCCGCTGCGGGCGTCGTCATGCTCCGCCCGGCCTCTCCGGGTACCGGTGTGATCGCCGGCGGCGCCGCGCGCGCCGTCCTCGAGTGCGCCGGCGTGCACGACATCCTGTGCAAGTCGCTGGGGTCGGACAACGCCATCAACGTCGTTCACGCGACGGTGGCAGCGCTCAAGGGTCTGCATCGTCCCGAGGAGGTCGCGGCCCGCCGCGGCCTGCCCATCGAGGACGTCGCTCCCGCGGGCATGCTCCGCGCACGTGCCGGACAGGGGGCGTAGATCATGGCCAACCTCAAGATCACCCAGGTCCGCGGCACGGTCGGGACCAAGCAGAACCAGAAGGACTCCCTGCGGACGTTGGGACTCAAGGGCATCCGGAAGACGGTCGTCCGTGAGGACAACGCCCAGACACGGGGTCTCATCAACGTCGTGAACCACCTCGTCGTGGTCGAAGAGACGGAGTGAGCATGACCATCAAGTTGCACCACCTGCGCCCGGCACCCGGCGCCCACACCGACAAGACCCGCGTGGGTCGTGGTGAGGGCGGTAAGGGCGGCAAGACCGCCGGTCGCGGTACCAAGGGCACCAAGGCACGCAAGAACGTCCCCGCGGCGTTCGAGGGTGGCCAGATGCCGATCCACATGCGGCTCCCGAAGCTCAAGGGCTTCAAGAACCGCAACAAGGTCGTCTTCCAGGTCGTCAACGTGTCCGACATCCAGCGGTTGTTCCCCTCCGGTGGGCAGGTCGGCGTGGCCGAGCTCGTCGCCGCAGGCGCCGTCCGCAAGAACCAGCCGGTCAAGGTCCTGGGCGACGGGGACATCTCCGTGGCCGTGACCGTGGCCGCCGACAAGGTCTCCGCGTCGGCGAAGTCCAAGATCGAGGCCGCCGGCGGAAGCGTGTCGGAGGCCGGGGCCTGAGTCCCCGACGGTCCCCGTGAGGGGACCGGCTGACGGGTGCAGGGGTCGGGTCCGAGAGTCTCGGATCCGGCCCCTGCACTCATCTTGATACAGTTTTTCTTGTTGTGCGTTCGGGGCCCGGCTCACTGCCGCCGGTCTGACCTCCCCGACGCATCGGCATTCGACGAAGGTGGCGGCCACGGGCCGTCCATGACCAGGAGGACATGTGCTCTCCGCACTCGCGTCCGCGATCAAGGACCGGGACCTGAGGAAGAAGATCCTCTTCACCCTCGGGATCATCATCCTCTACCGCATCGGCGCGCAGATCCCGTCGCCCGGTGTCGACTACCCCAAGCTCCGGGGCCTGCTCGACACCGCCCTGACCGGAGACAACGCGCAGTTGTACTCCCTGGTCAACCTGTTCTCCGGCGGGGCGCTCCTGCAGCTGTCCGTGTTCGCGATCGGCATCATGCCGTACATCACGGCGAGCATCATCGTGCAGCTGCTCACCGTGGTGATCCCCTACTTCGAGCAGCTCAAGAAGGAGGGGCAGTCCGGTCAGGCCAAGATGACGCAGTACACGCGGTATCTCACCATCGCGCTCGCCCTTCTGCAGTCCGCGGGCATCGTGGCCCTGGCCGACCGGGGGCAGCTGCTGGGCAACGGGGAGTCGGTCCTCATGGACAACGACATCCTGACGCTCGTCACCATCGTCATCGTGATGACAGCCGGCGCCGCTCTCGTCATGTGGTTCGGTGAGCTCATCACCGACCGCGGGGTCGGCAACGGCATGTCGCTCCTGATCTTCGCCGGCATCGCCTCGAGGATCCCCGCCGAGGGCGTCAACATCTACCAGAACTCCTCGACGCTCAAGTTCACGGCGGTCATGTTCGCGGTGGTCCTGATCGTGGTCGCGGTCGTCTTCGTCGAACAGGGCCAGCGTCGAATCCCGGTCCAGTACGCCAAGCGCATGGTCGGCCGGCGTCAGTACGGGGGCACCTCCACCTACCTGCCGCTCAAGGTCAACCAGGCCGGCGTCATCCCGGTGATCTTCGCGTCCTCGATGATGTACGTGCCGATCCTCATCACCCAGTTGATCCAGGGTCCCGAGCCGGCGGCGGACGGCTTCTGGCAGCGCTACGTCATGCAGTACCTGCAGAACCCGTCCAGCTGGGGCTATATCCTGCTGTACTTCGCGTTGATCATCTTCTTCGCGTACTTCTACGTGGCCATCCAGTTCGACCCGATGGAGCAGGCCGAGAACATGAAGAAGTACGGCGGGTTCATCCCGGGCATCCGCCCGGGGCGCCCGACGGCCGAGTACCTCGGCTACGTGCTCAACCGGATCCTGCTGTTCGGATCGCTGTATCTCGGGTTGATCGCCGTGCTGCCCAACATCTTCCTCGACATGGGCAGTGGGGGTGGTGACATGCAGAACATGCCGTTCGGTGGCACCGCTGTGCTCATCATGGTGTCCGTGGGTCTCGACACCGTGAAGCAGATCGAGGCGCAGCTCATGCAGCGCAACTACGAGGGCTTCCTCAAGTAGGCGTTCGCGACCCCGAGCACATCACACTGTAGAAAGGCTGGTCCTCACCATGCGTCTCGTCCTCCTCGGCCCTCCCGGTGCCGGCAAGGGAACCCAGGCGGCCCTGCTCTCCGAGAAGCTCGGCGTGCCGCACATCTCCACGGGTGATCTCTTCCGCGCCAACATCTCGCAGGGGACGGACCTCGGCATGGAGGCCAAGTCCTACATCGACGCCGGGAACCTCGTTCCCGCGGACGTCACCAACCGGATGGTCGAGGCCCGTATCGCCGAGCCCGACGCCACGGAGGGCTTCCTGCTCGACGGGTACCCCCGCAGCGTGGAGCAGGCGGACGCGCTCAAGGAGATGCTCGCCGCGGCGGGTCAGGAGCTCGACGCCGTGATCGAGTTCAAGGTCGACGAGGACACCGTGGTCGCGCGGATGCTGGCCCGTGGCCGCGAGGACGACACCGAGGACGTGATCCGCAACCGCATGGCGGTGTACCGCTCCGAGACCGCACCCCTTCTCGAGTACTACGGCGCGGACGTCACCACCGTCGACGCGGTGGGCGAGGTGGACGAGATCAACGCGCGCGCCCTGGCCGCGCTGGATCGCTGATCCGACGTGTTCGGCCGGTCGCGCACCAGCGTCGTCACCGCGCGTACCCCCGGTGAGCTGGACGCGATGGAGGCGGCCGGCCGGATCGTCGGTCGCGCGCTCGTGGCCGCCCGCGACGCCGCGGTGCCCGGCGCGACCACAGCGGATCTCGACGAGCTCGTCGACCAACTGATCCGGGACGCCGGCGCGGTGCCCTCGTTCAAGGGGTACGAGGGCTTCCCCGGCTCGATCTGTTCCTCGGTCAACGAGGTGGTCGTGCACGGTATCCCGGGATCGGCCACCGTGCTCCGCGAGGGTGACCTGGTCTCGGTCGACTGCGGCGCCATCCTCGACGGGTGGCACGGGGACTCCGCCTGGACCTTCGGCGTCGGCGAGCTGGACCCCGATGTCGCCCTCCTCAACCAGGCGACCCGCGAGGTCCTCGAGGAGGGCATCCTGGCGATGTCGCCGGGAAACCGGCTGACCGACGTCTCCCATGCCCTCGAGCTCGCCACCCGCCGCGCGGAACAGCGCCACGGCGTCGCCCTCGGCATCGTCGACGGGTTCGGTGGGCACGGGATCGGGCGTGAGATGCACGAGTGGCCTTTCCTCGCCAACGAGGGCAAGCCGGGCAAGGGGCCGAGGCTCCAGGAGGGGTCGGTCCTGGCCGTCGAGCCGATGTTGGTTCTCGGTGGGGAAACCGACACCCGGACCCTGGCGGACGACTGGACCGTCGTCACGGTCGACGGCTCGCCGTCGTCGCACTGGGAGCACACGGTCGCCGTCACCGCCCACGGCCCACGGGTGCTCACCCCCCGCCCCCGAGACTGAGTCCCGTACGGACCGGGCGGCGCCCGGGGGAGCCGTGCCGGTGGCAGACGGGTCCGGGTTAGGGTGTTCCCACTGTCGACCACCGGCCCGAAAGGTCAGGGCATGCCCGTTCACCCACACGTGCGCCGAACCACCACCTCGACGCGCGCGGCGATCGCGGCCGCCCTCGCGGTGCTCGTGATCCTGGCCCAGCTCACGGGACCAGCCCCCTCGGCGGGGGCCCAGTCGGTCATGGAGGGCGGAACGGGATCCCTCATGGAGGACCCGCAGCCGGCGCCGTTCTATCACGCCGACCCCGCGGTGCTCGCGGGAGCGGCACTCGGTGAGGTGATCAACACCCGCGTCGTGACCATGCCGGCGTTCGCCGGGTACGAGGTGACGGAGATCGCGTACCGGTCGACCGACACCCGGGATCGTCCGATCCTCGCGACGGCGACGGTGGTCCGGCCGCCCCACGCCCGACCCAACGGGCCGGTCCTGAGCTACCAGCACTACCTGAACGCCCTCGGCCAGCGGTGCGCCCCCACGGAGACCCTGGTCAACCCGACCCTGGAGACCGCGCAGGACAACGCGATGGCGTTCCTCCGCGTCCGGTTGGACCAGGGGTGGACGGTGATCATTCCCGACCATCTCGGGCCCAAGGTGGCCTACCCCGGTGGTCAACTGTCCGCGCGGATCGTGCTGGACGGGATGCGGGCGGTGCGCGACGACCCCCGCTTCGACGCCCGGGACAGCCGCTTCGGCGCGCTGGGGTATTCCGGCGGAGGCATCGCCAGTGCCTGGGTCTCGGTCATGCACCACGACTACGCGCCGGACGTCAACCTCGTGGGCGTCGCGCAGGGCGGTATCCCGACGGACATGACGACGATGGCCCGGATGATCGGCAACGGGCCGCACCCGGCGTTCGGGTTGGCCTTCGCCGCCGCCGTGGGGATGGCCCGGGAATACCCGGAGGACATCCGACTGGAGGACAGACTCACCCCCGAGGGATGGGCGCTGTTCGAGCAGATGAAGGGGCGGTGCACGGCCTCCCTGCTGTTCTTCGGCGCGTTCCGCTCCGTGCCGCTGGTCCTGCAGGGGGGAGACCTGGTCGCCGAGGAGGGTCTGATGCGCGCGTTCGCCGAGAACAGCGTGCGACTGTCGCCGGTCGCCCCCCGCGTGCCGGTGTTCATGTGGCATTCCCGGACCGACCCGCTGGTGCCCTTCTGGGACGCGGAGGAGACCGCTGCGCGCTACTGCCGCGAGGGGACCCCGCTGACCTGGGAGCCGGGCCTGGCGCCCGAGCATCTCCTCGGCGCGGTGGAGAAGCTGCCGGCGGCGATGAACTGGCTGCAGGAACGGTTCGACGGGGTCCCGGCGGGACGCGCCTGCTACGGATGACCGCCGATTGGCACTGCACCGCGCACTGACGTAGGCTTATACGTCGGTGTGCCCACCAGTGCACCAGAATCCGGTAGATGACATCCGGGGAATCGTGGAGGACCGTTACCAGCATGGCAAAGAAAGACGGAGCCATCGAGGTCGAGGGCCGGGTTGTCGAGCCGTTGCCGAACGCAATGTTCCGCGTCGAGCTCGAGAACGGACACAAGGTCCTGGCGCACATCAGTGGGAAGATGCGGCAGCACTACATCCGCATCCTTCCCGAGGACCGCGTGGTCGTCGAGCTGTCGCCGTACGACCTCACCCGCGGTCGGATCGTCTACCGCTACAAGTAAATCGCTCAACTCCCCGTACCAGCCGCTTCCCGCATCGTCGGCGAGGCGGGTACCACACCCCTGGATGCGGAGGCCAGGGCCCCGGACGGATGCTCATCGTGAGATGACCATGCGCCAGCGGGGACGGTCGGGGAGCAGACCTACCGCACGACGAAAGAGAAACGCCACATGGCACGTCTTGCCGGCGTCGATCTCCCACGCGACAAGCGTATGGAGATCGCGCTCACCTACATTTTCGGCATCGGTCGCACGCGGGCCGTCGAGATCCTCGAGCGGACCGGGATCAGCCCGGACCTGCGCACCAAGGATCTCACCGACGAGCAGCTGACCGTCCTTCGTGACGACATCGAAGGCAACTACAAGGTCGAGGGTGACCTCCGCCGTGAGATCCAGGGCGATATCCGCCGGAAGATCGAGATCGGCAGCTACCAGGGCATCCGCCACCGCCGGGGTCTGCCCGTCCGCGGACAGCGCACCAAGACCAACGCCCGGTCCCGTAAGGGCCCGAAGAAGACCGTCGCCGGAAAGAAGAAGTAATGCCCCCCAAGTCACGCGCTGCGGGCCCCAAGAAGACGGGCCGTCGCAGGGAGAAGAAGAACGTCGCTCACGGCCAGGCCCACATCAAGAGCACGTTCAACAACACGATCGTCTCGATCACCGATCCGTCCGGTGCCGTTCTGGCCTGGGCGTCCTCGGGCCACGTCGGGTTCAAGGGCTCGCGCAAGTCGACGCCCTTCGCCGCTCAGCTCGCCGCCGAGAACGCGGCCCGCAAGGCGCAGGAGCACGGCATGAAGAAGGTCGACGTCTTTGTCAAGGGCCCGGGTTCGGGTCGTGAGACCGCGATCCGTTCACTCCAGGCCGCAGGCCTCGAGGTGGGCACGATCTCCGATGTCACCCCCCAGCCCCACAACGGCTGTCGTCCGCCCAAGCGGCGTCGAGTCTGAGCCGGAAGGAACGTAGAGAACCATGGCACGTTACACCGGCCCCGTCACCCGCAAGTCCCGCCGTCTGGGCGTGGACCTCGTCGGTGGGGACACCGCATTCGAACGTCGGCCCTTCCCGCCCGGCCACCACGGCCGCGCGCGGATCAAGGAGTCCGAGTACCGCACGCAGCTGCAGGAGAAGCAGAAGGCCCGCTTCACCTACGGCGTGATGGAGAAGCAGTTCCGTCGCTACTACGAGGAGGCCAACCGCCGCGGCGGTAAGACCGGTGAGAACCTCCTCCAGATCCTCGAGTCGCGTCTGGACAACGTCGTGTACCGCGCGGGTCTCGCGCAGACGCGTCGCCAGGCACGCCAGCTCGTGAACCACGGCCACTTCCGGGTCAACGACCAGAAGGTGACCATCCCGAGCTACCGGGTCTCGCAGTACGACATCATCGACGTCCGTCCCAAGTCCACCAAGATGGACTGGTTCGAGATCGCCCAGGAGAGCCTCGGCGAGCGTCCCGTCCCGGCGTGGCTGCAGGTCGTCCCCACGACGCTCCGCATCCTCGTCCACCAGCTCCCCGAGCGCGCGCAGATCGACGTGCCGCTGCAGGAGCAGTTGATCGTCGAGCTCTACTCGAAGTGATCCGTCCTCCCTCGTCGCCGGGAGGGCCGCACATCGCGGCCCTCCCGGCGACGGTGGGTTACTACGGCGTCAAATAGCGGACGCCGAGAATCGAAAGAGGTAGCACATGCTCATCTCCCAGCGGCCCACACTCACCGAGGAGGTCGTCTCCGAGAACCGTTCGCGGTTCGTGCTCGAGCCCCTCGAGCCCGGTTTCGGCTACACCATCGGGAACTCGCTGCGTCGCACGCTGCTGTCGTCCATCCCGGGCGCGGCCGTGACCAGCATCCGTATCGAGGGTGTCCTGCACGAGTTCACCACCGTGCCGGGCGTCAAGGAGGATGTCACCGACATCATCCTGAACCTCAAGGGCCTCGTCGTCTCGTCCGTCGAGGACGAGCCGGTCACCATGTACCTCAAGAAGCAGGGTCCGGGCGCCGTCACCGCCGGCGACATCGTCCCGCCCGCGGGCGTCGAGGTGCACAACCCGGACCTGCACATCGCCACCCTCAACGAGAAGGGGCGCCTGGAGATCGAGCTGGTCGTCGAGCGCGGTCGCGGGTACGTCCCCGCCGGGCTCAACAAGGACGCGGGACACGAGATCGGCCGCATCCCGGTCGACTCGATCTACTCGCCCGTGCTCAAGGTGACCTACAAGGTCGAGGCCACCCGTGTGCACCAGCGCACGGACTTCGACCGCCTGGTCCTCGACGTCGAGACCAAGAACTCGATCACCGCGCGTGACGCCCTGGCGTCCGCCGGCAAGACCCTGGTCGAGCTCTTCGGCCTGGCGCGGGAGCTCAACGACGAGGCCGAGGGCATCGAGATCGGGCCCAGCCCGGCCGAGGCCGATCACATCGCCGCCTACGGCATGCCGATCGACGACCTGGACCTGTCCGTCCGGTCCTACAACTGCCTCAAGCGAGAGGGAGTCCACACCGTGGGCGAGCTCGTGGCGCGCAGTGAGTCCGACCTGCTCGACATCCGCAACTTCGGTCAGAAGTCGATCGACGAGGTCAAGGTCAAGCTCGTGGAGCTCGGCCTGTCGCTCAAGGATGCGCCCCCCGGGTTCGATCCCGCCTCGGTCGCCGGTTACGACGCCGAGACCGGCACGTGGACCGACGAGGGTGGCGAGGATTACGCCGAGACCGAGCAGCTCTGACGAGCTCTCAGCACACCATTCCTAGGAGAATCTGATGCCCAAGCCCAAGAAGGGCGCCCGCCTCGGCGGATCCGCTTCCCACCAGCGGCTCATCCTCTCGAACCTGGCCACCCAGCTGTTCGAGCACGATGCGATCCGCACCACGGAGACCAAGGCGAAGCTGCTTCGTCCGTACGCGGAGAAGCTCATCACCAAGGCCCGTCGTGGCACGCTGGCCGACCGTCGTGAGGCCGCCAAGGTCATCCGCGACAAGGACGTCCTGCACAAGCTGTTCGCCGAGATCGGCCCCCGGGTCGCGAACCGCGACGGCGGCTACACCCGGATCGTCAAGCTCGAGAACCGCAAGGGCGACAACGCGCCCATGGCGATGATCGCGCTCGTCACCGAGGAGCTCGCCTCCGCCGAGGCCTCCCGTGCCACCCGTGCCGCCGCCTCCAAGAAGGCCGCGGGCCCGGCGGAGCCCGCCGAGGAGACCACGGACGAGGTGACCGCCGAGGCCGAGGCCAACAGCCCGATCGCCGATCAGGTTGAGGCCGCGGACGACGCCGACGTGGACACCGCCGAGGAGACCGCCGACGCCGTGTCCGAGGACACGACCCACGCCACCAGCGAGGACACCGACAAGGCCTGAGTCATCGAGGGCCGATCCGTCCCGGATCCGGTGTGAGGGGCCCCGCCCGCCGCGTCATGCGGAGGGCGGGGCCCCTTGTCGTCCAGAGCCCCGCCGTCCAGAGCCCCGTCGTTCAGAGCCCCGTCGCTCACAGCACCGCGCCGACGGCCTCCGCCATCGCCACGTGCCCCGCCTGCGTCGGGTGCATGGGATGCGACCGGGTCTCCTGCCCGGTGAAGTCGGTGTACCGCTCCGCGGCGGGCGCGCACGCGCTCCGTTCGGCGGCGTCCTCGGGCAGCACCACGTCCGCGCCCGCCCGATCGGCGGCGTCCGCCACGATCATGTTGATCCGCTCGGTCACGTGGCGTGTCCACGTGACGTCCCCGGGGCTCATCCCGGAGACGAACTCGCACCCGCCGTCGTCGGGGACCAGCGGCAGGTAGGCGGTGGTGACGACCCGCGCGTCGGGGGAGCGGTCGCGGATCCCTTCGTACACCCGGTCCAGCCGGTCGCCGAGCGCGTCGAGTTGATCGGTCACCGCGTCCTCGAGCCGGTCGCGGCACGGCGCCCCGGTCTCCGCCCGTGGGGTCTGGACGATGCAGCCCACCATCGCGCCGAATCCGATGTCGTTCCCGCCGATCGACAGCGTGACCAGGTCCGTGTCGGGGGTCAGTGCGTCGAACTGGGGCGGCGTCTCAGGGATCTGGGGTTCGGTCATGTCGGTCGTCTCCGCGCCACCACACGTCACGTCGACGAGTTCTCCCACGTCCCGGCGCTCGGCGAGGAGAGACGCGTAGTTCGCGGTGGACCGCAGGCACCGGTCGGGCCCGCTGGTGGGGGTGTCCGTGGCGCCGAGGGCGGCGAACGAGTCGCCCAGGGCCACGTAGCGGGCGTAGGTCGGGCCGGCGTCGGGGTCGAGTTCGGTGACGGCCGTTGGTGGACCGTCCGCGGCCCCCTCGTCGTCGGCGGCGCAGGCCCCCAGGGCGGAGGCGGCGGCGAGGGCGGTGGCGAGGACGGCGACGGGGGCCGCGAGGCGGGGAGACTGCATACCACCATCCTGGACGAGTTCCGCTCTCCGCGTTCTCAGTCCACCCCGACCCTCCGCAGGATCCGCAGCGCGATGACCGTGATCCACGGGTTCGGCTCGCGGGATGCCGGGTACTCCACGTGGGTGGCGCCGGGATACCCGCGGGCGCCGGCCCACCGTCCGTCGGCGCGACGCCGCCGGCGGAGCACGTCGAGACCGTCGGAGAGCCGCTCGTCGGCGACGACACCGGCCGCGGTGACGGCGTCGAGGCCCCGCAGGACGTCGAATCGCCACCGCGCGGGATGGTGGAGCCGGGTGAACTCCGGGCGGATCACCTGGCCGGTCCGGTGGCTGCGGAACAGCCTGTGGACCAGCAGGAACTCGATGGCCTCCGCGCGGGCCCCGGCGACCTCGTCGGCGCGGTACGCGTGCCCGGCCGAGAGATAGGCGGTGAACCCCTCAATCACGCTCGTGGTGCTGTGCACGGAGGAATGCGTGGCCCCCGACCGCGTGCTCCGGCAGTTGAACCCGCCGTCGGCCATGCGCTCGGCGAGGATCGCGTCGATCAGCCCGGCCAACAGAGGCGTCTGCGCGCCGAATCGGCTGCAGTAGGTCAGCGCCATACCGTTGATGCACACGTCGCTGCGGTGGGCGGTCGGGCTCACGCGGAGGCCGCCGTCGGCGCACCGTGGCGCCTCCAGGACCATCCGCACGGACGAGGTCGCGCGGGGGTCGCCGGGGTCCAGCCCCAGCCCGGCGAGTTCGAGCACCGTGTCGTGCGTGCTGGTCCACTGGGGCAGGGCGAAGCCGGATCCCCAGTGCCCGTCCGAACGCCGGTACCCGAGCAGCGCCGCGCCCACCCCGGAGTCCGCGATAGCGGACCGCAGCACCGGGTCGTCACGGTCCTCCAGGTCGCGGGCGGCGAGGTACGCGGACGACGGGTCGGCCGCCCGCAGCCACGGCAGCACGTCGGGGTGGCCGCTCATGTCCCCGAGATCACGCGCGCCGGCAGCGCGCGCCGGATCCGACGGAGGGTCTTGCACCCCCACACGTAGTGGCTCGAGGTGGCGGAGACGAGGTAGGCACCGAGCGTGGTGCTCCCGGTCCAGGCGTGGCGGCCCCGGGTGAAGAGGTCCTCGTCGGAGTGCGAGGAGATCACGGCGAGGCACCGGGCGTGGCTGCCGGCGAGCAGGTCGACGGCGTCGGCGTACGAGGTGCCCAGGTAGCGCTCGCGGATCTCGGCGTTGATCGCCGGGGTCTCGCGCCAGGTGCGCCCCTCACCGGGGATCGCGGGCGTACCGCCGGCGTCCCCCGTCTCCGCCCAGCCCAGGGCCATGAGCTGCCAGGCGTGGATGTGGGTGAGCACGTCCCGCGGGTGCCGGGAGGTGTCCTCGATCTCCGCCTCCCAGGTGACGTCGGCCAGTACCACGGGGTCGAACCGGTCGAGGGCGAGGTGCAGCCGCTCGTACTCCCCGGCGGCCGCCTCGAGCAGTGCGGTCTTGGTGGTCGGGCGCGGCATGACCCGAGCCTGCCACGGCCGGGGCCGGTGGACTAGCGTCGACGGTCATGATCACCCCGTCGGAGTTCGCGGCCGACACATCCACCCGCCGGATCCGCCTGGACGTGGCCTACGACGGCACCGACTTCTCCGGGTGGGCCCGGCAGCCCGGCCTGCGCACGGTGTGCGGGGTCCTGGAGGAGCAGCTCGGGACCGTGTTGCGCCACCCGGTGACCCTGACGGTCGCCGGCCGCACCGACGCCGGGGTCCACGCCCGGGCCCAGGTGTGCCACCTCGACGTGGACCCGGCGTGGCTGGATCAGCGGTCGTTCGACGGGCGCCCCGAGGCTCTGGTGCGCAGACTCGCCAGGCT
Source organism: Dietzia sp. JS16-p6b (assembly GCF_003052165.1). Classification (NCBI taxonomy): domain Bacteria; kingdom Bacillati; phylum Actinomycetota; class Actinomycetes; order Mycobacteriales; family Dietziaceae; genus Dietzia; species Dietzia sp. JS16-p6b. The sequence goes on along the minus strand of NZ_CP024869.1, from coordinate 2,571,069 downwards.
CCTGCCCCCCGACATCGCGGTGATGCACGCCCGGTGGGCGCCCGCGGACTTCGACGCCCGCTTCTCGGCGCTGCGCCGCCACTACGAGTACCGGCTCACCACCGCGCCGTGGGGGCCCGAGCCGACCCGCGCCCGCGACACCGCGGCCTGGACACGGACGGCGGACCTGGACGCGGTGCGTGAGGCCTCCTCGCGACTGCTGGGCCTGCACGACTTCGCGGCGTTCTGTCGTCGCCGGGAGGGCGCCACGACGATCCGGGAGTTGCAGCGCTTCGACTGGCGCGCCGAGCCGGATCCGCGCGGGCCTGACGCGCCCGGGGCGGCCGAGGTGTGGACCGCGTCGGTGAGCGCCGACGCGTTCTGCTGGTCCATGGTGCGCAGCCTGGTGGGCGCGGTGATGGCCGTGGGGGAGGGCCGGCGCGGCCAGGAGTGGATCACCGGGCTGCTGGACGAGAGGCAGCGGTCGTCGGCGGTGCCCGTGGCGCCCGCGTGCGGCCTGTCGCTGGTGGGGGTGGACTACCCGGCGGATGTCGACCTCGCGGCCAGGAACCTCACCACCCGTGAGGTGCGCCCCGGCCCGGATCGCGGCCCGGGGGCCGGGGCGGAGTGCTGCGGGGGGTAGTCGGCTACCCGCTCGCGGCGTCGAAGATCGGCGAGAGTGCGAACAGCATGACCATCGACCAGACCACGTGGGTGACGATGGGCCCCAGCACCCCGCCGGTGCACCGCCGCTGCACCGCGGTGACCAGACCCAGCACGAGCGCGGCGACCACGAGCAGCGGGATGCCCGCGGCGGCCGTGACGGCGCCGTAGATCAGCGTGGTCACCAGGATCGGGTGGATGCGCGAGGTGGCCGAGTACACCGCGCCGCGGTGGAAACACTCCTCGGCGGCGCCGTTGACGGCCGTGAGCAGGGCCACCAACGCCAGGTTGCCCACGGTGGCGTGGGCGAGCAGCGCCTCGACGGGCTCGCGGAGCGGTTCGATCTGCGCCACCACCACCGCCCCCACACAGAACACGAGGGCCAGGGCCGTGGCGGCGAGGACCGAGGACAGGATCGGTCGGCCCGGGCGGTAGGGCTCGCATCCCACCCGGATCGGGCCGGAGGCGAAGGCCCCCACCAGCCACACCGCCGCGAGCAGGGCGGTGGCCGGATAGAACATGGTGTCGCCGGGTGGGATCCGCAGCGCCCAGGCGCTGACGGCCGTGCCCACGACCAGGGTGATGACGACGACGACGAGGCGCCGGCGCGTGGGCGGCACCGGCGCGGTCTCCATCTCGCCGGTGCGGAAGGCGTGCCGGTAGCGGCCGAGCAGGGTGGTGGGCGCGGGCTCAGGCATGGGGTCGATTCTGCCCTCGGTCATGCTCGCCCGTGTCCCTCGCCCGCGGTGCCCATGGCGCCGGTCTCTACTTCCCCGTGCGGGCGTGCCACACGGCGGGCGGGCGCACCCCCGCCCAGTCGGCGTCGCTGGGCAGCAGCCGGGCCGGGTCGCCGAGTGGGTCGGCCGCGGGCCACAGCGCGGGCCGGGCGGGGCCGTGGGGCACGCGCAGGGCCTCGCGCAGGGCCTGCCGATAGCTCGTGCGGCCGCCGGGCGGGGCGCCGAGCACCTCGTCGGCGTCGTCGTTGAGGACGATCGCCTCGCAGCGCAGCGATTCCACCAGCGGCCGGGCCAGGCCGGTCTCGAGCGGGGTGACCAGACCCATCCACAGCGAGGACAGCTTGGGGGTCAGTACGGGGACGGGGACCATGAGCCGGCGGTGCAGCCCGGCCTCCTCGGCGTAGATCTGCATCATCTGCCCGTAGGTCAGCACGTCGGGGGAGCCCACGTCGATCACGCGGCCGTCGGCGAGCTCGCCCTCGAGGGGAACCGTGGTGGCGGCGGCGAGGTAGTGGACCACGTCCCGGACGGCGATCGGCTGGATCCGGTTGCTCACCCACTTCGGGGTGACCATGCCGGGGAGCCGGGTGGTCAGATGCCGGATCATCTCGAAGGACGCGGACCCCGAGCCGATCACGACCCCGGCCTGGATCACCAGCGCCGGCACGGACGAGGCCAGCATGATCCGCCCCACCTCGACGCGCGAGCGCAGGTGCGTCGACAGGTCCGTCTCGCCCTCCGGGTGCAGCCCGGACAGGTGCACGATGCGCCCCACCCCGGCGGCCTCGACGGCCCGGACGAAGATCTCGGTGGTCTCGCGTTCCTCCTTCTCGAAGTCCGCGGTGTGGCCCATCGAGTGGACGAGGTGGCAGGCCACATCGACGCCGGCGAGCGCCTCGGTCAACGCGACCTCGTCCGCCAGCCCGCCCTCGTGGATGGCCACCTGGTCCCGCCACGGCACGTCGTCGAGCCGGGAGGGGGTGCGCGCCAGGACAGAGACGCGGGCACCGTCGGCGAGCAGTCGGGGGACGAGCCGGGAGCCGATGTAGCCGGTCGCACCGATGACGAGGACGCGCGGGCCGGCGGGGGCGTCGGGGGATCCGTGGGGCGTGGACATACCCGAGACTCTTCCAGTGTGGGCGCGCTCGCGCACCCGTTGTGCGGTCGGCCAGCCGACCCGCACGCTCGGCCCGAATCCGGTCCCGGGTGTGCCGCTTCCGGGCACGAGAGGCGCGATATCCGGATACTGGATTCAGACGAGGCGGACGGACCGTGACGGACGGAGGGAGAACGGATGGCGATCGGCGCGGCACGACCCCGACAACTCTCCAGGTCGATGGACCTGTCCGGCGTCCGCATCGAGACCGCCAGGCTGCGTTCGGAGCGGGCCGTGGCCACCTTCTGGCGGTGGTGGTCCGAGGGCGGGTGTCGTCGTACGACCGCCGCGATCGAGTCGGGGAACGCCCGCCGGGTGGTCCCGGAGATCACCTCGCTCATCGAGGCCATCGATCCCGGTCTCTCGTGGGAGTTCGTCCCCGCATCCGAGGGTGATCCGCACCGGCTGACCGTCACCGCGGCCGGGGTGCCGGAACTGCGCGGGGTGGCGCGCCGCTGGCTCGCCCAGGCCCCGCCCGACGATTCCGAGTGGACATTCGCCGACCTGCGTGACCCGGTCCCCGGGCGCGCCATGCACTTCCGCGACCGGCGGCTGGGGTTCGACGAGGCGGAGGTGGTGGTGGACGTGGGGCTCTCCCGGGCCGACGTGACCGTCCACCATCCCGGGTTCGCCGGACTGGTGGGATCCGATCCCTCGATCGCCGCCTACCTGTTGCTCGACGCGATGTGCGGCGAGGCCGCGGTGGAGACGTGGGTGGGCACGATCCGCTCCAACGCCACGGCCCCGGGGGACGATGCGGTGTCGCTGTACGCGCTGCCCGGCATCTTGCGGGAGATCGAGCAGGAGAACACCGACGAGGCGGGGGAGCCGGCCTGGCAGATCCTGCACGGCGACACCTCGCAGGGTCCGATGGTCGCCGTGGTGCGCGTGCCCCTGGTGGCGCTCTCGGCACCGGAGTTCGACCGGCACGTCGCCGTCCACGTGCCCTATACGGATGTCGAGGACTGCGGGCTGCCGGGGTCGGGCTCACTGCCCGGGCTGCGGGACCTCGAGGACCACCTGGTCGACCGTCTGGAGGGCACAGGCGAGTGCGTGGGCGCCGAGAGCTGCAACGGCCGCCGGCTCCTGCACTTCTACGTGGACTCCACCACCCCCGCGCACGAGCAGCTGCGCGTGGCCTGCTCCGGCTGGGACCAGGGCGAGGTGACCCTGACGGTCACCGACGATCCGGGCTGGCGGAAGGTTCAGCACCTGAGGGTGTGAGATCGCCCGGGGCCTGACTCTGGCCCGGCCCCGGTACGGTGCCGACGAAGGCGTCTTCGCCCGGGCCGGTCACCACGGACACCCGCCGGGTGGGCCCGGAACGGGGTTCCACGGAGATCCATCCCGGTATCCGGCCGTCGAGCACCAGGTCGGGCGGGTTCGACGTCGTCGCCCCGCCGGTCGAGGACAGGTCCCAGTCGGCGTCGACCCGGATCACGGTCGGTGGCGTCACGTCAGGACCACCGGGTCCGGCTAGTGCGTCGATCCGACCCTCACTGAGGGCACCGTCGACGTCCCAGAACACCGCGTCCACCGGTGTGCCCACATCAGAGGCGTCAGCGGCAACGATCCGGTACCTGGTCTCGTCGGCGATCGCCGACAGTGATCGCCAGCGGTCCGGGACGTCTGTGACCACTGCGACCCGGTATCCCGCCGCCACCGCGCGGAAGGCCACCTGGCGGCACACGGCGGAGCCGGCCGCGAGGAGCACCGAGCGCAGGTGGGGCCCGGCCAGCTGGACGGCGGCCGCGTCGCCCGCCCGTGTCGCGCCGAGGATCTGACCGCACCCGTGGGCGGGTGGAGCGAGCTCGTCGAGGTGGTCGAGACGCCGTCGGACGAGAGATCCGGCGACCGCATCGGGGAGTTCTTCACCCGGGATGGGAAGCACGCGCGGAGTCGGCAGGGGATGGCATGAGTCCGCACACGGGGGCAGCGCGCCCGGGGTGAGTCCCGCGAGCCACACGCTCGATACCGTGTCGACCACGTCGTGGCGTCCCGGCACGCGTCGGAGTCGGAGCACCTCGGTGATCGCCGACGCTCGCACCGAGGTGAGGGCGTCCACGACTTCACGCGGGCCGGCACCGGGGCGGACCACGAATGCCGTTCCTTCCGTGGGCTCGACCTCTGCCTCGAGGAACCGTTCGGCGAGCTCGGTGGCGTCGAACACCCGGCACGGGACGCCGTGGTGGACCAGTGATCGGCGCAGGCGCTCGGTGGCCCCCGTGATGAGACTCGCGAGGGAGCCCCGCCCCGCGCCGTCCTGGCAGGCCAACGCCAACTCGGAGACGTCGAACCTGAGGAGGAGGTGGACGCGCCGGTGTGAGATCAGCGGCAGCGGACCGACGAGCGAGCCATACACGTCGCCGTCGGGACCCGATGCGGCTCGCCGTCCGTGGACCACGACGTCGATCCCCTCGAGCGACACCCCGCCCTGATCCAGCTGGCGTGCGACAGCGCTCAGCGGGAGCCGTACTCCCCGGAAGTCGGCCGGGTCATCGCGGCCGACCTCTGTGGTCAGGAGGGCACCGGCGGAGATCTCGACTCCTGTCGTCACCACCCGGTGACCCTCGACGCAGCCGACCAGTGAGAAGTCGGGGGAGACGAGGTCCACGACGTCCACGGGGAGACGGCGCGAGCGAGGGCCGCGGACCGAGAGCGGTCGTCCTCGACGACGGACCGTGACCGTACCGGCGACCAGAGTGGCGACGCCGAACTGTATCCAGGGTTGCCACTGCGGAGGGCAGATCACCGCGAGCGCGGCCGAGGAGACGAGGACGACCACGACCGCGGCAAATGCGCGAAGGGTGATCATCGGTCCTCCTCCAGGCCTGGTCGAGGGCGTGGAAGGCCGCCCGGGAAGCCCGGCCACCGGGCCGGGACCGTGGCGTACCCTACCCCCGGAACCCGCCGCCGCGGGGCGTCACAATCGTGGAAGGGACCGGTCCGTGCCGCTGAAGCCGACCACCAGGGCCCAGGTGGATGGACACCGATTCCTGTCTCGCCGGGCCCGTCTCGCGGTGGTCGTCCGGGACGTCCGGATGCTTCATGACCCACTGCGTCGCCAGTCGACAGGGTTCGCGGTCGGTGTGGCCGCCGCCGTTCTCGGCTGCGTCGGTGCCGCGGTCCTGGCTCTGCTCGATCCGATGCCCGACGTGGAACGCGCGGTGATCATGGTGGGCCGGGAGTCCGGCCAGATGTATGTCCGCGCCGGCGACACGGTCCACCCGGTGTTCAATCTCGCCTCGGCCCGTCTGGTGACCGGCCAGCCCGCGGAACCGACAACGGTGCGGGACTCGGATATCGCAGGGACCCGGCGGGGTGGCCTGGTGGGCATCCCGGGAGCACCGTCCGCGTTGCCGGCGCCCCGCGATGCGGGCGGGGTGGCGGCCGTCTCGTGGACGGTGTGCGACGAGGTCGCCGACGCCGACCGAGGTCTCCCCCGGATCGTCTCGACCAGCGTGGTGGCCCGTGACGGAGCGGTGGGGCCCGGTCGCGAGACCTCGCGCGACGAGATCGTCCTGGCGGACCAGGACGGCAGGGGGTGGTTACTGAGGAACGGCACCCGGTCGAGGATCGACCTGGCGGACGGTGACCTCCTGTCGATCCTCGGACTGGACGGCATCGCACCGCGACCGGTCACCGCCGCGTTGATCGACCCGCTGCCGGAGGTCGACCCGGTGGTGCGACCGCAGATCGAGATGGCTGGCAGACCCGTGGACTACGGTTTGGACTCCCTGCGGATCGGGCAGGTGTTCACCGTGGACACGGCCTCGGGTAGGGCGACTTATGTGGCGTTGGCGGATGGTGTCCAGGAGGTCGGTCCGGTGGTGGCCGATGTCATCCGTTCCACCTCGACCGTGGGGCCGGTCGAGGCTGTCGAGCCCGACCGGATGGGCGTTCCGCGATCGGTCGCGTTGGACGTCGACGCCTTTCCCGCGGATCGTCCGACGGTGCTCGCGACCAGCGATTCCCCGGTGTTGTGCGTCCGGGACTCCGGCAGGGAGGGGACCGCGGCCCGTCGGATGACCGTTGTCGCCGGCGCCCCGGCCCCCTCGGAGTCCGAGGCCCGGACGATGGCCGGCGCGGACGGTGGTGGGCCGGCTGTCGACGTCGTCGGGATCCCGGGCGGAGGGATGCTCGTGACGGCGATCGGGCGTGGCACGTCCACTCGTGGCGCGGTCACGACGATCGTCACCGACGCGGGGGTACGGTTCGACGTCCCGGATCAGGAAACCGCTGCAGTGCTCGGGGTGGGTGGCGCCCCGGTTCCGGTGGACGGGGCGATCATCGACAGACTCCCCGCCGGCCCGAGGTTGGATCGCCGTTCCGCTCTGGTCAGCCGGGATGGTCACGACCTCCACTCCGTCGTGGACGAGGCCTCGGGCCCGGTGGGGTGATCGCTAACGCGGTACGACGGCGCGCGGATCCGGTGAGGGTGTCCGCTCGGGCGTGACTCTCAGCACCCGGGCCGGTGGTCGTGGTGGCGGAGGCTTCGGGTTCGGGTCAGAGCGACCACGACCAGGATGGCACCCCCGACGGTGAGTGACCCGGCCGCGACGATCGCACCCGCGCCCGCGCCGGTGTGCCGCGGGTCCGGGGGTGGTGCGGCGATGGTCGTCGACGCGGGCACCGGACGACCGGACCGACGGACCCCGGTGACCGCCGCCACCGGGTCTACCACCCCGTGGCCCACCGCGAAATCGCGGCCGCCGGCGGCGGGGATCGCGGTGCTCTTGATCCGCGCGATCACCTGTCGGGCGGTGAGACCCGGATATGCCTGCCGGACGAGGGCGGCGGTGCCGGCCACGAACGGAGCGGCGAAGCTCGTCCCACTGATGGAGGAACGGGTTCCGTCCCCGTCCACGACGAGGTCCGACACCCCCGCGCCGTCCGCACCGACCGAGCGTAGGTCCACCGCAGGGGCCGCGACATCGACCCACGGGCCCCGGAGTGAGAAGTCCGCGGCGGCCCCGTCCGGTCCCACGCCGCCCACGGCCAGCACGTGATCGTCGTACCAGGCGGGTACCGCCACCGTGAGCGCGTCGTCCCAGCCGTCATCACCGGCTCGTGTGGGGTCGGGGGAATCGGGGTTCTGGTCTCCGCAGGTCTGGCCGACGTTTCCCGCAGCCGCCACCAGGACGACGTCGTGATCGACGGCGGCGTAGCGAATCGCCCCGCCGAGCGTCTCGTCGGCCAGCGGGGTGCCGGCGGGAACGCAGGCGACCTCAGAGATGTTGATCACGCCCGCGCCCGCGTCGACAGCCGCGCGGATCGCCCTGGCGAGGGACGTCAGCGTGCCGACACCTGATCCGACCACGGAGTCGTCGGATGAACGTTCAGTGGTTCTCAGGACACTGCTCGACTGCCGGATGGAGACGATCTCGACGCCCGGGGCGACGCCGGAGTGTCCCGAGTCGTCCTCGATCGCGGCCAGCACCCCGGCGACGAGTGTGCCGTGCGCATCGCAGTCCTCGGTGCCGTCCCGGCCGGGCGCGAGGTCACCCGCACCACGGACGCGTGGTAGCCGGGGGCCCGGGTTGACACCGGTATCGATGACGGCGACCACCTGCCCTTCGCCCCTTCCGTGAATCCAGGCCGCGCTGAGGTCGGCGGATGTCGCGGAGGGGGGAGGGGCGGACGGATCGAGGACCGCGGCGGTCGTGCGGCAGGGACCGCCGAACCGCAACGAACCGGGCTCCGCGGCGACGGGATCGATAGGGCCGACCTCCGGCAGGGGGCCGTCGATGGAGGGGCGTTCGAGAGCGACCGCTGACGGACCGCCCGCGCCGAGGGCGGTCAGCATCGCCACGGTGGTGGCGAGGGAGAGCGCGACGACCGGTCTCATCGCTGACGGACGGTCGAATAGACGTCCATGGCCCCGACCGCGAGCGGAACCATCATGCAGATCACCAGCACCTCGATCGTCCCGACCGCACGCAGCACGGCGGGGGAGAGCTCCACCTGCGGGAGCGCCGTCACCGCGATGGCGACAGCAGCGGCGAACGCGGCAGCGGCGGGGACGACGACTCCGATCGGCGAGGTATGCGTGAACGCCGCCCCGATCAGTACACCGGCCGCCAGGGCCAGAGCCGACCCCAGAAGCACAGTGGTATGGACCCGATCGGAGTAACCCAGCCCGCGAAGCACCAACATCACGATCACCGCCAGTGCCAGAGGAGCGGACCATCCGGGGGATCCACCGGTGCCGCTCAACGCGATCAGCGCGCCGGCCGTGCATGCGGCGCCCCCAGCGGACAGCAGGCCGGTGAGCCACGAGCGACAGGTGAGGAAGCGATGCCTGAGCGCTGCCGGTGTGGGGAGGGGTGCGTGTCTCCGCAGATCGTCGGGATGCCCCGTGTTCACGTCGCGACCGACGTGGCCGAGTTCGCCGACATCGATGTCCTCCCCGGGAGCCGGGACCGCTGGGATCGGGATGCGGGCCGCCGAGACCGAAACGCCGGGTGCGGCAGTGAGGATGAGCAGGCCCAGGAGAACCACACCGGCCCCGATGGCGTGCACCGGCACGGTGGTGTACGCGGCGACCGTCGCGGAGATCGCCCCCACGGCCGTCACCAGCGTCAGGGCCAGGTATCCCGCCGCGAGACCGTATGACCGACCGGGAGCCGGGCGGAAGACGGTGCACCGCAACAGACCCGCGACCACGGATCCCGCGGTCAGGCCACCCACCACACTCCCCGCTCCGACCGGGGCCGCACCGATGGTGCCTGCCGCGATCACCGTGAACCCGATCGTGGCGGCCGCTGCCACGGCGTGAGTCGACCCGGGGGCATCGAACCGCCGCAGGGTGAGGACCGTCGCGAGTCCGACCGCGGCGAACAGCGCCGCGACCAGAGGGGTCAGGATCCCGTCGGTGTGCCGCCACTGCGTGACGAGCGCGGTGGCAGCGGCCGCCGCGGCCACGGCGATCGCCGCGGTGGCTGTTGCGACGGCGTCGCGGCGTCCCCAGATTCGGGAGCGTGCGACGTCGGGATCGGTCAGCCCCTGGAGAACGTCGTCGAACAGCGGTGCCGGTGTGGGCACGGGCCGGTGGTCAAGCACGAGGATCTCGCCGTCGTGCACGCGCTGTTGGGCGAGTGTCTCGGAGATGGCCAGCGGCCCGCCCGCCAGCCTGGAGAGCTGCCATGACCCGTTCGCGCTGCCGCCCATCTCGGAGTCCACGTCCACGTGCGAGGCGGGTCCCGCGGCCGCCCTTATCCGATCCCGGACCAGGTCGACGACCTCTGGGATCACGGCGACGAGTTCCAGGTGGGCCGGCAAACTCAGGTCGACACGGGTGGTGCGGCACACGATCGACACCCGACGTTGGTCCAGCGGTTCGACGCCGGACGCCACCGCCCGGAGCTCGTTCTGTCCCGTCACCCCAGAATCCTCCACTCGTCCGACTCACCGACACTGTCCTCCCGGTGGGTTGAGGTCCCCGTCGCGACGTGAACTGCCCTAACATCGCGCTTCGACACGGCGACCATTGTCGAATGCGGGGCGTACTCGTGGGGGGCCCTCCTCCGGGACCGGGTGGGGGCCGGCCGGTCTGGAACCGGCCGGAGGACACGACGGCGGGCATCAGGCGGGGCACCAAGCGGGGCATCAGCACGGGAGGAGGGCGCGGATGGGCGACGTGGTCTTCACCCGTGGCGAGCGAGTCGAGCCCCCGGTGGTGCCGACCGGCGAGCTCGAGTTGCAGGCCCCGCCAGGATTGCCCCGGCCCACTCCCCGGCCCCTCGTCCAGATCGTGCTCCCGATCATCCTGGTCGTCGCCGTGGCCGGCATGGTGGTCGTGATGCTGCGGACAGGGATGATGCGCAACCCGATGTTCATTCTCTTCCCGGTCATGATGGCCGTGTCCGCCGTCGGCATGCTCGCCGGAACCCTGTCCGGCGGCAACAAGACCGGCGAGACTGACGAACTGCGCAAGGACTACCTGCGGTACCTGGGGCAGACCCGGGAAGAAGTCCGCGAGATCGCGGCCGCGCAACGGCGGGCCGCGTTGTGGAGGCACCCGGACCCGGCAGGACTGCCCGCGCTGGTGGGGACCCCACGGATGTGGGAGCGGGAGGAGGGCGATGCCGACTACCTCACTGCACGTCTGGGTCCCGGACGACAGTCGCTGGCGACGAGACTGTCCGCGCCCGACACCGGTCCGGTGGACGACCTCGAACCGGTCTCGGTGGTGGCTATGAGGCGTTTCGCCAGAGTCCACTCGGTGGTGGACGGCTTGCCGGTCGCAGTGGAGCTGCGGGCCTTCGCCGTCGTCTCCCTGGACGGCGATGTCGACGTGGTGCGCGCCGCTGCCCGGGCCGCGCTGGCGGGCCTCGCCGTGACCCACGGGCCCGACCGGGTCCGCATCGCGGTAGCCGCGAGCGAGGGGCAGGCACGTCGAGCCTGGGAGTGGCTCAAGTGGCTACCGCACCACGCACATCCGACGTACACGGACGGCGGCGGACGGGTACGACTGACCGAGTTCTCCCTCGCCGGTGTCGAGGCGATGCTGGCCGAGGAGATCGCGGCCCGACCGTCCTTCGGGGCGGGCGCGACGCCTCGGCCGGGGGAGCCTCATCTCGTGGTCGTGGTGGACGGTGTGGGTGTCAACGGCGCGGAGCGTCTGGTCGCGGAGGACGGGTTGGACGGCGTGACCGTCCTGGAGGTCTCCGGGAGTCGCGCCGGTCAGTTACGCGACCTCGCGACGAGGCTCGGGCTGTGTGTCCGGGTCCACGATGACGGCGGCGCCTCGGTGCGGACCGAGTCCGGGCAGGAGTTGGTCGCGCGCGCGGACGCCATGAGCCTTCCGGAAGCGGAGCGACTCGCCATGGCACTCGCTCGATACCGGCCCGCGGATACCGTGACCAACGCGGACGGCTCCACGTCGATGAGGCGCGTCCCGGGCCTACCGGACCTGTTGGGGATCGGGTCGGCGGCCAGGGTCGATCCGGCGGTGGCATGGCGTCGACGAGGTGGACGTGATCGATTGCGCGTCCCGGTGGGTGTGAGCCCGGATGGTGCGCCGGTGGAGTTGGACCTCAAAGAGGCCGCGCATGGCGGGATGGGACCGCACGGACTGTGTATAGGCGCGACGGGCTCCGGCAAGTCCGAGTTCCTCCGCACTCTCGTCCTGGGTCTCGTCGCCACCCACGACCCGGACGCGCTCAACCTGGTCCTGGTGGACTTCAAGGGCGGGGCCACGTTCCTGGGACTCGAGTCGTTGTCTCATGTGGCTGCCGTGATCACCAATCTTCAGGCCGAGATCACCATGGTCGACCGGATGCGGGACGCGCTCGAGGGGGAACTCAACAGGCGCCAGGAGGTGCTCCGCGCGGCCGGCAACTACGCGGGGGTCGGGGACTACGAGGCGGCGCGGGCGAGGGGTGCCCAGCTGGACCCGTTGCCCGCGTTGGTGATCGTCGTCGACGAGTTCTCCGAACTCTTGTCCTCCAAGCCGGAGTTCGCGGAGTTGTTCCTCACCATCGGAAGGCTCGGTCGCAGTCTGCACATCCACCTCCTGTTGGCGTCGCAACGGCTCGAAGAGGGGCGGCTGCGGGGTCTCGACAGTCACTTGTCCTACCGGATCGCACTCAAGACGTTCTCCGCGACGGAGTCCCGCACGGTTCTCGGCGTGACCGATGCGTATCACCTGCCCGCCACGCCGGGCGCTGGCTTCCTCAAGGTCGATTCCGGTGATCCGGTGCGCTTCGACGCCGCCTATGTCTCGGGCCCTTACCAGGAGGATCGTCGGCGGGAGGGGGCGTCCGTCGCGGCACCGGTCGCCCGTGCCACGGTGCGACAATTCACGTCCTGGTTCATGCCGGTGGCCGCTCCCGTCCCTCCGGCCAGCGACTCCGTCTCCGATCGAGGGGGCCCGGCCGATCACGCCGGTCGGGACGATCAGGAGGAGGGCTCGAGTCTGCTCGACGTTCTCGTCGGTCGGCTGTCCGGCCACGGGCGACCCGCGCACGAGGTCTGGCTCGCGCCACTGGGTGCCGGAGCCGCCCTCGACTCGGCGGTCGGCAGAGAACCGATGGTCCCGGATGACGCCGACCCGCCGAGTTGGAGCTTTCCTCTCGCGGAGGTCGACCTGCCCTTCGAGCAGCGCCGAGCCATCTGGTCCGTGGATCTCTCCGGGGCGGACGGCAACGTGGCGGTGGTGGGCGGGACGAGGTCGGGCAAGTCGACCGCCTTGTGCACCCTGGTCCTGGCCGCCGCGGCGACGACCGGGCCCGACAGGCTCTCGGTCTACGTCGTGGACCTCGGTGGCGGGGCCCTCCAGTCGATCTCCCCGCTCCCTCACGTCGGAGGAGTCGCCCGGCGCGGCGAGGACGAGAAGGTTCGCCGTACGGTCGCGGAGGTCGACGCCGAACTCAAGCGGCGGGAAGCGGTCTTCCGTGACCAGGGCCTGACCTCGATCGACCAGGCCCGCCGCAGACTCGTCCAGCGTGATGGCCGATCAGTCGCCGAGTACCCCGACATCATGTTGGTGATCGACGGTTGGCAGGCGTTCAGGACGGAGGTCGAGGATCTCGAGCAGGTCGTGCTGGGGCTCGCGGCGGACGGTCTTGCATACGGTGTCCATGTGGTCCTGTCGGCAGCCCGGTGGGCCGACCTCCGGCCGGCGCTGCGGGACGCGCTCGGCACGCGTGTCGAACTCCGGTTGGGCGATCCCACGGATTCGATGATCGACCGCCGCGCGGCGGTGACCGTTCCCGCCTCCCCCGGACGGGGTCTGACCCGGGACCGACACCACATGCTCATCTTCCAACCCAGACTCGACGGGCTCGTCGACCCGGGGGGCATCGCCGACGCCACCGCCTCGGCCTCCCGGCATCTGGCGCAGCGGTGGCGCGAACTCGCGGGTCCGGTCACCGCGGCGCCGGTCAGGATGCTCCCGGAAACCCTGCCGTACGGCCAGCTCGCGAGCCTGGCACGACCGGGACCGGACGGTACCCGTTCACGCGTGCCACTCGGGGTGGACGAATCCGACCTGAAGGTCGTCTACGCCGATCTGGACGCCGATCCGCTGATGTTGGTGCTGGGTGATTCGGAGTGTGGCAAGACCTCCGTGCTACGAGCCCTCACCCGGGGACTGATCTCCGGCAACACCGCGCAGTCGGCGAAGATCATCGTGGTCGACTATCGGCGCACCATGCTCGGCGAGGTCGAGGGCGACCACCTCGCCGGGTACGCCGCCACCGAGACCGCGCTGGCGCCTATGGTCGAGCACCTCGTGGAGATCCTCGAGCAGCGGATGCCCGGGGCGGAGGTCACTCCAGAGGAACTCCGTTCGCGGTCGTGGTGGGACGGTCCTCGAATCCACCTCGTCGTCGACGACCTCGATCTCGTCGTCACGGGTGCGGGAAACCCGCTGACCCCACTGGCCCGCTTTCTCCCGCACGCCCGCGACATCGGGTTCTGCGTCGTACTCGCGCGGCGGTGTGCTGGTTCGTCTCGGGCCCTGTACGACCCCTTCGTCGGGAGGATCCGGGATCTAGGCGGCGGCGGCATCATCATGTCCGGGAGCAGGGAGGAGGGGCCGCTTCTCGGTGGGGTTCGTCCCACGCCCATGCCGGCGGGTCGGGGCAGGTTCGTCACCCGGAGCGGCGGTGTCCATCTGGTGCAGACCGCACTGGCGTTGCCATGACCCGGGTAGCAGTGAGCCTCGCGGTCGACCTCTCGTGCTCCGGACTCGCGGTGGCGTCGGCGTCGGCGTCGACCGTCCTCTCCCCGTCGGTCACGCCGACCTCGGTACTCGCCGGTGTCTACGGGACAGCGTTGCCCCCGGGGGGCGATCGGATCGAGTGTTCCGATCGTGTCGACTCCCTCGCTCTTAGCCACCCGGACCGGTGTCTGCTCGATCCGGTGGCGAGCACCCACCGCGATCGCACCGAGGTGGCGGGCCTCTCCGTTCCCGTGGACGAACTCCTGGCGGCGCCCGTCTCCAGGGCACTCCGGTGGGGCGGGGCGGGGGAGGGCGACGGGGTGGTGCTCCTCGTTCCCAGTGAGTGGGGCAACACCCGATCCGCTCGGCTGGCCGCCGCGGCGGAGGGGCTGGGGGTGGCTCCGCGGATCGTCCGCTCCGCACTGGTGACCGCCGACGCTCTGCCCTCCTCGTCAGCCCGCTGGGCCGTGTGCGTGGAGGCATCCGAGGCCCGGACCATGGTGAGTCTCGTGGAACGCACACGCGGGGAACTGACCCTGATCGACCGGGCCCTCGTCCACCGCTGGGACCCGCGCCGGGATTCGATGCGCGACGACGAGGTCTCCCGTGTGATCGATGCGGTGACCGCCCTCCGACGGGCGAGGCGTGAGGCGGGCACCGGTTCGACTGAGGTTCTGGCTCGTGGACGCAACTGCGAGCGAGTGGTGGACGCCTGCGATCAGGCCCGATTGCTGTCCTTCGTCGTGCCGGAGACCGCTCCGGTCGAGGCGGCACTGCGACTGCACGAGGATGTCTGAGGCTGCTCGGGCCGGCGATGAGGAGGGAACCGAACGCGGTCGCAGCGGCGTCGAACACTGTGACGGACCCACGAGGGGGCCGCAGGACGACAAGGGGAGGACGAGATGGCCGGTTTCAACACCCACATCGGGACCATGGACACCGCGGCCAGGCGGGTCGACGAGGTCAACATGGAGATCGATCGACTACTCGGGAACGTCCGGGACTCGGTGTCGCAGCTCGGGGGATCTGTGTGGCGGGGTGCGGCGCAGGCGCGGTTCGCCACCATCATGACGGAGTGGCAGCAGCAGAGCGCCAAGCTCAACTCCGCCCTGGCGGGCATCTCGGAGACTATGCGGGTCAACAGCACCTCGTTCGACGCCGCTGATCAGGACTCCGCGCAGGCCATCAGCAGAATCGGCGCCTCCGGGCCTCTGAACATCTGACCACCCATCCTCGAATCGGGAGAATACTCATGACCTCAGGACAGATCACCTACAACCACGGCCCGATCGAGGCGTTGGTCGGCCAGGTCGGCTCGGCCTCCACCGCGTTGCGGACCACCCTCGATGACCTCAAGACATACCTCGCGCCGCTCGTCGCCGAATGGGAGGGCGACGCCGCCGTCGCCTACCACGCCCACCAGAACGACTGGGACCAGGCGGCGGCAGCTCTTCAGGCGATGCTCGCGGAGATCTCGCGGGCAGCGAGTCAGGGCAACCAGGGAATGGCCGATGCCGACCGCCGCGCCGCCCAGGGGTGGGGTTGACCCGCGCGGCGGGTATGACGATCGCGGTCTGAATGATCGAGTCCTGGCGGGCCGCCGCCCTGCGGTTCGTGGGCCCCGGTAGCCGAGTGTCCGGTGACCGGGGTCGGCGGCCTTTTCCGGGCGGTGATCGGGAGATCAGGCGGGGATCATCGACGCCCCACGTGCAGCACACCGTTCTTGCGCCTGTAACAGCATGAGGGGGTCGTGTCATCGCGCCCCCGCGAAAGTGGATGGGCCCGCTCGGCCTGGCACTTCGGAAGTGTTCTTGAGGTAGACGGCGAGCATCGAATCCCACTCGTCCTTCGACATTGCGAGGTAGGCCGCTCCACAGGCCAGCTGCACGCCTTCCAGCGCGTTGTGGGACTTCTGTTGTAGGGCGAGGCCTTCGGCCATCCAGCCAAGGCGGTCGAACCCGGGCCGCCATCGTGGCGTTCGACCCCGCTGTTCGGGGAGGCCGAGGAAGCTGTCCTCATATCGGGCCTGCCAGGCGTCCAATTCGGCCCAGAGGTCTCCGCCCGGGTCCACAACTCGGCCACCGTAACGATCGACGTTCGCCATGATCGCGGCCGACATCGTGGACAGCTCGGGCGGCATCTGGCTGCTACCGAACGGCTGGAACGGCATGGCCTGCCGATCGAACACGTCCCTCTTGCCGTCGATCTTTCGATATCCCCTCCAGTCAGGGACGCGATCTTCGACCTGCTCTCTCACAGGCTCAGGGAGCGCGTCGAAGAACGTGGAACCCACATAATAATAAGGGATCTCATTCCTGATAAACCCACAGAGCGTGAGCCCCTCAAGCGCCACCTCCACCATTTCCGAGTCGTCAGGTCCGGGCATTCCGCTAAACCGCGCTTCCTGGCATCTGTGTAACTCATCTGACCAGGTCCGGATTCTCTCGCCGAGATCGTCGGTGAGGAAGAGCGACTCCGGCGTAGGGAATAGCTCCCACTCCCGCAGTTCGTTTCCCACCCAGTTGGCAAACGGGCTGTTTCCCCCGAACAAGGCGTATTCCAGAGTGGTTTCGGACGAGAGCGAAAGCCATGGTGCAGCGCCCGAGAGAATGGATCCGACGATGAAGTCCCCGTCGGCGGTGTGAACGGCGCTGCCGTAGCTCATGGACATACCCCACGCACTAGAGGAGCCGACGAGCGAAGCCGTCGGGCGCGGGGCCACCTTGCCCGGGACCATACTCGCGTCCATCGCCGAATCGCTACCCGGGTGGCACAGCCCTGGACGGGGTTCCCGACCGGATGCAGGCGAGGCAAGGCTGGCCTACCGTCGCGAGCAGAGCCGGGTCGATCACCCGGCGGACGCGAACCACGGGAGGACCCATATGTACGTCACCCACGATCCGTCGACCGGGACGACCGACAGCGAGTACGACCAGACCGACGACGTCGACGGGATCCTGTCCACCGTCACCACTGGCTTCGACTCCTGGCGCGCCACCGACGTCGCGGAGCGGGCGAGGATCCTCCTGGCCATCGCGGACGCGTTCGAGGAGCACACCGAGGAGTTGGCCAAGGCCATCACGACCGAGATGGGCAAGCTCCCCGACCAGGCGCAGGGAGAGGTCCAGCTCGCCGCCTCGATCTACCGCTGGTACGGCGAGCACGGCCCCGAGCTGCTGGAGCCCGAGACGTTGGACGTGCCCGGGGCTCGCCTCAACCGCGTGACCCACGAGCCGGTCGGGCCCCTGGTCGGCGTGATGCCGTGGAACTACCCCTACTACCAGGTGGCCCGGTTCGCGGCCCCCAACCTGCTGCTGGGCAACACCATCGTGCTCAAGCACGCCAGCATCTGCGCGCGCTCGTCCGCGGCCATCGAGAAGGTGCAGCGCGCGGCCGGGCTTCCGGAGGACGCGTACGTCAACGTCTACGCCTCCAGCGACACGGTCGCCGAGATGATCGCCGACCCCAGGATCAAGGGCGTCTCGCTCACCGGCAGCGAGGGCGCCGGCGCCGCCGTGGCCAAGGTGGCGGGGGAGAACCTCACCACCAGCGTGCTGGAACTGGGTGGCTCGGACCCGCTCATCGTCCTGGACACCGACGACCTCGACGAGCTGGTCGAGACCGTCGGCAAGGCCCGCCTGTCGAACTGCGGGCAGGCCTGCAACTCACCCAAGCGGATGTTCGTGCCCGAAGACATGAAGGACGAGTTCGTGGGCAAGCTCCGCGACCTGTACGAGGGGACGAAGGTCGGCCCCGCGGCCGACGAGGGGACCGCGCTCGGGCCCCTGTCCTCGGAGGACGCCCGCGACGGGGTGGTCGAACAGGTCGAGCGCGCCGTCGAACAGGGTGCGACCCTCGTGACCGGGGGCCGCGCGATCGACCGCCCGGGCGCGTTCATGGAGCCCACCGTCCTCACCGGCATCACCCCGGAGATGGACGCCTACACCGAGGAGATCTTCGGCCCCGTGGCCATGGTCTACGGCTACGACTCCCTCGACGAAGCCGTCCGGATCGCCAACGACACCCCCTTCGGACTGTCCGGCTCGGTCTGGGGGACCGACACCGACAAGGCCTCCGAGGTGGCCGAGCGGCTCGAGGTGGGTATGGCCTACGTCAACGAGCACGGCACCACCATGGCCGGCCTGCCTTTCGGCGGCGTCAAGCGCTCGGGCTACGGCCGGGAGCTCGGACGCTGGGGCCTCGGCGAGTTCGTCAACGTCCGCCTCCAGCGGGTCCACTGACACCGACGCAGTAATCCGGCGACGCATCGCACTTACTCCGGCCGGGGGCACTCACCGCCCCGGCCGGAGTGCGTCCGCCTACCCTCGGCGGTCGACCCCTCACCAAAGGAGCGCCATGACCGCCACGACACCGCACCCGACCCTCACCGTCAGCCCCGAATGGCTGCACCAGCACCTCGACGACGCCGACCTCGTCGTCGTCGACGCCACCGCCCACCTCCGCGTGCCCACCGACGGCCCTGCCGTTCTGACGTCCGGGGCCGAGACCTACCGCCTCGAGCACATCCCGGGCGCCGTGTTCGCCGACCTGATGGTGGACTTCGCCGACCCGGACGCCCCCCAGCCCTTCACCGCGCCGGACCACGAGCGGTTCGCCGCGGCCGCCGGCGCCCTCGGCATCGGCGACGGCGCGACCGTGGTCGTCTACGACCAGCACGACGGCTTCTGGGCCACCCGCTTCTGGTGGAACCTGCGCTACGAGGGCTTCGAGAACGTCACGGTGCTCGACGGCGGGCTGCCCGCCTGGAAGGCCGCCGGCTACGAGGTGACCGACGTGTTCCCCGACCTCACCCCGCGCACCTTCACCGGC
This sequence comes from Dietzia sp. JS16-p6b, assembly GCF_003052165.1. Lineage (NCBI taxonomy): Bacteria > Bacillati > Actinomycetota > Actinomycetes > Mycobacteriales > Dietziaceae > Dietzia > Dietzia sp. JS16-p6b. The sequence continues at coordinate 2,552,036 of NZ_CP024869.1, read as the reverse complement.
ACGCGCCGCCCCGAGCTGTTCCGCTCCACCCGGGAGGTCGCCGACGCGCTCGACGACGGGCGGACAGTCCTTGTCAACGTCCTGGACGAGGCCACCTACCGCGGCGAGGTGGACACCTACGCCCGCCGCGGCCACATCCCCGGCAGCATCAACCTGCCGGTCTTTACGCTCCGCGACCCCGAGACCGGCACTCTCCGCCCGACCGAGGAGCTGCGCCGCGAGTTCGAGGCCGCGGGCCTGCTCGACGACGACCGGACCGTCGTGACCTACTGCGGCGGCGGCATCGCGGCGACCGGGGTCGCGCACGCCCTGGCACTCGTCGGCCGCGACGACGTCGCGGTGTACGACGGCTCCATGAACGCGTGGGCCGGCGATCCGGACCTGCCGCTGGTCACCGGCGACTCGCCCCGCTGAGTCGAGTCACCCCTGAACTGATCTACCCCTGAGCTGATCTACCCCCTGAGGCGGGTCAGCGCACGACGGCGTACGCCTGCGCGAGGTGCGCGATCTTCTGCGCGCGGGCCAGCCGCGGCAGGTCCGCGCCGTCGCGGCACCGCTCGCCCCCGGGGCCCAGCTCGTCGATCACGGACCCGGCCCAGGAGACGTCGGCGGCCGAGGGGGACAGCACCTCGTTGATGTACGGGGCCTGGTCCACCCGCAGGCACAGCTTGCCGGTCATGCCCATCTCGACCGCGTGCTCGGCGGCGTCCATGAGGACCTGGGTGTCATTGGAGATGGTGGGACCGTCGATCGGCGGGGCCACCCGGGCGACCCTGCTGGACACGACGAACTGCGACCGGGTGTAGGCCAGGGCGATCTGCGAGGAGCCGATGCCGGTGTCGCGGCGGTAGTCGCCGATGCCGAAGGCCAGGCGCACCACCTGGTCGGTCTTGGCGATCTCCGTGGCGGCGGCCAGACCGTCGGCGGACTCGACCAGCGCGACGATCGGGGTGTCGGGGGCCAGCCGGGCGGCGGTGAGCGAGACGTGCTCCGGGTTCTCCGTCTTGGCCAACATCACCCCGTCCAGACCGGGGCAGTGGCCCAGCGCCATGAGGTCCTTCTCCCACTCGGGGGAGCGGACGTCGTTGATCCGGACCCACGCGTGATTGCCGGCCTCGAGCCACTGGCGGACCTCGCGACGGGCACGCTCCTTCTCCGACTGGCGGCACCCGTCCTCGACGTCCAGGACCACGACGTCCATCTCGGAGTCCGCGGCCGCGTCGAAGCGCTCGGACTTGTCTGCCGGCAGGAGCAACCACGAACGGGCGATCGTGGGCGGGATGGTCGACATGGGGCTCATCGGTACCGGTCATCCTTTGCTCGGGGGAACGGATCAACGCGGGACGGGCGGGTCTCGCGGCAACCTCCCCACGATACGCCGGGGTCGATGCGAGATACCACGCGGGAAGCGGTGCCAGGGGGCGTGACCCCGGGCCCGCTGGGTAAGGATAGGCTGACCTATATTCAGCCGGATGAGGACGGAGGCGCACGATGATCACCCATGCTCGGCCCCACGCCGCCGTGAGCGCAGCGTTCGACGAGAGGCCGGCCGAGTGATGGGAGCGGTCTCACCACCGAGCCGCGCACCTCGCCCCGAGCCGCGCGGCAGCTATCGGGCTTTCACCGTCACGGTCACGGCGGCGGTGTCGCTGACCCCGCGGATGCGCCGGATCACCCTCCACGCGCCTCAGCTCACCGACTATGAGCTCCTGCGCCCGGATGACTTCTTCGCACTGCTGATCCCCGGCCCGGCAGGGCTCGACCTTCCCGCTGACGGCCTGGTCGGATCGTCACCTCGAGGAGTGGCGGACCTGATCGGTGACCGATGCCGGCCCGAGCTGCGGTGGTACACCGTCCGCGCCCACCGTCCGGACGACGGTGAGGTCGATGTCGACATCGTGCTCCACGGCGACTACAGCGACCACAGCGACCACGACCACGCGGCGAGCGGCCCGGGCGGCCGCTGGGCCGCCACCGTCACTCCCGGGGACGTCGCCGGTTTCGTCGAGGGCAACGGCCTGTACAGCCCCACTGACCCGTCAGGGCGCCAGGTGTTCTTCGCCGATGTGACCGCCCTTCCCGCGCTGTCGTCGATACTCACCTCCCCGGAGCCGGCCCCCGGCGTCGCGGCTCTCGGGAGCCAGGCCACGGCACACATCGAGGTGGACCACGACTCCGACATCCACCCGATCGCCACAGGAGCCACCGTGCACTGGCACGTGAGAGACGGGGGCCCACCTGGGCTGTCGATCCCCCGTGTCCTCGACGGTGTCGCGCCGGGAGAGATCAGCTACGCGTGGATCTGCGCGGAGGCCTCGCTCGTGCAGGAGGCGCGCCGCTTCCTCATCGCGCAGGGCGGGGTGGCGAAGGAACTGATCACGTTCAGCGGCTACTGGCGTCAGGGCGAGGCACGCACCTGACATGACGACCACCGATTCGCGGGGCACCGGCGTGCCCACCCGCTCCCGGACCGTCCCCCCTCGGGCAGTGGCGGGCACCACCACCCGACGCTCGGCCGGACTCATCGTCCTCCTGGCGGTGCTGGCGGTCGCCGTACTGGTCAGCGTGGCGGTCGGGTCCAAGGACATCCCGCTGTCCACGGTGCTGGAGGCGTTCCGGTACCACGATCTCGCGATCGACGAGCACTTCATCGTGTGGGAGATGCGGCTGCCGCGGACGCTGACCGGCCTCGCGGTCGGTGCCGGGCTCGCGGTGTCGGGTGCGCTCATCCAGGCGTTGACGCGTAATCCGCTCGCCGACCCGGGAATTCTGGGGGTGAACGCCGGGGCGGCGTTCTTCGTCGCACTGGGCGTCGCGGTCTTCGGGGTGTCCTCGATCACCGGGTATGTGTGGTTCGCGTTCCTCGGGGCCCTGGTGGTCACGGTGGGGGTGTACCTGGTCGGATCGGCCGGCCGGGGCCCGGCGGACCCGGTGCGGTTGACGCTCGCGGGCGTGGCTCTCGGCGCGGTGCTCTCCGGAATCACCCTGGGCATGACTCTGGTGGACCCGGGGGCGTTCGACCAGATGCGGCACTGGAACGCCGGGTCGATCGCCGGCCGCGGCTATGACGTGCTGCTTCCGGTGCTGCCGTTCCTGATCCTCGGAGTGCTGCTGGCCGTGGGCGCGGCGACAGCGCTCAACGCGATCGCCCTCGGCGACGATCTCGCGACATCCCTGGGGACCCGGGTCGCGCTCACCCGGACCATGGTGGTCGTCGCGGTGACGCTGCTCGCCGGAGGAGCGACGGCGATCGCCGGCCCCCTTCTGTTCGTGGGGTTGATGGTTCCGCACATCGCCCGGTGGATCACCGGGCCGGAGCAGCGCTGGATCATCGCCTACTCGGTGGTGATGGGGCCGATCCTCGTGATCGTCTCGGACGTCCTCGGTCGCCTGGTGATCCGTCCCGGTGAAATGCCCGTCGGGATCGTCACCGCATTCGTCGGCGCGCCTGTCCTGATCGCCCTGATCCGACGCAAGAAGGCGAGCGGGCTATGAGCAGCGACATCGCCAGCGGAGCCTCGCGGGTGGACTTCGGGGCACGGCAGGTGCAGTGGCGGCGTCACGGTGTCTCCGTCCGGTTCCCCCTCCGGGCCCTCCTCGTCTGCGCCGCCCTCGCGGTCCTGCTGGGCGTCGGTGCGGTGGTCGGCCTGACGGTCGGTAGCTACGCCGTCGACCTCGGCCGACTGGTCGACGTGCTGACCGGTACTGACGGGACCTTCGCCCGGACCGTGGTGCTGGAGTGGCGGGCCCCACGCGTGCTGGCCGCCGTCGTGTTCGGCGCGGCCCTCGGCGCCTCCGGCGCGGTGTTCCAGTCCGTGACCCGCAACCCGTTGGCGAGTCCTGACGTCATCGGGTTCGCCACGGGCTCGTACACCGGGGCGATCGTCGTGCTCATCGTCCTCGGGGGTGGCTACACCCAGGTGGCCTCAGGGGCGCTGGTGGGTGGCGTGGCCACCGCCGCGGTGGTCTACTTGCTGGCGTACCGGGGCGGGATCACCGGATTTCGGTTCATCATCGTCGGCATCGGGGTCTCGGCCATGCTCACGGCATTCAACAGCTGGCTGCTGTTGCGTGCCCAACTCGAGGTCGCGATGAGCGCCGCGGTGTGGGGTGCCGGGTCGCTGAACGGGATCACCTGGGAACAGACGGGTGTGGCCACCGCGGTCGTGATGGTGCTCATACTGGCCCTCGGACTGCTGGCTCGGCCGATGCAGCAGATGCAGCTCGGCGACGACGCGGCGAGAGCCATCGGCATCCGGGTCGAACCCTCGCGACTGGGTCTCATCATCGTGGGCGTCGCGCTGACGGCCGCCGTCACCGCCGCCGCCGGACCCATCTCGTTCATCGCCCTGGCCGCGCCGCAGGTCGCCCGCCGTCTCGCCCGCACGCCCGGGATCACCCTCTGGCCGTCCGCGGTCGTCGGGGCCGTCCTGCTGCTGGCCTCTGACCTGGTCGCCCAGCACGCGCTACCTCAGACGCTGCCGGTGGGGGTGGTGACCTTCGTCATCGGCGGAACGTATCTGACCTGGCTACTGATTCACGAGATAAGGAAGCTCCCATGAGCCTGCCTCCGTTGCGCGCCGAGGACATCACGGTCGGATACGACACACGGGTCATCTCCGAGGGGTTGTCGGTCTCCGTCCCCGAGGACTCGTTCACGGTCATCATCGGCCCGAACGCCTGCGGCAAGTCCACTCTGCTCCGCGCCCTGTCACGGCTGCTCGCGCCCGCCAGGGGTCAGGTGATCCTGGACGGACGCGACATCAGCTCCTACAAGGCCAAGGAGGTCGGGCGGCGCCTGGGGCTGCTGCCACAGAGTTCGCTCGCGCCCGACGGGATCACCGTCGCCGAGCTGGTGGCCCGCGGTCGCAACCCCTATCAGGGGTTCCTGCGCCAGTGGTCGACCGCGGACGAGGAGGCCGTCGCGGCCGCACTGGCCGCAACGGAGACCACCGAGCTGTCCGCGCGCCTGGTGGACGAGCTCTCCGGCGGACAGCGTCAACGCGTCTGGGTCGCCCTGGTGCTCGCGCAGCAGACCCCGCTGCTGTTGCTGGACGAGCCCACCACGTTCCTGGACATCGCCCACCAGATCGAGCTCATGGAGATGTTCACCGACCTGCACCACCAGGGCAGAACCCTGGTCGCGGTGCTCCACGACCTCAACCAGGCGGCCCGCTACGCCACCCACCTGATCGCGATGCGAGAGGGGAGGGTGATGGCCACCGGTGCCCCCGAGGAGATCCTCACGGAGGAGCTCGTCCACGAGGTCTTCGGGCTGCGGTGCCGCGTGGTCCCCGACCCCGTCGCGGGAACACCCCAGGTCATCCCACTCGGACGTGACCGACGACAGAGAACGATCCACACGCAGAAGGAGACCCGCACACTATGAGAACGACACTGCGCCGCACCGTCGGTGCCCTGCTCGCCACCACCCTCGCCGTCGGACTGTCCGCCTGTAGTCCGGGCGACGCGCCCACCGCCGGCGGTGGGAACCCCGGTTCCGACGGCGACGGGTCTGCGTTCCCGGTGACGGTCGAGCACGAGTTCGGGGAGACCACGATCGAGTCCGAGCCCCAGCGGGTGGTGACCCTCGGATGGGGCGATGTCGACAACGCGATCGCCCTCGGCGTCAACCCGGTCGGCTACGCGCGTAGCGCGGATTATCCGGGACTGCAGCCCTGGGCCCGGGACGCGGCCGGTGAGATCGACGCGGTGGACCTCGGTAGCGCCAGCGAACCGGACTACGAGAGGATCGCGTCGCTGGAACCGGATCTGATCATCGATGTGCAGGGCGGTACGGACGACGAGCAGTACTCGAGGCTGTCCTCGATCGCGCCCACGGTCGCCCGACCGGCGGGGACGAACGTGTGGCAGGTGAATCGTGCGCCCGCGACCCGGCAGATCGCCCGGGCTCTGGGCCGGGTCGAGGAGGGGGAGCAGCTGCTCACCGAGCTGGAGGAGCACATCGCTTAGACCACGGCCCGGTACCCGCAGCTGGAGGGCAAGACCGGGACCGCGGTGCTCGTCTCCGACCCGGGCACGTACTACGGGTTCCAGAACAGGGACGGGCGCGGGGAGTTCATCGAGACCATCGGGATGCGGCTACCCGAGTCGATCGCAGCCCGGGACGACGGGTCCAGTTTCAGCGTGCAGGTGGCGTCCGAAGAGGTGGCGATGCTCGACGGCGACGTGGTCCTGTTCCTCACCGACGACCAGAACTTCGTCCCGACCGAGTACAACCAGTTGTTCGGTCGATTCTCCGCAGAGCTCCTGACCCTGACCTCGACAGAACGCCAGGCCATCTCCGTCAACACCCCACTGTCGATCTCGTACGCTCTCGACACCCTGGTGCCCCGCATCGCCGACGCGGTCCGGGACTGAACGCCGCGGCGACGGCGGCCGGCGGGCACTCAGGACGCTTCCTGTCCGCATTAATGGACGCGTGTCTTGACTACCCCCTGTGAGCGCGGCACGCTGTGGCGGGTGAGTACCCCACCACCGTCCGACGCCCCCGCGATCGAGGCGGAACACCTCGTCAAGAAGTTCGGCGACTTCACCGCCGTCGATGACATCTCCTTTACCGTGCCCCCCGGAACGGTCCTGGGACTGCTGGGTCCCAACGGATCCGGTAAGACCACCACCATCCGCATGATGACCACGCTGAGCCCGCCCACCTCGGGCACCGCGCGGGTCGCCGGCCACGACGTGACGACCGCGCCCGCCGATGTGCGCAAGGCCATGGGGTTGACCGCACAGGCGGCCACCGTCGACGAGTTGCTCACCGGGCGCGAGAACCTCCGTCTGATCGGGGACCTGTACGGGCTGCCCAAGAAGAGGGTGAAGTCGCGCGCCGACGAGTTGCTGGAGAAGTTCTCACTGAGCGACGCCGCGACCAGGGTGGCCAAGAGCTACTCGGGGGGCATGCGGCGCCGGCTCGACCTGGCCGCCAGCCTCGTCGCGGCCCCGCCCGTGCTGTTCCTCGACGAGCCCACCACCGGGCTCGACCCCCGGTCGCGCAACGAACTCTGGGACGTGCTGCGTGACCTGGTCCGGGACGGCACGACGCTGCTGCTCACCACCCAGTACCTCGACGAGGCCGATCAACTGGCCGATCGGGTGATCGTGATCGACCACGGCAGGGTGATCGCCGAGGGCACACCGTTGCAGCTCAAGGACCGGTCCGGTGCCGCCAGCCTGGTCATCACCGTCTCGCGACCAGATGACGTGGACGAGGCCGTGCGGGTCCTCGACGGAAGGATCGGGGAACTGCACGTCGACCGCGACGCACGCCGGCTCACCGCGCCGTCGGAGGGCGTCTCGGCGCTGGCGGGGATCGCCGCCGCCTTCACCGAGGCCGGGATCGAGCTCGACGACATCGGCCTCCAGCGCCCCAGTCTGGACGACGTCTTCCTGTCCCTCACCGGCCGGAGGGCCGAGGACCCGGAGAGCTCGCCTGACACCGCGGACGCCGACACCATCGAACAGGAGAACCGGGTATGAGCACCGTCGCCGACCCCGCCCACACCTCGGCCACCCATGAGCGGTTCGCGATGCCGGACCGCCCCGACGGGCCGCCGCTGAGCCGCCAGATCTCCGCGCTGGTGCGCCGCAACCTCTTCCACATCCGCCGCCAGCCCGAGAACCTGGCGGATGTCACCATCCAGCCGGTGATGTTCGTGCTGCTGTTCGCCTACGTCTTCGGCGGGGCGATCGCCGTGGCCGGCGGTGTGAACTACCGCGAGTGGCTGCTCCCGGGGATCATGGCGCAGACCATGGCGTTCTCCTCGTTCGTCGTGGCCTCCGGCCTGTGCAACGACCTCAACAAGGGGATCATCGACCGCTTCCGGTCGCTGCCCATCCAGCGGGCGTCGATCCTCATCGCGCGCAGCGCCTCGAGTCTCATCCACTCCTCAATCGGCGTGGTGGTGATGTCGCTGACGGGTCTCATCGTGGGCTGGCGGATCCGGAGCGGGCTCGTCGACGCGGTGCTGGGTTACCTCATCCTGCTGGGCTTCGGCTTCGTCATGATCTGGATCGGCATCGTCGTGGGTTCCCGCCTCAAGACCATCGAGTCGGTCAACGGCGTCATGTTCACGACGATCTTCCCCATCACGTTCCTCGCCAACACCTTCGCGCCGCCGGAGTCGATGCCGGTGTGGCTGCGTCCGGTCGCCGAGTGGAACCCGCTGGCCTCGGTCGTCCAGGCGATGCGTGAGCTCTGGGGCAACGCACCGGCCGTGGGGCCGGACGCCGCGCTGCCGTTGCAGCACCCGGTGCTGGCCTCGCTGCTGTGGATCGTCGGTCTGACGGTGATCATCGCGCCGATCGCCGTCAAGGCCTTCGACGCCCGCACGCGGGACTGACCCGCGGACCGGCCCGCCTCGTGGCAGGTCGTCGTCAGGACTTCTTCTTGGGGGAGACCCGGATGGTGATGGTCCCGACCACGGGCTCCACGCCGGCGTCGTCGACGAAGCGCAGGGGGACCTCGACGTCCCGGCCGCTGGTGAAAGCCGCGAAATCGGGGATGTCGGTCCATTCGGCCGTGACCGTCATGCCGCCGGTCGACTTGGCCGGGTAGCGCACGTTCATCCCCACGGGGATCCAGCGGTGGGTGGCCGGCACGGTGGCCTCGGCGAGCATGCCCATCGCCATCTCGGCCAGGTTGCACGCCGCGATCACGTGGAAGGTGCCGATGTGGTTGCGGTTGCCCCACCAGCCGGGGCCGCGGACGACGCACCGGCCGGGGCGCAGCTCCACCACGTGCGGCAGGACGGTCCGGAAGTAGGGCGCCTTGAGGCTCACGGCCGCGCTGAACAGGCGCGAGCCCAGCGGGAGGCGGGTCGCCTTCTGCCACAGGCGGAACGTCGGGGTGGGTGCGGAGGCGGAGGGCGCGGTGTCGGTCACCGCCCCGATGTTACTCCCCGGTAGGTTCGCGGTGGTGCGGGCCGCCGGATCAGCCGCCGGATCATTCCGGTTCAGGCCAGGATGCGCGTGCCCTGGCGGAGCAGCTCGTGCAACCGCGCCTGATCCGCCTCGGGTTCGTCGACCCAGCGGCGGTAGGCCGAGAGGGCGATCCCCAGGGCGGCGTGGGCGGTGGCGGCGGGGATGAGGTCGTGCACCGACTCCCCGCGGCGCGCGGCGACGAACTCGGCCACGGCGCTACGCCAGTCCGCGTACATGAGCGTCGAGTGGGCCTGGAGTTCGTCGACCCCGAGCAGTAGTCCCATCCGCAGGCGGTGCACCTGCGTCTCGGAGTCCGGGAAGGTGTTGAAGGTGACCAGGGCGTCCGCGAGCGCGTCCCTCAGCGGGGTGGCGGCCGGGATCCGGGCGAGCTGGCGACGCATCCCGTCCATCTGGATGTCGAACTCGCCCCACGCGATCGCGGCCTTGCCGGGGAAGTAGCGAAACAGCGTCCGCCGGGAGATGTGGGCGGCCTCGGCGATCTCGTCGACACTGGTCGCCTCGTATCCCTGGCGGTCGAAGAGCCTGAGCGCCACGGTCACGATCGAGGCTCGCGTCGTGGACGGTCGCCGTCCGGGCGCGCGACTGTCGTTCGGCTCCGTCATCCCCGTGGCTCCGTCATCCCCGTGGCTCAGTCATTCCCATGATCGCCAAGCCTAGAGGCATCCCGGGGACGGGTTGTGCGCAGACCATTGCATTTGGCACTAGGTGTCAATATGATGCAGGTCTCACCGTGTGCGGTGAGTCACCCAACCCGCTGACGAGAGGAATCGCCGTGGACAACGCCCAGAACACCGAGGTAGTGCTGGAGGAGGCCCTCATCGAGGAGGTCTCGATCGACGGCATGTGCGGGGTCTACTGAGATGACCTCGGCAGCAGCGCCGGCCGGCGCCGGACAGGACGCCGCGCCCGCGGCCTTCGACCTCGACGCCGGCTGGCGCCTGCACCCCGGAGTGGCCCTTCGTCCCGAGCCGTTCGGGGCTCTGCTCTACCACTTCCACACCCGCAAGCTCAGCTTTCTCAAGTCGCCGACCATCGTCGAGGTGGTCCGCGCCCTCGCCGATCACCCCACCGCCCGCGAGGCGTGTGCTGCCGTCGGGGTGTCGATCGACGACCCCGCGACCGCCCGCCTGTACCTGCACGCGCTCGGCCAGCTCGCCGCCTCGCGCATGATCGAGGAGACCCCATGACCAGCACCCTCAGCCGCCCGGACGCCCCCTCGACGAGCACGGCCCCCGCTCCCGTCGGCCGCCTGGTGGACCAGTTCGAGCGTGGCCTCGACGCCCCCATCTGCCTGACCTGGGAGCTCACCTACGCCTGCAACCTGGCGTGCGTGCACTGCCTGAGCTCGTCGGGCAAGCGCGACCCCCGGGAACTGAGTACCGAGCAGTGCAAATCGATCATCGACGAGCTGCAGCGGATGCAGGTCTTCTACGTCAACATCGGCGGTGGCGAGCCCACCGTCCGCCCCGACTTCTGGGAACTCGTCGACTACGCCACCAGCCACCAGGTGGGCGTGAAGTTCTCGACCAACGGCGTGCGCATCGACGAGGCCGTGGCGCAGCGCCTGGCCGCGAGCGACTACGTCGACGTGCAGATCTCCCTGGACGGCGCCACGGCCGAGGTCAACGACGCGGTCCGCGGCCCGGGCTCGTTCGACATGGCCGTCCGGGCCCTGGAGAACCTCAAGAACGCCGGGTTCACCGACGCCAAGATCTCCGTGGTGGTCACCCGCGAGAACGTCACCCAGCTGGACGAGTTCAAGGCGCTGGCGGACCGCTACGACGCGACCCTGCGCATCACCCGCCTGCGTCCCTCCGGCCGCGGAGCCGACGTCTGGGACGACCTCCACCCGCTGCCCGAGCAGCAGAAGGACCTCTACGACTGGCTGGTCGAGCACGGCTCCAACGTCCTGACCGGTGACAGCTTCTTCCACCTGTCGGCCTTCGGCGACGGACAGGGCTCGCTGCCCGGGCTGAACCTCTGCGGCGCGGGCCGCGTGGTGTGCCTCATCGACCCTATCGGGGACGTCTACGCCTGCCCGTTCGCGATCCACGAGGAGTTCCTCGCCGGCAACATCGTCTCCGACGGCGGCTTCGAGAGCGTCTGGCAGACCTCGGAACTCTTCCGCGAGCTGCGCGAGCCCCAGTCCGCCGGCGCGTGTGCGTCCTGCAACTTCTACGACAGCTGCCGCGGTGGGTGCATGGCGGCCAAGTTCTTCACCGGCCTGCCCATGGACGGGCCGGACCCGGAGTGCGTCCAGGGGTACGGCGAGGGGCTGCTCGCGGCCGAGCGCTCCATCCCCTCCCCGTCACAGGACCACTCCCGGGTCAAGGGCCTGGCAGCGCGCAAGCAGCCCACCGGCCCGGTCCCACTGACCCTCATCACCACCCCTCCGCGCAGGCCCACCAGCCTGTGCGACGAGTCCCCGGTCTGACCGGACCGGCCGACCCGCCCCCACCGACCGCCTCCCTAAGGAGCCCTTCCCGTGTCACGCCTGTCCAAGATCGCCGAGGCCAACCCCTGGCGCACCAACCCCTGGTTCGAATCGGTCGCCGAGGCCCAGCGCCGCGCCAAGAAGAAGCTGCCCCGGAGCGTCTACATGGCGCTGGTGGCCGGCAGCGAGCAGGGCGTGACGATCGACGACAACACGGCCGCCTTCGCCGAACTGGGTCCCAAGCCGCACGTGATCGGAGCCAAGGCCGAGCGGGACATGGCCACCACGGTCATGGGCCAACCGATCAGCCTCCCGGTGATGATCTCGCCCACCGGCGTCCAGGCCGTGACCCCGGACGGTGAGGTCGACGTGGCCCGCGCGGCTGCCGCCCGCGGCACCGCGATGGGACTGAGTTCCTTCGCCTCCAAGCCGATCGAGGAGGTCATCGCCGCGAATCCGCAGACGTTCTTCCAGGTGTACTGGCTCGGCGGCAAGGAGAAGGTTCTCGAGCGACTGGAGCGGGCCAAGGCCGCGGGCGCGGCGGGCGTCATCCTCACCACCGACTGGTCGTTCTCCATGGGGCGCGACTGGGGTAGCCCGACCATCCCGGAGAAGCTCGACGCCAGGGCGATGCTCACCCTGGCCCCGGAGATCGCGGTGCGTCCGCGCTGGGCCGCCGAGTGGGCGCGCGACGTGGTGACCAACAAGCGTTTCCCCGACCTCACCACGCCGAATCTCGTGCACCAGGGGGAGATGGGTCCGACATTCTTCGGGGCCTACGGCGAGTGGATGGGCACTCCTCCCGCGACGTGGGACGACATCGCGTGGGTGGTGGACAACTACGACGGGCCGGTCATGCTCAAGGGCATCACCCGCATCGACGACGCCCGGCGCGCGGTCGACGCTGGCGTCAGCGCCATCTCGGTCTCCAACCACGGCGGCAACAACCTCGACGGCACCCCGGCCTCGATCCGCTGCCTCGCGCCGATCGTCGACGCCGTCGACGGCCGGGTCGAGGTACTGATGGACGGTGGGATCCGACGCGGTTCCGACGTGGCCAAGGCGCTCGCCCTGGGCGCCCGCGCCGTGATGATCGGCCGCGCCTACCTGTGGGGCCTCGGCGCCAACGGGCAGGCCGGCGTCGAGAACGTCCTGGACATCCTGCGCTCGGGCCTGGACTCCAGCCTCATCGGTCTGAGCAAGTCCTCGATCTCCGAGCTGAGCAGGGACGACTACGTGATCCCCGATGGGTTCATGCGTCGCCTGGGAGAGTGACCAGGGGGCGGCCCGTCCGGACCACCCCGTTACGTCTGTAGAGAAGAAGGAATCGCAGTCCATGGGAGAGTTCGACGGCAAGGTCGTCTACATCACCGGCATCGCGCGCGGCCAGGGCCGCAAGCACGCCATCCGCTTCGCCCGGGAGGGGGCGAACATCATCGGGCTGGACCTGTGCGCATCCCCGTCCGAGTACGTCGGGTACAAGGCGGCCACCGAGGAGGACCTCGCGCAGACGGTCGAGAAGGTCCGTGCCGAGGGCGGGGAGATCCTCGCCGAGGTCGGCGACGTCCGCGATCTGGCGTTTCAGCAGGACCTGGTCGCCCGCGGGGTCGATCATTTCGGCGGCCGCCTGGACGTGGTGATCGCCAACGCGGGAATCTGCAACTGGGGCAAGGTCTGGGAGATCGACGAGCAGCAGTGGCAGGACACGATCGACGTCAACCTCACGGGGTACTGGAAGACCCTCAAGGCCACCATCCCGCACATGCTCGCCGCGGACAACGGCGGGTCGATCGTCCTGGTGAGTTCCGTTGCGGGACTCAAGGCCATGCCGGTCCAGTCGCCGTACTCGGCGTCCAAGTACGGGGTGGTGGGTCTCGCGCAGACCGCGGCCAAGGAACTCGGCGAGCACCGGATCCGGGTCAACACGATCCACCCCTACGGTGTGCTGACCCCCATGGGTGCCGACGACCCCGCGGCCCACGACGTGTTCACCAACATGCCCCAGTTCCTCCCGCACTTCACGCCGATCCTGGGGATGGGGATGGCCACCACGGACGACATCTCCGACTCGGTGTTGTTCCTCGCCTCGGACGCCTCCCGCACCATCACCGCGTCGACCTTCACCGTCGACATGGGCGCGATCAAGGTCTGACCATCGATCCCGGCCTGACCATCGAGCCCGGTCTGGCTGTGCTGCCGCTCGGTGCCACCGAGCAGCACGGCGCGCACCTGCCCACCCAGACGGACACGCTGCTGGCCACCTCGGCCGCGCAGGCCCTCGCGGGCGACGGCGTCCACGTGCTCCCCGCCCTCGCGTTCGGCGCGAGCGGGGAGCACCAGTCGTTCCCCGGCACGGTGTCCATGGGCACGGAGGTCCTGGCGCAGGCGCTGGTCGAGATCGGGAGGTCGGCGTCCGTCCACACGCCCGGGTTCCTCGTGGTCAACGGCCACGGTGGCAACGTCGACGCGCTGCGACGGGCGATCCCGCTGCTGCGCGGTGAGGGCCGCGACGCCGCGTGGCTGCCGTGCCGGACGTCCGTGGACCCCTCCGACACCCATGCGGGACACGCCGAGACCTCGCTCATGCTGCACCTTCACCCCGAGCTGGTCCGCATGGACCGCGCGGCCCCCGGATGCACCCGGCCCCTGCCGGAGATCCTGCCCACGTTGCGCGATGGGGGGGTGGGCGCGGTGAGCCCGTCCGGGGTGCTCGGCGACCCCACCACGGCCACCGCCTCCGAGGGACGCCGACTGTGGGACGAGCTGGTCGCCGACGCCCGGGGGCGCATCGCACGCTGGGCGCCCGGCGACGCCGACGGGATGCTGCGGTGACCGCCCCGGACGACGCCCGGCGTGTCGTCCTGGACCGGCGCACCCGGGTCCTTCACCGCGGGGGCACGACGCGGATCCTCGGCGGCGATCCGGTCACCCTGGTCACCCCGGCGCCACGGGTGGCGGTTCTGCTCGACGGCGACGCGGTGCCCACCGGGACCGCCGCCGGTGCCGCGTTGGCGCGTGCCCTCACCGACCGCGGTATGGCCCACCCCGACGTCGGCGGGCCCGACACACGGGAGCTCTCGACCATCGCCGTGGTGATCCCCGTCCACGACGACGCGGCCGGAGTCGCCGCGGTTCTGGACTCCCTGGCATCCGAACTCGCGAGAGGCATGCGGGTCGTCGTCGTCGACGATGGTTCGACGGTTGCCCAGGCCACTACCCAGGCCACCACCCAGGCCACACCCTCCGCCGCGGTCCGCGTGGTGCGCCACGAGCACGCGCGCGGCCCGGCGGCGGCGCGCAACACAGGCACCGCCGTGGCGGTGTCGCAGGGCGCCGAGGTGGTGGTCTACCTGGACGCCGACGTGCTCCCGCAGCCGGGGTGGCTCGGGCCCCTGCTGCGACACCTCGACGATCCGCGCGTGGCGGCCGTCGCCCCACGGATCGTGGCGGCCGTCCCGGGGAGGTTCTGGGTCCGTGGTTACGAGACCGCCCGCTCCGCGCTGGACATGGGGCACGAACCGGCCCGCGTCAGACCGCGCACCCGCGTGGCCTACGTGCCCAGCGCGGCTCTGGCCGTGCGTCCCGACCGGCTGCCCCCGGTGCCGGGCGGCGCGGGGCCCGGCCCGTTCGACGAGCGGCTCCGCGTGGCCGAGGACGTGGACCTGTGCTGGCGTACCGACCGGGCGGGTGGACTGATCCGCTACGAACCGGCCTCGCGGGTCGCCCACCGGCACCGCACCGCACTGGCCCCGTTGCTGCAGCGGCGCGCGTTCTACGGCACCGGAGCGGCCCCGCTCGCGGACCGGCACGGGGCGGCCGTCGCCCCCGCCGTGGCGGCACCCTGGTCGCTCGCGGTGGCCCTGGGATTCTGGAGCGGGACCCCCGCCGGACTCCTCGTGGCGGCCGGCGCGTGGATCCGGGCGTGGGGCCGGACCCGGGCGTTGACCGGCGACGGCAGGGCCGCCGCCGAGGTGGTGTCGCGCGGATCGGTCGCGTCGATCCGGCAGCTCCCCGAGGCACTGCTGCGTCCCTACTGGCCGCTGGCCGCCCTCGCCCTGGTCGCGACGGCCCGCTCGCGCTCGCCCGTGGCTCGGGGCCTGCGTCGGCGGGTCGCGTTGGCGGCGGTGTCCGAGGGGCTGTGGCACTGGTGGGCCGCCCGCGAGCCGGGCCGGATGCCGGTGGACGAACCGCTCGGACACGTGATCCTGCACCGGCTCGACGACCTGGCCTACGGCGTCGGGGTGTGGCGTTCGGCGTGGGCGGTCCGATCGCTCGCCGCCCTGCGGCCGGAGCTGAAGCGATGAGGCCCTCCGGCGGGCACGCCGCGGACGTGGTGGTGGTGGGTTCGGGGCCGGCCGGGTGCGTGATGGCCCGTCGCCTGGCGGAGGCGGGCAGGGACGTGGTCCTTCTCGAGGCGGGAGCGGAGCGCGCGACCACTCGCGCGGGGGTGCTCGACATCGGTCCCGGGTCGCGGGTGGTCACGCGGTACCGCGCAGAACCGGGGAACGCCGTGCGCGGGGACGGCCGGCCCGGGCGCGCCGACCTGGAACTGCCCCGGGGGCGGACCCTCGGGGGGTCGGGCGCGGTCAACGGCGGGTACTGCACCCCGGCGCGCCCCTCCGACCTCGCCCGGTGGGGTGCGGACTGGCCCCGCCGGTACGCGGTGGGGTTGGCGCGGGCGACCGAACGTCTGCGCCCGCGGCTCGCCCCTGCCGGACCTGTCGCCGCGCGGGTGGCCGCGGCGTTCCCCGGCAGGATGTCCGCCATCGCCCAGGCGCGGCGGGACGGGCGGCGGGTCACCGCGTTCGACGCCTGGGATCCCGCCGGCGCGGGGGTGCGGGTGGTGACGGGCTCGGCGGTCCGGGAACTCGTGTGGGCCGGTGGTCGCCCCGGGGGTCGGTGCGCCGGAGTGGTGCTCGACGACGACGACGAGATCGCCGCCCGGGAGGTGATCCTGTGCGCGGGGACGATCGGGACGGCCCTCCTCCTGCTGGCCTCGGGGATCGGGCCGGAGACCGGCCACCCGGTCGGGCAGAGCACGCAGGAGCACCCGGAGGTCCTACTGGACCTGCCGACCGACCGGGTTCGCGGAGAGGCGGGTGCGGGGAGGGGAGACCCGCTCGTCCCGCCGCCGCTGCTCACCCACGTGGCGCGGTTGACTCTGCCCGGGCCGAAGGGCCCCGTGGAGATCGAGGTGCGGCCCTACTCGGTTCCGATGCACCGGGTGATCCCGGGACTGGAATCCCAGCCGCACCGGATCGGGGTGGCGCTGATGAACCCCGTGGGTCGGGGCCGGATCCGAGGTGGGAGCACCGCGGACAGCGGTCCTCACGTGGTGCTGGCCGACGACCCCCTCGACGCCGCCGCTCTGGAGCACGCCGCCGGGGCGGTCGCGGACGGACTGGGGATCCCGGATGGCGCGCCGCGGCCGGATCCGATCCGGTCCACCTCCCAGCACCTCGCGGGGTCGGCGCGGATCGGCGAGGTCGTGGACGACTCCGGCCGGGTCCTGGGGTGCGAGGGGCTGCGGGTGGCCGACGCCTCGGTGTTCCCGACACTGCCGCGGTGCGGCCCCTACCTGTCGGTTCTCGCGGTGGCCGAGGACCTCGCCGCGCGAGTGGTCCACCGGGACTCGTGGTAGAACCGATACGAGAACACGTTCCACCGCAGCGGTGGGGGTGCGGGCGGAAGGGTCAACATGACGAGTAGCGAGTTGGAGATCGAGACCGTCGAGCCCCGGTCGTTCACGGTCGCCGGAGCGGCCGGGATGCTCGTCGGCGACGTGTGGGAGCCGTCCGGTGGAGCCGATCCGGTCGACGAGATCCTCATGCTGCACGGCGGAGCGCAGACCCGGAACTCGTGGAACCGCGCCGCCCGGCGTCTGGCGACCGAGGGGTACCGGGTGACGACGATGGACGCGCGCGGTCACGGGGACAGCGACTGGGCGGACGACGGGGACTACGACATCCACCGCATGGTCGACGACCTGGAACTGATCGTGGCCGCACGCTTCACCGACCGGCTGCCGGTGCTCGTCGGGGCCTCGCTGGGCGGGTTGACCGGGCTGTTGGCGCTGGGGACGGGCAAGCCCGTCGCCCGGGCGCTGGTGCTGGTGGACGTCACCCCGAGGATCGAGGCGGAGGGTGTGGAGCGGATCGGGGAGTTCATGCGTTCCGGTCTCGACGGGTTCGCGGACCTCGAGGAGGCCGCGGACGCGATCGCCTCCTATCAACCGAATCGTCGTCGTCCATCGAACCTCGACGGCCTGCGCAAGAACCTCCGACAGAAGGACGACGGCCGCTGGTACTGGCACTGGGACCCACGTTTCGTCGCGGGCGCCACCGGTGACAACGCCGAGATCGGAAACGACTACTTCGAGGGGATCGTGCCCCACGTGTCCGAACCGACCATGCTCATCCGGGGGTCGCGTTCCGACATCGTCAGTGACGAGTCGGTGGCCCACCTGCTGCGACATCTCCCGCACGCCTACACGCACGAGGTCGCGGACGCGGGCCACATGGTGGCCGGTGACGACAACGCCGTGTTCCTCGACCAACTCGAGTGGTTCCTCGCGGAGATCCTCGGCTCCCCGCCCCGGCAGGGGGCGTCCGGGGAATAACCCCGATCGGGCGGCGTTGTTCCACACTGCACGGCCGTGAATACCCGCATGGGTATGGTTCGTGCGAGAAGGTCGTCGTCGGCGCGGGCTGTCCGTAGGCTGGCGACGAGAGACGACGGGACGAGAGTCGCCCCGTCCCGCTAGGAGGGCAATCGTATGACCACCGTCGACATCACGACCGCCGACTTCGAGAAGACCGTCACCGACAACGACATCGTCCTGGTGGACTTCTGGGCCGAGTGGTGCGGCCCGTGCAAGGCTTTCGGGCCGGTGTTCGAGAAGGTCTCCGGCAAGAACCCCGAGCTCGTCTTCGCGAAGGTCGACACCGACGCGGAGCAGCAGCTTGGCGCCATGCTCCAGATCCAGTCGATCCCCACCCTCATGGCGTTCCGTGAGGGCATCGCCGTGTTCCGTCATTCCGGCGCGATCCCTGAGCAGGCGCTCGACGACCTGGTCGAGCAGATCAAGGGTCTCGACATGGACGAGGTCCGCAAGGCCGTCGAAGAGGCGCAGGCACAGCAGGGCGACGCCCGGGCCTGAGTCCGGCCACGTCCGTCCGGGCGCAAAGCAAGAACACGTTCTCGAATCAGCGAGCTCCGCGCCAGTAATGCGGATATCGTGATGAGAACACGTTCCAGTGGCGGGATCCCCCCGTCGCGCCCGGAGGGAGTCGAATGAAGACCAAGGCCGCCATCGCCCGCGAGCTGGGCAAGCCGTTCGAGATCGTCGAGGCCGAGCTCGACGGTCCCAATTTCGGCGAGGTGCTCGTCAAGTGGAAGGTCGCCGGCCTGTGCCATTCCGACCTCCACATCACCAGTGGTGACCTGCCCGGGCGTCTTCCGATCGTCGGCGGGCACGAGGGTGCGGGCGTCGTCGAGGCGGTCGGGGAGGGCGTGACCCACGTCCAGCCCGGCGACCACGTGGTGGGTTCGTTCATCCCGGCCTGCGGCAAGTGCTCGGCCTGCGCCCGCGGCATGACCAACCTGTGCGACGGCGGACTCAACGGCACCATCGGCGAGATGGCCGACGGCCGCTACCCGTTCGCCCTCGCCAACGGTGAGACCGCGGGTGCGATGTGCACCCTCGGCACGTTCTCGCAGTACACCGTCGCCAACATGAACTCGGTGGTCAAGGTCCAGGACTGGATCCCCTTCGAGGTCGCGGCGCTCGTGGGCTGCGGCGTCACCACCGGCTGGGGATCCGCCGTCTACTCGGCCGATGTCCGGGCCGGGGACACCGTGGTGGTCTTCGGCATCGGTGGCATCGGCATCAACGCGATCCAGGGCGCGAAGCACGCCGGGGCGCGATTCATCCTCGCCATCGACACCGACGAGTCGAAGCTGGCCAAGGCCCAGGAGTTCGGTGCGACCCACGTCTACACAGACGTGGAGCAGGCCAAGGCCGAGTTGCCGGGCCTGACCTGGGGCGCCATGGCGGAGAAGGCCATCATCACGATCGGTGTGGCCGATGCGAAGGTGACCGCCGACGCCACCGACATGGTGGGCAAGCGTGGGGTCGTGGTCCTGACCTCGATGGGCGGACTCGACAACCAGTCCATCAACCTCACGGGGTTGTTCGTCTCGCAGTACGAGAAGGTCATCAAGGGATCGTTGTTCGGCTCGGCCAACGCCTTCCACGACATCCCCAACATTCTGCGGCTGTGGGACGAGAAGCAACTGAAGCTCGACGAGCTGATCACCCACCGCTTCACGCTCGACCAGGTCAACGAGGGGTACGAGATCATGGAGTCGGGTGGACAGGGCATGGTCCGCGGGATCATCGTCCACGACGACTGATCGCCTCGGCCCGGGCCCCGGTTCCCCTCGGCAGAGGTGGGCCGGGGCCCTCGCCGTATCCCGGACTGGACAGAAATACCCCCATGGGTACAATGGGCCGTGGATCGACACGCATCCGCGAGAGAGCAGGAGGGCCTGGTATGGCTGACGACGAGGCGAGGACCCAGGTGCTCAACCGCCTGCGCCGGGCGCGGGGGCAACTGAACGCGGTGATCGACATGGTCGAGCAGGAGCGTCCCTGCAAGGATGTCGTCACGCAGTTGGCCGCGGTCTCCAAGGCGCTGGACCGTGCCGGATTCAAGATCATCAGCACCAACATCCAGGAGTGCCTGGCCGCCGACGGCGAGTCCGGTGAGGACGGCATCACGGTCGCCGAATTGGAGAAACTCTTCCTCTCGCTCGCCTGACCGCGGCCAGAGACCGTGGGATGCTGGCCCCGGCACCCGCAGACACCCGACCACAGACGTGAGGACTACGACATGGACGTCGGAATCGGTACGTACACGGCGATGGGGTTCGACGAGGCGGTGGAGGCCACCCGCGAGGCGCTCGCCGACCGCGGCTTCGGGATCCTCCACGAGATCGACCTCACCGCGACCCTCAAGAAGAAGATCGACAAGGACATCGAGCGCGTCCTGATCCTCGGCGCCTGCAATCCCGGGTTCGCGGGCGAGGCGTTCGACGTGAGCAAGGAGGTCGCGCTGATGCTGCCCTGCAACGTCGTGGTCCGTGAGTCATCCGGGGGCTGCGTCATCGAGGCGCAGAACCCGGCGCTGCTGGCGCAGGTCATCTCTGGTGGCCTTCAGGACATGGCGGACGAGTTGTCCGCGCAGATGCGGTCGATGATGAAGGACCTGACCCGCTGAGTAGCCTTGGGGCATGACCCAGGAGCCGCACACCGATCCCCGGGCCCTCGCCCAGCAGAGACTGGAGGCGATGGTGGGCCGGGGGGAGTTGTCCCTCGCCGAGTTCTCGGACCGGGCCGCCCGCATCTGGTCCGCCACCTGCCCCTCCGAGTTGGAGGCGGCCCTGAGCGGGCTGCCGATGCACAGCGCCGCCGGGCCGCCCCCGACCTCGGCGCAGCCGCCGGCCACCCGGCCGACAGGGGCGATCACCGTGGACGAGAGTCAGAAGAGGACCTCGGTCTTCGACACGCTCAAGCGGGAGGGCCGGTGGTCCCTCCCGGATGACTACCGGCTGACGTCCTGGATGGGTGAGATCTTCCTCGACGCCCGTGAGGCGGTGGTCGACCGCCCACGCACGCACATCAAGCTCGATCTGTGGGCTGCCAACGCCAAGATCCTGCTCCCCCCGGGTGTCTCGGTCGCGGTGACCGGCAACCGGACGTGGTCCGAGCTCAAGATCGACGAGGGCCGCTACGACGTCCGTGGGGGCCCCCACCTGGACTTCGAGATCAACGGCTTCATGGCCGGCGTGAAGATCAAGATCCTCGCCGCGGGGGAGCGGATCCCCAAGACCTGGAAGTGGTTCTAGCGTCGCGCCGAGGGCTCACCCCTGCCGACGGCGCCACACCGTGTGACGGTGCCGGACCTCGTCGTCGTAGCCCTCGACGCGACTACGCGGGTCGGTGATCCAGTCGCCCACCTCGACCCGCTCCCAGGTCCCGTCCAGCTCCGGGGCGAGGACGGTCCCCGGGGCGTCCGCGTCGATCTCGGTGACCAGGCACTCGTCCGCCGCGACGAGCGCCGCGGCGTAGATCTGTCCGCCGCCCATGACGACGGCGTCGGGTCCGGCCGACGCCAGCGCCTCGGCCACCGACAATGCGCGCTCGGCCCCGCTGGCCGCCCACTCGGCGTCCCGGGTGCAGACGATGTTGCGCCGGCCGGGCAGGGGCCGGAACCGCTCCGGCAACGACTCCCAGGTGGCCCGACCCATCACCACCGGCAGGCCCGCGGTGGTCTGCTTGAAGAACGCGAGATCCTCCGGGACGTACCAGGGCATGTCCCGGCCGTCGCCGATCACCCCGCCGCGGGCCTGCGCCCACACCATCCGCACCGGCACGGTCGCCTCCGCCGCGCTCAGACCGCGACCGGGGCCTTGATGCCCGGGTGGTGCTCGTACCCGACCACGTCGAAGTCCTCGAAGCGATAGTCGAAGATCGAGTCGGCCCGCCGCAGGCGAAGCTCCGGGTAGGGGAAGGCCTCGCGGGCCAGCTGGGTCCGCACCTGCTCGACGTGGTTGTCGTAGATGTGGCAGTCGCCACCGGTCCAGATGAACTCGCCCACCTCCAGTCCGACCTGCTGGGCCACCATGTGGGTGAGCAGCGAGTAGGAGGCGATGTTGAACGGGACGCCCAGGAAGAGATCGGCGCTGCGCTGGTAGAGCTGGCAGCTCAGCCTGCCGTCGGCCACGTAGAACTGGAACAGCAGGTGGCACGGCGGTAGCGCCATGTCCGACAGCTCGCCCACGTTCCACGCGGAGACGATGTTCCGACGGGAATCCGGGTCGGAGCGCAGGAGGTCCACCGACGCCGCGATCTGGTCGACGTGCCGCCCGTCGGGGGTGGGCCAGGACCGCCACTGAACGCCGTAGACGGGTCCGAGCTCGCCGCGCTCGTCGGCCCACTCGTCCCAGATGCTCACGCCGTTCTCGCGCAACCAGCCGACGTTGGAGTCCCCGCGCAGGAACCACAGCAGTTCGTAGGCCACCGACTTGAAGTGGACGCGCTTGGTGGTGATCAGAGGGAACCCCGCCGCCAGGTCATAGCGCAGTTGGTGGCCGAACAGGCTGCGGGTGCCGGTCCCCGTGCGGTCGGACTTGGGGCTGCCGTGCTCCAGGACGAGTCGGAGAAGGTCCTCGTACGGGGTGGGGACGGTCATGACCGGCAGTCTACGTTCGAGTCGCTTGCGCGGCCTGGGCGGCCAGGATCTTCTCGGTGAGCTCGGGGCGGCAGATCAGCACGTCCGGGGAGTGCGTGTCGGGCTTGTTGAACCGGATGGGCGTCCCGTCGAGGCGCGAGGCGTGCAGCCCCGCGGCCAGGGCGACGCCCACCGGCGCGGCCTGGTCCCACTCGTCCTGACCGCCGGCGTGAAGATAGGCGTCCGCGTCGCCCAGCAGAACCGAGAGCATCTTGGCCCCGGCGGAACCCATGGGACGCACCTGCAGACCGACCGCGTCAGCGACCTGGAGCGCCCCGGGCGGGGGGTTGTTGCGGCTGATGACCATGGTCCCCGAGGGGGGCCGTCCACGTAGTCGACCTGGTCCGAACGGAACACTCGGCCCGAGTCGGGCAGTCCCACCGAGGCGACGGTGGGGTACCCGTCGACGACGAGCGCGACGTGGACCGACCAGTCGGATCGGCCGGTGGAGAACTCCTTGGTGCCGTCGATCACGTCGATGATCCAGACCCGGGACTTGTCCAACCTGCTCAGGTCGTCGGACACCCCTTCGGAGAGGGTGCCGTCGTCCGGACGGTGCACGGCCAGCACCTCGTCGGTCCAGTTCTGCGCGACCTCGTTGGCGACACGGGCCAGCGATCGTCCGCGGAGCAGCCCTCCGGCGCGCGTGCCCCGGACGATGTCCCCTATCCCCGTGGCGAGGAAGCAGGCGAGGTCATCGTCGTCGAGATCACGCGTGCTGTCGCTGTGCATGGCAGACACTCTACGGAGGAGGGGCGGTGATCGGGACGGTGTCGTAGTCGTGGGACATCATGAGTTCATGTCCGACGCACTGGAGCGGTTCCACCCGGCCACGGCCTCGTGGTTCCGTGGGGCGTTCGACCGGCCCACCCCGGCGCAGGAGGGGGCGTGGGATTCCCTCGCGAGCGGCGCCCACACGCTCGTCGTGGCCCCGACGGGGTCGGGCAAGACGCTGTCGGCGTTCCTCGACTCGCTCGACCGGCTGATGTTGGGGGGCGGGGGTGATGCCGACGGCTCGGCTGAGCGCCCGCCCGGCACGCGCGTCCTCTACATCTCCCCGCTCAAGGCGCTGGCCGTGGACGTCGAGCGCAACCTCCGGGCGCCGCTGGCCGGTATCGCCCGTCAGGCCGCGTCCCTGGGGGTGCGGACGGCGGAGGTGACGGTGGGGATCCGCACCGGCGACACCCCTCCGGAGGAGCGCCGCCGGCAACGCTCCCGGCCACCGCACGTGCTGGTCACCACGCCCGAGTCGCTGTTCCTCCTGCTCACCTCGGCGGCACGGGAGACACTTGCCACGGTCGACACGGTGATCATCGACGAGATCCACGCGGTGGCCGCCAGCAAGCGCGGCGCCCACCTCGCCCTGAGCCTCGAGCGACTGGACCAGCTGCTGGACACCCCGGCCCGGAGGGTGGGCCTGTCCGCCACCGTCCGCCCCCACTCCGAGGTGGCCCGCTTCCTCGCGGGCGAGAGGCCGGTCACCGTCGTCGCGCCCGGGTCGGACAAGCGCTTCGAGCTCACGGTCCGGGTGCCCGTGGAGGACATGACGGACCTGTCCTCGGCGAGCACGGACGTCACGGCACCGCCCGGGACCCCGGGCGAGGGGTCGATCTGGCCGCACGTCGAGCGGCAGGTGGTCGACCTGATCGCCGCCCACCGCTCGACGATCGTGTTCGTCAACTCCCGGCGGCTGGCCGAGCGGTTGACCGCGCGGCTCAACGAGATCCACGCCGAGGACACCGAGCCGGGGTCGCTGCCCCCCGCACCCGCCCGCCCGCCCGCGCAGATCATGGTGCCGTCCGAGGTCTCGCGCGGGGCGCCGGCGGAGTTGGCCATGGCCCACCACGGGTCGGTCTCCAAGGAACGCCGGGCGCTCATCGAGGACGCCCTCAAGTCGGGACGGTTGCGCGCGGTGGTGGCGACGTCGTCCCTCGAGCTCGGGATCGACATGGGCGCGGTGGACCTGGTCGTGCAGGTCGAGTCGCCCCCCTCCGTTGCCTCGGGACTCCAGCGGGTGGGCCGCGCCGGACACCAGGTCGGTGAGGTCTCCCGTGCGGCGGTCTTTCCCAAGCACCGCGCCGATCTCCTCCACAGCGCGGTGACCGTGGAGAGGATGGTCGCCGGTCAGATCGAGGCCATGTCGGTCATCACCAATCCGTTGGACGTCCTCGCGCAACAGACGGTGGCCGCGTGCGCACTCGAGTCGATCGATGTGGAGGACTGGTTCGCCGCCGTCCGGCGGACCGCCCCGTTCGCCGGACTGCCCCGGTCGGCCTTCGACGCGACGCTGGACATGCTGGCGGGAAAGTACCCGTCGGCGGACTTCGCAGAACTCCGGCCGCGCCTCGTGTGGGATCGCGACGCCGGGACGCTGACCGGCCGACCGGGTGCGCAACGCCTCGCCGTCACCTCGGGAGGCACCATTCCCGACCGTGGACTGTTCGGCGTGTTCATGGTGGGGGAGAAGGCGACGCGGGTCGGGGAGCTCGACGAGGAGATGGTCTACGAGTCGAGGGTCGGCGACGTGTTCGCCCTCGGGGCCTCGAGCTGGCGGGTCGAGGAGATCACGCACGACAGGGTGCTGGTCACGCCCGCGCCCGGCGGGACGGGAAGGCTGCCGTTCTGGCTCGGGGACGACCAGGGAAGGCCTGCGGAGCTGGGCCGCGCCCTGGGCGGGTTCCTGCGCGAGGTGGGGCACGGGTCCGACGACGAGGTGGTCCCCCGCCTCGCCGCCGCCGGCCTCGACGTCAACGCGGTGGCCAATCTCCGGCGGTACCTCGTCGAGCAGAGGGAGGCCACGGGGCACCTCCCCAGCGACACGACCCTCGTGGTGGAGCGGTTCCGGGACGAGGTGGGCGACTGGCGCGTCGTTCTGCACTCTCCGTTCGGCGCCCGCGTGCACTGGCCGTGGGCGGAGGCGGTGCGTGCGCGGCTCGCCGCCGCGCACGGGTTCGACGCCGTCCCGGTGGTGTCCGACGACGGCATCATCCTGCGGGTCCCGGACACCGTCGACGACGGCGAGGTGGGCGCCCGCCCGGGAGCCGAGACGTTCGCCCTCAGTCCCGAGGAGGCCGTGGACCTGGTCACCACCCACGTGGGTGGGTCCGCGCTCTTCGCGTCCAGGTTCCGCGAGTGTTCGGCGCGGGCGCTGCTCTTCCCCCGGTTGGACCCGGGGCGGCGGGCCCCGCTGTGGCAGCAGCGGCAGAAGTCGGCTCAGCTGCTCGACGTGGCACGCCGCTACCCGGACTTCCCGATGATCCTCGAGGCGGTCCGTGAGTGTCTGCAGGACGTGTACGACGTCCCCGCGCTGGAACGTCTGCTGCGCGAGATCGACTCGCGGACGGTCCGGATCGTGGAGATCGACACCCCGACGGCGTCGCCGTTCGCGCAGTCGTTGCTCTTCGACTACGTCGGTGCGTTCCTCTACGAGGGGGACTCGCCGCTCGCCGAGAAGCGGGCGGCGGCGTTGGCGATCGACCCCTCACTCCTCGGCCAGCTCCTGGGACGCGTGGAACTCCGCGAGCTGCTCGACGTGGAGGTGCTGGACTCGATCGAACGGCGGCTACAGCACCTCGAGCCCGAGCGCGCGGCCCGTGACGCCGAGGCCGTGGCCGACCTGCTGCGCCTGCTCGGGCCACTGACCGTCGAGGAGATCGCCGAGCGGTCCACGGAGCCGGAGGCCGTCCCGGGGTGGCTGGCGACGCTCGCCACGTCGTCCCGGATCGTCACGGTGGAGCACGCCGGCCGCACCTGGTGGGCCGGTGTCGAGGATGTGCCCAGGCTCCGCGACGGGCTCGGCGTGCCTCCGCCGCGCGGGGTCTCCTCGGCTTTCCTCGGCGACGCCGACGATCCCCTCGGCGAACTGGTCCGCCGCTATGCGCGAACCCACGGCCCGTTCACGGTGGATGCCCTGGCGGCGCGCTTCGGCCTGGGTGTGGCCGTGGCGCGCGGCGTGCTCGAGCGGTTGACCTCGGCCGGGACTCTGCTGGCCGGTGAGTTCCGCCCGGGGGCCGCGGGACCGGAGTGGTGTGACGCCGAGGTGTTGCGCCACATCCGCCGGCGCTCGCTCGCCGCGTTGCGCAGCCAGATCGAACCGGTGTCGCACACCGCGCTGGCCCGCTTCCTGCCCGGCTGGCAGAGCCTGGGCTCCGGCTCCGGTTCCGGTTCCGAGTCCGGTGTGGACGGCGTCCTCGCGGTGGTCGAGCAGCTCGACGGGCTGGCGGTGCCCGCCTCCGCGCTCGAGCCTCTCGTCCTCGCGCCCAGAGTCCGCGACTACTCCCCGGCGATGCTGGACGAGCTGCTCGCCGGGGGAGAGGTGCTCTGGAGCGGGCGGGGCCGAGCGGGGGCCCGAGACGGCTGGGTCTCCCTGCACCCGGCGGACTCCGCAGGAGCAACCCTCCCACTCGACCGGCCGCAACCGGAGGGCGTGGTTCACATCGCGGTGGTCGAGTCACTGCGCGGCGGGGCCCTGTTCTTCCGGGACATCGTGACCACGGTGAAAGAGGCGGCTGCACAAGAGTCGACCGGTGATGCCCCGGAGGTTGCCGGACCAGCCGCCACCGTACCGGCCGTCACCGAGGCCGTCGTCCGCGACGCCCTCTGGGACCTGGTGTGGGACGGCGTGGTCACGAACGACACCCTCTCGCCGTTGCGGGCGGTCCTGTCCGGTGGCGGCTCGTCGGGGTCGGGCACCGCCCACCGCTCACCGCGGTCCTCGGCCAGGCCACGTCGGGCCCGCCTGGGCCGGACCTCCATGGCGCAGTTGAACGGCGCGATGGCCGCCGGCACGCGGACGCCTCCCGTGGTGGCCGGTCGCTGGTCGCTGGTGCCGGAGCCGGTCACCGACGCGACTGTGCGCGCCCACGCATGGGCCGAGACGCTCCTGCTGCGCCACGGCGTGGTGACACGGGGTGCGGTCGAGGCGGAGGAGATCCCGGGCGGGTTCGCCGCCGTCTACAAGGTGCTGGCGCAGATGGAGGACTCGGGTCGCTGTCGCCGTGGCTACTTCGTCGAGGGTCTGGGTGCCGCCCAGTTCGCCGCCGGCAACACCATCGACCGCCTGCGTTCCTACGACGACACGGCCGACGACGCCCACTGGCCCTCCGGCACCGACGAGCCGGCAGTGCGAGTCCTCGCCGCCACCGACCCGGCCAATCCGTATGGCGCCGCCCTGCCCTGGCCGCAGGCCCCGGAGGGTGGATCGGGTCACCGTCCGGGCCGGAAGACAGGCGCTCTCGTGGTGCTGGTCGACGGACTGTGTGTCCTGTTCGTCGAGCGCGGTGGCCGAACCGTCCTGATTCTCGAGGACCGCGCGGGCGCGGTGGCCCTCGCCGCGTCCGCGCTGGCCGCAGCGGTGAAGTCGGGGGCCGTGGGACCACTCACCGTCACCACCATCGCCGGCGAGCCCGTCCACACCTCGCCCGTCGCGGCCGCCTTCGAGAACGCCGGTTTCGGGGCGACGCCGAAGGGGTTGCGCATCCGGCGGTGAGGCACTCCGCCCCCCGGCGGTGATGCCCCACGCCTCGGCCATTGAGTCACCCACGCCAACGAGTTAAGATATGCGCATCAATGCATATATAGAGAGGGGCGTTGGAATGGGGATAGGGCACTCACACGGAAGCCACACCCGCGGCCCCGCCCACGCGCACGGCCCCGCCCACACGCACGGCTCGGTGAGCACGCAACCGTCCGGCCACGCCGGGGCTCGCTACCGGGTGAGGCTGGCGTGCGCCTTTGCTCTGACCTCGGTGTTCTTCGTCGTCGAGCTGATCGCCGGCGTCATCTCCGGCTCCCTGGCGCTACTCTCCGATGCCGGCCACATGGGGGCGGACGTGGTGGCGCTGGGCGCAGTGCTCGCGGCCACGGTGATCGCTTCGCGTCCGGACCGCTCCGGCCGACGGACGTTCGGCCACTATCGGGTGGAGATCTTCGCCTCCGCGCTCGCGGTCCTCATCATGGGCGGAATGGGCGTGTACGTCCTGGTCGAGGCGTTCAGCCGGTTGGGTTCGGACGCGCACGTCGCCACCGGGACCATGCTGATCGTGGGTGCGATGGGACTGGTCGTCAACGTCGTCTCGCTACTCCTGCTGCGCAGCGGTTCATCGGAGAGCCTCGCGGTCCGCGGCGCGTATCTCGAGGTCCTGGCCGACGCGGCCGGATCGGTGGGGGTGATCGCGGCCGCGCTGCTCATCCGGGCCACCGGATCGACCGTGTGGGATCTCGTGGTGGCCGTGGCGATCGCCGCGTTCATCGTCATCCGAGCGGTGATCCTCGGTCGACAGGTCGTCGCGGTGCTGGCCCAGCACGCGCCCGCCGGGGTCGACCCCGCTGCGGTGGAGTCCGAACTCGCGTCGGTGCCCGGCGTGGAGGGGGTGCACGACCTGCATCTGTGGACCCTGACCTCCGGAATGGATGTCGGGACGGTCCACCTGGTGATCGCCCCCGGGGCGCAGCACGCCGGAATCCTTGAGGAGGCGCGGCGCGTCCTGCGGGAAGCCCACGGAATCGAGCACGCGACAGTCCAGATCGAGACCGCCGGCGTCGTGGAGTGCCGCGCTCTGGGATGGTGAACTCGGCGATTCGGAGAGCGGCCAGGGCGGGCACAGCGGCCAGGGCAGACACGGTGGACAGAGTAGACAGTGGACAGAGGGGTCGACGGTGCCAGAGGGTGATTCCGTTTACAGGGCGGCCAGGCGGGTCGACCGGGCGTTGGCCGGACGGACCCTCGACAAGTCCGAGCTGCGAGTTCCCCGATTCGCAGCGGTGGACCTGCGGGGCAGGGCCGTGGTCACCGCCCGGTCCCGCGGCAAGCACCTCTTCGTCGTCGTCGGCCCCGACGCGCAGGGTCGGGACCCGGTCACCCTGCACATCCACCTGAAGATGGAGGGCCGCATCCACATCCATCGTGCGGGAGAGCGGTGGCGGTTCCCCGCGCACACCGTCCGGCTGCTTCTGCGTGCGGGTGACGTCGAGGTGGTGGGTACCGAACTCGGAGTGCTGCGCGCACTGGACCCGTCCGAGGCCGATCGGGCGGTCGACCACCTCGGCCCCGATCTCCTGGGGCGGGACTGGGACCCGGACGCCAGCGTCGCGGAGGTGATCAGGCGAATCGGTGAGCGGCCCACCCGGACGATCGGGGAGGCACTGTTGGACCAGAGGAATCTCGCCGGGATCGGCACCGTCTACCGCGCCGAGCTCTGCTTTCTGCGAGGCCTCGACCCGAGAGAGCCCGTCGAGGCGGTGCCGGATCTGCGCGCGGTGGTGGTCCTCGCCCGGCGGATGCTCCTCGCCAATGCCGACCGCTCCGTCCGGGTCACGACCGGCGACACGCGCCGCGGGAGGGAGCTGTGGGTGTACGGGCGGGACGGCAAACCCTGCCGCAGGTGTGGGACCCAGGTGGAGACGTTCCGACTGGGTGGTCTCGCCGACCCCGATGAACCGAGCGATTCGCTCGATCGCATCGCCTACCGCTGCCCGTCGTGCCAACCGGGGCGTGCCACACTGGGGCCATCGCCAACGGAGGAGAACCTGTGACCGACCGCAACACGATTCTGATCACCGGAGCCAGCGCGGGTCTCGGCGAGGGTATGGCCCGTCGCTGGGCCGCGCAGGGCAAGAGCCTGGCGCTGTGCGCCCGCCGCCTCGACCGCCTCGAGGAGCTCCGCGCCGAGCTCGTGGCCGCCAACCCCTCGATCACGGTGGCGGTCCGCGAACTCGACGTGGCTGATGGCGACGCGGTGGAGCGGGTGTTCGGTGAGCTCGACGCGGAGCTCGGAGGCATCGACCGCTTTGTCCTCAACGCCGGACTCGGGAAGGGGGCGTCCATCGGCACCGGCAAGGCGCACGCCAATCGCGAGACCGCGATGGTCAACGTGATCGGCACCCTCAACCAGGCCGAGGCCGCGATGGAGCTCATGAACAAGAGGGGTGAGGGGCACCTGGTGTTCATCTCGTCCGTGAGCTCCCTGCGCGGTATGCCCAAGGCCCAGAACACCTACGGCGCCACCAAGGCGTTCGTGTCCTCGCTGGCGCAGGGCCTGCACGCCGAACTCGACAGCGCGGGCAGCCGCATCAAGGTCACCGACATCCTCCCCGGGTACATCCGCACCGACATCAACCGCTCGGTCAAGACCTCACTGATGACCGAATTCGACGAGGGCGTCGACGCGCTGGTCAGGACGATCGACGCCGAGCCCACTCGGGCACTCGTCCCCGCCAAGCCCTGGAAGGCGATCGGTCCCCTGTTGACACTCCTGCCGGAGAAGGTCAGCCGCAGGTTCGTCTGACCTGCTAGAAGGGCGGCGGGCTGAGGAGGTCGTCGAGTAGGGCCCGGACCTCGTGCTCGACCGTGCTGACCACGGGCGCGTTCCGCCGCCACCAGCGACCGTGGTCGCCAGAGCGGGTGTCCGCCGATCCATGTGCGCGGGCGCGCTCGGCGTTCAGGCGGAGCGCTCGGCGAGACCAATAAGTGGGCTCCGGCCGCGCTTCACCGCCTGTGGTGGTCGGGTCCGGGTTTCGCTGCTGTTGCCTATTCCAGGCCTGGGACTCCGCGCGGGCCTGCTCGCGGCGGTAGGCCCCGAGCGGCCCGGAGGGTCGGGTCGTCATGGTCGCCCCATCGGGGGTGACGACGGTGAGACCTCCCTCGGGCTCCAGGTTGTAGATCCAGTCGGAGAAGGTCTTGAACCGGTGGTGACGCCGACACAGACACATGAGGTTGTGCTCTTCGGTCGGCCCGCCCCGGGCGGGGTCGGCGTGGTCGAACGGTCGGACATGATCGATGTCACAATCATCGGCTGGAACCGCACACCCGGGGTGGCGGCAGGTTCCGTCGCGCAGCCTGATGCGGCGTGCCAACTCGGCTCCGGGCCGGTACTTGAGGCCGCGGCCGGCGTCGTCGGCGGCACCGATGCGGGGGTCGACCTTCTCGACGCTGGCACCGTCGCTGATGTTCAGCATGTCCAGCAGAGCCTGAAGCGCGGCCTCGCCCGTCCGGGTGAACTCCACCCGCACCCCGTCGCCGTCGGCACCGGGGTTGTCCGCGCCGGTGTTGCCGGGAGCGATCACGGTGACCTTGGGTCGCAGCGGCGACACGGGATGGTCCGAACTGCCGGGCTGCGGGCTGTCGCCACACACGAGTGACAGCAGCGCGTCCGCGCGGCGTTCGGCCTTGGAGTAGTAGTAGTCCGGGTCCGGCTGGCCGGTCCCCTCGGTGGCGGCTGCGGCGGCTTCGGCGGCGGCGTGTTCGGCAGCGCGCTGGTCGATCGCCTCGGCGAGGACCGCCGCCTCTTCGGTGGCAAGGATGGCCGACACGGTGGACATGCCGTCGGCGCCCTTGTTGATGCGCACTCCGCGGGCACGGCTGGCGTCCTCCTTGCGCCTGCGGATGCCGTCGGCGTCGTGTCGGGCGATGATCGCGTCCACCGCATCGCGAATCGCTCGCGCCCCGCGGCGTTCGCCGGCCTCGATCGCGGCCAGGTAGTCGTCGACGACGTCCTGTTGAACCTGCGGGAGGACCGAGGGATCGACGGTGGCCATCTGGCGGGCCAGCAGTTCGGCGGCGCGCTGGTCCAGGCGCCCTGAGGCCAGGGCTGCGAGGACGGCGGGGTAGCGCTGGTGCAGGTCCGCGGCGAAGGAGACCATCGATTCGGCCCGCAGGGTGGAGACGGCCATCGCTGCCACCACGTACCCGGTGGCCACATCGAACGGGTCGACCACCGCGTGGCCGGGCGGGGACTCCGGGCCGGCGCCCGAGTGGTCGCGGCGCAGGCACTCGAGCAGCAGGTCGTAGCAGGCCGACAATCGCCGGGCAGCGGCCCGGTTCTCCGCCTCCCAGCCGGCACGAACCGAGGTGGTCAACCTGGTCAGCGGATCGACTCCGGAGGAGCCGAGGGAAGCGCTGCCCGTGAACGGGTTCTCGTCGCCGTCCATACCGCACCCCCCGTCACCATCGAGTGTCCGACGCCTGTCGAATGTATGTTCGATACTACACACACAGGTTCGAATGTTCAAGGGGTGTGGACTGGTCATCGCCGAGACTCGGGCAGGCGAGAGCGCAGGCGTGCACGCAGGTCAGCGGTACGGCCCGGTAGGCGGCCCGGTCAGCGGGTGGGGAGCGCCTCGGGGCCCACCACGTCGAACAGCATCGCTGTGAACTGGCCCTGCGCCTCGAGCTGCCGGCGGCGAAGACGGAGCCGGCGGGGCAGCAGGGGACGCCCGGAACCGAGGACGACCGGACACTGGTGGATCCAGACCCGGTCGAGCAACCCCCGGTCGGCGAACTGGCCCGCGAGGTCGCCACCACCGACCACCCAGACATCCCCGCCGCCGGCGGCATCGACCAGGAGGGGGTGCAGATCGCCGACGTCACCGGCGACGAACTCGACTCCGTCGACGGGATCGAGATCGCGGTGGGTGACGACCCAGCTCGGCACGGAGTAGGGCCAGACGAACGGTCGGCCGTCCTTCGTGAGGTCGCGGCGCACCCACTCGAACGTGTTGACCCCGCAGACGAGTGAACCGACGCCGGAATAGAAGCGGTCGAAGTGGAGGGCGGGGAGCGCGGGGTCGGGCTCGGTCGGTGTGCCACCTGTGGGATCTGCCCCGCCGGAGGTCGCGAACAGCCAGGAGAGGCTCTCCTCGTCGTCGGCGATGTACCCGTCGAGGCTGGTGGCGGTGCAGTAGACGGTGCTCATGCGGGAATGATCGCACCGGGGTACGACACCCGGCTACGAGCCCTTCGTAGGCGAGGAGGGCCGACTCAGCGGCGACCGCGGGCCTCGCGGTAGATCTCCACGAGAGAATCCGTCGAGGAATCGAAACCGTCTCCCGGGTGCCTCTCGGCGGTCAGAGCCCGCAGGAGCTCGCCGGCCTGCGCCTTACCCAGCTCGACCCCCCACTGGTCGAAGGCGTTGATGCCCAGCACGGCGGCCTGGGTGAACACCACGTGTTCGTACAGCGCGATGAGCTGGCCGAGGACCCCGGGTGAGAGCGACGGGGCGAGGATCGTGGTGGACGGCCGGTTGCCGGGCATGACCTTGTGGGGCGCGAGCTCGGGGTCGACCCCCTCCGCGAGCACCTCCTCCTCGGTCTTGCCGAACGCCAGCACGCGGGACTGGGCGAAGAGGTTGGCCACGAGCATGTCGTGCATCGAGCCGGCGCCGTCCGCGGCGGGCAGGTCCGTCACCGGGCGGGCGATACCGATGAAGTCCACCGGGACGAGCTGGGTGCCCTGATGCAGGAGCTGGAAGAAGGCGTGCTGGCCGTTGGTGCCGGGCTCGCCCCAGTAGACCTCACCGGTGGGGTAGGAGACGTCGGAGCCGTCGAGCCGGACCGACTTGCCGAGGGACTCCATGGTGAGCTGCTGCAGGTAGGCGGGGAAGCGGAGAAGCCCTTGGGCGTAGGGAATCACGGCCTTGGACTGGGCTCCGAGGAAGCAGGTGTACCAGATGCCGAGCAGGGCCATGAGGACCGGCGCGTTGTGCTCGGGTGCCTCGGTCGCGAAGTGCAGGTCCATGGTGTGGAAGCCCTCGAGCAGCTCCACGAATGCCGCCGGTCCCACCGTGATCATCACCGACAGGCCGATCGCCGACGACACCGAGTACCGGCCCCCGACCCAGTCCCAGAACTCGAACATGTTCTCCGCCGCGATCCCGAAGTCGGCCACCTTCTCGGTGGCGGTAGACACCGCCACGAAGTGGGACGCGATCGCGTCCTGTGACCCGAGCGCCTCGACGAAGTGCCGGCGCGCGGCATGGGCGTTGGCCATGGTCTCCTGCGTGGTGAAGGTCTTGGAGGCCACAACCACGAGAGTGGTGGCGGGGTCGACCTCGGAGAGCACGTCCGAGAGGTCCGCAGGGTCCACGTTGGAGACATAGCGTGCGCGGACGCCCGCGGTCTGCAGGTGGCGCAGGGCCCTGTCGACCATCACGGGACCGAGGTCCGAGCCCCCGATGCCGATGTTGACCACGGTGTCGATCCGCGCCCCCGTGTGCCCCGTCCATTCGCCGGAGCGGACCCGCTCGGCGAAATCGGCCATCCGGGTGAGGACCCCGTGGACGTCGGCCACCACGTCCCGTCCGTCGACGACGAGCTCGGCGTCGGCGGGGAGACGGAGCGCGGTGTGGAGGACGGATCGGTCCTCGGTCGTGTTGATCCGGTCACCCCGGAACATCGCGGCCCGCTGCGCCGGCAGACGGGCGGCGTGGGCCAGCTCGGTCAGCGCGCTCATGACCTCGTCGGTGACCAGGTGCTTGGACAGATCGATGTGTAGGTCGCCCGCGGTGACCGTCATGCGGCGACCCCGCTCCGGGTCGGCGGCGAACAACTCGCGGAGGGTCACGCCACCGATCATCGGAACGAGGCCCTCGATGTCCGACCACTGCGGGGTCGTGCTGATGTCCGTCATAACCGCTCCTGCCCAGTCTCGCCGCCCGGGGGTCGCCCGCCGTCCGTATGCGAGGCTAGTCGGGAATACGGGGGCCGCGTTGTCCGTTCCACACACGTGACCCCCATGACTCCTCCGTCCGACTCCTCCGTCTCGGCCCAGGTGGAACGACTGGTCGAGCTGGGCGTGCCCGGGCTCGCCGGGATCACTGCCGGGCGGCTGCGGGAGCACGCCGCGTCACTCCCCGCCGACGTGGCCGTGGGAAGGCCGGTGCTGGCGGTCCACCCCTCGTTCGTTCCCACCGCTCAACTCGTGAGCCTGCTGCGACGTGAGGGCAGGGCCGGTTTCGTCGTGGTCGACATGTCCGACCTGGCCGAGTTCACACCGACCGACGACGTCCGGGTGCCGGACGCCCCGCTCTACCTGGTCGATGACGTGACACGTGACGACGACATGCTGGGCTGGACCCCGACCGACGCGCACGCCGAGTTCGCCCGGCGGGGGCGCACTCCGCTGACCATCTCCGAGGGGGTGAGCTGGCTGCTCCAACAGCCGGAGATGCTCGAACCCGGCAGGTGCTTCATGTGCATCGGGTCGCGCAGGCGCAAGGCCGACGGAGCGCTGGACGCCCGGACCCCGGCACTGTGGATCAGCGGGGGGACGGGCCGCGACGGTCGGGAGAGCAAGGGGGCCCCGAAGGTGGGCTGGTGCTGGGCGAACAACCACCACACGTGGTTGGGGTTCGCCTCCACCGCCGGACGCGTCGGTCCGGGTCTCAGCCCAGTCGCCCGCGACCCAGGCGCAGGAGCATCCCCGCGAGGGTCTGCCCCTCCTGGCCGAGGGAAGAGAAGCGCTCGTAGACCTTGAGTTCGCGGGTGTGGACCAGCTTGGTGCCGCCGGACTTCATCCGCGTGCGGCCGATGCGCTTGGATATCTCGCTGCGGCGGACTATCGCGTCCAGGATCTCTGCGTCCAACCGGTCGATCTCCAGACGGAGCTCCTGGATCTGGGCCTCGGACAACGGATCGTCCGTGCCGGCGGGGTCAGGGTTCATGTCGTAATCATCCCACTCTCTTCCGCTGGACCCTCAGGACAGTCTAATGTTGCCGCCCGTGGACAACTTGAACACGCTTCTCGCGGACATCGGATCCGTGATCTGGGGACCATTCGTCCTCATCCCGCTGCTGCTCGGCACCGGCCTGTTCCTCACGATCAGGCTGCGCGCGATCCAGTTCCGCAAACTGGGCCCCGCGCTCAACCTGGGGCTGCTCCGGCGCCGGGACGACGGCGGCGCGGGTGACATCAGCCAGTACCAGGCGTTGACCACCGCGCTCGCCGCGACGGTCGGCGTGGGCAACATCGTCGGTGTCGCGACGGCGATCTCCCTGGGCGGGCCCGGCGCGCTCTTCTGGATGTGGGTCACCGCCCTCGTGGGAATGGCCTCCAAGTATTCGGAGGCCTTCCTGGGGGTGCGGTACCGCGTGACCGACGCCCGTGGCGAGCAGTCCGGTGGTCCGCAGTACTACCTCCACCGGGGATTCGCCGATCTGTTCGGCCGGACCGGCGCCCGGGTGGGACTCGTCCTGTCTCTCGTCTTCGCGGTGTTCGCGGTCCTGGCGAGCTTCGGCATCGGAAACATGACGCAGGGCAACGCGGTGGCGGCCCAGCTCGACAACTCCTTCGGCATCCCCGTCGTGGCCTCCGGCGTGATCCTGTTCGTCCTCACCGGTGCGGTCCTTCTCGGCGGCATCAAGTCCATCGGCCGGGTCACGGCAGGGTTCGTCCCCCTGATGATCGTGCTGTACCTGCTCGGCGGGATGGTCGTCCTTGTGCTCAACGCCGACGCGATCCCCGGGGCGTTCGGGCAGATCTTCACCGAGGCCTTCACCGGCACGTCCGCGGTGGGTGGCTTCGCCGGTGCCGCGATCATGTACGCCATCCAGATGGGCGTGGCGCGGGGCATCTTCTCCAACGAGTCCGGTATGGGCTCCGCGGCCATCGCGGCCGCCGCGGCCAAGACCACCCACCCGACCCGTCAGGGCCTGGTGTCCATGACCCAGACCTTCATCGACACCATCATCGTCGTCACCTTCACCGGCCTGGTGATCGTCACCTCCGGGGTGTGGGAGCGGGGGAGTGACACGGCCGGCACCATGACCGCCGACGCGTTCGCCGAGGCGATGCCGTACGGCGACAAGCTCGTGGCGGTGGCGATCGCGTTCTTCGCCTTCTCGACGATCCTCGGCTGGTCGTACTACGGCGAGCGGTGTGTCGAGCGACTCGTGGGCGCCGGGGGGGTCATTCCCTACCGGATGGTCTTCACGTGCGTGGTGTTCGTGGGTGCGGTCGTCGAGCTCGAGGTTGTGTGGAACTTCGCCGACGTGATGAACGGCCTGATGGCCATCCCGAACCTCATCGGACTCCTGGTCCTCTCCGGTCTCATCGTCCGCGAGACGAAGCACTACCTGGACAACGATCCGACTCTGACGGCGACGGCAGCGCAGGTCGAGGAGTTCATGGGGGACCGCCCGCGCTGAGATCGGGCTGTCGGAGCGGGTGGGTAGATTGGACACCACGATGACCCACTCCGCCTCCGCTCCAGCCAGCGTTTCAGCTCCAGCCAGCCGCACCTCTGTCGATTCGCCCCTCCTCGACGGGCTCAACCCACAGCAGGTCGCCGCGGTCACGCACCGCGGCGGCCCGTTGTTGATCGTGGCCGGCGCGGGCTCGGGTAAGACCAGCGTGCTGACCAGGCGGATCGCCTACCTGCTGGCCGAGGGGGGCGCGCACCCGGGGCAGATCCTCGCCATCACGTTCACCAACAAGGCCGCCGCGGAGATGCGGGAGCGGGTCTCCGGCCTGGTGGGTTCCCACGCCGAGCGGATGTGGGTGGCCACGTTCCACTCGATCTGCGTGCGGATCCTGCGCGCCCAGTCCGCGCTCCTGGGTACCCGCAATTCCAACTTCACGATCTACGATTCGGACGATTCCCGTCGCCTGCTCGGCATGATCGCCAAGGAGCAGAACCTCGATATCAAGAAGTTCACGCCGCGGATGCTCGCCGCGGCCATCTCGAACCACAAGAACGAACTCCGTGAGCCGTCGGAGGCCATGGATCGTGCGATGGAGGACTCGGACCGGACCGGGCAGACGGTCGCGGCGGTGTTCACCGAGTACCAGGCGCGGCTACAGGCGGCCAACGCCTTCGACTTCGACGACCTGATCGGGGAGACCGTGGCACTGCTTCGGTCGCACCCGGAGGTGGCGGCCTACTACCGGCGCCGGTTCCGCCACGTCATGGTGGACGAGTACCAGGACACCAATCACGCCCAGTACATCCTCGTCCGCACTCTGGTCGGCGGGGCGGCGGGGACCGGTGACGACGCCGCGGCCGGGGTCGCACCGGCCGAACTCTGCGTGGTGGGAGACGCCGACCAGTCCATCTACGCCTTCCGCGGGGCCACCATCCGCAACATCGAGGACTTCGAGCACGACTACCCGGACGCCCGATCAATCCTGCTGGAACAGAACTACCGCTCGACCCAGACGATTCTCTCCGCCGCCAACGCCGTGATCTCCCGCAACCCGGGCCGGAGGGAGAAGAACCTCTGGACCGACGAGGGAACCGGCGAGTTGCTCGTGGGATACGTGGCGGACAATGAACACGACGAGGCGCGGTTCATCGCCGGGGAGATCGACCGGCTCGTGGACTCCGGGGTGGCCGGGTATTCCGACGTGGCGGTGTTCTACCGGACGAACAACTCCTCCCGTGTGATCGAGGACGTGTTCGTCCGCCTGGGACTGCCCTACAGGGTCGTCGGGGGCACCCGGTTCTACGAGCGCAAGGAGGTGCGCGACGTGGTCGCCTACCTCAAGGTGCTCGCCAACCCGGACGACACGGTGGCTCTGCGCCGCATCCTCAACACGCCGCGGCGGGGGATCGGCGACCGC
Source organism: Dietzia sp. JS16-p6b (assembly GCF_003052165.1). Classification (NCBI taxonomy): domain Bacteria; kingdom Bacillati; phylum Actinomycetota; class Actinomycetes; order Mycobacteriales; family Dietziaceae; genus Dietzia; species Dietzia sp. JS16-p6b. Next base: position 2,513,011 of record NZ_CP024869.1, on the reverse strand, counting down.
GCGGAGGCCTGTGTGGTGGTCCACGCCGAACAGCGGGCCATCGGCTTCGGAGAAGCCCTGCGGGACGCCGCCGAGGGCAGGGTGGCGCTGCTGCCGACGCGATCGGCCAAGGCGATCGCGGGGTTCGTCTCGCTGCTCGATGAGCTGCGTGGGGGCATGGCCGGCTCAGACCACCCCGGAGGCGAGGATTCGGCCCCCGACGTCGGCGCCCTGGTCGAAGCCGTACTGGAGCGCACCGGGTACCGCGCCGAGTTGGAGGCCTCCAACGACCCGCAGGACGCGGCGCGGTTGGACAACCTCAACGAGCTGGTGGGTGTGGGCCGGGAGTTCTCCTCCGAGGCCGCGCTCCAGCGGTCTGCGCGGGAGCAGGGTTTCGGCGACCGCGAGGCCGATCTGGACGAGGGCCTCGCCGAGCCGGGTTCGCTGGCGGCCTTCCTCGAGCGGGTCTCGCTGGTGGCGGACGCCGACCAGATCCCCGATCAGGACCAGGGGCAGGTCACCCTCATGACCCTCCACACCGCCAAGGGCCTCGAGTTCCCGGTGGTGTTCCTCGTCGGGATGGAGGACGGCCTGTTCCCGCACATGCGTGCTCTCGGGGATCCGGCGGAGCTGTCCGAGGAGCGGCGGTTGGCATACGTGGGCATCACCCGCGCCCGCACGCGTCTCTACCTGACCCGCGCGATGATGCGTTCGTCGTGGGGCCAGCCCATGACCAATCCCGGGTCTCGCTTCCTCGAGGAGATCCCCTCCGAGGCGATCGAGTGGCAACGCGAGGAACCGGTCGGCGGTGGAGGGTTCGGCGATTCCGACTCGTACGCGCCGCGACGCCGATTCGGTGGTGGCGGTGCAGGGGGTGGCTACGGTTCCGGTGGCGGGTTCGGCTCCGGTGGCGGACGCTCGTCCGGGATCCCCAGGGCGAAGTCCTCCGCGCCCACCCTGGAATTGGCGCCGGGGGATCGGGTGACGCACGACAAGTACGGGCTCGGCAAGGTGCTCACGTGCGATGGGAGCGGTCCGCGTGCGACGGCGACGATCGACTTCGGCGCGTCGGGGACGGTGCGACTGATGCTGATCGGGGGAGTCCCGATGCAGAAGCTCTAGTGGGGGACCTGCCGGGGGCCGGCTGCCCCGAGGTCAACTGCCCCGGGGTCAGCTGCCGAAGGGGATGGAGCTCGAACCCTCCACGCTTCCTGCGCCCGCGAGGTAGATGCCGTGCTGGGCCAACCAGATGACGGGGTCGACGTGCTGGGACCCGTTGTTGAGCAGCACCTCGAAATGCAGGTGGGAGCCCGTCGAGAAGCCCATGTTGCCCATGCCGGCGATCCGCTGACCGGCGTAGACGCGCTCCCCCTCACGGACGTCGAGTGACTCCATGTGTCCGTAGACGGTCATCGTGCCGTCGTCGGACATGATCCGGATCCAGTTCCCGAACCCTTGAGCGGGGCCGGAATCGATCACCACGCCGTCGGTGGCCGCGAGGATCGGCGTGCCGTTGGAGTTGGCGATGTCGATCCCCGCGTGCATCGCGCCCCACCGCATGCCGAAACCCGAGGTGAAGGTTCCCTCGGCGGGAAGAGCCACCTTCGGACGCCGGGCCTGCTCTTCGGCGATCTCACGCTGGGTGTTGATCTCCGTGCCGGCGTAGAGCATGGCCGACTGCGCGTTCTCGGCTGCCGAGTCGAGGGCCGAGACGACCACGGGCTCGGGGAGGGAGGGTGTCGCGGGAGTGGAGGATGACGGAGCGTCGGGCGCGCCGGTCGCCGGGGCAGCCTCGCCGTTGGCGAGGAGGGCGATGTCGCCCGCCTCGGCAGAGTGGGTGCCCACGACGTCCATGACCGAGCCCGCAGAGGCTGCCGACACGGCGGCACCGGCGGCGACGGCCAGAACGGCGGCGCGACCACGCAGTGCGTGGGGGGGCGAGGGGAGGCGGTGACGTCCTCCCGCGTGTGCACCGGATGCGGGTACGACGACAGGAGTCGCGGGTGGTACGTGCTGCGACTCGTTCTTCACCGGTGGCGTTTCCCCTCTGAGGTCGTGCTGTGATCTTTCCGTGATCAAGACGCCCCCCAAGGTAACGGACCGGCAACGGCGCCGCAAGGTCACGCCCGGCTGGCGAGGGAGGGGTGGATCACACCGGTGTGACTCCAGTGGTCAAGGGGTTTGGAGTTAATGCTCGGGTCTCGAGTGGTGGTCACGGTGCCTCCGTGGCCGCGCGCTCGTGTGACCGGGCACACACGGTCACCCCCAGGGTGCGACGGGCGACACACCCCGCGCCTAGGATGAGGAAGGACTCGGCTTTACAACAGGGCCGGGCGAATCTACCCACGTCAAGATGGTGAGCTGATGGATCTCTTTGAATACCAGGCAAAGGCTCTTTTCGCGAAGCATGACGTGCCCACCACCCCGGGGCGCGTTGCGGACACCGCGGAGGAGGCCGAGAAGGTCGCGGCCGAGATCGGCAAGCCTGTCGTCGTCAAGGCACAGGTGAAGGTCGGAGGCCGTGGCAAGGCCGGCGGCGTCAAGCTGGCGGAGGACGCCAAGGAGGCCCGCGCCCGGGCCGAGGACATCCTGGGCCTGGACATCAAGGGCCACATCGTCAAGAAGCTGCTCGTCGCCGAGGCCAGCGACATCGCCGAGGAGTACTACATCTCCTTCCTCCTCGATCGCGCGAACCGCAACTACCTGGCCATGTGTTCGGTCGAGGGTGGCGTCGAGATCGAGCAGGTCGCCGAGGAGTCCCCGGACCGCCTCGCCCGGATCAACATCGATCCCACGGTCGGCGTCGACGAGGCCAAGGCCCGCGAGATCGCGAAGGCCGGCCACCTCCCGGAGGAGGTGCTCGACGCCGCTGCGGTGACGATCGCCAAGCTCTACGAGGTGTTCGTCAAGGAGGACGCCACGCTGGTCGAGGTGAACCCGCTCGTCCGCACCCCGAACGACGAGATCCTGGCGCTCGACGGCAAGGTCACCCTCGACGAGAACGCGGAGTTCCGCCACAAGGAGTCCTTCGAGGACTTCTCCGACGCGGGCACCACGGATCCGCTCGAGCAGAAGGCCGCGGAGAACGACCTCAACTACGTCAAGCTCGACGGGCAGGTCGGCATCATCGGTAACGGTGCCGGTCTGGTCATGTCGACCCTCGACGTCGTCGCGTACGCGGGCGAGAGCCACGGTGGCGTCAAGCCCGCCAACTTCCTCGACATCGGCGGCGGTGCCTCGGCCGAGGTCATGGCCAACGGTCTCGACGTCATCCTCGGCGACGAACAGGTCAAGAGCGTGTTCGTCAACGTCTTCGGCGGCATCACCGCCTGCGACGCCGTCGCGAACGGCATCGTCAAGGCTCTGGAGATCCTCGGCGACGAGGCCAACAAGCCGCTCGTCGTCCGTCTAGACGGCAACAACGTCGAGGAGGGTCGCAAGATCCTCGCCGACGCGAACCACCCGCTCGTCACCCTGGCCGACAACATGGACTCCGGCGCCGACAAGGCCGCCGAGCTGGCCGCCAAGTAAGAAGCAGAGGACCTCACACACATGTCGATCTTCCTCAACAAGGACAGCAAGGTCATCGTCCAGGGCATCACCGGTGGCGAGGGCAGCAAGCACACCGCCCGCATGCTCGCGGCCGGCACCCAGATCGTCGGCGGCGTCAACGCCCGCAAGGCCGGCACCACCGTGTCCCACAAGGACGCGAACGGCAACGACGTGGAACTGCCGGTTTTCGGCGGCGTCGCCGAGGCCATGGAGGCCACCGGTGCGGACGTGACGATCCTGTTCGTCCCGCCGCCCTTCACCAAGGACGCCATCATCGAGGCCGTGGACGCGGAGATCCCGCTCGCCGTGGTCATCACCGAGGGCGCCCCCGTGCTGGACACCGCCACCGCGTGGAACTACAACCTCGCCAAGGGTGGCAAGACCCGGATCATCGGGCCCAACTGCCCGGGCATCATCACACCGGGCGAGTCGCTGGTCGGCATCACCCCGGCCAACATCGCGGGCAAGGGCCCGGTCGGGCTCGTGTCCAAGTCGGGCACCCTGACCTACCAGATGATGTACGAGCTCGCCGACTACGGCTTCTCGACCGCCATCGGCATCGGTGGAGACCCGATCATCGGCACGACCCACATCGACTGCATCGAGGCCTTCGAGAACGACCCGGAGACCAAGGTCATCGTGATGATCGGCGAGATCGGCGGCGACGCCGAGGAGCGGGCTGCCGACTACATCAAGGCCAACGTCACCAAGCCGGTCGTCGGCTACGTGGCGGGCTTCACCGCCCCCGAGGGCAAGACGATGGGCCACGCCGGCGCCATCGTCTCCGGCTCCGCGGGCACCGCTCAGGCCAAGAAGGAGGCCCTGGAGGCCGCAGGAGTCAAGGTCGGCAAGACGCCGTCCGAGACCGCGCAGCTCGCCAAGGAGCTCCTCGACGCCATGTGATCCGTTCGTGGTGGTCCGCAGGGACCGCCGCGAGCATGCGCCACCCGACCCCCGCCATCCCCGGATGCCGGGGGTCGCGGCGTGCCGGGGGTACCGCGGGTGGACGGTTCTCTACGGTGGCAGCGTGAGCCCTCCACGTGTCATCCGGCCCGCCGCGAGACGGACCCCGGCGGGTGCCCGATCGTTGTTGTGGACGGCGGCCGCCGCCGCGCTGCCCGTCATCGTCTCCGTGCTGGTGCTGACGGCGCTCACCCTGGCCGTGCTTGTGTTCAGCGCCCGGGGGTTCGACTCACTGTTCGCCGTGGTGGCCGTGGAGTGGTTGGTGGTCAACAGGGTGCCCCTCACCGTGGACGAGGTGTCCCTGGGCTTTCTGCCCCTGTTGCCGCCATTGATCTACGTGGCGGTGTTGGCCCGGCAGACCCGCGCCGTCCTGGGCGACGTCGAGGAGCCGGGGGCGCGCGAGGCCGGCGCGGCCGTGGCGGGGGTGACACTGGCGGGGTTGCTGATGACGGGGTTGGCGACCCTGTTGGTCGGCTCCGCCGGCTCGGACTTCGCCGTGAGGGAGTCCTCCCCGACGGCGGCGCTGCTGTGGACGGCGGCGGTGGCGCTGTTCGGATCGGGGCTGGGCGTCTGGCTCTACTTCCGGCGGGACCTGCGGGAAGTCCTGCCGGTGTGGGTGCGCGGCGGGATCCATCTCGGCGCGGCGTTCGTGGCGGCCGTCTGGGCGATCGCCGCGATCCTCCTGCTGGTCGGACTCCTGGCGGCGTGGGGGCCGGTGGGTTCGGTCCTCGAGATCGGAAAGGATGTCACGGGGACCGCCGCGCTCGCGGCGATCTCCATCTCATACCTGCCCAATGTCGTCATGGCCGCGGCCACCCTCGCGGTCGGCGGGGAGGCCCACCTCGGTGAGGCCTCGTACAGCCTGTTCGCCGTGTCTCGCGGACCGATGCCCGAGGTTCCGCTCGCGGCGGCGTTGCCCACGACGGACCCGCACTGGGTGGTGCAGGGGCTCCTGCTGGTGACGGTGCTCGTGGCGGCGGGGCTCGCGCGCGCGGTCGCGCACTGGTTCCGCACCACCGCCGACGCGGTCAAGGCCACGTGGCTGGCCGCCGCGATAGTCGCACTGGTGATGGTGGTCAGCCCGGTTGTGGCCGGCGGCGAACTCGGGGTGCTCGGGACGGTGGGCACCGGCTCGTTGATCGCCGCGGGGACCGCGCTCGCGCTCTTCGGCGTGATCGGGTCCGCGACGATCGCGCTGTCCCTCGCGGGCCTGACGCGACGCCGCGAGCGCGCCGAGACCGAACTCGAGCGTCGCCGCCGCCGCGCCGGAGTGGAGGATCCCGCCGTGGCCGTGGCCGAGGCGGATAGCGTGGCCGAGGCCGACACCGTCGTCGAAACGGGAGCGGACGACCCGGCCGAGCCCGAGGGTGTGGCCGACGCGGAGGATGCCGCCGGGAGTGACGGCGATGTCGCGGCTCAGGTCGACGGGGCGTCGCCCGGGGAGGAGGACGGAACGGGCCTCGCTACTGACGACGCATTCGCCGACCCCGCCGCCGACCCCGCCGCCGACCCCGCCGACGACCCCGCCGACGCGGCTGAGGGCGCCGCCGACCCGGGCGATTCCGGGACGGCCGAGGAGAGCCCCGAGGAGAGCCCCGAGGAGAGCCCTGAGGAGAGCCCTGACGAGGGGCCGAGAGCCGCCGACTAGACTGCCATCCGGGCCCGGGAACGCGGCGGGCAGGCGGATCGACGGGCAGGAGCGTGGGACGTGGTCAGTGCCGAGTCCGGAGCCCCGAGCCGGGTCGTGCTCCTGGCCTCCGGTGCCGGGACGCTCGCGCAGAGTGTGCTGGACTCCGCCGCTGGGTCCGGCTGCCCGTACCGCGTCGTCGGCCTCGTCTCCGATCGCCCCTGCGAGGCCGTGTGGCGCGCCGAGGACGCCGGCCTGCCCGCCCTCGTCATCCGTCCCGCTGACCATCCCGACCGTTCCGCCTGGGACAGCGCGCTGACCGAGGCCGTGTGCGGGTTGCGTCCGGACTGGATCGTCTCGGCGGGCTTCATGCGCATCCTCGGAGAGGCGTTCCTCGGGGAGTTCACCGGCCGCGTGCTCAACTCCCACCCCGCCCTGTTGCCCTCCTTTCCCGGTGCCCACGCGGTACGGGACGCGCTCGCCTACGGAGTGGCGGTCACGGGATGTACCGTCCACCTGGTCGACGCGGGGGTGGACACGGGCCCGGTGATCGCCCAGCGCGCTGTCGACGTGTTCTCCGAGGACACCGAGTCCTCCCTCCACGAACGAATCAAGATCGTCGAGCGCGAGCTGCTCGTCGACGTCCTCGAGTCCGCCGCCCGTGGCCGACTCCACATCGAAGGTCGAAAGGTGCACCTATCGTGACCGACTCCCGCAGGCCCGTCCGCCGTGCGCTCATCAGCGTCTACGACAAGACCGGACTCGAGGACCTCGCCCGGGGTCTGGCGGCTGCCGGGGTCGAGATCGTCTCGACCGGCTCCACCGCGCAACGGATCGCCGACGCCGGGGTGTCGGTGACGCCGGTCGACTCGCTGACGGGGTTCCCGGAATGCCTGGAGGGGCGCGTCAAGACGCTGCACCCACGGGTCCACGCCGGCATCCTGGCCGACACGCGCAAGCCCGAGCACCTCGAGCAGATCGCGGACCTCGGTGTGCAGCCGTTCGAGCTCGTCGTCGTCAACCTCTATCCCTTCACCGACACCGTCGCCTCCGGCGCGGACTACGACGCGTGCGTGGAGCAGATCGACATCGGTGGTCCGTCCATGGTCCGCGCGGCCGCCAAGAACCACCCGTCCGTCGCGGTGCTCGTCGACCCGGCCGGCTACGGCGAGGCTCTGGAGGCGGTGGCCGCGGGTGGGTTCCCGCTGGATCAGCGTCGTCGGCTCGCCGCCGCCGCCTTCCGCCACACCGCCGCCTACGACGTCGCGGTGGCCACCTGGATGACGGAGCAGACCGCATCACCGTCGCAGGACTCGGGCGAGGACTTCCCGGTGTGGCAGGGGCAGAGCCTCGACCTGGCCGCCACCCTGCGCTACGGGGAGAACCCGCACCAGCGCGCGGCCCTGTACACCGACTCCGCCGCCGCCCCCGGCCTCGCCCAGGCCGAGCAGCTGCACGGCAAGGAGATGAGCTACAACAACTACGTCGACGGTGACGCCGCCTGGCGCTCCGCCTTCGACCACGCCGAGCCGTGCGTGGCGATCATCAAGCACGCGAACCCGTGCGGCATCGCGATCGACGCCGACATCGCCGCAGCCCACCGCGCCGCCCACGACTGTGACCCCGTCAGCGCGTTCGGCGGGGTGATCGCCGCCAACCGTCAGGTCAGTCTGGAGATGGCCGAGCAGGTCGCCGAGATCTTCACCGAGGTGATCATCGCGCCCTCCTACGCCGACGGTGCCGTGGAGATCCTGCAGCGGAAGAAGAACATCCGGATCCTCGAGGCCGACCCGCCGGCGCAGGCGGAGCTCGAGCGCAAGCAGATCTCCGGCGGCGTGCTGGTGCAGCAGCGCGATTCGCTGGACGCCGACGGCGACGTGACCGCGGGGTGGACCAAGGCCTGCGGGGACGACGCCGACGAGCAGACCCTGCGCGACCTGCTGTTCGCGTGGCGGGCCTGCCGCGCGGTCAAGTCCAATGCCATCCTGCTGGTGCAGGCCGGTGCGACCGTCGGCGTGGGCATGGGCCAGGTCAACCGCGTCGACTCCGCCCGGCTCGCGGTGCAGCGCGCGGGGGAGCGGGTGGTCGGGGCCGTGGCGGCGTCGGACGCGTTCTTCCCGTTCGCCGACGGGCTCGAGGTGCTCGCCGAGGCGGGCGTGCGCGCGGTGGTGCAGCCGGGCGGGTCCGTGCGGGACGCCGAGGTGATCGAGGCCGCCGAGAAGGCCGGGATGACGATGTACTTCACCGGCGCCCGGCACTTCTTCCACTGAGCCCGCCGGAACCCATGTCAGAGATGGCGAGGTCGCAGATGGGCCAACAGGACGCCGTGCCTCTGACCCCGCGCGCACAGGCCAAGGCTCGCCGCCGCGATGAGATCCTCGTCGCGGCGGCCCGGCTCATGGCGCGGCGGGGCTTCCACGCGGTGCGCCTGGACGATATCGGTGCCGAGGTGGGCATCTCGGGGCCGGGCATGTACCGGTACTTCTCCTCCAAGGAGGACGTGCTCGCCGAGATGCTCCTCGACATCTCGCGCCGCCTGCGTGACGGTGGGCGCGCCGCCGTGGAGCAGGGCGGGGACCCGGCCGAGGTCGTCGACGCGCTCCTGGGGGTCCACGTGGACTTCGTCGCGACCGAACCGGATCTCATCAGCGTGCAGTTCCGCGATCTCGGCGCACTGCCCGCCGGGCCGCGGCACGAGGTGCGTAGCCTGCAGCGCGAGTACGCCGAGATGTGGGTCGACGCTCTCATGAGGCTGCGCCCGGAGCTGCCCGCCGTGGACGCGCGGGCTCACGTGCACGCCGTGTTCGGACTGCTCAACTCCAGTCCGCGGCTGCCGTCCATGGCCGAGGCCGAACTCCGGCGCGTCCTCACCGCGATGGCGTCGGCGGCTCTGCGGTCCTGAGCGAGCCGAGCAGTCGCGTGAGCTCCTCACGGTAGCGCTCCACGTTGTCCAGCTTGACGTGTTCGTATCCGCGCACCATGTCGGGCAGGCCCGCCAGCTCGACGGCGGTGTCGTACCAGGTGGCCTCCCGGCCGCCGGGGCCCGTGCGCTGCAGGTCGGTGGTCAGTCGCCTGACCACGTCGCGGTACTCGGCCAGGAGCGCGCGCTCCACCCTGCGGACGTGGGCGTAGCCGAACACGTCGAGCGGGGTGCCGCGCAGGCGCTTCATCCGAGCCAGTGCCCTCATGGCGGGCATGGCCTTCGGGCCGATCGCGATCTTCCGCTTCATCCCCATCGCGCGGAGCGCCGGCGGGTGCAGCTTGAGCCTGGGCGCGGCCCCCTCGCCCCACTCCTCGGTGAGACGGGCCGCGAACTCCGGGTCGACGGCCAGCCGGGCCACCTCGTACTCGTCCTTGTACGCCATGAGCTTGTACAGGTTCCTGGCCACCGTGAGGGTGAGCCGCTCGCGACCGGTCCCGGATAGCGCCTCGGCCGCACGCAGGTCCTCGACCCTGCGCACGTAGTCGGCAGCGTAGGCCTCGCTCTGGAAGCCGATCAGTTCGTCGACGCGCAGGGCCACGACGGCCCGGAGCTCGTCGGAGGCCTCCGGGCCCAGGCCGGTGAGCAGGCGGCGCGCGGTGGGGGAGGGCTCGTGCAGGTCCGGCGTCGCCGTGGTCGCCGGGCGGTGCAGATCGGCGACCAGCGCGCCGAGGGCTCCCGGATCCGCGACGGCCTGTCGGCCACGCCGGAACGCCTGCAGGTTCGCCGACACCGCGACCCCGTTGAGCTCGATGGCCTGCTCGATGGCCCGGGCGGAGATCGGCAGGGCCCCGCTCTGGTAGGCCGCCCCCACCATGAGCATGTTGGAGGCCTGGGTGGAGCCGAAGAGGTTCTCCGTGATCTCTCCCGGGTTCAGGTAGACGCCTCTTCTCGAGGCCCGGTCGATGGAGGTCTGGATGTCGGTGCCGGACGGGTAGTGCACGGCGGTGTCGATCACCATGGAGCCCGTGGGGATCCGGGTGGTGGAGACGACCGCGGTGGTGCGGTCGGGGTGCGCGACCTTGAGGTTGGCGTCGTCCGCGCCCACCAGGCCGTCACAGCACAGGTAGAGGTCGCAGTCACCGGCGCCGATCTTCGGGGGTTGCTCGATCGGGGTCCGGGCCACCCGGACGTCGGAGACCACCGCGCCGCCCTTCTGCGCCAGTCCGGTCATGTCGAGGGTGCGGGCGGCGTTGCCGTCGAGGACGGCGGCGGTCGCCAGGACAGCGGACACGGTGACGATGCCGGTCCCGCCGATACCGGTCAGGCGCAATGAGAAACCCCGGTCGGCGTCGACCTCGGCCCTCATCGGCTCCGGGAGGGCCGACGCGTCGAGCTCGGGCGCCGTCGCCACACGCTCGCTCCGCGTCCCCGGCACCACGGTGACGAAGGCGGGGCAGTCGCCTTCCAGGCACGAGAAGTCGAAGTTGCAGGTGGATTGGTCGATCCGGGTCTTTCGGCCGAACTCGGTCTCCACCGGATGGACCGACAGGCAGTTGGACTTCCTGCCGCAGTCGCCGCAGCCCTCGCAGATGCGTTCGTTGATCACCACCCGCTCGGCCGGGGTGGGGTAGGTGCCGCGCTTGCGGTGGCGGCGCTTCTCGGCCGCGCAGAACTGGTCGTGGACCAACACGGTCACACCGGGGACCGCAGCGAGCTCCTTCTGGACCTCGAGCGTGTCGCGACGATCGCGGACCTCGATGCCGCGGGGCAGCCCCTGGGATCTCGTGGCCCTGACGTCATCGGTGGTGACGACGATCTTGGCGACCCGCTCCGCCTGCAGGAGTCGCAGGATCTCCGGCAGGGTCATCTGGCCGACCGGGTCCTGGCCACCCGTCATCGCGACCGTGCCGTTGTGGAGCAGCTTGTAGGTGATGTTGTCGCCTGAGGCGACAGCCGCGCGGAGCGCGAGCGAACCGGAGTGCATGAACGTGCCGTCGCCGATGTTCTGCACCAGGTGGTTCTCGGTCAGGAACGGGGCCATACCGGTCCACTGGAGCCCCTCGCCGCCCATCTGGGTGACCCCGGTGACCGTGCCGACCTGCTCTTCGTCCATCAGCAGCACCATGGCGTGGCAGCCGATGCCGCCGCCCACGAGCGTCCCGTCCGCCACCTTGGTGGAACTGTTGTGCGGGCAACCCGAGCAGAAGTAGGGGGTCCGGGTGGTGGCCAGGGGCAGGGCGATGCGCGAGCGACCCCGGCCGGGGCCGTCGAGCCAGGCGAGCGCCGACTCGATCCCGTGGACGCGCCCGAGCCGCTGTGCCAGACCGCGGGTCACGGCGTCGACGTCGAGTTCGCCGAACCGGCTGAACAATGTGGAGCCGTCCTCGTGGGTCTTGCCCACGACATTCGCGACGCCCGCGCGGCGGAAGTGGATCTCGCGGATCATGGTCTCGATGAAGTCGCGCTTCTCCTCCACCACGATCACCTCGTCGAGGCCGGACATGAACTCGTCGAGGACCGTGCGCTCCATGGGGTAGACCATGCCGAGCTTGAGGATCCGGATGCCGCGCCGGGCGAGTTCGGCGTCGTCCAGGCCCAGCCTGCGCAACGATTCGCGGACGTCCAGGTAGCTCTTGCCGGCGGCCACGATGCCGATCCTGTCGTCGGCGGTCGACTGGACTATCCGGTTGAGTCCGTTGAGCCGCGCGTACTCCAGCGCCCGGGGGATGCGGGTGGTGAGCTGGTTCTGCTCCAACTCCATCAGACTGGACCCGAGCAACTGGCCCGAGGGCACGTGGGGGCTGGTCCCCAGGTCTCCGTAGTCGGGCAGGATCCGGTCCGGGTCCACCAGCGCGGTGGACGACGCGTCCGCCACGTGCGACGAGATCTTCACGGCCGACCACAGGCCCGAGACGCGGGAGAGGATCGCCGCGTGGACGCCGAAGTCCAGCACGTCCTGGGAGTCCGCGGGATAGAGCGTGGGGAGGTAGAGGTCCGCGAGCGCGAGCTCCGACGAGCAGGGCACCGTCGAGGACTTGGCCCCGGGGTCATCGCCGACGAAGGCGACCGCACCTCCGTGAGGGTCGGTACCGATGAGGTTGGCGTGTCGGATCGCGTCCGTGGCGCGGTCCAGGCCGGGGGCCTTGCCGTACCAGTACCCGACGACGCCCTGCAGGGGCGCGCCGCCGGTGTTGGCGGTCGCGCGCAGGGTGCCCGTGCGTCGCGCGAGTTGCGACCCCATGACGGCCGTCGCGGCGGCCTCCTCGTTGAGGGCGGGACGATGGACCACGTCGAACGGGTCCAGGAACGTCCCGCGCCGGGCCAGCTCGAGGTCGTAGCCGGCCAGTGGGGAGCCCTCGTACCCGCTGACGAGGCTGGCGGTGAGTAGGTGCTGTCGGCGGTCCAACCGCGCGCGGTCGCGGACCGTGCGGACCAGTGCCTGGATACCGGTGAGGAACACCGTGCCGCTCTCCCGCGTGTAGCGGTCGGAGAGAGAGAACGAGGTGGCGTCCGCCCGCGGGTCACGCGGATCGTCCTGGGTACCGCTCGTGGGTCCGAGAAGAGAGGTCATCGGTCACACCTGGCCTTCGAGAGAATCGAGATACGACTCCAGGCTAGGCGCGTACGTGATGCACGTCACGTGGTCAGCATTGTGGCGAGCACGGTGTGCACTCCGGTGCCTGGTACCGCGCGACTGTTGAGCACTTTGTCCAACGACGCGCGCCTTATGATGTACATATGGAATCGGCTCCCCGCGAAGCTTCGGCTCTGGACCACACGGATCGACGACTCCTGAGAGTCGTCCTGGCGGACCCCAGGGTCGGGGTGCGCGAGTTCTCCCGCCGCCTCGGGGTGGCGCGCGGGACCGCCCAGGCCAGGTTGGACAAGCTCGAGGCCCGGGGCGTGATCGCGTCGTGGGCGCCGACCCTCGATCCGGCGGCGCTCGGGTTCCCGCTCTCGGCGTTGGTCCACATCCAGATGGCGCAGGCCGAGCTGGAGGCGACCTGTTCCGGGCTCGCCGAGGTGCGCGAGGTGCTCGAGGTGATGAGTGTGGCGGGGGAGTTCGACGTGGTCTGCCGGGTGGTGGCCCGCGATCACGCGCACCTCGAAGAGGTGTTCAGCGCCATCATCTCCACGCCGGGCGTCCTGCGGACCCGCACGGAGGTGGTGCTGCGGCGCCGGGTCGGCCCGCGCGTCGCCCAGCTCGTGGACGAGTGAGCCTCACTCCCAGATGCGGTCGAACGGGTAGGCCTCCTCGTACTCCGAGGCGAGTTCGAGCACCAGGCGGTCATGGCCGATCCTCGACGACAGGTGCACCCCGATGGGCAGGCCGTCCGGAGCCCGACCGGCCGGGAGGGAGACTGCGGGCGACCCCGCGATGTTCTGGAGGGGGGTGAAGGTGACCCAGTCGGAGACCCTCTCGAGGTGGGACTCATACGGCAGGTCCGCGTCCAGATAACCGACCTCCGGGGTCTCGTGGTTGACCACGGGGTTGAGGTACACATCGAGGTCGCCGAACGCCGAGTCGAACCGTCGCCTGGCCCGATAGAGGCGATACAGGTGCAGGGGAAGCGAGGGCAGGGAACTCTTGGCCATCCCGGCGAGGCCGATCGTGAACGGGTCCAGTCGATCCGCTGCGAACTCAGGGCCGAACATGCCCCGCCCACCGGAGGACGTGGCCAGCGCGAGCAGGCCCCAATAGGCGATGAAGTCCTCGCGGAACGAGGACGGGACCGGCGCGGGCGTCGGCACGATCTCGTGGCCCAGCGCCTCCAGCCGGTCGGCGGCTTTTCGCAGCACCGCCAGTGTGGCGGCATCGGTGGGATCGCCCGCGGGACTGTGTTCGACCAGACCGATGCGCAACCGCCGGGTGGGGGCCGGCGAGACCGCGCCCAACGGCGGGACCCCGACCGGACGGTGCCCGGCCTCGAAGGCGGTCAGGAAGGTCACCGTGTCGCGCACGGACCGGGAGACCACGGACTGGGAGATGATCGGAATCGGCATGGTCGCCGAGAACTCCTCGTCCGGGTGCCTGCCGCGACTGGGTTTGAACCCGACGAGCCCGGTCACCGCCGCGGGGATCCGGATAGAGCCTCCACCGTCGTTGGCGTGGGCGATCGGCAGCGCGCCGGCGGCCACGAGTGCGGCGGATCCTCCCGAGGACCCCCCGCTGGTGCGGGCGGTGTCCCACGGATTGCGGGTGACGAGACCCCCCTGCCGTTCGGTGGCGGCGGTCCAGCCGAAGGGTGGCATCGCGGTCGTTCCCAGCGGGATGAGCCCGGTCGCGCGGAACAGGGGTGCGTAGGGGCCGTCGTGGAGGGCCGGACGGGTGGGCACCGCCGAGGACCCGAGCGTCATGGGCAGGCCCTCCACCCGGACCGCGTCCTTGAACGCGGACGGAACGCCGGCGAGGGGGGCCGAGAGATGAGACTCCCGGACCCACGATGCCCGGTGACGAGCGCGGTCGTAGTCGGTGTGCACCAGGGCCCCCAGTACGGGGTCCACGGCTGTGCACCGATCGATGGCGGCCTCGACCAGCTCCGTGGGCGAGACCTCCCGCCTGCGGACACGGTCCGCGAGGGCCGAGGCGTCGTCGTACCCGAGCGCGTCGTCCCGGAAGGCGTGCACGCGCCGCGGCATCTCGGCGGGGGCGAGGGCGGGGCTCTCGCCGGTGGTGGCGTCGGTTGTGGTGTCGGTCACGCCACCAGTCTAGGGCGTCCACTTGACAGCGCCCGGTCCGCTCAGGCACTTTAGGGATACCTAACTTAGGCGAGGGTCACCTAAACCTCGCCGTCGAGACCTCGCCCCTCAGCAGGCGACCCGTGGAGGGTGAACGATGGCACCGAATCCCGCCGAGAACGAGATCGAGCCCCCGATCGCCCAGCCGCCCGCGCCGGATCCGGTCGCGCACGGCGCCCGACGTCTGCTGGACGGGTCAGGTGTCGCCACGGTCGCCGTCCGGGGGACCCGGAACCGCTCGGATGTCATGGTCTCCGCGCAGCACCGCTGGGTCGGTGGCGGGTCCATCGTGGTCACCGGGGCTCCCGCGCCGTGGTCCGGCCTGATCGTGGAGCCGGGGGCGTCGGTCGAGGTGGTCGTGATGATCGACGAGTTCGCCCCCATCGTGGAGGCGAAGGTGCACGTGGCCAGCCTGTACGGGTTCGGCATCGCGCGGTCCGCACGACAGGGTGAGGGGTGGGTCGTCGAGATCGAGATCGACCTCGACGAACTTCAGGTGCGTCGGCTCGGGCACCAGGGGACGGTCCACGCGCGCGACCTGGATTCGGTTCCCTCGGACCCGTTGGCCGCCGAGGCGCCCGGTCTCGCAGACGAGATCCGGGCGCGCTTCGGGGAACACCTGGCGATCCTGGCCGGGTCGGGCGACCCGGCTCATCCGCCGTTCGTCCTGGGCGTCGACCCGGACGGCCTCCACCTGCTCACCGCACTCGGGCGCGACGCCGACGTGGTGCACCTGCCGTTCATGACCCGTGCGCAGAGCCTCGGGGACGTGGTCCGGGAGATGGGTCAGTACGTGGCCCGGGCGAGCTGACCGTCCACGCCGCTGACCGTCTACGTCCGTGGGCCCCTAGGCCGGGGAGTAGGTCAGGCAGTCGGCGGTGTCGGCGCCGGAGCCGATCGTCACCGATTCCGCGGAACAGAGCAGATCCTTGTTGTGCGCGCACTCGACGCGCTGGCAGGCGCCGACGTGCGCGGTCGCCGTGGGCAGTCCGCCCCGCACGTCGAGCGAGATGAACGTCCCGCACTCGGCATGGTCGGGTGATCCTGCAACGGTGATCGCCGGGGCCGTGCAGTCGGCGTCGGCGTTGAACGAGCACGTGGTGACCGTGCAGTTGCTGATTCCGGTGAGAGTGGCCATGTCGGTTGCTCCTCGCGTCGGTGTGGCGATCCGGCCGGTGAGTCGATCCGGTCGGGTGTCACCGAGTCAACCCCCGATCAGGCCGACTTGCAAGCAAGGAGAGCCTGTGCTAGCCCAGGTTAGCCTAAGCACCTGACCTGCTCTTCGCTCCGCTTCCGATCCTGCTTTCACGGCGATCGGCGTGGCCCTGCCGTGCCGCGCCGCGCGGGTCGCGGCACCCCTTCTGGACATCTGTGAGCCATGGCACTATGGTCGAACTCAGTTAATCCGACTTAACTGAAAGGGAGCGGCTCTGATGTCTTCCGCGACCACCGATCGCCCGTCCACCGACAGCCCGACCACCAACCGCCAGGCGCACGAGGAACTGCTCGCCGACCTCCGCGACCGCCTCGATCGGGCCTCGATGGGCGGCGGTGAGAAGGCCCGGGCCCGTCACCTCGAGCGCGGGAAGCTCCTCGCCCGCCAGCGGGTCGACGTCCTCCTGGACCCGGGTAGCCCGTTCCTCGAGTTGTCCCCGCTGGCGGCGGAGGAGATGTACGGGGGCAAGGCGCCCGGCGCCGGGGTCGTCGCCGGGATCGGCCGCGTGTCCGGACGCGAGTGCCTGGTGATCGCCAACGACGCGACCGTCTCCGGCGGCACCTACTACCCGATGACCGTCAAGAAGCACCTGCGCGGCCAAGAGGTGGCGTTGGCCAACAACCTGCCGTGCATCTACCTGGTGGACTCGGGCGGGGCGATGCTGCTCCAGCAGGACGACGTGTTCCCCGATCGGGACCACTTCGGCCGCATCTTCTACAACCAGGCCACCATGTCGGCCCGGGGCATCCCGCAGATCGCCGCGGTGATGGGCTCGTGCACCGCCGGCGGCGCCTACGTCCCGGCGATGAGTGACGAGGCCGTGATCGTGCGCAACCAGGGCACGATCTTCCTCGCCGGTCCGCCGCTGGTGAAGGCCGCCACCGGGGAGGAGGTCACCGCCGAGGAGCTCGGAGGCGGCGACCTGCACGCCAAGACCTCGGGTGTGGTGGACCATCTCGCCGACGACGACTACGACGCGCTCATGAAGGTCCGCGAGATCATCGCGACCTGCCCGCCGGCCCCCGAGCCGGACTGGGAGGTCCTCGAGCCCCGCGAGCCGGTTCGTCCACAGACGGATCTCTACGACCTCGTCCCGGTCGACTCCCGGCAGCCCTACGACGTGCGCGACATCATCGGCACGGTCGTCGACGGTGGTGAGTTCACGGAGTTCAAGAAGGACTACGGCACGTCGATGGTCACCGCGTTCGCGCGGATCCACGGTCATCCGGTGGGGATCATCGGCAACAACGGCGTCATCTTCTCCGAATCCGCCCTCAAGGGCGCGCACTTCATCGAACTGTGCGACCGCCGCAAGATCCCGCTGGTCTTCCTCCAGAACATCACCGGGTTCATGGTCGGACGCCAGTACGAGGCGGGCGGCATCGCCAAGAACGGCGCCAAGATGGTCGCCGCGGTGGCGTGCGCACGCGTGCCCAAGTTCACGATCGTGGTGGGCGGGTCCTTCGGTGCCGGCAACTACTCCATGTGTGGCCGCGCCTATTCACCGCGATTCCTGTGGATGTGGCCCAACGCCCGGATCGCCGTGATGGGCGGGCCCCAGGCTGCGGACACCCTCGCGTCGGTGCGCGCCGCGCAGGTGACCAAGGCGGGCGGGGAGTGGACCGACGAGCAGCAGGCGGAGTTCACCGCACCCATCCGCGAGCAGTTCGAGGAGCAGTCCACCGCCTACTACTCCACGGCCCGCCTCTGGGACGACGGGATCATCGACCCCGCCGACACCCGCACCGTCCTCGGCCTGGCCCTCGCGGCCGCCGCCAACGCCCCCCTCCAGCCGGTCAACAACGGCGTCTTCAGGATGTGAGAAGCCCCATGTCAGAGGAACTGTCCCAGAAACTCCACACCGTTCTGGTGGCCAATCGCGGGGAGATCGCCTGCCGCGTGATCCGCTCCCTGCGGGCAGCGGGGATCCGCTCGGTCGCCGTCTACTCCGACGCGGACGCCGATGCGCTGCACGTGCGCATGGCCGACGCGGCGGTCCGCCTGGGCCCGGCCCAGGCCTCACAGTCCTATCTCGACATCGACAAGGTGATCGACGCCTGCCGCCGGACCGGCGCCCAGGCGGTCCACCCGGGCTACGGGTTCCTGTCGGAGAACTCCCGGTTCGCGCGGGCGCTGGAGGAGGCGGGCCTGATCTTCGTGGGGCCACCGGCCACCGCGATCGAGACGATGGGCGACAAGATCACCGCCAAGGCGGCGGTGTCCGCCCGGGACGTACCGACCGTGCCCGGGATCTCGCGTCCGGGACTGACCGACGACGAGCTGGTGGCCGGCGCCGACGAGGTCGGATACCCGGTCCTCGTCAAGCCGTCCGCGGGCGGCGGCGGCAAGGGCATGCGACGCGTCGAGCGACCCGAGGACCTTCGCGCCGCGCTCGACTCCTCCCGCCGCGAGTCCGCGGGTGCGTTCGGCGACGACACCCTGTTCCTCGAGCGGTTCGTCGACACCCCGCGACACATCGAGGTCCAGGTCCTCGCCGACACCCACGGCAACGTCATCCACCTGGGTGAGCGTGAGTGCTCGCTGCAGCGCCGCCACCAGAAGGTCATCGAGGAGGCGCCCAGCGCGCTGCTCGACGAGGTCACCCGCCAGCGGATCGGTGCCGCCGCGTGCGACGCCGCCCGCTCGGTCGGTTACGTGGGTGCGGGCACGGTCGAGTTCATCGTCTCCGCCCACGCCCCGGACGAGTTCTTCTTCATGGAGATGAACACCCGGCTCCAGGTCGAGCACCCGGTCACCGAGATGGTCACCGGCGTGGACCTGGTCGACTGGCAGGTCCGCATCGCCGCGGGCGAGGAGCTGACCCTGCGCCAGGAGGACATCACCCTCACCGGCCACGCGATCGAGGCCCGCGTCTACGCCGAGGACCCGGCCAAGGGCTTCCTCCCGACCGGCGGAACCGTGCTCGGGCTGGAGGAACCCTCGGGCGACGGCATCCGGGTGGACTCCGGCCTGCGCGTCGGCACGGTCGTCGGAAGCGACTACGACCCGATGCTCGGTAAGGTCATCGCCCACGGCACCGACCGGGCCGAGGCGCTGGCCCGACTCGACGCCGCGCTCGCCGACACCCATGTCCTCGGACTGAGAACCAACATCGACTTCTGCCGGTTCCTGCTCTCCCAGCCGGAGGTCGTCGCCGGCGACCTCGACACGGGTCTGCTCGATCGGACCCTCGACGACTACACCGCGACCCCGGCGCCCGAGGGTGCACTCGTCGCCGTGGCCATGCACCGCACCGAGGAGCGCTGGGCCCGCGTGCCGGCCGCCCGGCGCGGACCGTGGGACGTGCCCAACGGCTGGCGGGTCGGCGGGCGCGCCGAGGTGTGGACCCGGCTGGACTCCGGCCCGGGTTCGGACGCCGTCACCGTCGGCCTCAGGGGAACTCCCGACGACGCCGAGGTGACCATCACCGATGCCACGATCGGCTCGACGGCCGAGCCCGAGGTCTCCTCGCGGCACCGGGCCAGGGTCGCCCGGGACGGCGGGTCGCTGCGACTGACCGTCGACGACACCCAGCAGCGCTGGACCGTCGTCCGCTCCGCTGACCCCAAGGCGGCGGACACCTTCTGGGTGGCCGGCGACGGTGGCACCTGGGACCTGCGGCTGCTCCCGTTGATCGACTCCCGGATCCACGACGCCGGATTGTCGGACGGTCAGATCCTCAGCCCCATGCCCGGATCGGTCATCGCGTGTTTCGTCGCCGACGGCGACGAGGTGACCGCGGGCCAGAACGTCCTGGCCGTCGAGGCCATGAAGATGGAACACGCGCTGTCGGCGCCGATCGACGGAGTGGTCCGGCTGAACGTCACCACCGGCGAGCAGGTGCCCGCCGACCACCTGCTCGCCACCGTCGAGCCCCACCCCTCCACCCCCGACCCCTCCACCGAGGAATCCGAAGGAGAAGGCAATGCCTGAGTTGGAAGAGCACTACGCCGACCTGAAGTCGACGGTCGCCGAGTTCGCCGACAAGGTGGTCGCCCCCGCCTCGGCCGAACACGACCGCAACCACACGTTCCCCTACGAGATCGTGGCCGGGATGGGCGAGATGGGCCTGTTCGGGCTGCCCTTCCCGGAGGAGTTCGGCGGCATGGGCGGCGATTACTTCGCCCTGTCCCTGGCACTCGAGGAACTGGGCCGGGTCGACCAATCCACCGCCATGACGCTCGAGGCCGGCGTGGGCCTCGGTGCGATGCCGATCTATCACTTCGGTACCGAGGAGCAGAAGAACACCTGGCTCCCCGATCTCGCGGCCGGGAAGGCGCTCGCGGGCTTCGGACTCACCGAGCCCGGGGCGGGGTCGGACGCCGGAGCCACCAGGACGACCGCCAAGCGCGACGGCGACGAGTGGGTGGTCAACGGCAACAAGCAGTTCATCACGAACTCGGGGACCGACATCACCTCGCTCGTCAACGTCACCGCCGTGACCGGCGTCCGCGACAACGGCAAGAAGGCCATCTCGACCATCATCGTCCCGTCCGGCACGCCCGGTTTCACCGTCGAACCGGCCTACGACAAGGTCGGGTGGAACTCCTCCGACACCCACCCGCTGACCTTCTCCGACGTGCGGGTCCCGGCGGAGAACCTGCTCGGGGAGGAGGGACGCGGTTACGCGAACTTCCTGTCGATCCTCGACGAGGGCCGCATCGCGATCGCGGCGGTGGCCACCGGCGCGGCGCAGGGGTGTGTGGACGAGTCGGTCAAGTACGCGCGTGAACGCGAGTCCATGGGCCAGAAGATCGGGTCGTTCCAGGCGATCTCCTTCAAGATCGCCCGCATGGAGGCCCGCGCCCACACCGCGCGCTGCGCCTACTACGAGGCCGCCCGCCTCATGCTGGCCGGCAAGCCGTTCAAGAAGGAGGCCGCCATCGCCAAGATGGTCTCCTCCGAGGCGGCCATGGACAACGCCCGGGACGCCACCCAGATCCACGGCGGCTACGGGTTCATGAACGAGTACCCGGTGGCCCGGCACTACCGGGACTCCAAGATCCTCGAGATCGGCGAGGGCACCACCGAGGTGCAGCTCATGCTGATCGCGCGGGGACTGGGGCTGTAGGCGATGACGGACCAGCGCAAAGAGGTCGTCCAACGCGGACTGTGGTTCGAGGAGTACGAGGTGGGCACCGCCTACCTCCACCGCCCCGGGCGCACGATGACCGAGACGGACAACGTCCTGTTCACCACGCTGACGATGAACACGCAGGCCCTGCACCTGGACGCGGCGTGGTCGGCCGAGCAGCCGGGCTTCGGCGGCGAGCGGCTCATGAACTCCATGCACACGCTGTCGACGCTGGTCGGGCTGTCGGTCGCGCAGCTCACCCAGGGCACGATCGTGGCCAACCTCGGATTCTCCGAGGTCACCTTCCCCAAGCCCGTGTTGCACGGCGACACCCTCTACGCCGAGACGGTGTGCACGGACAAGCGGGAGTCGAAGTCGCGCCCGGGCGAGGGCATCGTGACCCTCGAGCACATCGGTCGCAACCAGCACGGTGACGTGGTGGCGAGGGCTGTCCGTAAGACGCTGGTCCGTAAGCGTCCGGCCGACCAGGCGGGGGAGGGGCCGGCATGACCCCGGCGTGGATCCCGCCCGGCCCGGCACTGCTGTTCTGCCCGGCCGACCGCCCCGAGCGGTACGGCAAGGCGGCCGAGCGAGCGGACGTGGTGATCGTCGACCTGGAGGATGCGGTCGCACCGGACGCCAGACCGGCCGCCCGGGAGGCGCTCGTGGCCTCCGACCTGGATCCGGAGCGCACGATCGTCCGTGTCAACCCGAGCGACTCCGATGACCACGCCGCGGACCTCGAGGCCCTCACCGGGACGGGCTACCGTTGCGTCATGCTCGCCAAGACCGAGTCGGCCGCGCAGGTCGCCGACGTCCACGCTGCCACCGGCGCGGCGGTGTTGGCGCTGGTGGAGACGCCTCTGGGCGTGATCCGCGCCGCGGAGATCGCCGCCGCACCCGGATGCGCCGGGATGATGTGGGGCGCCGAGGACCTCCTGGCCGCCATGGGTGGCTCGACCAGCCGTTTCTCGGGAATCGAGGCCGGTGGCCCCCGGGTCGCGGGGGAGTACCGCGACGTCCCGAGGCACGCGCGTGCGCAGGTCGCGCTCGCGGCGGCCGCGTTCGGTCGGTGGGCGGTGGACTCGGTCCACCTCGACATCGCCGACGAGGCCGGTCAGCGCGCCGAGGCGCTCGACGCCGTCGCCCTGGGGTTCGTGGCCACGGCCTGCATCCACCCGTCCCAGGTGGCGGTGGTCCGACAGGCCTACGCGCCCGACGACGACGAGGTGGCCTGGGCCCGGAAGGTCCTCGACGCCGCCCGGAGCAACCAGGGCGTCTTCCGGCTGGACGGCCGCATGGTCGACGGCCCCGTCTTCCGACAGGCCGAAGCCACGATGCGTCGCGCCGCGGCCTCCGCCACCTGAGACCCTCCACCCGACAGACCGCCAAGGAGTACCGAGATGACCACCACCGATCTCGATTCCACCCCACTGGACCCCGCACTCTCCCACACCCGTGGGGACACCGACGTCCCGCTGCTCACGCAGACGATCGCCGACAACCTGGCCGCCACGGTCGAGCGCTTCGGCGACCGCGACGCCCTCGTCGACGTGCAGGCCGGACTCCGGTGGACCTACACGGAGTTCCACGCCGACGTCCGTCGCCTTGCCTCGGGCCTGCTCCGGCTCGGGATCCGGACCGGCGACCGTGTGGGGATCTGGTCCCCCAACCGCTGGGAGTGGGTGATGATCCAGTACGCCACCGCCGAGATCGGGGCGGTGCTGGTCAACATCAACCCCTCCTACCGCGTCCACGAGCTGGAGTACGTGCTCAAGCAGGCCGGGATCAAGGCCGTGGTCGCGGCGCCCCAGTTCAAGGACTCGGACTACACCGGCATGCTCTCGCAGGTCCAGCCGAGCTGCCCGGACCTGGAGGTGGTGGTGCTGTTCGGCGACGAGGAGTGGGAGTCCATGATGTCGGGGCCCACCGACGCCGACGAGCTGGCCGGGATCCGCGCCGGTCTCGGCGCCGGCGACCCCATCAACATCCAGTACACCTCGGGCACGACCGGTTTCCCCAAGGGCGCCACGCTCTCCCACACCAACATCCTCAACAACGGGTTCTTCGTGGGTGAGACCATCAACTACTCCGAGGTGGACCGGGTATGCATCCCGGTGCCCTTCTACCACTGCTTCGGCATGGTGATGGGCAACCTCGCGTGCACCACCCACGGGTCGTGCATGGTGATCCCCGCGCCGGCGTTCGACCCCGCGGCCTCGTTGCGGGCGGTGGCGCAGGAGAAGTGCACGAGCCTGTACGGCGTGCCGACGATGTTCATCGCCGAGCTCGCGCTCGAGGACTTCGACTCCTACGACCTGTCCTCCCTGCGGACCGGCATCATGGCGGGCTCACCCTGTCCGGAGGCGACCATGCGTCAGGTGATCGACCGGATGAACATGGAGGAGGTCTCGATCTGCTACGGCATGACCGAGACCTCCCCGGTGTCCACACAGACCCGGGCCGACGACTCGCTGGATCGCCGCGTCACCACCGTGGGGCGGGTCGGTCAGCACCTCGAGATCAAGATCATCGACCCGGAGACGGGTGAGACCCTGCCGCGCGGCGAGGCGGGGGAGTTCTGCACCAAGGGCTACAGCGTGATGATCGGGTACTGGAACGAGCCGGAGAAGACAGCAGAGGCGCTCGACGCCGACGGGTGGATGCACACCGGGGACATCGGGGAGATGGACGCCGACGGCTACGTGCGGATCACCGGCCGTATCAAGGACATGGTGATCCGCGGGGGCGAGAACATCTACCCGCGTGAGGTCGAGGAGTTCCTCTACACCCATCCCGACATCCTCGACGCCCAGGTGATCGGGGTCCCGGATCCGAAGTACGGTGAGGAACTGATGGCGTGGATCCGGCTGAAGCCCGGACGCGACGACCTGACCGCCGAGGAGGTCCGGGACTTCGCGACCGGCAAGCTGGCCCGTCACAAGATCCCCAGGTACGTCCACGTGGTGGACGAGTTCCCCATGACCGTCACCGGGAAGGTCCGCAAGGTCGACATGCGCAAGACGGCGATCGAGATCCTCGGCATCGCCTGACCGCCCACATTCAAGGAGGACGAGTATGTCCAGCAAGATCATGACCGCGGAGCAGGCCGTCGCGGACATCCCGGACGGGGCGTCGATCGCCGCCGGCGGTTTCGGCCTCTGCGGGATCCCGCAGGTCGTCATCGAGGCACTCGCGGCCCGCGACGTCGGGGACTTCGAGGTCTTCTCCAACAACGCCGGGGTCGACGGCAAGGGCCTCGGCATGCTCCTGGAGACCGGCAAACTGCGACGCATCGTCTCGTCGTACGTCGGCGAGAACAAGGAGTTCGCGCGGCAGTACCTGTCTGGTGAGCTCGAGGTCGAGCTGACGCCGCAGGGCACCCTCGCCGAGCGGATGCGTGCCGGCGGCTCCGGGATCGGGGCGTTCTACACGCGCACCGGCGTGGGGACCTACGTGGCCGATGGCGGGATGCCGTGGAAGTACGACTCCGAGGGCGGGGTCGCGCTGGCCTCCCCGCCCAAGGAGACCCGGGAGATCCGGGGCGAGACCTACGTGCTCGAGCAGGCCATCGAGGCCGACTTCTCGCTCGTGCGGGCCGCGGTCGCGGACCGCAGCGGCAACCTGAGGTTCAACCTCACCGCCCGCAATTTCTCGCCGCTGGCCGCCATGGCCGGTCGGGTGTGCATCGTCGAGGCCGAGGAGATCGTCGAGGTCGGAGAACTGGCCCCGGACGACATCCACCTGCCCGGCATCTTCGTGCACCGCCTGGTCGAACTCACCCCGCAGCAGGTGGAGCAGACCAAGTGGATCGAGAAGACCACCACCAACCCGCCTTCGGAAGGACAGCGCTGATGAGCACCTCCAGCACGCCCGCCCGGCTCGGTCGCGACCGCAAGGCCATGGCCGCCCGCGCGGCCCTCGAGCTCTCGGACGGCCAGTACGTCAACCTGGGGATCGG
Organism: Dietzia sp. JS16-p6b; assembly: GCF_003052165.1. Lineage (NCBI taxonomy): Bacteria > Bacillati > Actinomycetota > Actinomycetes > Mycobacteriales > Dietziaceae > Dietzia > Dietzia sp. JS16-p6b. Next base: position 2,487,977 of record NZ_CP024869.1, on the reverse strand, counting down.
TCTGCCGACGCTGGTACCCAACTACGTCCCTGAGGACGTCAACGTCACCCTGCAGTCGGAGAACGGCCTGCTGGGGATCGGGCCGTACCCGCATCCGGACGATGTCGATCCGGACCTGATCAACGCCGGCAAGGAGACCGTCACCACGCTGCCCGGCTCGTCGATCTTCGACTCGGCCATGAGCTTCGGCATGATCCGCTCGGGGAAGATCGACGTGGCGATACTCGGCGCCATGGAGGTCAACCCGGCCGGCGACATCGCCAACTGGATGGTGCCCGGGGCCATGGTCAAGGGCATGGGCGGCGCGATGGACCTCGTGGTGGGCGCCCGCCGCATCGTCGTGGTGATGGACCAGCTGGCCAAGAACGGCTCGTCGAAGATCGTCCCGGAGATCTCCCTCCCACTCACCGGTCTGGGGTGCGTGGACCGGATCATCACCGAACTGGGGGTCTTCGACCGCGACTCCGACGGGCTCACCCTGATCGAGCTGGTCGACGGGGTGACCCTCGATCAGGTCGCCGCCGCCACGGCAGCCCCGTACCGGGTGGCCGAGGCCCTGTCGTGATCGAGGAGCTGCGGTAATCACCCCACCGCCCGCACGCGCCGCCGGACTCTGGACCACACCGGTCCGTGGTCGGGCGGCGCTCTCGGCGTTGGCCTGGGTTGTGGGGTATGTGGTCGGACTCGTCGTCGTCGTCCTCCTCGGACTCCTCGTCGCGAGCACCGTCGGTAGCCCGCCGCCCGACACCGCCCTGCTCGCTCTCGTGGTGCTCGGCGGCACGGCGGTGGCGGCGCTGGTCGCGGTGTGGGTGCACCTGCTCCGCCGACGCGGGTTGCGCTGGGCCGATGTGGGGCTCCGCGCACCCGAGCGGTCACCGGTACACCTGCTGTGGCAGATCCCGGCCGTGATGGTCGCCGGGGTCGTCGCATCCATGATCGTGCTGCTCCCGCTGGGGGCCGGGCAGGAGGGGTCCGAGGCAGGGCTCGAGGACCTCGCCACGGGTGGGCCCGTGTTCGTGGTGCTGGGGGTGCTCGCCGTGGCGGTGCTCGTCCCCGTGGCCGAGGAGGTGGTGTTCCGGGGGATCGTCCTGCCCGCACTGCGCGCGAGGTTCCGGGCCGTCCCGGGGATCGCGCTCGCGGGGACGATTTTCGCCGCCGTGCACCTGATCCCGCCCGCCCTGCCGTATCTGCTGGTCGTGGGGATCTCCCTGTGCGTGATGGCGCAGTGGTACCGGTCGATCGTCCCGGGGATCGTGCTCCATGGGGTCAACAACGCGGTCGTGTTCGCCGGCATCGTGGCGGCGGGCGCCACCTGAGTGGCGCGCTCAGGCCAGCAGCGCGGACACCAGCAGCAGTACGGGGAGCGACCCGAGGGTGGTGAGGACCGCCGAGTCGCGGGCGAGCAGTGTCCCGTGGCCGTACCGGGTGGCCACCACGAGGACGTTCTGCGCGGTGGGCAGGGCCGCCGCGACGACGACGGTGAGCAACTCGTGACCCCGCATCCCCATGAGACCGCTGCCGACGGCATACGCCAGGAGTGGGTGGGCCACCAGTTTCAGTCCGCTCGCCAGCGCGATCTCCCGTCGGGGTGAGGCCCCGGCCTCGAGCACCTTCACGCCGTAGAGGGACATTCCGAAGACGAGGAGAGCGCCGGGGACCGAGATCTGGCCGACCAGGTGGACGGGTTCGAGGAGGCGTTCGGGCGGTGACCACGGGAGGGCGGCCACCACCACCCCGGCGAGCGCGGCCAGGACCAGGGGGGTCCGGGCCGCCTGGAGCGCGGAGGCGAACGCACCCCCACCCCCGTCGGTCGTGCCCTCCGCGCGGGCGGCACGCTCGAGCACGGCGATCGCGATCGGCTGCAGTACCGCCACCTGGAACAGCAGGAGCGGCATGACGAACCCGAAGTCCCCCAGGACGTAGACGGCGATGGGGATGCCGAGGTTGGCGGAGTTGACGTAGCTCGCGGACAGGGCCCCGACCGCGAGGTCGGCGGTCGGGCGCCGCAGCCACACCTTCGCGACGAGCACGTACGCGACCGCCATCACGATCGCCGTACCGGCGGACACCACGAAGACTCCCGTGAAGACCTGGTCGAGCGTGGTCCGTGCGAGCGCGTCGAACAGCAGGGCCGGGGTGGCGACGAAGAACACGAGTCGGTTGAGCACCAACCGCGCGTCGCTGCCGAGGACCCGTGAACGGGCGAGGAGCCACCCGAGCGCGACGAGCGCGACGATCACGGCGAAGCCGTTGAGGACGCCGGCCACTGCGGACTCCTGAGGGTCGGGGAGGGGGAGCGATAACGCCGATCGGGGCCGTGCACTCCTGAAACCAGGAGGCGCGACCCCGATCGGGTTGCTGTTGTCCGAGTCGGCGGCTAGCTGCCGCGGGCGGGACGTGCGGTGCGGTTCGACCGCGCCGAGCGGTGGCTCAGCGGCTGGTGAACGGGAGCAGAGCCATCTCGCGGGCGTTCTTGACCGCGACGGCGACCTGCCGCTGCTGCTGCGGCGTGAGGCCGGTGACGCGGCGCGAACGGATCTTGCCGCGGTCGGAGATGAACGTGCGGAGGGTGTTGACGTCCTTGTAGTCGACCGTCTCGATACCCGCGACCTTCAACGGGTTCTTCTTGGGGCGACGACCCTCCTGGGCACGGACCTTCTTGGACGGGGTGCTACGCGCTTTTGCCATGATTACCTACTCACCAACTCGACTTCGTGACACCGGGCAGCTCGCCACGGTGGGCCATCTCGCGCATCCGGACGCGGGAGAGACCGAACTTGCGGAGGTAGCCGCGCGGGCGGCCGTCGGCGACGTCGCGGTTACGCACCCGCACGGGCGAGGCGTCACGCGGCATCTTGTTGAGCGCGGTCTGGGCGTCCATGCGCGCCTCGTCCGTGCTCTCGGGGTTCTTGATGATCGCCTTGAGCTCGGCGCGCCGCTCGGCGAACCGGGCCACCTTGGCCTTGCGCTGCTCGTTACGCGCGATCTTTGACTTCTTGGCCACGGGTCAGCGCTCCTCTCGGAATTCGACGTGCTTGCGGACGACCGGGTCGAACTTCTTGAGGACGATGCGGTCCGGGTTGTTGCGGCGGTTCTTACGGGTCACGTAGGTGAACCCGGTACCGGCCGTGGACTTGAGCTTGATGATGGGTCGAACGTCGTTACGGGCCATCTCAGATCTTCTCCCCACGGGCGCGGATTCGGGCCACGACGGCCTCGATGCCATCGCGGTCGATGGTCTTGATGCCCTTGGTGGAGACGGTCAACGTGACGCGACGTCCCTCGGAGGGCAGGAAGTAGCTACGACGCTGGATGTTCGGGTTCCAGCGACGGTTGGTCCTGCGGTGTGAGTGCGAGACGGACTTGCCGAAACCCGGCTTCCGTCCCGTTACCTGGCAATGCGCCGACATGGCGTGGTTCTCCTTCCGCCTCCTCGTACGGTGGCGCGTGAGGGTCGCAACTGGGAGCCGGCCTGCGCCGAGCAGCAGTGGACCGTCACGTCGCGGGCACCGGGAGAGGCGATAGCAAACGTGCAGACAACAGCGATGGTCTAGTTTACGGCCCGACCGCGCGAAACGGTAATCAGCACGTCAGCGCCGGTGGAGCGGGCGGGCGAGGCGCGCGAATTGGGTACCCGGTCATCGTACGGGTACGATCTACCGATGCGTGTGCTGATACCGGGATCCCCGGTTCGGCCACTGGCACTCGCGCGTCCCTGACGGGGCGGGCGCCAGACCCAAGACTTCTACCGAGCTAGAGGGATCCAGTATGAAGAACGACATCCACCCCGACTACCACCCGGTGGTCTTCCAGGACTCGGGCACGGGCACCAAGTTCCTCACCCGCTCCACCGCCAAGAGCGAGCGGACCGTCGAGTGGGAGGACGGCAACTCCTACCCGCTCATCGTGGTCGACGTGACCAGTGAGTCGCACCCGTTCTGGACCGGCGCGCAGCGCGTCATGGACACGGCCGGCCGTGTCGAGAAGTTCCAGCGCCGTTACGGCAACCGCGCCCGTCGCACCAAGTGAGCCGTGGGCCGGCGGTGTGCCGCCGGCCCTCTCACACACCCGAGACCCAAGAGGACGTAACAGTCATGGCAGTTCCGAAGCGTCGCCTCTCGCGCGCCAACACCCATTCCCGCCGCTCGCAGTGGAAGGCCGAGAACCCGGCCCTCCAGGAGACCAAGGTCGACGGCCGCCCCGTGGTGCTGCCGCGCCGCCTGGTCAAGGCCGCCAAGCTCGGCCTGATCGACCTCGACCGCTGACCCCGGTCGACTGAGCCCGGCGGCGCCCGCGCGCCGCTCGCACACGCCCGGTCTCGAGCCCGGCGGGTCCCTCCCGGACCCGCCGGGCTCGTCGGCGTCCGCGGATGTTCAGCGCGATGCGCGTCGGTCGCGGTGTTCCTCAGCCGTGGTTCAGGGATGTGGGAGAGACTTCCCCGTATGAAGATCCTCGTTGTGGACGACGACCAGGCCGTGCGTGAGTCCCTGCGCCGCTCCCTCACGTTCAACGGTTACGCGGTGGAGCTCGCGGGGGACGGTGTCGAGGCGGTCGAGCGACTCGACACGAACCGTCCGGACGCGGTGATCCTCGACGTCATGATGCCCCGGCGGGACGGTCTCGAGGTCTGCCGGATACTCCGGAGCCGCGGGGACGATCTCCCGGTGCTGATGTTGACCGCGCGCGACGCGGTGTCCGAGCGGGTGGCGGGGCTGGACGCGGGCGCCGACGACTACCTGCCCAAGCCCTTCGCCCTGGAAGAACTCCTGGCCCGGCTCCGGGCGCTGCTCCGCCGTCGGGGCCCCGAGGCCGAGGACGTCGACGAGGTGCTGGAGTTCGAGGACCTGCGGATGGACCTGGCGACGCGTGAGGTCAGCCGGGGCGACCGCCGGATCCAGTTGACGCGCACCGAGTTCTCGCTGCTCGAACTGCTCCTGCACCATCCCCGCCGGGTCCTCACCCGGAGTCACATCCTCGAGGAGGTGTGGGGTTATGACTTCCCCACCTCGGGGAACGCGCTCGAGGTCTACATCGGATACCTGCGCCGCAAGACCGAGGGCGAGGGGGAGAGCCGGCTGATCCACACCGTGCGGGGCGTGGGGTACGTGTTGCGCGAGACGCCGTAGTGCCAGCCCGCACGGTGGGGTGGTCCTCCACGCCGATCTCCCTGCACCAGCGGGTCACCCTGTTGGCGGCGAGTTCGGTGGGCGTCGCGGTGGCGTTGATGGCCGTCGCGGCGTACTTCGTCGTGTCCGGGTCCATGTACAGCGAGGTCAACAACCGGCTCCAGCAACAGGCGGATCAGCTCGTCAACAGTCAGCTTGCCTCGGAGTTCGCACTGCAGTCACGCAGCACCCTCATCGCGCTGAGGGCCTTCAACCCCAACCTGGACGCTCAGATCGTCGCCCCCTCCGGTGTGCGGACAGCCGCCGGCGAACCGTTCCAGATCGGTGGCCCGGAGATCGCGGTGGTGCGGGGCGAGACCGACTCGAGCCTGCGGACGGCCGGGGGAAAGCAGATCTATGCCGTGGGGGTCCGGGACGGCTCGACCCTCATCCTCGCGCAGGATCTGAGCCCCACCAGGGCGGCGCTGAACCGCCTTGCGATAGTCCTGACCCTGGTGGGCGCGGCCGGCATCGCGCTGGCGGCGGTGGCCGGGACGGCGGTCGGGCGCACGGGTCTGGCCCCGGTCGCCCGGTTGACCCGGGCGGTGGAGAGGATCGCACGGACCGATGACCTGCGGCCCATCCCGGTCGCGGGGGATGACGAGATCGCTCGACTCACCGCGAGTTTCAACCAGATGCTCGTCGCGCTGGGGGAGAGCAGGGAGCGACAATCGAGGCTCGTGGCCGACGCCGGTCACGAGCTCAAGACGCCCCTGACCAGCCTGCGCACGAACGTGGAACTGTTGATCGCCGCGAGCAGGCCGGGGGCGCCGACCATCCCGGACGCCGACAGGGGGGCGCTCGAGGTCGACGTGGTCGGTCAGATCTCTGAACTCACCCAGCTCGTCGGGGACCTGGTCGAACTCGCCCGCGAGGATTCCGGGGACGTCGAACTGGAACCGGTCGCGGTGTCGGAGGCGGTGGAGCGGGCCCTCGAGCGGGTCCGACGGCGACGTCACGACGTGCACTTCGACGTGGAGCTGGCGCCCTGGTACTCGTTCGGTGACAGTGCGGGGATCGAGCGTGCGGTCCTGAACATCTGCGACAACGCGGCCAAGTGGAGCCCCACCGGGGGAACGGTGACGGTTCGGATGAACCCGGTGTCGGAGTCGGTGGTGGAGTTGACCGTCGCCGACCAGGGGCCTGGGATCCCCGAAGCGGACAAGGAGCTGGTCTTCGAGCGGTTCCACCGTTCGCGGGAGGCGCGCGCGATGCCGGGTTCCGGGCTCGGGCTGGCGATCGTCCGTCAGGTGGTCACCAGGCACGGGGGGACCGTCGAGATCCACGACGCGGACGGCGGGGGCACCGAGGTGCGCATGACCATCCCCGGAAGCGACCGTCCCCCGAGCTGAACCGTCCCTGAACCATCCGGAGGCGGCACCGGTGGTCTCAGCGGGCACACAGCGCGGTGAGGAACCATGATCCCCATGGAGAACGAGAACGATCGGGGAACCGGTGATCCCCGGCCCGGCGACGAGTGGGCCTCGGGTCCGGGCGCGGGCGGGCACGGACACCATCAGTACGGGCAGGGCCAGTACGGACAGGGCCAGTACGGGCACGTCCAACCCGAGCAGGGATGGGGTGGCCCGGGGGCTCCCGCCGCGGCGCCGCCCCCGCACCCCCCGCACGTCGGCGCGGACACCGGGACGGCTGCGACCGCCAGGTCGGGGCGGGGCCTGCTGGTCGCCGGCCTGGTGGCGGCGATGCTGGTCTCGGGTGGCCTGGGCGGGTGGATAGGCGCGACGGCGGCCGGCGGGGGCGACGGCGCGAGGCTCGCCTCCCCGATCTCCGCCACGCAGCCCGAGGGACAGGCCCCGGACGGCACCGTCGAGTCCGTTGCCGACACGGTGCTGCCGAGCGTGGTCTCGATCGATGTCCGCGGACAGGCCGGGCGGGGTGAGGGATCCGGCGTGATCCTCACCCCGGACGGTCTGATCATCACCAACAACCACGTCATCGCGTTGGGTGCCGCCGGCGGCCAGATCGAGGTGCGCTTCCACGACGGGTCGAGGGCCCCGGCGACGATCGTCGGTACCGATCCGGCGACGGACATCGCCGTGATCAGGGCGGAGACCGACCGGTCGCTCACCCCGATCGCACTCGGGTCCTCCGCGACCCTCGACGAGGGCCAGGCCGTCGCCGCGGTGGGCTCTCCGCTCGGTCTGTCCGGCACCGTGACCACCGGCATCGTCTCCGCGCTCGACAGGCCGGTGCGCGCCGGCGGTGCGCAGTCCGACCAGAGCACGGTGATCGACGCCATCCAGACCGACGCCGCGGTCAACCCCGGCAACTCCGGTGGCGCGCTGGTCAACATGAACGGCGAACTGGTGGGCATCAACTCGGCCATCGCATCGCTGGGATCCGGGAACGCGGGATCCATCGGCCTGGGCTTCGCCATCCCGGTCGACCAGGCCCGGCGGATCGCGGATCAGCTGATCAAGCAGGGTTTCGCCACCCGTGCGGTTCTCGGGGTCACGGTGAGCGACCAGCGGGACATCAGCGGCGCGCTGGTGCGCACCACCGAGGCGGGGGGCCCCGCCGAGCAGGCGGGCATCGAGGAGGGGGCGGTGATCACCGGGGTCGGAGACCGGGTGATCGAGAGCGGCGACGCGTTGGTCGCCGCCATCCGCTCGAGGGCCCCCGGGGAGACGATCTCCGTCACCTATGCTTCTCGTGTGGGCGATCAGCCGAGGACTGTCGACGTGGTACTGGGAGAGGCGAGATGAGCACGAGATTCGACCCGAGGTCTCTGCCCGGTGGGCGCAGGCTCCAGACTGACGTGGACTTCGACCCCACGGCCACCGAGCCGGCGGACACCCCTATCGCCGGTCGCGCGATGGTCGTGGTGGTCACCGACCGGTTGGACGGCCGGGAGGACACGATCGGCCCGCTGGTCACCGAGTTGCTCGAGGAGGAGGGGTTCCTGGTGGGCGGCGTCGTGGGAGTGGCCGCCGACGAGGCCGAGGTCCGCAAGGCACTCGAGACCGCTGTGGTGGGCGGCTTCGACTTCGTGGTGACCGTCGGCGGCACCGGAGTCGGACCGCGGGACATCACCCCCGAGGTGACGGAGGAGATCCTCGACCAGCGACTGCCCGGCATCGCCGAGGCCGTCCGGTCGTCAGGCCTCACGGCCGGGGCCGTCGACTCGATCGTCTCCCGCGGTCTGGTCGGGGTGTCCGGGAGCACGGTGGTCGCCAACCTCGCGCCGAGCCGCGCCGCGATCCGTGACGGGATGGCGACGCTGTGCCCGCTGGTCTCGTACGTGGTGGCTCAGCTGTCCGCGATCGACGAGTGGTGACCGACCGGCGGGTCGAGGACGGCGGGCCGCAGGACGGCGCCGGGACAGACAGCGCCCGGATCGACGAGGTGTTCGGCGAGGTCCTGCCTCGGACCACATCCGACGAGGTCCGCGACGAGGACGGCCGGCTCGGCGACGACTGGTGGAGGGAGCAACGCCCTCCCCACCACGGGTGAGTCGCCCGGGTGCGGGGTCAGGACTCGCCGGACGGGTTCCGCGGGTCCGACGGATGGCTGAGCGGACGCCCTGCGAGCAGGTCGCGGATCTCCACCAGGAGGTCGTTGTCCGAGGCGGGGGCATCCACACCCTTGCGCTTGGCGGCGGCCTCCTTCAGCTTGTTCATCGGCCCCACCAGGACGAAGTAGATGACCGCGGCGATCAGCAGGAAGTTGATGATCGCGGTGAGCAGCAACCCGAAGTCCATCCGCGTCTCGGGGTTGTTGTCCAGTAGTTGGACGGCGAACCCGATCTCGCTGTTGCCACCCAACAGTGCGATCAGCGGGTTGATGATCGCGCTGGTGAAGGCGTCGACGATCGACGCGAACGCCGTGCCGATGACCACGGCGACCGCCAGGTCGATCACGTTGCCCTGCATGATGAAGTCTTTGAAGCCCTTGAGCATCCTGCACCCCTCCCTGGAGACGCGGCGTGGTCCACCACGTGTGCGTACGTTCGCGCCGATCTGAACCGCAGGGACGTTACCAGCACGATCCCTGCCGCGGTCACCCGTGCACCAGGATCGCCAGCGGTGTCCCGGCGGCGTGCGAGGCCACCCGGGCGGCGTCGGATTCCGGTACCTCGACGAGGATCGACCGGCTCCCGCCCCGGCCGGCCGGGGTGTCGGCGACGCGGGCGGCGCGCGCGATCACGAGGGGCCCGCCGGGCGAGTCCGGGTCGACCGTGCCGATCAGATCCACGAGGTCACCGGCGCTCAGGAGGTCGGCGACGGTCGGGTCCGCCAGGGGGATCGGGACCACCCGCACGTCCCGGTTGTCGGCGTGATGACGGGCGTCCGTCGTGGGCGGGGCCGGCACCTCCGCCGGGGACTGACGTGCGACGACGGGCGCGGCGATCACCAGTGCGGCGGCCACGGCGATCCGTGCGGCCCGTCGACGCCGCCACCGCCGCGGGGCGGGTGGCGACGTGAGGATTCGGCGCATCTGGGTCCCCCGTCGGTCGGCTCGCCGTCGGTGAGCGGCGCGGTGTCGAGGAGACCGTATCGGGGCGAGGGGAGAAGCAGGGCCGCGTGAGGGGGCCGGGAGGGGCGCCTGTGGACCGGGGGCGCCCTGTGGAGGAGAGGTGTCGGGTGCCCGTTACGACGACGAGGACGCGCTCGAGGAGGCGGGCGAGCCCGACGAGCTCGAGCCGGATGTCGACCCCGCCGACGAGCCCGAACTCGACGAGCCCGACGAGCCGGAGCCCGAACCCGACGAAGCCGAGTCGGATTTCCCTGAACCCGAGTCGGTCTTACCGGGTCCCGAGCCGCTCCCGGCGCCCGAACCCGCCCCGGCGGCGCGGCTGTCCGTGCGGTAGAAGCCCGAGCCCTTGAAGACCACGCCGACGGTGTTGAAGAGCTTGCGCAGGCCGCCCTCGCACTGCGGGCAGACAGTGAGCGAGTCCTCCGTGAAGGACTGCTGGATGTCGAAGGCGACATCGCAGTCGCGGCACCGGTACGAATAGGTGGGCATCTGGCCTCCGGGGCAGAGTCGGCTAACGACTGGCACTCTACCCTCCCGAGTGCCAGTCGTTAAAAGTCGAGGACTCCGTGTGGGGTGACCACGCCGGTCACGGGCCGGTCGTGGGGCTCGACGGGGAGGCGTTCGAGCACGTCCTCCGGGTCCAGGACCGCCAGCAACCTGGTGTGCGGACGGGCCAGCGCGAGCGTCCGGTCGTAGTACCCGCCGCCGCGGCCGAGTCGGGCGCCGGCGCGGTCGACGGCCACAGCGGGCACCAGGACGAGATCGGCGTCGGCGATCCGCTCCGGGGGCGACGGCGGCGCGGACGGGACCGGGATGCCGAACCGTCCCGGGCGCAGATCCGCCGACCCGGCGTACGCCGCCCACCCCAGCGGGCCGGCCGCGGGGGAGACCGGCAGGAGTACCTGCGCCCCCGCCAGGGCGAGCGCCTCGGGTAGGCCCGCTCCGCCGGCCTCGTCGTCGTCGGGAACGAACGCGCAGACCACCATCCCCTCCGTCACCAGGGAGGCAAGATGGTCGCGGATCGCCCGGTCCCGGTCCGTCCGCACCGATGTGGGCACCGCGGCGCGTCTCGCGCGCACCGCGCGACGTACCGCGGACTTGTCCGGTGTCATCACCCCAGTGTGCCGTCACCGTGCGGCCTCCATGCCGCCGGTGGTCCGGAGGTCGGGGCGGGGTGCTCCGTCTATGGTGTACGGCATGACGTCCACCACCTCGCCCGACTCGCAGTTCCGCACCGCGGTCGTCCCGGCCGCCGGCCTCGGGACCCGGTTCCTGCCCGCCACCAAGACCGTTCCCAAGGAGCTGCTGCCCGTGGTGGACACCCCGGGGATCGAGCTCATCGCGGAGGAGGCGACCGAGGCGGGGGCGGGCCGGCTCGCGATAGTGACCTCCGAGCGCAAGGTCGGGGTGATGGCGCACTTCTCCGAGGACCAGGTTCTCGAGGACACGCTGTCGGACCGGGGCAAGGACGTCCTGCTGCACAAGGTCCAGCGGGCCCCCGGGCTCATCGAGGTGGTGGACGTCCGCCAGGACGAGCCGCTGGGCCTGGGGCACGCGGTCGCTCAGGTGGAATCGGTGCTCGGGGACGAGGAGCAGGCCGTCGCCGTGCTCCTGCCGGACGACCTGGTGCTGCCGTTCGGGATCCTGGGCCGGATGTCGCAGGTCCGCGCGGAGCGGGGCGGCAGCGTCCTCTGCGCGTTCGAGGTGAGCCCGGAGGAGGTCTCTTCGTACGGGGTGTTCGAGGTGTCCGACACGGATGACCCGGCGGTCAAGCAGGTCCGCGGCATGGTCGAGAAGCCGGCCGTCGAGGACGCGCCGTCCAACCTCGCGGCGGCCGGGCGGTACGTGCTCGACCGCGCGATCTTCGACGCGCTCCGGCGCATCGAGCCGGGCGCCGGCGGGGAACTGCAGCTCACCGACGCGATCGACCTGTTGATCAACGAGGGCCACCCGGTCCACGTGGTGGTCCACGACGGCACCAGGCACGACCTCGGCAATCCCGGCGGGTACATCAAGGCCTGCGTGGACTTCGCCCTGGACAACCCGGCCTACGCCGACGAGCTCCGCGAGTGGCTCGCCGGGCGGCTCGACCACTGAGGCCGGGCGCCGTCACGGAATGGCGTCACGGGATGGCGCCATGCGGGCGCTACCCTCTCCCACAAGGACCCGGCGGTCGGTCCGCCACGCCTGGCGTGACACCGCCGCACGGTCAGCGACTTTCGTACGGGAAGGGGACACCTGGTGCGCTCCGTCGAGGAACAGCTCGCACTGGTGACGGCGGCCGCGGTCGCCCCGAGACCGGTGCGCGTGTCGATCTCGGAGGCGCAGGGTCTGTTGTGTGCCGAAGAGGTCGTGGCCGAGCGCCCGCTGCCCTCCTTCGACCAGTCCGCGATCGACGGGTACGCGGTCCGCAGTGTCGACATCCGGGTAGGTGGCCCGACCGACGACCCGGGTGAGAAGTCCGCCGGGCCGTCCGGTCTGCCCGTCGTCGGGAGGATCACCGCGGGATCCCGGCAGCCGACCCGGCTCCAACCCGGCCAGGTCGTCCGCGTGGACACCGGCGCGCCCCTGCCGACCCTGGCTGACGCGGTCCTCCCGGTCGGCTGGGCCGTCGCCGAGGGCCAGCGCATCAGCCCCACCCGCACCGTCGCCAGCGGCGAGTACGTCCGTCGCGTGGGCGACGACGTCCAACCGGGCGATGTCGCGGTGCGCGCGGGGGCCATCATCGGGCCGGCCCAGGTCGGCCTGCTCGCGTCCGTGGGGCGGTCCAAGGTGCTCGTGCACCCCAAGCCCCGCATGTCCGTGATCTCGGTCGGCGACGAACTGCTCGACGTCGACGCCAGCCCCGGCACCGGCCAGGTCTACGACGTCAACTCCTACGCCCTGACCGCGGCGGGCCGTGACGCCGGGGCCGACGTGCACCGGGTGGGTATCGCCAGTACCGAACCCTCGAGGCTGCGCGAGGTCCTGGAGGGGCAGCTTGTGCGCAGTGAACTCGTGGTGGTCTCCGGCGCGGCCGGCGGTGAGGCCACCACGAGGATCCGGCAGGTCATGGAGGAGCTCGGGCAGATCGAGGTCAACCGCGTGGCCATGCATCCCGGATCGGTCCAGGGGTTCGGGCGACTGGGTCGTGACGAGGTCCCCACATTCCTCCTGCCGTCGAACCCGGTGAGCGCCCTCGTCGTCTTCGAGATCATGGTCCGGCCACTGATCCGCATCGCGTTGGGCAAGCGGCAGCCCATGCGCCGGACGGTCCGCGCCCGCACCGTCGCCCCCATCTCCTCGGTGGAGGGCAGGCGCGGTTACCTGCGCGGACAGCTCATGCGAGACACCGACACCGGTGAGTACCTGGTGCGGGCGCTCGGCGGCGCGCAGGGATCCTCCACCCACCTGCTCGCCTCGCTCGCGGAGGCGAACTGCCTCGTGGTGATCGACCCCGACGTCTCCGCCGTCCGGACCGGTGACGAGGTGGACGTGATGTTCCTCGCCCAACGCGGCTGAGCCGATCCGGGTCCGAGACCATGTGGAACGTCGTCGCGACCGATGCGACCGCCCACCCCGGGTGGCCGCTCGAGGCCGGACCCCTCCGGGTCCGCGCCGGCGTGGTCACGCTCCGACCGGTGCGGCGTCGCGACGCGCGCGACTGGTCCGCGTTGAGGCTGGACGAGCGGGACCACCTCGAACCGTGGGAGCCGACCGTCGAGGGCGAGTGGCGGGAGAACAACACCGCCCGCGCGTGGCCGGGAATCCACTCCCAGCTCAGACGCCACGCCCGTGCCGGTGTGTCGTTGCCGGCCGCCATCGAGTTGGACGGCCGCTTCTGCGGACAGCTGACCGTCGGCGGGATCGTGCGGGGCGCGCTGCACTCGGGCTGGATCGGGTACTGGGTTGGTCGACGGTTCGGCGGTGGCGGGGTGGCCACCGCGGCCCTCGCCCTGGGGCTGGACCACGCGCTGGGGCCGGGCGCCCTGCACCGGGTCGACGCCACCGTCCGCCCGGAGAACACGGCCAGCCGGGTGGTGCTCGAACGGTGTGGATTCCGCGAGGAGGGCCTGCTGAAGCGCTACCTCCACGTGGACGGCGAGTGGCGTGATCACCTGCTGGTCGCACGGACCCGTGAGGAGCACGGCCGGGGCGCCGTGGCGTCCCTGGTGGCCTCGGGCTTCGCGCGTCGCGTCTGAGGATGTCCTGAGCATCGTGACCTGCGGCGCGCCGCCACGGGGCGGGGCCCGGGCGCCGTTACGGTTTAGGCCACACCACGACGTCCCGTGTCGGGGTGGACGCTCGAGGAGGCCTGATCGATGTCGAGCTCACTGCTGATCATCCTGCTGGTGGTGGTCTGGCTGTTCGTCCTCGCGCCGATGCTCATCCGCTCGCGCAACCCCATCCGCCGCACCGGCGACGCGCTGGCGCAGACCCGCACCCTGTACTCGGGCGGCTCGGGTCGCCTCGTGCCCAGCCGGGGGCGCGCGTCCGGTGACCCGGTCCGGGCCGAGACCGAGGAGACGCTCTTCGGACTGCCCTCCGGTGCGGGCGCCACCGACGCCGAGCTCCTGGACACCGACACGTGGGGGCATCTGCTGGAGCAGACCCTGCGACGCGAGGCCGCCGGCAGGCGCGGGGAGGCCGTGCGACGGGTCATGGAGGAGCGTCGGTACCAGGGGACCGGTCGAGCCGTCCCCGGAGACGACACCGCCGCCGAGGAGGTCACCACCGAGATCCCCGCGGTCGTCGTGGACGATCTGCCCGACACCGCGACGGGACGATCCGGCGAGTCGACCGTCGTCGACGGTGAGCTGGTCGAGACCCCCGCGGGGGGCGGGACCTCCTCGCGCGCCGATCACGACGAGGACGCGGCCGGAATCGATGCCGAAGCCGTGCTGGTCCACCGCGGACGGCGGCGCCCCGTCGAGCCCGAGGTGGAGCTCACCGATGCGGACCTCGACTTCGCCGAGCGCAGGCGGGGCCGGGGGGCGTACGACCCCATGGCCGATCGTCAGGCCGCCGAGCAGCGCGCCCACGCGCGTCAGCGGACGGCGCTGATCCTGGTGGCGCTGGCGGCGGTAGCTGTGGTCGCCGCGCTGGTGACCGTCCCCGCCGTCTGGTGGTTCGCCGGGGGTTCGGTGCTCCTGCTCGCTGCCTACCTCACCTACCTCCGCCGCCAGGTCCGCCTGGAGGAGAGCCTGCGCCGCCGCCGGGTCGAGCGCATGCGCCGCGCGAGGCTGGGCGTGGAGTCCCGGGAGGACGACGAGCTCTCCATCGTGCCGCCCCGGTTGCGTCGGCCCGGCGCGGTGGTGTTGGAGGTCGACGACGAGGACCCGGCCTTCGACATGCTCGACACCTTTGACCGGGAGCAGGAGACCGACCCCCGCCGCCGGCCGCACGGCCCGGATCACCGGACCGCGCACCGCGAACCGCTGCGGCGCGCGGTCGGCTGACGCGGACAGTCGCTCAGGGCCGCTTCCGGTACATCACGACCCCGTCCTTGACGGTCGCGGTCTGGATCCCGTCCGGTCCGACCGCCTCGCGCGGGCGGATCTCCTCCAGGACGACCTCCCACACCGCCGGGTCCAGTGCCAGCTCGGCCACCTCCTCGGACGGGGTGGGCAGGACGGGGTGCGCGGCCCCGTGAGCAGACGTCTCGCCCGCCTTCTCGTGATCCCCGGCGCCGTGACGGTTCGCCCACGGCGGGATGTCCGCCTCCGACTCGAACACGTGCGAGACCAGTAGCAGGTGACCGCCCGGGCGTACCCGCTCGGCGGCACGCTGGAGTATCTGCGTGCGGGGCAGGTCGACGGGGGAGTGGAAGAAGCTGGCCGTGACGAGGTCGAACCGCTCGTCGGTGGTCCAGGTGGACAGGTCGTGCGACACCCAGTCGATACGGTCGGCCAGTCCGCGGGTCGCCGCTGCCTCGGCTCCGCGGGAGACCGCCGTGGGCGACAGGTCCACCGCGGTGACCCGCCACCCCTGCTCGGCCAGCCAGACCGCGTCTCCGCCCTCACCGCAGCCCAGCTCGAGGGCCGAGCCGGCCGGGAGAGGGCCGACCACCGCTGCGGTCGTGGCGTTCGCGGCCCCCGACCAGCGGGGCCCGTGCCCGGCGTACTCGCCCTCCCAGAACTCGGCCGGGCCTCCGGAGGCGTTGTGGGCGAAGGTCGCGGCGTCGAAGTCCTCGAGTGCGGCGTCGAAGTCCTCGTGGACCAGCATCATGTTGACCATCCCGCCCGCCATCGACCCCGCGGCCATGGAGACGGGCACGGTGGCCCCCGGGTTGGCGACGTTGCCCGCCGCCCAGATGCGGGGATGACTGGTCGCACCGAACTGGTCCACCGCGAGAACCGTGCCCAGCGGGGAGGTGGTCCGCTCCAGGTCGAGCCCGTCGAGGAACCGGTCGTGGGGCCGAGCGGTGGGCGCGGCGAAGATCGCGTCGAGTGCGATCTGTCGTCCGTCGGCCAGGCGGACGCCGGTCAGTCGTCCGTCCTCGGACAGGACGCTGGTGACGGGCGATTCCTCGAGCCGGACGCCGCGGGCCCGGAGCCGGGCTGCCACCTCGGCATCGGGGGCGCCACTCCCGGCGGTGAGGAACACCAGGTCCTCGGTCCACTGCCGGACGAGCTGGGCCTGGTGCGCCGACATGGCGGACGTGCCCAGCACCGCGATCCTGCTGCCGCGCACCTCCCAACCGTGGCAGTACGGGCAGTGGAGCACGCTCGAGCCCCAGAGTTCCTGCAGGCCGGGGATGTCCGGGAGTTCGTCGGTCTGTCCGGTCGCCACGACGAGAGCACGGGCTGTCACGGGTGCCGCATCGGCGAATTCGACGGTCAGGGCGGCGTTCCCCCCGTTCGCTCCGTCACCGCTCCCCGCGTCGTCGACCCCGCTGTCCCGGACCACGGTCACGAACCCGGAGCGCACCGTCACGTCGTACTGCCGCAGTTCCTCGCGGCCCCGGCGGAGCAGCTCGAGCGGGTCCATCCCCTCATGGCCGAGGACTCCGTGCATGTGCGCGGCGAAGCGGTTGCGCGGTTCGCCGGCGTCGACGACGAGCACGCGGCGGCGGGCCCGGCCGAGCATGAGCGCCGCCGACAGGCCCGCGGCCCCACCGCCGACCACGATCGTGTCCCAGTGTTCTGGTGTCTCCTCAGTGATGTCCATGGGGACAGTTGACGCCTGGTGTGCAAAAACTGCAAGAATGTTTGCACTATTGGCAAGGAGTCGGGCGACGGCGGGAGAGGACCGATGGGCGGAGAACTCAAGCAGGTGGGCGTGCGGCTGCGCGCGTACCGACACAGCCGCGGGTTGACGCTGGACGAGTTGGCGGAGCGGGCCGGGATGTCGGCCAGCACGCTGTCGCGTCTCGAGTCAGGCAAGCGGCAGGCCAGTCTCGAGCTGCTGCTGCCGCTCACGCGCCAACTGGGGATCGGCCTGGACGACCTGGTGGCCCCGACCACGGTCGACCCCCGGGTGCGGCGGCCCGTCGTCCACCGGGACGGCATGGTCATCGCGCCCCTGGCCCCCGAGGGGTCATCGGTGGGGACCTACAAGATCACCTACCCGCCGGCAAAGGTGGCGCCCGAACCCCGGGTCCACGACGGGTACGAGTGGTTCTACGTCCTGTCCGGGAAATTGCGCCTGGTCCTCGGCGACCAGGAGCTGATCCTCACCCGCGGGGAGGCGGCCGAGTTCGACACCAGGGTCCCGCACAGCCTGTCCGCGGCCGGGGGACGCCCGGCGCAGGTGATCAGCATCTTCAACGACGACGGCGTGCGGATGCACACGCACACCGCGGGCTCGTGACGTCTCCAGGGCTCCCGGTTTGGTCGGTCGCCCGGCCGTGCTGGTAGGGTATCCCTCGCTGCTCGAGAGGGCGGCACTGCTTCCCGAAAGGGCGGCGACACGGCCCGCGAGGGCCGTGAGGGGCTATAGCGCAGTTGGTAGCGCGTCTCGTTCGCATCGAGAAGGTCAGGGGTTCGATTCCCCTTAGCTCCACCCAAGGACTTCGAGTTCAGAGGCCGTTTCCGCTCAGGCGGGGACGGCCTTTCCGCTTGTCAGGTCTGTGCGGCCCCGGCCCGGCCCGGCCAGGTGGCCGCGTGATCGTTCACGCGGGGTTTACCGCGACACCGGTGCACCCGGAGGTACCTGAGTAGTCTTCTGCGTCATGGCGACACCCGCGCCCGAGGGCGACGACGACCCCGGGGCCCCCTCCACGGTTCAGCGCTACATCGACGAGACCCCCCGGTGGCGGGACGGCACCCCGGCGGTCGCGGGCGGCATGACGAGTATGCAGGGCAGGATCTTCTGGCTCGCCTCGGCAGGCAAGTTCTTCGAGGGCCTGATCGTGTTCCTCATCGGGGTGGCCCTGCCGCTCATCACCGCCTACTGGTCACTCTCGGCGGTGGAGACGGGGCTGCTCACGGCCGCGACCCTCGCAGGCATCATGGTCGGGGCCACGGCCCTCGGTGGACTGTCGGACCGCTTCGGCCGCAAGCAGATGTTCCTCATCGAGATGGTCCTGTTCACCGTCTTCCTGCTCGGTGCCACCGTGGCACCCGGGTTCGCCGTCTTCCTCGTGTGCCTGTTCGGGATGGGTGTCGCGCTGGGGTGCGACTACCCGACCGCGCACGCGATCCTCTCCGAGACGCAGTCGACCGCCGGCCGCGGCCGTAAGGTGCTGTCGGCATTTGCGTTCCAGGCGGTCGGCGCCGTGGCGGGGACCCTGGTGGGCGTCGCCATCCTCAGCACCACAAGCTCACTCGACTCCTGGCGACTCATGTTCGGTGTCGTCGTGGTACCGGCGGCACTGGTCGCCGTCGGCCGGGTGTTCGTCGTACAGAGCCCACACTGGCTGGCGAACGTCGGCCGCCGCGCGGAGGCCGAGGCCGAACTCACGAAGCTCCTCGCCCGCACGCCGCGGTACCCCTCGGTCGTGACGATCTCGGACGGGCGGGACGGTGGGACCGAGGCCGCGACGACCGACGTCCGAGCGCTGTTCAGGACGCCGTGGCGGCGATCGACCATCCTGGCGTCGGTCCCGTGGTTCCTCCAGGACCTCAGCACCTACGGGATCGGCATCTTCACGCCGACGATCATCGCCACCACGCTCGGGAACGTCGCCAGCAGTGGGTCGTCGTCGTCGGCGATCATCCACAAGGACCTGTTCGGCGCCAAGGGTGCCGCCCTCATTGACGTCTTCCTCCTGGTGGGCATCCTGGTCGCCATCGTGTTGATCAACAGGTGGGGCCGCATGCGGCTGCAGATCCTGGGCTTCCTCGGCTGCGCGACCGGACTCGCCATCGCCGCCTCCTCGACCCTGGCCCACGGGTCGGTGCAGATGGTGCTCGTCTTCACCGGCTTCATCCTGTTCCAGTTCATGACCAACCTCGGTCCCAACTCCATGACCTACGTCGTGGCGGGGGAGGTGTTCCCGACGGCCCTGCGCGGGACGGGAGCGGGCATGGCGGCGTCCATCGCCAAGTCGGGCGCCGTGCTCACCTCGTTCCTCTTCCCGATACTGCTGGTCGCCTGGGGCACGGGTGTCGTCCTGGCGATCCTGGTGGGGACCTCACTGCTCGGGGCGGTCATCACGTGGCTGTTCCGCATCGAGACCACCGGCAAGAGCGTCGAGGAGATCGATTCGATGTACGAGCTGCATCCGACGACGACGGAGCCCGCCGAGCAGTGAGACCGGATGGTCCGCCTGTGGCACTGTGGGCGACATGCCGTCTCCCCGGATCGCCATCACCTTCTGTACGCAGTGCCGGTGGACGCTTCGCGCCCAGTGGTACGCGGGCGAGCTGCTGCAGACCTTCGAGGGCGAGATCGGTGAGGTCGCGCTCGTGCCAGCGACCGGCGGCACCTTCCGGATCGACGTCGGCGACGAGCAGGTCTGGAACCGCAAGAGGGATGGTGGATTCCCCGAGATCACCGAACTGAAGCGGGCTGTCCGGGATCTCGTCGCCCCGGGAAAGTCGCTCGGTCACGCCGACCGGGTCGGGCCCACCGAGTAGCCGCGGAGCTCGGTCCCGGAGGATCCCGACGGCGCCCGTTCGCCGTGACCGCACCCGGAATCCGCCCGAAATTCGCCTCCGGGTAAGGGAACTCTGATGTGCTGGAGTTCAGGCGGCGGCTGCCGCCGGTCGACGACACCAGGGAGAACGACATGTCCGTAAGGCTTCTCACCGTGTGCGGCGTGGCCGCAGTGACCCTCTTCGCGGGCGCCGGGACGGCGTCCGCTCAACTCGGCTCCGTCACGGGCTCGCTGCCGGGATCCGCCAGCGGGCCGGTCGGTTCCGTGGCGACCGCGGCGTGCAACGCCGGAAGCGTCGCGAACCTCGCCGGCGCGGGGCTTCCGACGAGCGCGGTGTGTGTGATCGCGCCGGCGCTGGGCGCGTCGATCGACCACCTGCTCGCCGGGGACACCAACGGGTCCGTCGCCGCGCTCGTCGGCGGCGTGCCGGGGGTGGGGAGCGCGTTGGAGAGGGTGGTGCCGACCGATTCCGCGGCCGACCTGGTGGACCAGGCACTGGCGGGCATCGACTCCACCTCGCTCAACCCCCAGGGCTGAGCGCGCCGGTAGGGCCCCGGCGGGGCGCCCCGGGCCGTAGGTGGCCGGCCCGGACGCGGAACCTGCTTTGCACTCAGTGCAAAACTGCTGGCCAAAGCGCATGAACGGCGGATTGAAACGCGTTATAGTCCGTCCATGCCCCTCTCACCCGGTACCCCAGCCCCCGATGTCTTCAGCCCGGCCAAGATCGGAAACGTGACGCTGCGCAACCGCATCGTCAAGGCCGCGACCTTCGAGGGCCGCTGCCCCGAGGGTCGGGTCACCGACGAACTCATCGAGTTCCACGCCGAGTACGCCCGCGGCGGCGTGGGCATGACGACAGTCGCCTACCTGGCCACCTCGCCCGAGGGTCGGACCGACCGGCACCAGTACCACTGGGGAATGAGTGACGGCGGCATGCTCCGCAAGCTCACCGACGCCGTGCACGCCGAAGGTGCGGCCGTGTCCGCGCAGGTCGGCCACGCGGGGGCGGTGGCCAACTCCGCCTCCACCCGGATGCCGGCGATGGGACCGTCCCGGATCCCGGCCCCCACGGGCATGTCGCTCACCAGGGCCTGCACCGAAGCGGACATCGACCGGATCGTCGAGGACCATGTCCGCGCGGCCCGCGGCGCGGCCGAGGCCGGGTTCGACGCGATCGAGGTGCACTTCGGGCACAACTATCTGGTCAGCGAGTTCCTCAGCCCTCGGCTCAACAAGCGTAAGGACTCCTACGGCGGGTCGCTGGAGAACCGTGCCCGGTTCGCCCGCCGCATCGGCCGCGCCATCCGCGACGCCATGGGTGACCGGATCGCGGTGACCATGAAGCTCAACATGGACGACGGCGTGCCCGGCGGCTTCTGGATCGACGAGGCGGTCCAGGTCGCCCGGTGGATCGAGGCGGACGGCTCGGCGGACGCTCTGGTGATGACCGTGGGCAGCTCGCTGCTCAACCCCATCTACCTCTTCAAGGGTGACGCCCCCCTGCACGAGTTCGCGGCCACCCAGCCGCCGGTCATCAAGATGGGGATGAAACTCGTCGGCCCCCGGATGTTCAAGGAGTACCCCTACACCGACGCCTACATGCTCGACGACGCCCGCCAGATCCGCGAGGCCGTCAGTCTGCCGATGATGCTGCTCGGGGGGATCGTCGACCGGCCGTCGATCGACAAGGCGATGACCGCGGGCTTCGAGTTCGTGGCGATGGGGCGCGCTCTGCTGCGCGAGCCCGACCTGCCCCTCACGCTGCAGGCCGACGACCGTCGGCGCTCCCTGTGCGTCCACTGCAACAGATGCATGGCCACGATCTACAGCGGGAGTCGCTGCGTGCTGCGCGAGCACGTGCCGCCCATCCCCGCGCGCAGGTGACCCCTGCATGAGACCGGCGTGACGCTACGGTGGAACCCGAGGAGGCCCGCTCGAGTGGTTCGGGCCGGAAGGGAACCACATGTCGAGGCGACGGATCACCGACTACCGCGGCACGACCTGCGTGGTCACCGGCGCGGCCAGCGGGATCGGCCGCGCCGTGGCGATCCGGTTGGCGGGCGAGGGCGCCTCGCTGGTGCTGACGGACCGTGACGCAGCAGGCCTGGACTCGGCGGCGGGTGCCTGCCGGGACGCCGGTGGCACGCTGCTCGCCTCGGAGGCACTGGACATCACCGACCACGAGGCGGTGATGCGGTTCGGCGAGGGCGTCGTCGCCGCCCACGGCGCCCCGCACGCGGTCTTCCACGTCGCGGGTAACTCGGCCTGGGGACGGCCTGACCTCCTCGAGCACCGCGTGTGGCGGTCGATGGTCGAGGTCAACCTCATGGGCACCATCCACGTGGTCGAGGCGTTCGTCCCGGCGATGATGGCCGCTCGGCGACCCGCTGCCCTGGTCATGGTCTCGTCGGCCGCGGGCCTGCTCGGCCTGCCCTGGCACGCCGCCTACAGCGCGGCCAAGTTCGGCATCCGCGGCATCGCCGAGGTGCTGCGGTTCGATCTGGCGCCCTACCAGATCGGCGTGCACCTGGTGTGCCCCGGCGGCGTGGACACCCCGCTGGTGGAGACCGTGGAGATCGCGGGCGTGGACCGCTCGGATCCGAAGGTCGCCAAGACCGTGGACCAGTTCCGTCGCCATGCCGTCACCCCGGAGGTGGCGGCCTCCAAGACGATCGAGGGTGTGCGCAAGGGGCGCTACATCGTCTACACCTCGCCGGACATCAGGCTGGCGTTCGCCGCCCAGAAGTTCGCGCCACCTCTCTATATCCTCGCGATGAAGCTACTGAGCCGTCGTATCACCAAGGCCGGCGAGGGAATCCTCCCGTGAGGGGGATGGAGACCCTCAACGACGCCGCGATATTGCTGGCCCGGATCGGGCTCGGGGCGGTGTTCGTGGCCCACGGGTGGCAGAAGTTCTTCACCCTGGGACTGGGCCGCGTGGGCGAGCAGTTCGCCGGGTACGGGATCCCGCAACCGGAGGTCACCGCGGCGGTCGTCGCCGGGGTCGAGCTGATCGCCGGGATCGCGCTCATCGCGGGCATCCTCACCCCACTGGCCGGGATCCTGCTGGCGGTGGACATGGCGGGGGCCCTGTACTTCGTCCACGCCACCAACGGTCCCTTCGTGACCCAGAACGGGTGGGAGCTCGTGGTGGCGCTGGGGGTGGGGGTGCTGCTCATCGCCGCGGTCGGCGCGGGCAGGTTCAGCATCGACAGGGTGCTGGGCGGGTGAGCCGACGGCGTCCTGCCGGATGCGCGTCCGGCGTCGGCGGGGACCGGCATGGGTGGAGATCGGCTCAGCGCCAGGACGGCAACCAGAGCTGTTGGCTCCATTCCGTGGGGGTGATGGGCATCCCGGACAGGATGGGCAGCATGTAGATGAAGTTGGCCACCACCAGCGCGAGGTAGAGGCACACGATCGCCAGGCCGATGGTCCGCCGACGGGGGGAGTCATCGGATCTACCGGCGATCTCGCCCAGCACCAGCGCCACCATCATGACGAAGAACGGCACCATCACCGCGGCGTAGAAGAAGTACATCTGGCGGTCGATCTGGAGGAACCACGGCAGGTAGCCGGCCATGTAGCCGACGAGCGGGAACGCATACCGGCCGTCGCGGCAGATCACCGCCCGCCAGAACGCCCACCCGAGGACGGGGATCGCGAGCCACCAGATCGCGGGCGTGCCCAGGAGCATGATCGCGCGGACGCAGGAATCCTGGCCGCAGCCGGTGACGTCCTCGCCCTGCTCCACGTAGTAGAGCATCGGCCGCAGGCTCATCGGCCAGGTCCACGGCTTGGACTCCCACGGGTGCCGATTGCCCGCCGAGGTGGTGAGCGAGGAGTGGAAGTTCAGCACGGAGGACTGGTAATAGAGCCACGACTGCGGGGAGTCGGGCAGCCAGTTGTCCTCCACCTTGGTGCCCACGACGTGCCGGTAGACGGAGTTCTCACTCGCGAACCACGGAAGCCAGGTGAACATCTGGATCAGGACGGGCCAGATGACGAGCGAGAAAAAGGCGGGCACGGAGTCCCGCAGGAGGGCGCCCGCCAGTGGCCGCCGGACACCGTAGCGGCTGCGCAGGGCCCAGTCCCACGCCACGGTCATGAGTCCGAAGAACGCGATGAAGTACAGACCGGACCACTTGACCCCCAGGGCCAACCCCAGCATGACGCCGGCGGTGAACCGCCACCAGCGGAAGCCCAGGCGCGGTCCGAAGTCCGACAGGTGGAGCCGGCCGGCGAGAGCGGCCCGGTGCATGCGGCCGCGCATCTGGTCGCGGTCCACCAGCAAGGCGCCGGCGGCGGCGGTGACGAACAGGACCTGGTAGATGTCCAGCATGCCGATGCGCGAGGTCACGAAGGTGACCCCGTCGAGACACAGCAACAGGCCCGCGATCAGGCCCAGCTGAGTGGAACGGGTCAGCCGCCTGGTGATCCGCATGACCATCAGCACCACCAGCACGCCGCAGATCGCGGCGGTGAACCGCCAGCCCAGGGGCGTGTAGCCGAAGAGCAGACCACCGAGCGACTCGATCTGCTTGGCGACGGGCGGGTGGACCACCAGGCCGTAAGCGGGGTTCTCCTCGATCCCCAACTGCGCGATGCTGAACGACTGTGGCGCGTAGTGCTTCTCGTCGAAGACCGGGGTGCCCTCGTCCGTGGCGGAGGTGAGACCCCAGAAGCGGGAGAGGAAGGCCAGGACCAGGATGAGGCCGGTGGCCATCCAGTCGCGGGGGGTGTCGACCGGGCCGGTGTCCGGAACCGGGAGCGGGCGGCCCGGGGATCGCACGCCTGGGGTCGGGGTCACACGGCGAGCATAATGGGGGCCTTTCGGATGTCGGGGAGACGGGCAGGGCGAGTGGGTCGGCGCGGACCGGGGATAGTCTGGAGCGCATGACGTCCGGACGTGTCGTGTTGGCCGCCACCCCTATCGGGAACCCGGGCGACGCCTCGGCGCGACTGCGGGACCTGCTCGCCTCCGCGGACGTGGTGGCGGCCGAGGACACCCGGCGCCTGCGGGGGCTCGCCACCGCGCTCGGTGTGACCATCCGGGGGCGGGTCATGAGCTTCTACGAGCACAATGAGGCGGGTCGCGTCCCCCAGTTGATCGACCGCGTCCGGGCGGGAGACGTGGTGGCCGTGGTCACCGATGCGGGGATGCCCGCGGTATCCGACCCGGGTTATTCGCTGGTCACCGCGTGTATCGACGCGGACCTCCCCGTGACCTGTCTGCCCGGCCCGTCGGCCGTGACGACCGCGCTGGTCCTCAGCGGTCTGCCCGTGGACAGATTCTGCTTCGACGGCTTCCCCCCGCGTCGGGCGGGTCGCCGGCGGACCTGGTTGGCCCGCCTGGCCGCCGAGGAGCGCACGTGCGTGTTCTTCGAGTCACCGCACCGGCTCGCCGAGACGCTCGCCGAGGCCGCGGAGGCACTGGGTCCGGGTCGGCGGGCCGCGGTGTGTCGCGAGCTCACCAAGACCTACGAGGAGGTCCTGCGGGGCACGCTCGGCGACCTGGCCGACCGGACCGCTGACGGGGTGCGCGGGGAGATCGTGGTGGTGATCGAGGGGGCGGACGCGCCCGGTTCCGCCGCCACGACCGAGGACCTGGTGGAGATCGTCGAAGAGCGGGTCGAGGCGGGTGAACGGCTCAAGGACGCGTGCGCGACGGTCGCGGAGGGGTCGTCGCTGACCAGACGTGAGCTCTACCAGGCGGTCGTCGACGCGCGGGGTTGACGACCCCGCGACGCCTCGCGGCCCACGCCGGTCACCAGGGCGGCGGACCGCCGCCCCAGGTGAACGCGGCCTTGTGCACGCATTCCTCCCATTCGGCGTCGGGGTCGGAATCGATGGTGATGCCCCCGCCCACGCCCAGCTCCACGCGCCCGTCGGGGGAGACCTCGAGGGTCCGGATGGCCACCGCGAGCTCGAGGTCCGGGCCCAGGGCGAAGCCGTACGCCCCGCAGTGCAGGCCCCTGGACCGCGGCTCCCACCCGGCGATCAGTTCCCGAGCCCGCGCCTTGGGGGTCCCGGTGACCGATGCGGGAGGGAACGTGGCCTCCACCAGTGCCGGGTGGTCCGCGGTCGTGTGGGCGGTGACGGTGGAGACCAGGTGGTGCACCCCGGGTGCCGGCCGTACGGCGAGCAGGTCGGTCACGGTCACCGACCCGACGTCGGCCACGCGCCCGAGGTCGTTGCGGACCAGGTCGACGATCATGATGTTCTCGGCGACGTCTTTCGCCGACCCCAGCAACAACTCCGGGTCGAGGTCGGCCGCCAGCGTGCCCTTGATGGGGCTGGAGTGCACCTGGTCACCACGGCGAACCAGGTACACCTCGGGCGAGAACCCCAGGACGGCGCCCCAGGGGCCCTCGAGATACGCCGATCGTGAGGCGGGCGAGTGGCCGGAGATCTCGAGGAAGGTCTCGAGCGGGTCCGCGCGGAGATGCCCGTCCAGTCGGGTGCTCAGGCAGGCCTGGTAGACCTCGCCCGCCCGGATCGCCTCGAGGCACTCGACCACAGCAGAGCGGTGAGCCGCGCGGTCCGGGGCGGACCAGCGGGGGAGGCGGTCGGTCCGGGCGTCGTCGCGTCGGTCGGCGCCGTGGTCGCGCACCACGTGAACGGGGTCGGGGGCGTCGCCGTGACTCGACCACCGGCCGTCGCCGTCGAGACAGAGCCATCCGGAGGCCTCGCCGCGCACCGCGGCCGGGAGCGGCGGGGCGGCGCCCGGCACGGCGTCGGGGAAGGAGCGGTAGACGACGACGAGCTGGTCGCTCTCCTCGAAGGCGGCGGGGTGCGCGACGGGCTCGAGGTGCACCGACGGCACCACCACGGCACGGTGGTCGTGCCAGTCGCCGAGGAAGGCGGCGGGGGGCGCCAGACCCAGTGACCGCGACCGCCCGTGCAGCGCGCGGAGCAGGTCCGGGACGGTTATCAGACGGTCGGGCACCCGTTCATGCTTACACGCGACTGTGCAGGTGAAGAAGTCATTACCTTGCACTATGCGGAAGTTGTTGACAAGGTTTCATGAATGTCCAGTTCCAGCCAACAGAAGAGTGACCCCGCCTCGACTCCGGTCGGTAAGCCCCGAGCCGACCTCGCCGTGATCATCCCGACCACCGTGATCGCCCTCATCGTGGTGGTCTGGGGTGCGTTCTACACGGCGTCGTTCGAGAACGCCGCGGGTAATGCGTTCTCGCTGGTGGTCGAGACCGTGGGCTGGTTGTTCATCCTCGTCTCCACCACCGTCGTGGCCTACACGATCTACCTCGCGTTCTCCCGCTTCGGCGGGATCCGTCTGGGTGGCGACAACGAGAAGCCGGAGTTCTCCACCAAGTCCTGGATCGCGATGATGTTCGCCGCCGGTATGGGCATCGGCCTGATGTTCTACGGCGTCTCCGAGCCGCTCACGCACTACCAGACCCCGCCCCCCGGGCAGGAGCAGCAGTACGACGTGGCCATGGCCACCACGGCCTTCCACTGGACCCTGCACCCGTGGGCGATGTACGCCGTCGTCGGCCTCGCGCTCGGCCTGGCCGCGTACCGCTTCAAGCGCGGGCATCTGGTCTCCCAGGCGTTCGTCCCGCTCATCGGTCAGAAGCGGGCCAGCGGGTGGATCGGCAAGGTGCTCGACGTGGCGACCGTCGTGGCCACCATCTTCGGCACCGCGGCCTCGCTGGGGCTGGGCGCGCTGCAGATCCGGGCCGGG
The DNA here is from genome assembly GCF_003052165.1 of Dietzia sp. JS16-p6b. Classification (NCBI taxonomy): domain Bacteria; kingdom Bacillati; phylum Actinomycetota; class Actinomycetes; order Mycobacteriales; family Dietziaceae; genus Dietzia; species Dietzia sp. JS16-p6b. The sequence goes on along the minus strand of NZ_CP024869.1, from coordinate 2,460,589 downwards.
CTCAACGAGACCGGCGCGGTCGACGGCGGCGGGATCGCCCTCGTGGTGGGTGTCATCGTAGTGCTGGGACTGGTGTTCCTCGCCTCGGCCGCCTCCGGGATCGGCAACGGCATCCGGATCCTGTCCAACATCAACCTGGTGCTGGCCGTCTCGCTCGCCCTGTTCGTGGCCATCTTCTCGGGGGCCCTGTTCTTCATGCTCGACCTCATCCCCACCACGATCGGCACCTACTTCTCCGACTTCTTCGAGATGGCCTCCCGCACCGCGGTGAGTGAGAACGGTGAAGCCGCCGGGTGGCTGTCCTCGTGGACCGTCTTCTACTGGGCGTGGTGGATCTCCTGGTCGCCCTTCGTCGGCATGTTCCTCGCCCGGATCAGCCGCGGCCGCACGGTCCGCGAGTTCATCATCGGCGTGGTCCTGGTCCCCAGCACCCTGTCGGTGATCTGGTTCTCCATCTTCGGTGGCTTCGCCCTCTACCTCGAAGAGGCCGGACGAAGCGTCTTCGGGGACGGTTCTCTCGAACCGCAGCTGTTCAACCTGCTCCGCGAGCTCCCCCTCGCGCCGGTGCTGATGGTGGTGGCGATGGCGCTCATCGCCGTCTTCTTCATCACCTCGGCCGACTCGGCGTCGATCGTCATGGGCGGGATGGCCCAGTACGGGATCGAGGAGCCCTCGCGGTGGATCGTCATGCTCATGGGCTCGTTCACGGCCGCGGTCGCGATCATCATGCTGGTGGCCGGTGACGGAGGCGGGAACGCGCTGTCGAGTCTGCAGAACATGACCATCATCGCGGCGTCGCCGTTCGTGCTGGTGCTGATCGCCCTGTGCGTGTCGATCCACAAGTCGCTCTCGAGCGATCCGGCGGCCGAGAACGCATGAGGCGGGCCGGGTGTACGCCCGGCACGGACCCCGCGGACGCGACCACTAGTCTGGGACCCATGGCGAAGACAGTCCTGACCGCGGTCGCATGGCCGTACGCGAACGGCCCCCGGCACATCGGTCACGTCTCGGGTTTCGGGGTGCCGTCGGACGTCTTCTCCAGGTACCAGCGGATGGCGGGCAACGACGTCCTGATGGTCTCGGGCACCGACGAGCACGGCACCCCGCTTCTGGTGCAGGCCGAGAAGGAGGGCGTGTCGGTCCAGTCACTCGCCGACCGGTACAACCGGGTCATCGTCGACGACCTGGCGGGCCTGGGGCTGAGCTACGACCTGTTCACCCGGACCACCACCCGGAACCACTACGCGGTGGTCCAGGAACTCTTCCGCGGTCTGCACAGCAACGGGTACATGGTGGCCAAGACCACCACCGGGGCCGTGAGCCCGTCCACGGGCCGCACGCTGCCGGACCGGTACATCGAGGGCACCTGCCCGATCTGCGGCTACGACGGTGCCCGCGGTGACCAGTGCGACAACTGCGGCAACCAGCTCGACCCGGCGGACCTGACGAACCCGGTCTCCAAGATCAACGGGGAGACCCCGACGTTCATCGAGACCGAGCACTGGTTTCTCGACCTGCCCGCGCTCGCGGACTCGCTGGGGGACTGGCTCTCCGGGCGGAAGGACTGGCGACCCAACGTCCTGAAGTTCTCGCTCAACCTCCTCGAGGACCTTCGTCCGCGGGCGATGAGCCGCGACATCGACTGGGGTATCCCGATCCCGGTCGAGGGGTGGCAGGACCGCGGCGACAAGAAGCTCTACGTGTGGTTCGACGCCGTCGTGGGGTACCTCTCCGCCTCCATCGAGTGGGCCTGGCGCTCCGGCGAGCCCGAGGCGTGGCGGCGGTGGTGGACCGACCCCGAGGCCGTGTCCCACTATTTCATGGGCAAGGACAACATCACCTTCCACTCGCAGATCTGGCCGGCCGAGCTCATCGGCTACGACGGCCGGGGCGCGCACGGCGGACGGCCGGGGGCGCTCGGCGCGCTGAATCTGCCCACCGAGGTGGTCTCGTCCGAGTTCCTCACCATGTCCGGGTCCAAGTTCTCCTCCTCGCGCGGGGTGGTGATCTACGTCCGCGACTTCCTGGCGGAGTTCGGCCCCGATTCGCTGAGGTACTTCATCTCGGTGGCCGGCCCGGAGAACCAGGACACCGACTTCACGTGGGACGAGTTCGTCCGACGTACCAACGCCGAGCTGGTGGGCGGCTGGGGCAACCTGGTCAACCGCACGGTGTCGATGGCGCACAAGAACTTCGGCGAGATCCCCCGGCCCGCGACCCTGACCGATCTGGACGCCGAACTGCTGCGCGACGCGGAGGCCGCCTTCGCCACGGTCGGCGGCCATCTCGAGCGTTCCCGCTTCAAGGCCGGTGCCACCGAGGCCATGCGGATCGTCGGCGCCGCCAACCGGTACATCGCCGCCACCGAACCGTGGAAGCTCGCCAAGGACCCCGACCAGCGCGAGCGCCTGGGCACCGTCCTGCACACCGCCCTGCAGGTGGTCTCCGACGCCAACACCCTGCTCACCCCCTATCTGCCGTCCGCCGCGCAGCAGATCCACGGCGCGATCGGCGGGCAGGGGGTGTGGGCCGCGGCGCCGCAGGTCCACGAGGTGACCGACGACATGCCGGTGGACCTGGTCGGTGCGGGGCTGCCCGAGGCCGGTCGCAGCTATCCCGTCATCATGGGTGACTACGCCTCCGAGCAGGCCCGGTGGGCGCGTACCGAGCTGACCCCCGGGACCCCGCTGGCCAAGCCCAGCCCCCTGTTCGCCAAGGTCGACCCGGATCTCGCCGAGACCGGGCCCGACTGGGCGCCGATCCAGCAGGCGGAGTGACCGGGACCCATGGGTAAGCGCAAGCCCCGTCCGACGCCCGCCCTCCCCGAGCCGCTGCCGGGACTGGTCGACGCCCACACGCACCTGTACTCCTGCGGTCATCGCACGGCGGACGAGGTGCGTGGCGCGGCGGATCGGGCGGCCCTGGCGGGGGTGGCGGCGATGGTGACCGTGGGCGACGACCTGGCGGAGTCCGAGGCCGTGGTGGCCGCCGCCGAGGCCGACGAGCGGGTCTACGCCGCCGTCGCGGTGCACCCGACGCGCGCGCGGGAACTCACCGACCCGGACCGCGGCCCCGCAGTGCGCGCGCGGCTGCGCGAGCTGGCGTCACATCCGCGGGTGGTGGCCGTGGGGGAGAGCGGCCTGGACCACTACTGGGTGGGCACGATGGAGGGCTGCGCGGACCCGGCGGAGCAGGAGGAGTCACTGCGCTGGCACGCGGGTCTCGCCGCGGAGGTGGGCAAGTGTCTGATGATCCACAACCGCGAGGCCGACGACGACCTGATGCGCGTCCTGGGCGAGGTCGCCGGGCCCGGATCAGGTATCCCGCACGTCATGCTGCACTGCTTCTCCTCGCCGATCGAGGTGGCCCGGGAGGCGCTGGACCGCGGCTACGTGCTGTCGTTCACCGGCAACGTGACCTTCAAGGCCAACGAGCACCTGCGGGAGGCGGCCCGACTGGCACCCGCGGGTCAGCTGCTCGTGGAGACCGACGCCCCCTACATGGCGCCGGAGCCGTTCCGGGGGGCCCGCAACGAACCCGGGCTGGTCGGGTACACCGCGCGGGTGGTGGCGGAGGTGCGTGGTCAGACTCCGGAGGAGTTCGTCGCCGAGGTCGCCGACACCGCGCGCGAGGTCTTCGGGCTGACCGTGTGATCCCCCGCCCGCTCCTCCGGCGCTGTGGCCCGTGTGGTTCAAGTGTGTCGAGGGGCGAATGTAACGAAACGTGATCTGCCCACCTCGTCGTCGTCGCATGTCAGGCGCATCACGTTGCCCCTGCGGCCCCGACTCGTTACGCTACCGTGATGAAACGTGGGCGTCCGTTCGGGCGCCCACGGGCTATGCGAGGAGAGATCTGACCAGTGGTTGACGATTCACGGACCGAGACCCCCACGGGCGCGAAGGGCGTCCTGGCCCCGATCCACCGGATCCACAGGTCGCGCTCCACCATGCTGCGGCTGTCGGTGGCCGGCATGCTCACCACGCTCGTCGTCGGCGGCGTCGCGGCGTTGGACCAGCGCACCGCTTTCACGCTCGAGGTGGACGGAGCACCGGTCGAACTGGTCACCTTCAAGTCCGACGTGCGCGCGGCGATCGAGGGCGCCGGGTACAGCGTCGACGAGCGCGACGTGGTGGTGGCTCCCGGTGATCGCATCGACGACGGCGACACCGTGACCCTGCTCCGTGCCCGACCCGTGACCGTGGAGGTGGACGGGAGCAGCGAACAGGTGTGGACCACCGCCACCACGGTCGCCGAGTTGATCGCCGAACGGGACGACGTCCCGCCCCGCAGCTACGTCAGCCCCCGCATCGACGCCGAGGTGCCTCTCGACGGCGCGGAGGTCTCCGTGGTGACCCCCCGAGAACTGCTGCTCTCGGACAACGGCGCCCCGGCCGCCCCGCTCTCCTCGCCCGGCGACACCGTCGGCGAGTACCTCGAGCGGGCCGGCATCACCCTCGGACCGCTCGACACGGTCGAGCCCCCCGCCGACGCGCCCGCCACCCCCGGCACCGAGGTCATCGTCACCCGCGTGACCACCGCCGAGGAGACCGTGGTCGAGCCGTTCGAGGTCCCCGAGCAGGCCACAGACGATCCCGAGGCGACCGAGGGCGAGCGGACGGTCGTCGAACCCGGAGCCCCCGGTGAGCGGGAGGTCCGGTACACCGTGACCCGGGTCAACGGAGTGGAGACCGAGCGCGCCCGCGGCGCGGAGACGGTCCTCACCGAGCCCCGCGCCGCGGTCGTCCGGGTGGGCACCAAGCCCCGCCCCTCGGCTCCCGCGGTCTCGAACGGCGGGGTGTGGGACGCGATCGCCCAGTGTGAGTCGAACGGCAACTGGAGCATCAACACCGGCAACGGCTACTCCGGAGGCCTGCAGTTCGCCCCCAGCACGTGGACCGGCCACGGTGGCGGCCAGTACGCCCCCAGCGCGCACCTGGCCACCCGGGAGCAGCAGATCGCGATCGCCGAGAAGGTCCGGGCGTCGCAGGGTTGGGGCGCCTGGCCCGCCTGCACCTCGAAGCTGGGCCTGCGCTGACCGGTCCGGACGCGACCTTCCGGGGACAGGCCGATCTCCTCGGCCCCCACGAGGTGCGCGCGCTCGCCGAGGAGTTGGACCTCAAGCCCACCAAGTCCAAGGGGCAGAACTTCGTCCACGACGCCAACACGGTCCGCAGGATCGTCACGGTCTCCGGGGTGGGTCGCGACGACACCGTCGTCGAGGTGGGCCCCGGGCTCGGTTCGCTGACGCTCCCGCTGCTCGACGCCGCGGGCCGCGTGGTGGCGATCGAGATCGACCCCCTCCTGGCCGGGCGGCTGCCCACCACCGTCGCCGAGCGCGCCCCGGAACTCGCGGGGAACCTCACCGTCGTGACGGCCGACGCGCTCGCCGTGCGCGGCACCGATCTCGGTGAACCCGGGCCGACCGCCCTCGTGGCCAACCTGCCCTACAACGTGTCCGTCCCCGTGCTGCTGCACCTGCTGGCCGAGGTGCCGACGCTGCGCACCGCACTGGTGATGGTGCAGCTCGAGGTGGCCGACCGGCTGGCCGCCGCCCCCGGGTCCCGCGTCTACGGCGTCCCGAGCGTCAAGTCCGGGTTCTTCGGCACCGTCAGGCGCGTCGGGACCGTCGGACGCAACGTGTTCTGGCCCGTGCCCAACGTCGAGTCGGGGCTGGTGCGGATCGACGCGTACGAGAACCCGCCGTGGGACCTGGGCGAGGCGCACCGCACGCGGGTGTTCGCGGTGGCCGACGCCGCCTTCGCGCAACGGCGCAAGACCCTGCGCGCGGCGCTGGCCGGATGGGCCGGGTCCGCCGGGCAGGCCGAACTCGCGCTCGTCGAGGCGGGCGTGGACCCCAGGACGCGTGGGGAGCAGCTCACCACCGCGGACTACGTGCGCATCGCGGAGGCGGCCGGACGGCTCGGGATAGGGCCGGCCCACCGCGAGCCGTAGGCTGGTCGGCGTGCCTCGTGACGTCTCCACCTCCGCCGGCGCGCGCGCCGTGACGGCCGTCGCCCCCGCCAAGATCAACCTCCACCTGGGGGTCGGTGACCTGCGAGCGGACGGATTCCACGACCTGCTCACCGTGTACCGTGCCGTGGACCTGTGGGAACGGGTGACGGTCGCTCGGGTCGACGGTGATGACGCCGGCGACGGCGAGGTGGTCGTCTCCGGGCCCGGTGCGGACCAGGTGCCCACGGACCGGAGCAACCTCGCCGCCCGGGCGGTCGACCTCCTCCGGAGCGAGGCCGGTACGGACGCGCGGCTGTCGATCCGGATCGTCAAGGGCGTTCCGGTGGCCGGCGGTATGGCCGGCGGGAGCGCGGACGCCGCGGCAGCCCTGGTGGCGACCGACCGACTGCTGGGACTGGGACTGGGGCGGGCGGCCCTCGAGGCGCTGGCCGCTCGCCTGGGCAGCGACGTCCCGTTCTGCCTCCGCGGCGGCACGGCGCTGGGCACCGGCCGGGGTGAGAAACTCGCGCCGCTGCTGCACGCGCGAGCCGAACAGCACGTGGTCGTGGCCCTCGCCGACGGCGGCCTGTCGACCCCGGTGGTCTTCGCCGAACTCGACCGGCTGCGCGCTGACGGGGGAATCGGCCGTGAGCTGCCCCGGGCAGGGGGCGTCGACGCACTGGTCGAGGCGCTCGCGGGCGACGACCCCGCGCGGGTGGCCGGGGTGCTCGCCAACGATCTCGAGCCCGCCGCGCTCTCGCTGATGCCGGCGCTGCGCAGGACCCTGCGGGCCGGAGCCGAGGCGGGAGCGTTGCACGGCATGGTCTCCGGCTCCGGCCCCACCTGCCTGTTCTTCTGCGCCGACCGCGACCAGGCGATCGCGGTGGCCACCGAGGTGAGCGAGACCGGTGTCGCGCGCGAGGTCCGACTCACCCGCGGCCCCGTCGCCGGGGCCCACGTCATAGACAACCCGCAACAGACACCGGAGCAGTAATGGCCCCCACCAACCTCATCAACCTCGAGCAGGGGTCGGTGTCCTTCGGGATCCGACAGGTACTCGACGACGTCTCCCTGGGCGTCAACGCCGGCGACCGCATCGGCGTGGTCGGTCTCAACGGCGGCGGCAAGACCACGCTCCTCGAGATCCTCACCGGCGTGGCCGAGCCGGACACCGGGCGGGTCTCGCGCGTGAGCGGCCTGCGACTGGCCGTGGTGACCCAGCGGACCGAGCTGGCCGCCGACACCGTGGGCGAGGCCGTGCTCGGCGGCCTGGGCGTGGCCACACACGAGTGGGCGGGCGATCCGCGGATCCGCGCCGTGCTCGACGGGATCGGCATCCACGACCTGGGCCTGGACACGGCGGTGGGTGACCTGTCCGGCGGCGAGCGGCGGCGGGTCTCCCTCGCCGCCGCGCTGGTCCAGGACCTTGACCTGCTGGTGCTGGACGAGCCGACCAACCACCTCGACGTCGAAGGGGTGCAGTGGCTCGCCGATCACCTCCGATCGCGGTCCTCGGCCCTCGTCGTCGTCACCCACGACCGGTGGTTCCTCGACACCGTCGCCACCCACACCTGGGAGGTGGTCGACGGCCGGGTCGAGCAGTTCGAGGGCGGGTACAACGACTGGGTCTTCGCCCGCGCCGAGCGGGACCGCCAGGCCGCCGCCTCCGAGTCGCGCAGGCAGAACCTCATGCGCAAGGAGCTCGCCTGGCTGCGTCGAGGCGCACCGGCGCGGACCTCCAAGCCGCGGTACCGCATCGAGGCGGCCGAGGCGCTGATCAAGGACGTGCCGCCGCCCCGGGATTCCCTACGCCTGTCGAGCTTCGCGGCCCGGCGGCTCGGGAAGGTGGTCATCGAGCTCGAGGACGCCCGTCTCGACGCCCCCGACGGCCGCACCCTCGTCGAGGACCTGACCTGGCGTCTGGCTCCCGGCGAGCGGCTCGGCCTGGTGGGTGTCAACGGTTCGGGCAAGACGACCCTGTTGCGCGCGCTCGCCGGGGAGGCCCCGCTCGCCGCCGGCCGCCGCAAGGAGGGCAAGACCGTCCGCATCGGGTGGCTCAAGCAGGAGCTCGACGATCTGCCGCTGGACCAGCGGGTGCTCGAGGCGATCGAGGACGTGGCCGCACGGGTCGCGTTCGGCGACATCGAACTCAGCGCCTCCCAGCTGGCCGAGCGTCTCGGCTTCACCCCGGCACGCCAGCGCACGCCGGTCGGGGACCTCTCCGGCGGCGAGCGCCGGCGCCTACAGCTCACACGGGTGCTCATGGACGAGCCGAACGTGCTGCTGCTCGACGAGCCCACCAACGACCTCGACATCGACACGCTCCGCCAGCTCGAGGACCTGCTCGACGGCTGGCCCGGCACGATGGTCGTGATCTCCCACGACCGCTACCTCGTCGAGCGCATCTGCGACTCGGTGTGGGCCCTGTTCGGCGACGGCGGGCTCACCAACCTCCCGCGAGGGATCGACGAGTACCTCGAGCGCCGCGCCCGCGCCGGGGCCGCGGGCGACTCGGGCAAAGTTCTGCGTCAGCCGGCCTCCGGGTCCGGTGCGGGCGCCGGCTCAGGTGCGGGCTCGGGTGCGGGCTCGGATGCGGGCTCGGGTGCGGGCTCGAGTGCGGGGCCTGGCTCGGATGCGGGACCTGGCTCGGCGTCCGCTGCGCCCGCCGGGGCCGGTCTCAGCTCGGGCGAAGAGCGGGCGCTGCGCAAGGAGATGTCCAGGATCGAGCGGCAGATGCTCAAGCTCGACACGCGTCAGGCCGCTCTTCACGAGGCGCTTACCGCCGCCGCGGGAGAGGCGCTCGACACGGAGAAGCTCGCCTCGCTCGACCGCGACCTCAAGCAGGTGACAGCGGAGAAGGAGGAGCTCGAGGAACGCTGGATGGAGATCGGCGAGCAGATAGAGGGCTGACCGCAGGCCGACGACCAGAGGGCTGACCGCAGGCCGGCGCGCCAGGGGGACGACGCACTCAGGCGTCCATCGGTCTTGGTCGTCTCTGCTGCGGTGAATCGCGCGTCTCGCCGCGCTGGGCACGACCAGAACGCGGGAGGACCACCTGCGACTGTCACCGGCGTGCGCGGGTGGTTGTGGATGGTCGTTCTGCTCCTCCACAGGCGACGCTCCCGGCGGGTGTGATCGGACGCGGCGCGTGATGATGCTGTGGTGCCTCTAGCCGATCCTGCTGAGCCGTTCGTCGGAAGTGCCGCGGTGCAGGCCGGCCGCCTGACCGGCCATCAGCTGAGGTCAGGACATCGCCGGTTGTTCCCCGACGTGTACCTGGCCGCCGGGGAGCCCGTCACCCCTGATCGCCTGGTTCGCGGCGCGGCATTGTGGGCGCCCGCCGGAGCTGTGATCGGCGGTCTCGCGGCGGGACTGTTCCACCGTGAGCGCTGGTACGCGCCGGCGGCGGTCGGGAGAGGCGTCGACGTCTACGCGGTCGGTACGGCGCCCGCTCCGCGCGGAGTGCGGTTGCGCCGACTCCGGCGTGCCCTGCCTGCCGGGCACGTGGTGACGATCGGTGGTCTCCGGGTGACCTCCGCGGCGCGGACGGCGGTCGACGTCGCGAGGTGGGAGTTCGACGACGACGCCGCCATCGCGAAGATCGATGCCGTGTGCAATCGGTCCCGCATTTCGGTCAGCGAGGTCAGTGCACTCGCGGAGAGCGTGCGAGGACTGCATGGTCTGCGCAGGGTGCGCGGCCTGCTGCACTGGTGCGACCCGCGGGCGGACTCGCCACCGGAGACCAGACTTCGGCTACTCCTCGTCCGGTCGGACCTCCCTGACCCGACTCCACAGGTCGCGATCCGCAACGAGTACGGAGCGAGAATCGCTACCGCGGATCTCGCGTACGAGGCCGAGATGGTCGCGGTCTTCTATGACGGCGAGGTCCATCGAGGGAAGGACCAGTGGGAGTACGACGCCCGGGTCAACGCCGAACTCGCCGAACTCGGCTGGCAGGTGGTCCGCGTCACCGGGTCGATGCTCAGGAATCCTCGGGCGGTGCTCCGCCAGGCCCGCGCGGCCCTCGAGCGCGGCCGCCACCACATCGCCTCACAGGTTGGTCGTGCCCACTGTGACGGAGGCGCCATCTGATCACAACGGACACGACCATTCACCGGGTGCTGCGGGGTCCCGGGGTGCTGCGGGGTCCCGGGGTGCTGCGGGACCCGAGGTGCTGCGGGGGCCCGAGGTGCTGCGGGGCCCGAGCGGCTGTGACGGCCGAACCGCGGTGGAGGTCTCAGGCGCGGTGGGGCAGGGGACCGCCGAGGGCGTCAGGGCGGAGATCGCCTCGAGTAGGGACTCCACGTCGGTGAGGTCGGGCAGGACGGCGTGGGCTCCGGCCGCGCGCAACTCGTCAGCGCTGACCCGGCCGGTGGCTACCGCGACGCAGTGTGCCCCCGCATCGAGTGCCCCGCGCACGTCGTGCACGTGGTCCCCGATGACCACGGTGGTACCGGCGGAGACGTCGAGCCCGAGGGTGCGGGCCGTGGCGATCGCCCCGCGCACGAGGTCGGCGCGGTCGGCGTGGTGATCACCGAACGCGCCCAGCCGAGGATCCGGCAGGCCGTCGAAACCGCACAACCGGAGCTTGAGCAGCGCCGTCCGCCGCATGTTGCCGGTGACGATCCCCTGGTGCACCCCGGCCACGGAGGCGAGGGCGCCCACCGCCTCGTGCGCGCCCGGCAGAGGCCCGCCGCCGGAGTCGAGCAGATCATGACCGTGGGTCTCGCACCTCTCGGCGACCGCGCGGAGGAGGCGGGTGACGTGTCCTTCGCGCGGCTCGATCCCGTTTCTCGCGAGCAGGTCGGTACAGATCGCGCGGTCCGTCCGCCCGGCGAAGGAGGTGTCCATGATCGGTTCCCCGCCCACCATCTCTGCGAGAGCGGGCCCGATCATCCGGGAACCGAACCCGGCGGGGTCGAGCAACGTGAGGTCGAGATCCCACAGGACCAGCCGGGTGCTCACGACGCCGATGTGAACAGCGGCGCCAGCCAGGCGGTGAGGAAGGACCGCAGTTCGGCGTCGGAGCGGGAGTCGGGGGGGTCGAGCACGATCACCGACCAGCCGATGTGGACTCCGACGTCGGCGAGGAAGTCGATGCGGTCGGCGTACTCGGGGAAGCGCTCGACCGCCGGTCTCAACAGTTGAGCGGTGTAGCCGAGGGATCTGTCGATGGCTCCGGGATGGTGGATCGGATTGCCCTCGCCGGAGAGCGTCAGCGCGCGGAGGAGGGGGTCGCCGAGGATCCTCTGCCGGGACACGACCACCATCTCCACCAGGAGTTCGAGCAGCGAGTCCGCCGAGTCGATGAGCGACTCGTAGGTACCGAGGAGTGCGCTGAGTTGATGGGTTATCGCCTCGCTGACGAGTTCCTCACGGGTACCGAAGATCGAGTACACGGTCTGTCGACTCACCCCGGCTCGCTTGGCCACCACCGCGATGTTGACGCCCTCGAAGCCCACCTCGCCGATGACGCGGCGGGTGGCGTCGAGGATGTTCTCGCGAGACCTCACACCGCCCATTATCCCGGTCGCCGCCACCGGTCCCGGGCATTCGACGCTGATGACGGTGTGCACATCCGTCCGGACGGCCTCGCCCGCTCCCGGCTCGGACGGCTTCGCCCGCTCCCGCCTCAGATGATCGCGCCCACATCGTGGCGGACGATCCGGTCGAGGGCTCGCTCGGCGATCGCCGCGATGGTCAGTGACGGGTTGCAGGCGGCGGTGGTGCCCGGGATGAGGGCCCCGTCGACGACGTACAGGCCCCGCTGGCCCAGGACCCGCCCGTCGAGGTCGCAGACCTGCTCCATGGCCGCGCCGCCGAGCGGGTGCCAGGTGGAGTTGACGATGTCGTTGGTGTCGGTGAGGTGGCCGGTCGGGCCGACGATGGCGCGCGCGGTGGGTTCGATGTGACCGCGCAGGATCCCCGCGTCACCGGCGGCGGGCCATCGGATGACGCCGCGGTCCTGCGCTGCGTCGTAGACGATCCGGCCACGGTCGGCGCTCACGCCGTACCCGACCATCATCGTGGTGTGCAGATCCGCACCGAATGCGGGGATCGACGCCTGGATGAGGGTGTGGGCGGTGGTGGGGTCCGACCAGTTGAGGCTCCCGTAGACCACAGGCCCGCCCTGGACGGCGCCGAATCCTGCGGTGGGGTCGGTCCAGGTGTAGATCCGGTCGGCGTTGGTGCCCCAGCCGCTGCCGACGGCGTCGGGGAGGTCCGTGATGGTGCCGGTGGCGGAGGCTCGGGTGAGCAGCGTGGAGGTGCCCACCGATCCGGCACCCAACATGACCGCGGGTGCGCGCATGGCCAGCGTCTTGAGGAGGCGTCCGGCGGTGTTGAGGACCTCGACGTCGAGCTCCCAGCGTCCGTCGGGCAGCCGCCGCATGGCACGGACGTCGTGGAGCGGTCGGACCTCGACGAGTCCCGTGGCCTCGGCGTCGGCGAGGTAGGTCACGTCGACGGTGTGTTTGCCGCCGTTGTTGACGCCGAGCGCGCCCGAGCTGTCGGTGTAGGAGGGCCGCATCTCGCCGCGCAGCTCGGCCAGTGCGTAGTCCCAGTCGATGGGCATGGGGATCTTGCGCAGTGGCAGACCGGCGGCCCGCACCCTCTGGGCGAAAACGCGGGGGGCCGTGTACTGGGCGGAGTTGACGAGTTCGTCCGGGGCCTCGGCCAGGCGGAGCATCCGGGAGACGCGGGGAAAGTACTCCTGCTCCATCTCGCGCCAGTCGATCGCGCCCGGGAACCAGGTCTGGAACAACTCCTCGCTGGGCTGGAGTGACATGCCCTGGTAGATGAGGGACCCGCCTCCGACGCCGGTGGCGCACACGGAGGTCATGTTCTCGCCCACGGAGGCGTCGAGCAGCCCGGTGTAGCGCGGCAGGTCCACGGGTCGGCCGAAGACCTCGGGTGCGGAGCGGAACCACAGGATGCGCTCGTCGGGTGCGCTGACGCTGGGGTAGGTGGTCGAGTTGGGGCCGGTGGGCCAGCGGCGTCCTCGTTCCATGACGACGACGGGGACGCCCGCCTGGGCGAGCCGGAGCGCCGCGACGCCGCCGCCGAACCCGCTGCCCACCACGAGGACCCGGTGGTCCTGCACCTCGTGGGGGATTCGTCCGGGGCCTGCGGGTGCGGGGCTCGCGGGGTCGGTCCCCTGGCCGGCGGCGAGGGGGTCGGACGCGAGTGCCGCGACCCCGGCGGCGGCGAGTGAGCCGAGGAACCCCCGGCGGGTGAGAGTCGTCATGTCGCCTAACCGTCAGGATCGTGTCGGTGCGGTGACGAGCGTCACCCTCGCCCGAAGCTAGACAGTCGTCTGGACTACTGTCAAGACGTTCCTCCGGGCCCGGAGCCGCCTGCGCGGCCGTAGTATCGGTGGGATGAGTGGCGACAAGCAGGGCAAGAAGGGCGCCAAGAAGGCGCGCCCCAAGGCCTCCTCGGACGCGGCGGGCACGAAGGCGGGCACGAAGGACCTGCTGCCCAGCGGGCTCGAGAAGCTGCCCAAGAAGGCCTACGAGGCCGAACTGGAGCGGTTGCAGGCCGAGCTCGTGGAGATGCAGGCCTGGCTCAAGGAGACGGGGAACCGGCTCGTGGTGGTGTTCGAGGGTCGCGACGCCGCAGGAAAGGGGTCGGCGATCAAGCGGATCACCCAGTACCTCAACCCCCGGTACGCCCGCGTGGTCGCACTGCCCGCGCCGACCGAGGTGCACAAGACGCAGTGGTACTTCCAGCGCTACGTCGAGCATCTGCCGGCAGCCGGTGAGATCGTGATCTTCGACCGCTCCTGGTACAACCGGGCCGGCGTGGAGCGCGTGATGGGGTTCTGTACGACCGACGAGTACCGCCGCTTCCTGCACCAGGCGCCGATCTTCGAGCGCCTGCTCGTGGAGGACGGGATCATGCTGCGCAAGTACTGGTTCTCCGTGTCCGACGAGGAGCAGGAGCGCCGGTTCCGCTCCCGGCACGACGATCCCATGCGCCGGTGGAAGCTCTCGCCGATGGACCTGGAGTCGATCAACCGGTGGGAGGCCTACAGCCGCGCCAAGGATGAGATGTTCATCCACACCGACATCCCGGAGGCGCCCTGGTACACGGTGGAGTCCGAGGACAAGAAGAGGTCGCGGATCAACGTGATCTCCCACCTGCTCTCCACCGTCCCGTGGGAGAAGCTGGAGCCGCCGACCTTCGAGATCCCGGAGCGACCCGAGGGGGCCAACTACGAGCGGCCGCCACGCGAGGAGTTCAAGTACGTCCCGGATGTCGCGTCGGAATTGCTCTGAGGTGAGGCGGGGGCGATCTAGGTAGGAATTCCTAGTATCTCGGCGACGGCGGGTGACCGGCCTGACACACTGGGGGCATGAGCGAATTCGTCACCACCCGGCGAGAAGGCCGGATGCAGCACATCGTCCTGGACCGCCCCAAGGCCCTGAACTCCCTCGACCTACCCATGTGCCGGGCCCTGCACTCCGCACTGGACGCCGCCTCGCAGGACTCGGGCGTGGAGGCCGTCGTCACCACGAGTACCTCGGAGAAGGCGTTCTGCGCGGGCGGCGACATCCGCGCCCTGCGCGACGCCGCGGCCGCCGGGGAGCACCAGACCAACCGGGAGTTCTTCTCCGAGGAGTACGCGATGGACCTCGCGTACCACACCCACCGGGTGCCCACGGTCGCGGTGATCCACGGCGTCGCGATGGGCGGCGGCCTCGGGATCTCCATCAACGGTTCGCACCGGGTGGTCACCACCACGGTCATGATGGCGATGCCCGAGACGGCGATCGGGTTCATCCCCGACGTCGGCGCCAGCCACTTCCTGCCCCGACTGTGCGGCGGCGGGACCCGCGGCCTGGCGGTGGGGATCTACCTCGGCACCACCGGGGTCCGGATGAACTCCGCGGACGCCCTCTACACGGGTCTGGCCACCCATCTGATCGACGACGCCGACCGGGACACCTTCGTCACCGCCATCGGATCCGACGGCCTCGACGCCGCCCTCGAGCGACACGGCCTCGAGCGCGCGGCGGCGGGGGAGTCCGCGGTCGAGCAGCACATCGACCGGATCGAGGACGTCTTCGGCCGCGGCACCGCGCAGGAGATGGTCGACGCCCTGGAGTCCGGCCCCCAGGACGAGTGGGCCACCGCGACCCTCGGGATGCTGCGGTCCCACTGCCCGACCTCCGTCATCGCCACCATCGAGCTGCTCCGCGCCGGGGCCGCCGCGGGCGATCTCCGCGAATGCCTCGACAACGAGCTGGCGCTGGGCGGATGGATCACCGCCCGTCCGGACTTCGTCGAGGGAGTGCGGGCCGTGGTGATCGACAAGGACCGCGATCCCACGTGGGATCCGGCCGACCTCGACGACGTCGACGTCCACGCCATCCGTTCGGCGCTGAACGGGGGCTGACAGGGGCTACTCTGATCCGCGTCCTGCGCGCTGGGCGCGGGTCGAGGAGGGGCCATGACGACCACCGGCGATGGCGTTCGCGAACCCGGCGTGCGCGAAACCGAGGTGCCCGCCCCGCACGAGGAGCCCAGGGGGTGGGGAATCGCCGGCGTCACGGTGGTGTCGCTGGCCGCGGCGTTCGCGGTGGTCTGGGGGATCTCCCAGCACGCGGCCATGGTCATGCCGGCCTTCCTCGCCCTCAACCTGGTGATCGCCGCCCAGCCGCTGCAGCGGCGCCTGGAGCGGGCCGGCCTGCCGCGGTGGGGTGGGATGATCATCGTCCTGCTCGTGCTCTACCTGCTGCTGGCCGCGCTGGTGGGGATGCTCGTGTGGGCGCTGTGGATCGCCGCCGAGGAGATCCCGCAGTATCAGGACAGGTTCGTCGAGCTCTACGGTCAGACCATCGAGTTCCTCGGCCGGTTCGGGGTCAGCCAGGATCAGGTCTCGTCGAGCCTGGCGGGCGTGGACCCCGGCACGATCATCGGGACGGTCCAGAACGTGGCGGGGCAGGTGTCCTCGGCGGGGGGCCAGCTCACCGTCCTGGTGATCGCGCTGACCTTCCTGGTGTTCGACGTCCCGGGCGTCACCCGCCGTCGAGCCGTGATCGTCCGTCAGCGGCCCCGGCTGGCCGACGCGCTCAGCTCCTTCACCGACGGCGTGAAGTCGTACTGGATCGTCTCGACGATCTTCGGTCTCCTCGTCGCGATCATCGACACGGTGGCTCTGATGATCATCGGCGTGCCGCTCGCGGTGGTGTGGGGCGTGCTGGCCTTCGTCACCAACTACATCCCCAACATCGGCTTCGTGCTGGGCCTCGTGCCGCCCGCGCTGTTCGCACTGCTGACCGGGGGACCGGTCGACGCCATCTGGGTGGTGGTGATCTACTGCGTGGTCAACCTGGTGATCCAGAGCTTCATCCAGCCCAAGTTCACCGGCGACGCCGTGGGACTCACCCCCACCGTGACGTTTCTCTCGCTGGTGTTCTGGACCTCGGTGGCCGGCGCGTTGGGCGCGATCCTGGCGGTGCCGTTGACGCTCGTGGTCAAGGCCTTCCTGGTGGACGCCGATCCGCGGATGAGGTGGCTCTCGACGTTCCTGACCACCCCCGACGCCGACGCCAGACGCGACAGACGGCGCGTCAGTCGCCGGGATCGCCCTCGGCGGGGTCCTCTCCGGCAGGAGCTCGGGTGAAGGTCCCGAGTCTGTTGCCGTCCAGGAGCTCGACCGTGACCTCGTCGTCGTCGAACGTCACCGAGCCCCGCGACCCCGGCGGCCAGTTCTCGCTCCGTGGTTCGACGGCGAACGTCTCGCCGTCCCAGGGCTCGAGCGGCCACGCGACGGCCACCCGGCCCACGATCATCTCCAGCCCGTCCTCCGATTCGCGGACCTCCAGAGTCCCG
Source organism: Dietzia sp. JS16-p6b (assembly GCF_003052165.1). Classification (NCBI taxonomy): domain Bacteria; kingdom Bacillati; phylum Actinomycetota; class Actinomycetes; order Mycobacteriales; family Dietziaceae; genus Dietzia; species Dietzia sp. JS16-p6b. The sequence goes on along the minus strand of NZ_CP024869.1, from coordinate 2,443,798 downwards.
AAGTAGTCGTTGTCGTAAGTGCCGACGAGCTCGGCCGGGTCCGGTGCCGGCGCCGGGGCGGCGGGTCGCCGCGCGTCCACCAGGTCTCCCACGGGATCGAGCACTGGGGCGAACGCCTGTCCGAACAGTTCGCGCCAGTCCAGCGTGGGGTCGCCGTACTGGGCGTAGTCGGCAAACCGGGCGTTGATCGTCTCCGCCACCCCGGTGGGCGAGGCGTTGGTCACGGTGATGATCCCGAGGTCCAGCGAGGGCAGCATGAGCATCGCGGTGCCCGCGCCGAGCGCGAAGGCCCCGGAATGGCTCCACTGGACCCGCCCTGACGAGCTGGTGCCGATGTTGAAGCCGTACCCGTAGGAGCCGGGGCGGTCGGCTGCGGCCTGTGGGGGCGCGGACACGATCTGTGGGGTGAGGGCCTCGCGCAGCGCCTCGGCGGGGACCACCTGGGTGCCGTCGGGTCCTTTGCCGTCGTGCAGCACCATGGCCATCCACGCGGCCATGTCGGTCACCGACGAACTCAGTCCCCCCGCCGGGGCCTGCGCGTCGGGATCGCGTTGGGGATCGGCGGGCACCCAGTCGCCGGTACCCGCGCCCGTGTCGTTCCTGACGTGGCCGACGGCCCGGTTGTCCCGCTCGAGCAGCTCGACGTGCGAGTAGGAGGTCTCGCTCATCCCGAGGGGCTCGAAGATTCGCTCGCGGCTCAACTCGTCCCAGGGCGTCCCCGCGGCGACCGCCACGGCTTCCGCACCGGCCGTCAGCCCGAAGTTCGTGTACGCGTACGAGGCCCGGAACGGCGTGAGCGGAAGGTGCCGCAGACCGTGCAGGACCGCGGGCCGGTCATACCCCAGGTCCTCGAGATCGTCCCCCGCGTGCTCGGGCAGGCCCGAGCGGTGCGCGAAGACGTCGCCCACGGTGACGAGCGGGGACAGCTGGGCATCGGAGAGTTCGAACCACGGTAGGTACTCGCTCACCGGGGTGGACCAGTCGACCTCGCCGTTCCCGCTCTCCGCGGCCACCACTGTCGCGCTGACCGACTTGGAGATCGAGGCCAGTGGGAAGACTGTCCCCGCGTCCACCTCGGCGCCGGTGCTGGTGTCACGGACGCCGAAGCCCTCCGCGAGGACCACCTCGCCGCCGTGCACCACCGCGACGGCCGCGCCCGGGATCCCTGAGGCCTCCAGTTCCTCCTCGACGATGTCGGTGACCTTGCCGACCGCGTAGTCGATCCGGTCCTCGCCGACCTCGAGCGCCGAGTACGCGGCCGGACTCGCGTCCGGATCGGGTGTCGCCAACGGCGTCCCACACGCCGACCCGAGCAGCGCGAGGGCCGTGCCCACGCCGATCAGGCCCAGGGAACGACGGCGACCGGCGGTCGAGACTGTGGTCATCCGCCCAGCCTAGACCGCCGGATCCTCTCCCGAGGGTCGTGTCGGACCACCACCCGCTACTCGGTCCCGCTGCGCGGCGATCAGGTCGCGGTACCAGTACCAGGAGTCCTTGCGGGTCCGCGTGAGGGTGCCGTGGTCCACGTGGACCAGGCCGAAGCGCTCGGCGTAGCCGGCGGCCCACTCGAAGTTGTCCATCGCCGACCACACGTAGTACCCGTCCACGTTCACGCCCGCCTCGACGGCGTCCGCCACGGCCGCGAGGTGTGCGCGGAGATACTCGATCCGCCGGTCGTCGTGGACCGCTCCGTCCGCTCCGGGGCCCTCGTGGAACGAGGCCCCGTTCTCGGTCACCGTCACCGGCGGCAGCCCCGGGTAGCGCTCGTGGAGCGCCACGAGGATGTCCGTGAGGCCCGACGGCACGACGGGCCAGTCGAAATCGGTCCGCTCGACGCCCTCGATACGTACCGGGCGGAACGGCATGTCCTGCGGGAAGTCCACCTCGAGCACCCTGGAGTAGTCGGTGTCGGGGCGCGGGGCCTCGATCAACGTGGGTTCGTAGTAGTTGACCCCGTAGTGGTCGAGGGGGCCGGCGATGACGACGAGGTCCTGCTCGAGCTGGTCGGGGGTCAGTCCCGCGGAGCTCATGACGAGCTCGGCCACCCAGTCCTGCGGGTACTCACCGCGCAGGACGGGATCGGAGAACAGCCAGTTGGTGAGGATGCGGAACATCTCGGCGGCCTCGAGGTCCTCGGCGGAGTCGGTCGCGGCGAGGACCGGGAAGTGCTGTTGGACCACCCCCACCTCGTGCCGGGTCCCGGAGGCCCGGATGGCCTCGACCGCCAGGCCGTGGGCGCGGAGCAGATTGTGCGCCACGGGCAGGCAGTCCAGCCCCATTCCGAGGGCCGGCGCGTGATCGGTGAGCCCGTGACCGTACAGGGTGTGGACGTTCATCTCGTTGAGCGTGTGCCAGCGGGTGACGCGGTCGCCGAGGGCGTCGACCACCACCGCGGCGTAGTCGGCCAGTTCCCGGGAGGTGTCCCGGCGCAACCACCCGCCCTCGTCCTGCAGGGTCTGCGGCAGGTCCCAGTGGTAGAGGGTGGGCACGGGGCGGATGCCGGCCGCCAGGAGATCGTCGACGAGCCGCGAGTAGAAGTCCAGGCCGGGTCCGTTGACCCGCCCGCGTCCGGTGGGCAGGACCCGGGACCAGGAGATCGAGAACCGGTAGTCGTCGACCCCGAGGTCGGCCAGGTCGCGGACGTCCTCGGCGTGGCGGTGGTAGTGGTCGCACGCCACGGCCGGGGTGTCGCCGCCGCGGATGCGGCCGGGTTCGGCGGCGAAGGTGTCCCAGATGCTCGGGCCACGCCCGTCGGCGTCGGCCCCGCCCTCGATCTGGGCGGCCGCGGTGGCGGTGCCCAGGCGGAAACCGGGGGGCAGGATCGGGTCTCGGGTCGGCAAGGAAGGTGTCCTTTCTCGTGGGTCTATCGGACGCCGCGGAGTCGCAGGGTGCACAGGGCGGCGGCGACGGCGATGCCCGCGCCGGCCCCGTAGAGGGCGGGGTACCCGGCGGCGGAGGTCACGAGGGGTACCGCGATCGCGGGTGCGACCACCTGCGGCAGTGAGGTCGCGATGTTGGCCATGCCCAGGAGGGTGCCCGCGGTGCCGGAGGTGGCCAGCGACCCGGTGATGATCGCCATGTCGACCGCGATGAACAACCCCCAGCCCACGCCGAGCATGCCCGCGGCGGCCAGCACGGCGGGCATGGTGGTGGACGCCGCGAGGCCGGTCAACCCGCCGGCGGTGATCAGTGCCCCGGCGGCGGCGAACTCGCGGCGGCGGCGGAGCCGGTCGGAGAACGTCCCCGCCGCCGCCGCGCACACCGCGGAGAGGACGAGGGTGACGACGGTGATCATGAGGACCGCGTTCCCGGGGTCGGCCACCCCGACCACGGTGTCGAGGAAGAAGAACAGGTAGATCAGCAGTATCGCGTTGGTGAGGTTCATGAGGAACCGGAGCGCCCACGCCCAGCAGTACTGCCGGGTCGGACGGAAGTCGGCGAGCGCGATCCGGGGTCGCGGGTCGATGTCCGCTCCCGCGGAACGGGGTGAGACGACCGGTGCCGCGCGCCCCGCCAGCACGATCGCCGAGAGCAGCGCGGGCGTGAGCACCGCGAGCACCAGGTACCCGGCCGGGCCACCGCCGACGGACTCCGCCACCGCCACGCCGCTGATCACCCCGACGATCTGCCCGACTCCGAACAACGACCCCACCACGCCCCGCTGTTGCTCGGGGACGCGATCGGCCATCAGGGCGGCCAGCACCGCGAACGGTCCGTTGAATCCCAGCTGCACCAGCACCCAGCCCGCGACCGTGGCCGGCCCGGAATCGGAGGTCAGGAGCAGCAGTTGGCCCGCCACCCCGATCGCCGTGCCCGCGTACACCACCGGCATCCGGGTGCCGAGCCGCGCGCGGCACCGGTCGGAGACCAGGCCCCACAGCGGGTTGGCCACCAGGGCGACGGCGGCCCCCGTGCCCACCACCAGCCCGAGCAGCGCCTCGCGGCCGTCCGGGCCACCGATCCTGTCGGTCTGCACGGGCAGGAGGATCTGGAGCGGGCCGAACCACGAGGCGAAGACCGCCACGACGCCGAGGGTGAGCGCCAGGATCCACAGGGGACCGACGCGGTCGGCCGGTCGGGTCACCGCACGCGTTCCCAGTTGGCCGTCCACGCCTCGGCGCCGCCCATGAGCTGACGCTCCAGTTCGGGCCGGTCGGGCCCGGCCCGGTGCAGCAGGTCGGCCGCCCAGTCCGCGTAGAGCCCGTACTGGGCCACACCGTCGACGTTGAGGTCGTAGACACGGTCACCGAACCGCCACCGGTCCATCACCTCGCCGCTGAGCGCGGTGAACGGGTAGACCAGGGGATCGGTGGCCGCGCTGGGGCGCGCGTCCGCGAGGTGCGCCAGGCCGTTGACGTCCGAGCCGTAGCCATACCCGGCCCAGGGGCGGGTCGTGCCGGCGGTGTTGGCGCGCCAGGCCTCGAGGAAGCCGGTGTCGAAGGTCTCGGTCGCATCGGCGGGCCATGCGAACGCGGCCACGAACCCGCCTTGTTCGTGCATGCGGCGCGTGATGCCCTGCGTGGCCCAGGTGTGGTCGGAGATGAGCCCCGTGTACCCCGACTCCGCGGCGATGTCGAGCGTCCGCGTGGCCGTCTTGACGCTCATGTGGTCGATGTTGATCACCATGCCGCGCGCCATCATCCCCCGCACGGCGTGCTCGCCGAGCGGGGTCAGTCCGCGGACGTTGCACAGTGGCGTCTCGGGATACACGGGCAATGCCGCTCCCGCGGGGGCGCCCCCGGTCACCGCCGCCAGCCCGTCAGCGACCGGGGTGCTCGCGATCGGCTGGTCGTGGTCCGCGTCGGGGCCGGTGCACGGCTCGGTCTCCCAGAACCGCTGGGTACCGATCTTGTTGCCCACGTTCACCGCCAGGCCCGCCAGGTCCTCGTCCATGCGGGCGCCGCCGAGGGCGTTGTCGAACTTGTGGACCGGGAACACGGTGGACACGCCCCACGAGGCGAATTCGTCGAGGCCGCGGTCGATGTCCTCGGCCGAACACAGCGGCACGTCGTCGACCATCCGGCAGCCGAACGGCTCGGACGCCTCGACGCCCACCGTCACCGCGAGCTTGCCCTGCGCGGCGATCGACCGGACCTCCTCGGGAGACCGTGCGATCCGGAACCAGCCCCGGCCGGGGCCGCCGTGCTCGGCGTCGATGTGGGCCTCCATCCGGTTCATGTAGTCGACCTGACGACGCAGCTGATCCATCTCGTCACACGAGTACGGCGAACCGATGAGCATCTCGCACAGCACCCGGTTGGCGACCAGGTAGTTGTTGAGCACCCGGAGGCCGCCCCGCCACGCGCGCTCGATACCGGTGTAATAGGCCTGCTCGTGCAACTGCGAGTTGGAGGCCGGCCACTGCGCGAACGTGGGGTAGCCCTGGGTGCCGCCCGGAACCGCGGTGCCGCCGAGGACCGACTCGAGCAGCGAGAAGTGTCCGAAGTCCGAGTGCGTGGGGCAGTCGGCCAGGGCCTGCGCCATCCCGCCGGGGGCGAAAGGCTCACCGCACCGTAGGGCGCCGCCGAACGCCTGGGAGGCGGCGATGTGCGCGTGGGCGTCCACCATGCCCCGGATCGGCGTGGCGGACGCCGCGGGCGCGGCCGTCAGCGGGACGGTCACCGCGACAGCCGAGAGCAGAGCCAGCGCCGAGCGCGCCCATCTGCCGGTGGTCGTGGACCTCGTGGTCGAACTGCCGTTTCCCATGGACGTGCCCCTCTCAGACGGCGCCCGCCGTGGGTCGGCGGGGGCGTCGGTGTGAAAGGGAGATTAACCAAGGTTCGGCCGTGGCACGGCCCGTTCCCGGAGATTTCTGGACAGCTGTTCAGAGTTGGGTTCGCACCGCTGGGGCGTGTGTGGCGGGAGCGTCAGTTGGTGTCCGCGACCAGCGGTTCTATGGTGAGGTGCTCCATCTCCTTGCTGATGTACTGCAGGCGCCACTTGTCGCCGAACAGAGCCAGGAGTTCACCGTCGGTGCGCTGGAACACCTCCACCCCGCGCTGCCGGCCGAGTTCGTCGGCGGAGGCGGAGTCGGTGCGGCGGGCGATGGAGTACGGCAGGCGGTCGACGACCACCTCGACGTTGAACTCGGCCTTCATGCGGGCGGTGACGACCTCGAACTGCATCGGCCCGACCGCCGCCATGACGGGGTTGGCATCCCCACGCGTGTCGTTGCGCAGGATCTGCACCACGCCCTCGGCGGCCAGCTGGTCGATGGCCTTACGGAACTGCTTGTACTTGCCCAGCGACTGCGCGCGCACCACGGCGAAGTGCTCGGGTGCGAACTGGGGAATCGGCGGGAACTGCACCTTCTTACCGGTGTAGAGGGTGTCGCCGGGTGCGAGGGCGGTGGCGTTGACAAGGCCCACGACGTCGCCCGGGTAGGCGGTCTCGACGGTCGTGCGGTCGCGGCCGAACACGGTCAGGGCGTACTTGGTGGTGAACGGTTTGGAGGACTGGGCGTGGGTGACCACCATCCCGCGCTCGAACTCCCCGGAGACCACGCGCATGAACGCGAGCCGGTCGCGGTGCGCGGCGTCCATGCCGGCCTGAACCTTGAACACGACCGCGGAGAACGGATCCGAGGTCTCCCGGGGTGCTCCCGTCACGGTCTCCCACGCGTGCGGCGGTGGGGCCAGTTCGACCAGCGCGTCCAGGATCTGGTGTACACCGAAGTTGAGCATCGCGGAGGCGAAGATCACCGGGCTCGTCTCGCCGGCCAGGTAGAGCTCCTGGTCGTGGTCCTGCCCCATGGCGGAGAGCAGTTCGGACTCCTCGACGGCCGTCTCCCACACCTCGCCCTCCCGCTGGGCGGCGGTGTCCGGGTCGTAGTGCTCCTCCGGGGCGATGGTCGATCCACCGGCGGTGCGGGTGAAGTGGATGTACTCCTCGGGCGCACCGTCGGGGCCGCGGCGGAGCAACCCCCGGTAGTCGCCGGCGATGCCGACCGGCATGAACAGCGGGGTCGGCACCAGGCCGATCTGCTCGGTGATCTCGTCCAGCAGCTCCAGTGGCGCCTGCCCCGGACGGTCCCACTTGTTGATCACCGTGATGATGGGCAGGCCGTTGTGCTTGCACACGCGGAACAGTTTGAGCGTCTGTGGCTCGAGGCCCTTGGCGGCGTCGATGAGCATCACCGCCGCGTCGACGGCGGTGAGCACCCGGTAGGTGTCCTCGGAGAAGTCGGCGTGGCCGGGGGTGTCGACGAGGTTGATGACGTAGGGCTCGTCGTCCTCGGCAGACCCGGAGGGCTTGTAGGTGAACTGCAGCGCGGTGGAGCTGACGGAGATGCCGCGGGCCTTCTCCATCTCCATCCAGTCCGACACGGTGGCTCGACGGCCGGATTTGCCGTGGACGGCACCGGCCTCGGTGATGACGCGCGCGTGCAGCGCCAGCGCCTCGGTGAGGGTGGACTTGCCGGCGTCCGGGTGGGCGATCACCGCGAAGGTCCGGCGGCGGGCGACCTCCGACGCGACGTGGCCGGACGCATCCGGACCGGCCGACCGTCCGGTGGTCCCGGTGTGCTCGGCGGTCTCGGTCACGCGTCCTCCTCGGTGCTCCGGCGGCCCTCGCCGTCGTCATCCCAGGGTACGTCCGTGCGCGGTCGAGCACCCAATCCGCGGGTGCGCCGCCGGGGTCGGCGGGCGCGCGCGAAAACAGTGGTCACGCGGGTCGGTGATCGCTCCCGGGGCTCGGTGCGCCGGGGTGCTCCACGAGCGCGGCGAGGTAGCGGCGGGTGAGCCGGTTCTGCTCGTAGCGGGCGACCGGCGCGACCCACTTCGCGAGCAGGGTGGCGTGGGCGGATTCGGCCTCGATCCGCAGGCGTACGACGTCGGTGGACGGGTCGCGCTCGACCAGGAACGACTCCCGGCCTGTCTCGGGGTGGCCGGGAAGCGCGAGGGACCGTCGGAGACGACGACGAGGCCGGCGCGGCGATGCATGTCCCAGGTGAACAGTGCGCGGCTCGCGCGGTCGAAGAGTCGGCCCCGGAGCCCAGAACGGCGTCGCGTCGGAACCGCCGGGGGCGGCTCACGCGGAGTGGACCTGGTTCTGGGCGGTCTCCAGTCCGTGGGTGAGCAGGAGCTCGACCGCGTCGGCGGCGTCCTGTACCAGGAACGGCACGTCGGGCTGCTCGAGCTTGGAGAAGCGCTTGAGCACGTAGTCCGCCACGGCCATTCGCCCCGGTGGCCGGCCGACCCCCGCGCGGACCCTGATGTAGTCCCTGGTGCCCAGGGCCGCGGTGACCGAGCGGAGCCCGTTGTGCCCGCCCTCGCCCCCGCCGCGCTTGAGACGGACCTGTCCGAAGTCGATGTCGATCTCGTCGTGCACCACGATCACGTCGGTGGGCGCGACGGAGAAGTACTTGGCCACCGCGGCGACGGGCCCCCCGGACAGGTTCATGTAGCTGCGCGGCCGGGCCAGGATCACGGCCTGGTCGGCGACCCGCGTCTGGGCCACCTCGCAGTTGGTCCGCTTGTGTGTGGAGAAACTCGCCGGCATGGGCAGGGCGCGGGAGGCCAGCTCGAGCAGCACGTCCCAGCCGATGTTGTGGCGGGTCCCCTCGTAGTCGGGACCGGGGTTGGCCAGGCCCACCACGAGTCGGGGCCCGGGGGTGTCAGCGGTACTCACGGTCTCATGGTCCCAGACCGGGTCGGTCGGCGGCCCACCCCGGCCCTCCCACCCCGGCCCTCCCGCCCCGGCCCGCTCACCTCGTCAGGGTCGCAACTCTGCCCTGGCCATCTCGAGCACCGCGGCGGTCAGGGCGTCGAGGCCGGGCGACTGGAGTCTCCAGTGTTGCCAGAACAGCGGGACGTCGAGGGGGCGGTCGGGAGAGACCTCGGTGAGCTCACCGGAGACCAGCCACGGGGTGGCCAACTGTTCGGGGACCAGGCCCCAGCCCAAGCCGGCGGCGATGGCACGGACGTGGTCGTGCGAGCTGGGGACGAAGTGGCGGGGGCCGGTCGGTTCGCGTCGCGCGAGCCGACGGTAGTGGAGTTCCTGGTGGGCGTCGCTGCGATCGAAGTCGACGATGGGGGCCCGGCCCAGCGCGGTCGTGGGCGAACCGTCGCGCAGGTGCCGGGCCACGAATCCGGGACTGGCGCACGCGAGGTATCGCATCGACCCCAGGGGGAGTGACCGACATCCCTGGACGGCCCGGGACTCGCTGGTCACCGCCGCCATCACTTCGCCGCGACGGAGGAGCTGGGAGGACAATGACTCGTCCTCGCGGCGGAGGTCGAAGACCACCTGGCCCGAGCCGTGGACCTCGGTCATGGCGTCGAGGAACCAGGTGGCGAGCGAGTCGGAATTACACGCCACCGCCAGGACCACGTGCTCCGACGGGGTCTCCGCTCCGTCGAACTCGCGGGACAGGGACTCCTCCAGGTGGAGCATCTGACGTGCGGTCCTGAGCACCGTCTCGCCGGCATCGGTCGCCGTGACGGGACGGTCCCTGCGGACCAGGATGCGGCCGGCGGAGTCCTCCAGCGACCGGATGCGCTGAGACACCGCCGACTGGGTGACGTGGAGATGGGCGGCGGCCGCGTCGAAGGAGCCGAGGTCGACGACGGCCACGAGGGTACGCAGGTGATCCAGATGCAGTGCGTGCATAAGTCTGGCTAATGCTAGCTGAAGAACTGTAGTAGCACTGCAGACCGCGCGGATCTAGCGTGAGTGCGTGACCACCACCTCCACCCTCCTGATGGGCGCCGGTATGGGCCTCGGGCTCATCGCCGCCGTCGGCGCCCAGAACGCCTACGTTCTCCAACGCTCGATTCGCGGAGACGTGGCGATGGTCCCGATCGTCCTGTTCTGCGTCGTGTCCGAGGCCGCCCTGCTCCTGCTCGGTGTGGCGGGGGTCGGGGCGCTGGTCGAGTCCGCGCCCGCCGCCCTCACCGTGATGACGTGGTTCGGGGTCGTCTTCCTGCTGGCCTACGGCGCCGTTGCCGCGTCCCGGGCCCTCCGGCCCGGCAGCGGGCTGCAGGTGGACGGGGACTCGCGCGTCCCCTCGACCCTGGGCGCGGTCGCGGCGTGTGCGGCGTTCACCTGGCTCAACCCTCACGCCTACCTCGACAGCGTGGTCTTCCTGGGGACCCTGGCCAATCAACAGGCCGGGGACCTTCGCTGGGTGTTCGCGGCCGGCGCGTTCCTCGCGGGCACGGTGTGGTTCGTGGTGATCGGCTTCGGTGGCAGGGCCCTACGGGGGGTCTTCGCGAACCCCGGTGCGTGGCGGGTGCTGGACGCCGGGATCGCCGTGATGATGGTCGCGCTGGCCGTCGGCCTGATCCGCGGGTAGCGACCGGGGCCGGGGAGTACAGCCGGGCGCGGAGCTCCGTGGGGAGCGGGAGCCCGGGCGAATGACCTCGGGCCCGGTCCGACGCGGTGGTCGAACCGGGCCCGGTGCCGGGTCGCGGGAGGTCAGGCCTCGCCGCGGGAGGTCAGGACTCCGCGCCCGCCTGCTCGGCCTCCTGGGCGGCGTCCTCGGCGGCCTCACCCTCGGGCGCCTCTTCCTCCTCGGCCTCGAGATCGGACTCGGAGGGCGCCTCGATGATGTTGACGATCAGCAGCTCGGGGTCGGAGACGAGGGTGGCTCCGGAGGGCAGAGTGATCTCCGAGGCGGTGATCTGGGTCCCGGCCTCGGCGTCCTCGACCGAGATCTCGAAGCCCTCGGGGATCTCGGTGGCGTCGACCTCCACCTCGATGACGTCGGCGTCCTGCGTGACGAGGGTGCCGGGCGCCGCGTCTCCCGTGAGGGCGACGGGGATCTCGACGGTCACCTTCTCGCCCTTGCGCACGACGAGGAGGTCGGTGTGCTCGATGATGCGGGTCAGCGGGTGCACGTCGATCTGCTTGGGCAGCGCGAGCTGCTCCTCGCCCTCGATGTCGAGGGTGAGCAGAGAGTTGGTGCCGTGGGCACGGAGGACCGCGGCGAACTCGAGCGTGTCGAGGAGAAGGTGACGCGGCTCGGTGTGGTGACCGTAGAGCACCGCGGGGACCTGGCCCGCGCGGCGGGCGCGGCGGGCCGAACCCTTGCCGAACTCGGTGCGGATGGAGGTCTTGAGGTTGTTGATTTCCTTGGCCATGGTGAACCTTCTGTCGGTGGGGAGCGCGCGTGCGCTCTGCGGGCGGGAGACCTCCCCGGCGACCGAGACGATCGCGCTGGGCGGCCCACCGGGGACCACACCGACAATGATCGCGTCGATAACGGAGTGGCCCGTCTCAGGGCCCTCCCTCGCCGAGATGACCCGATCAGCCTAGCGGCGCCGGGCCCGGCCCCCAAATCACACCGGGCCCCGCCGCCGTCAGAGGATCTCCTCGACCGCGGAGGTGGGCCGCGCCAGGCGCGTGCCCCTGCCGGTGACGACGAAGGGCCGCTCGATGAGCCGGGGGTGCGCCACCATCGCCTCGAGCAGCGCCTCGTCCGAGGCCTCGAGCAGGCCGAGCTCGGTGAACTCGGCCTCCTTGACCCGCACGGCCTGCCGCACCGTCAGCCCGGCGTCGGAGATGAGGGTCCGGAGCTCGTCGACCGTGGGTGGGGTGTCGAGGTACCTGATCACGGTCGGCTCGACGCCCCGCTCGCGGAGCAACTCCAGCGCCTGCCGGGACTTGGAACAGCGAGGGTTGTGGTAGATCGTGGCGCTGCCCGCGGCGTCCGCGGACACGTCAGGCGTTCCCGTTGAACAGGCTGGTCACCGAGCCGTTCTCGAAGACCTCGTGGATGGTGCGGGCGAGCAGCGGGGCGATGGAGAGCACAGTGAGGTTGTCGAACCGCTTCTCCGGCGGGATCGGCAGGGTGTCGGTGGTGATGACCTCCTTGGCCCCGCACGAGGCCAGCCGCTCGGCGGCCGGGTCCGAGAAGACACCGTGCGTGCAGGCGATGATGACGTCGCCGGCGCCGGCGTCCTTGAGCACCTTGACCGCGCCGGCGATGGTGCCGCCGGTGTCGATCATGTCGTCCATCAACACACAGGTGCGCCCCTCGACGTCGCCGACGACGCGGTTGGACTTGACCTGGTTGGGAACGTTGGGGTCGCGGGTCTTGTGCACGAAGGCCAGGGGAGCGCCGTCGAGAGCGTCGGCCCACTTCTCGCCCACCTTGACGCGGCCGGCGTCGGGGGAGACCACGCAGATGTTGTCCGTGCCGTAGTGCTCACGCACGTAGTCCGACAGCTGGCCCTGGGCGTGCATGTGGTCGACGGGGCCGTCGAAGAAGCCCTGGGTCTGGTCGGTGTGCAGGTCGACCGTGATGATCCGGTCCGCACCGGCCGTCTTGAGCAGGTCGGCCACGAGGCGGGCCGAGATGGGCTCACGCCCGCGGTGCTTCTTGTCCTGCCGCGCGTACGGATAGAACGGCAAGATGGCCGTGATCCGCTTGGCGCTACCCCGCTTGAGGGCGTCGATCATGATGAGCTGCTCCATGATCCACTTGTTCAGCGGCGCCGGGCAGCTCTGCAGCACGAACGCGTCGCAGCCGCGCACGGACTGCTCGAAGCGGACGAAGATCTCCCCGTTGGCGAAGTCGCGGGCGGTCTGAGGGGTGACCTCGACCCCCAGTTCGGCGGCGACCTGATCCGAGAGTTCGGGGTGCGCGCGCCCCGCGAAAAACATCAGGTTCTTCTGGTTGTCGATCCACTCGCTCACTCGGTGAGTCCGTCCTTCTAGGAGTCGTTCCGGGTACGTAGGGCGGCCTCGGCCGAACCGGAATCCGGTCGGTTCTGGATCACCCAGTCGTCGATATTCCGCTGTCGTCCGCCGGACACCGCCAGGGCCCCGGGCGGGACGTCGTTCTTGATCACGGTACCCGCGCCCGAATAGGCCCCGTCCCCGACGGTCACCGGCGCGATGAACATGGTGTCCGAACCGGTGCGGCAGTGATCGCCGATCACTGTACGGTTCTTGTTCACCCCGTCGTAATTGACGAAGACGCTCGATGCCCCGATATTGGTGTGCTCGCCGATCTGCGCGTCGCCCACATAGGTCAGGTGCGGGACCTTGGTGTGCGCCCCGATCGAGGACTTCTTGACCTCCACGAAGGTGCCGATCTTGCTGCGCTCTCCCAGCTCCGCCTCCGGACGCAGGTACGCGAACGGCCCGACCTCGGCTCCGGCCCCGACGCTCGCGCTGACGGCATGGGTCCGCACCACGGTCGCGCCCTCGCCGACCGTGGTGTCCTGCAGGGTGGTGTCCGGGCCGATGGTCGCGCCGTCGCCGATGTCCGTGGACCCGGTGAGGTGGGTGCCCGGCAGGATGGTCACGTCCCGGCCGATGCGCACCCCCACGTCCACCCAGGTGCTGCTCGGATCGACGATCGTCGCCCCGGCCCGCATGGCCTCCTCGCACAGGCGGCGGTTCATCTCGGCCGAGAGAGCGGCCAGCTGCACGCGATCGTTGACCCCGGCCACCAGGTCGGCGTCCTCGATACGGTGACCGCGGATGAGCCCGTTGGACTGACGGGCAAGCTGGATTACGTCGGTGAGATACAACTCGCCCTGCGAATTGTCCGTGCTCAGTTCGCCCAGTTTCTCCCGCAGCACGCGGGCGTCGAAGGCGTAGATGCCGGAGTTGACCTCATCGATCGCCCGCTCCCCGTCCGAGGCGTCCTTGTGCTCGACGATCCGCAGTACCTCGCCGTCGTCGTTCCGGACGATCCGTCCGTACCCCGTGGGGTCCGGTGCCGTGGAGGTCAGGACGGTCACCGCCGCCCGCGGACGCAGGTCGTGTCGCGTCACCACCTCGCGCAGGGTGTCGGCGTCCAACAGCGGGATGTCCGAGGTGGTGACCAGCACTGTCCCCGAGAAGTCCGCGGGCAACGCCGCCATGCCGGCGGCCACCGCGTCACCCGTCCCGTTCTGCTGTTCCTGCACCGCGGTCGCCACCGGCACCCCCAGGTCGACGGCGAGGTCGTCCACCGCGGCCCCGACCTGCTCACGCTGGTGCCCCACCACCACGATGATCTGCTCCGGCCGGATCCCGGCGGCGGCGTGCAGCGCGTGGCCGAGCATGGTCCGGCCGCACACCCGGTGCAGCATCTTGGGGGTCGAGCTCTTCATCCGGGTGCCGGAGCCGGCGGCCAGGACGATGACTGCGGCCTGCGAGCGGTCGGTGTCGGGTGTGGTCATCAAGTCTCCTCGGGCGGCGTGAGTTCCGCGCTGGCGGGCGTGGCGGTTCGTCCCGGCAAGGATAAAGGGTGTCCCCGGACGGGAGGACCGGGTCTGCCCTAGCCGCACCGGCCAGGGGACCTGCTCAGACCGGCGGGTACTGCTCCGCGCGCAGGAGCCGCGCCAGATGCGCGGCGTTGGCGGACAACGTGGCGATGGTCGAGGACACCGCGGACGGGGTCTCGTCGAGATCTGCGTAGTCCTTGGGGTTCATGGCCTCGTGGTTCCAGTACGTGCACCCCTGCGCCGGGATCGTGAACCCGATGTCGTTGAGACCCTGGAACGTGTCGGCCACGATCTTGTGCGCGCCGTCCTCGTTACCGACCACGGCCGTCACGGCGACCTTGCCGAACATCGCGGGCCGTCCCTGCTCGTCGGTCTCCGACAACTGGGCGTTCAGGCGCTCCAGCACCCGCTGGGCGATGCTCGACATGTGCCCCACCCAGGTCGGGGTCGCGAGCACCAGCACGTCGGCGGCCTTGATCCTGTCCAGGATCCGCGGCCACTGGTCGCCGTCCCCCATGTCGTCCTCCACCCCGGGACGCACGTCGAAGTCGGCCACCCGCACGGTGTCGCCGTCGATCCCGTGGGACGCCAACTCGTCGAGTACCTGACGGGCGATGAGGTCGCTGCTCGACTCGGCGGGTGAGGCCTTGAGCGAGCACACCAGGGCGATTGCGTTCAGTGAGGTCTCCATGGCGGGGACGGTAGGAGCCGGGCCTTGAGAGGACAACCGGTGGAGGCCGGTCGGTGCGGCCCCTACGGTGGGCCCCACCGACCTGGCCGTCCAGCGGAGAGGGGACAGTTATGACCCACGACAAGACGGTGGCCGACCTCGTCGTCGAACGGTTGGTCGCCTGGGATGTGGAACGGATCTACGGGTACGCCGGTGACGGCAACAACCCGCTGCTCGGCGCGCTGCAACGGTCTGACGTGGCACCGAGGTTCATGCGGGCGCGGCACGAGGAGTCGGCGGCGTTCATGGCGGTGGCCGAGGGGAAATACTCGGGCGGGGTGGGGGTGGTCACCTCCACCCAGGGCCCGGGCGCCGCACACCTGATCAACGGCCTGTACGACGCCAAGCTCGACAGCGTCCCGGTGGTGGCGTTGGTGGCGCAACAGCACACGAGCGCGCTCGGCTCGGACTACCAGCAGGAGATCGACCTGAGCAGTGTGTTCGCCGACGTCGCCGGCCCCTTCATGCAGACCGTCGTGTCGGCCGAGCAACTGCCCATGGTGATCGACCGCGCGTTCCGCTCCGCTCTGACGCACCGGACCCCGGTCGTCGTCGTCATCCCCCACGACGTGCAGACCGCGCCGGCGCCGCAGCTGGCCGGCGAGCAGGGTCAGGAGGAAGGGGTCCAAGAACACGGCGTGGTGGTGACCGCGCCCGAGTGGACGCACGGGGTGGTCTGCCCGCGTGAGGACGACCTCGCGCGCGCGGTCGAGGTGCTGGACGCGGGGGAGCGCGTGGCGATCCTGGCCGGGCGCGGCATGGCCGGGGCGCAGCAGGAGCTCATGGCCCTGGCCGAACGCCTGGACGCCGGCGTGACGATGAGCCTGCTGGGCAAGCCGTACGTCGACGAGTCACACCCGCTGGTGGGTGGGACGATGGGCCACCTGGGGACCACGGCGAGCGCCCGCATCCTGCAGAACTGCGACACCCTCCTGATCGTCGGATCGAACGACCCCTGGACCGAGTTCTACCCGCGGCCCGGGCAGGCGCGGGCCGTGCAGATCGATCTCGACCCCTCGCACCTGGCCAACCGCTACCCGGTCGAGGTGGGGCTGGTCGGGGACTCGGCGGTGGCGCTACGCGCCCTGACCGAGCGCGTGGGCGAGCGAGATCGGTCGACGTGGCGCGGAGAGGTGGAGACGTGGGTCGGGCAGTGGCGGGAGATCTCACGCGAGCGCGCGGAGGTCCCGGCCCGGGGACTCAACCCCGAGCTGGTGGCCCGTCGGCTGTGCCGTCACATGCCGCACGATTCCCGGCTCGCCGTGGACGTGGGCAGTTCGGTGTACCACTACGTCCGGCAGATGGACCTGCCCACGTCGGTACCGGCCCACCTGTCGTCCACGCTGGCGTCGATGGGGTGCGGCATCCCGTACGCGATCGCGGCCAAGGCCACGGCCCCGGCCCGTCCGGTCGTGGTGCTGGCGGGTGACGGAGCCGTGCAGATGCTCGGGATCAACGAGTTGATCACCGTCTCCGAGGCGTGGCCCGGATGGGCCGACCCCACGATGGTCGTGGTGGTGCTGTGCAACGGCGACCTGGCCGAGGTGAGCTGGGAGCAGCGGGAGACCGAGTCGGCCCCGCGGTTCGCGCCGTCACAGGACGTCCCGGCGTTCGACATGGCCGGCTACGCCAGGCTCCTGGGCCTGCGGGGCGTCCGCGTCGAGGACGGCCGGCAACTCGACGCGGCGCTCGAGGAGGCCTTCACCGCGGACCGGCCCACGGTGATCGAGGCGGTCACCGATCCGGATGTCCCGCTGCTGCCCCCCTTCCCCCACGGCCGGGAGATGCTGGGTTCGATGCGCGAGGGACTCCGGGCAGAGGGGGACGAAGGACACCACGGGTTGGTACTGCTGGAGGAGTACGCCCGAATCGAAGAGGAGAGGTTCACATGACCGGGATCAACGAGCCCGACCCGCAGTCCGTCACCCGTCAGGGCGAGGAGGAGGTCCGCACCCCCCGCAACCGCCGTCAGCCCCTGCTCGCCGTCCTGGCGATCGCGGCGATCCTGGTGCTCGTCCTGGCGCTCGTGATGTCCGGCGGAGGCTAGGCCGGTGCGGGCGACGGGGTGCGGTCGTGACGGCGCGCCTCGACACGGCGCTTGACGTCCTCGATCGCGCGCACGCGTCGCCGATGGCCGTGCCGAGCGGCTCGCACGGGTCCACCGGGCAGGGCCACCTGTGCCCGATCGGCGACAAGGTTGCGGGCGGCGATGAGCGGCAGGAGAGCGACCGCAGGGCTCAGGCGAGGGATGCCGACCGCGTCGGCGTACTCCGATCCCAGTGACAGGCGCGCCAGGTCGGAGTGGACCCGATAGAGCAGCCCGTCCAGGCCGGGAATGCGTGAGTCCCGGACCCGGCGACCGTAGAGCAGGGGAGCGGCCGCGAGGGTCGACTCGGTGAGCGACGTGGACGATTCGTCCGGATCGACCTCCGCCCAGGCCGCCAACCACGTCAGGCGCAGGAGATCGTCGATGGACGTCACCTGCAGTTCGGGAACCACGCCCATCGAGTACGAGATGTAGCGGTACAGATGGATGATCGCGTCACGTTCGCGTCGGGAGTACCAGTGCCCGGCGGCCATCGCCCCCAGCGCCACACCGATGATCGGAACCATTGTCACGCAGTAGTGCAGTTGGTTGACCGGCTTACCGTGGGTGTCGGGGTTCCAGTCCCCGCCGTGCTCGATACCGGCGCGGATGTAGGCATGGACCAGGCGGACCCGGGCGGTGTTCTTGGTCCCCTCGCCGAACCGCTCCATCCCTCCCGGCGCGGCGCAGTCGATCGACCACGAGACGGTTTCGGTGATCCGTGCCGCGGTCCGGTCGGCCAGTTCCCCTCCGCGCAGCAGCACGTCGTTCACGCGGGGTGAGACGTAGCTGGCGGGGAACGCGATCCCGGCGGTGAGCGCGGTCAGCGTGTGGGTCGGCGTGCGCGCGATCGCCCGTGCCGCCAGGTCCAGCTTGTCGTAGTCCACCCAGTAGGGCACGTCGTCGATGCTCGCGATGAACGCCGCGACCGCCGGGTGCGGATCCGCCACCGTCTCGATGCCCTCCTCGAGGGCCTGTTCGACCTGGCCTCGCAGTGTCGCGCCACCCCCGCCGTGGATGGCGGCAACCAGCTCGTCGGCCACGGGGTCGCAGGTGTGCATGAGCTTGGTGAACGCCTGCACCTGGGCCTCGGTCGGCCGGACCGAGTCCCCGGCCATCAACGACATGATCCCGCGGAGGACACCCCGCTGGAGGATCGAGGGTGTCTCGACCCGAGCGTCCCTGTCGTGGAGACGAGGCGTCGGAATCGTTCGTGGTGTCGACGGGGCGTGCGTCATCGATCTCCTCCTGGGTGTGGTCGGACCACCATGGCACAACCACCCCCAATTGGTAAACACCTGATTCCGGAAATGGTCGATTCCCCGGCCCTGTGCCATCCTTGACCCGTGTCACCACGTGAGGGCTCGCGCACGTACGCGGGTATGGAACCCGAGGAGCGCCGGGTGCAGCGGCGCCGGCGGTTCGAGGAGGCGATCGTCGAGGTGATTGCCACCGAGGGGCCCTCTGCCGCGACGGTCCGCCGAATCTCGGCGACGGCCGGAGTGGGACCTCGCTTCTTCTACGACCACTTCCGCGATACCGACGACCTGATCATCTCCGTCTACGACACCATCGCGGCCGACCTCGTGACGCGGGCGACGGTGGCGCTCGTGTCAGCCCCGCACGACGTCTACGCTCGCGCGCATGCCGCCGTGGGGGCCATCGTCGAGTCGATCGCGAACGATGTCCGTCGGGGGCGGTTTCTCCTGTCCGACACGCCTGCTGTGGTCGAGTCCCGTCGGCGATTCGTCCATCGGGCGGCGGACGCGCTGGTCGAGCAGTCCACCGAGCTCGGCGAGCCGCTCGACAAGGCGTCGGCTGACGTCATCGCGGTCGTGGTGATGGCGGGGGCGTCCGAACTGGTCCGTGGATGGTTCGACGGCGCGCTGGAGGTGGGCCCGCAGGAGATCACCGGTCTCCTGGCCACGACGCTGACGAGCCTGGTCGACCAGAGGACGTCGGATACTTCACCTGAGGCTCCGGCGGGGTAGGACTCCACGCCTAGGACTCCGCCCCGCGCCACCCCACACGGCGCCACTCCACGCTGCGCCGCGGCGCAGGCCGGGCCGTTCACTCGGCTCCCCCGCCAGGATTCGAACCTGGAGTGTCTGAACCAAAATCAGTCGGAGAACTGGGTGGGTAGCGATCCTTGCATCGCCGTTGGCAGCAGCGCTTTCCATCTGCTCAATGCACGCTGAACTTGAAGGGAGGTGGGAGTTGTTGCGGGACCGAAAGAGCTGTCGGACATCGTGACTACCATCTGCCCATGCGCTACATGAGGACTCTCCGGCCTGGCCCGTTTCGGCACGTTGCTAGAGGCGTTCAGCGCTCAGTCGGGGCGAGTTCCTTTTCGTACTTGACTCGCAGCATCAAAGACCGAAAAGGGAGAAGTTGATTGTCCAGTCAAACTTGGTTCGTCGCTATCTTTACCGCGATCCCGATACTGATGGTTGCCGGCGCGCTGGAGCGGCGAACGCTTCTCTCCGCGTCCAGACACCAGAAAACTGCGAGGCTGCATAAGTGGCTGCTTCGCGCAGGAATGGCCGGCATTCTTGCGGCGCTGGCTGGGATCTCGCTGACTGAGCAGGCAAGTGGAGAAGGGGCGCCTAGATTCGCGATCTATTTGACCAGCGCAATCTCGATCGCAGGCATGGCGGCGATGTTGGGGTTGGTGTGGCACTCTGCCTGGCTGGTCCTTGAGGGTGAGCCACATTCGGATCGACTGAGGTTTGAGCTTCGCGAGCTCAGACTGCGTGAAGCCGAACTTGTCCGCCGTCTCGGCAATTCGGAGGAGAGAGACGATTTCGACGATTGACGTATCGGCACGGGCCGTCGGGGCTACCTGGCGACCCGGGCACGCATGTGGATTCAGCTTCGCCAACGACGGGATGGCTAGAAGCGTCTCCTCCCGCTGAGGATTCTCCTACCCTTCAGATACGACACACCGAGCAGGGAGAAGACTAATGGAAATGGATGGTTTTCCGCTGTCGGCTGACCTCGAAGCAGTGATTGTTGTCCCCAATCCCCAACTTGTGCTCAGCAAGTCGAGATTGTTCGTCACCGTCGTCGAGCTGTGGAACGGATGGGTCGTTCTGCGCGTCGCTGCAGCGCTCGTCCCCACAGGCGCGATGCGACCGTTCATCTTCCACGCCGTCGATGAGCGTGGCGTCGCCTACGAGGCGCGCGGTGGCATGGCGACTGCCGGCGGATTCGACGGTCCGCAGTTCTCCGATGAGATGCTATTTCGTCCCGACAGCGTCCGACCGCGGCGACTCGACATCGGTCTCCGCGCTGAACTCACGAACGGGGTGTTCACGCCCATTCTTACTGTTGAGATCCCCGAGGTCCGCAATGAGAAGTAGCCGGCCGTCCGCTTCGGACATGCGGCGAAGAAATGGGGTCCCAGATTCGGGGTGGCGGATCACGCTGAACCGGTCGCCGGTATAGGCGTGAGAACCTTCGCGTCGTCCGCACTGGGTCTTCTTTTGATGCCTCGGCGGAACGCTCCCGCTCTTAACGATCGAGTTCGGCCGGCGGAACTCGTCCCTTGCGAACCGACCCGCAGAGCACACAGGCCGCAAGGCCCGATTTCGCGCTAGCACCTCAGCGGTCGAAAGACCACCAGTCGGAGACTTGGTCCGAGTGGAAGAGCCTAGCGGTAGTGGAGGTGGCTCGATCCGATATGGGGGCTCGGGTAACCTCTGGTTCTGGCATGAATGCTCCTGCGAGTTGTGTCACGCCCGCCCCAACCGGGCCTCGCATCGGGCAATTCGTTGGTGAGGAGGGACGCAGTGGCGAACCCGGCGGAACTGCTGCACGACCAATTCGTGGTCTGGCATGAGGAAGCGGAGAATGTTCCGGCTGCACGTGCCCGCGGTGGGTGGGGAGCCGACACGATTGAAGCGCACCTTCAAGCGGCAAGACACCTCGACGCGATCGACGATCTGCTTCGACAGATGGAAGCTGCTGGGCGACGCGTGATTACCTACCGCAAGTACTTCCCCACCTGGACCAAGATTGTTTTCGGATATCCGAATGGTTGGAAAGGCCAGGGAAGCGCCAGGATCGACTCTGTCGCTACCGAGCACCTCGGCAACCTGGGTGACGCGCTCTCCGTCATCGTGCCCACCTTGCACGCCGATGGCGCTGAAGTAATCTACGACTTCACAACTAGAGTCGCCGATCTCCTCGAGCAGGACCCGGACATTCCGGACACCCTTAAGGCACATATCCGAGACGTGATCAAGCACGTCCACTGGTGTTTGAACCACTACGAGACTGTCGGTGACTTCGATCTCTCTGCCGCGGTGGAGAGACTGGCGGCTTCGGTGATTCGAGCCGCCGCGGCGTCCAAGAACAAGGCCCGCTGGGGCTCCGTATTCAACAATTTCGCCTGGCCATTCGGGGTCAACCTTGCCTCGGCAGTTCCAGCCCAGGCCCTCGTGCAACTGGCTCTCGGCGGCTAGAGGCCCCATTCGAGGGTTTCCTTAGCAAACAGACGCAGGAGTCTGTCGATCTTCCAGCATGCGCAGACAAGCGCGAGCGAGTTCTCCTCATCGAGCGCTGGCCGGCCGAGTCGACACTCCCAGAGGCGCCGCTGGCAGTTCACGTCAGACACCTTTGGGTCGCCGTTCGCCGTGGCCCGCGGGCGTGATGCGGGACCAGCGCGGGACCTGCGATGAGGGGGTGGGGAGAGCCAGTGGCTTTGACGAAGGTCAAAAGACTTAAGGCTCCCCCGCCAGGACTCGAACCTGGAATGTCTGAACCAAAATCAGAAGTGTTGCCGATTACACCACGGGGGAACGACCCTGTCCGGGTCGGTAACAGTCTGGCACATCTCACGAGGCCCGCTGGCGCAGACCTGGTCGCACCGGTGTGCTCCCGTCCGGTCCCGCCGGGCCGGGGGCGGCTGCGGGGGAGGGATCGTTCGGCCGACTAGTCTTGGGGGACTGTCGCGAAGGGGTTGATGATGACGGGCGAGGGCATTCCGGCGCCGAGGACCAGGATGACGGCCGCCAAACGACGGCAGCAGTTGGTCGACGTGGGTCGCCGGATCTTCGCCGAGTACGGCTACGATTCCGCCACCGTCGAGGAGATCGCGGCCGTGGCGGGGGTGTCCAAGCCGGTGGTCTACGAGCACTTCGGCGGCAAAGAGGGGCTCTACGCCGTGGTCTGCGATCGCGAGCTGGCGTACCTGGGTGCGGAGATCACCGAGTCCCTTCAGGGCGAGGGGTCGCGGAGGCGCATCGAGCGCGCCGCCATGGCGCTGTTGCGGTATGTCGAGGAACGCACCGACGGCTTCCGCATCCTGGTCCGCGAGTCGTCGATCGCCCCCGGTGGATCGTATTCGACCCTGCTCAACGACGCGACGGCGAGCGTGACGTACATCCTCGAGGAGGAGTTCGTGAACCGCGGCTTCGACCCCGTCACCGCGAGCGTGTACGCGCAGGCGCTCGTGGGCATGGTCTCCGGCACCGCGCAGTGGTGGCTGGACGTGCGTACCCCGCCCAAGGAGGAGGTGGCCGCGCACATCGTCAACCTGTGCTTCAACGGGCTGTCCCACCTCGACCCGCGGCCGAGCCTCGAGGCCGAGGTGCGAGACAAGTACGCCGGCCCGAGCAGTCCGGAGGGCACCCTGGCGGGCCGTGACCTACGCCCGGGCCCGGGCCGCCCGTAGCGATCCCCGTCCCGGGCCGGTCGTCGACCTCAGGCCGCGGCGGGTGAGGGCAGCCGTTCGAGGTCGGCCCGCAGACGGAACGCGACGGCCACCATCACGGCGCCCGCAGCCAGTCCGAACCAGCCGGCGAAGGTGACGAACGCGCCGGTCGCCGAGGGGCCGAAGGCGCCGATGCCGACGCCGAGTGCGATGAGCGCCACTCCCAGCGTCCCCATGACCCACGAGTCCGGGATCTGACGACGCAGGGTCCGCGCGCCGTGGGCCACGAGTGCCCCCGAGGCCACGAGCCAGGCGGCGAACAGCACGGTGAGTGCGGTCGCGGACAGCCCGGGCCAGAACAGGACGACCATCCCGAGAACGATCTCGCCGGCGCCGGTCGCGAGCAGAGCGCGCCGGCCCCGGTGGTCGGCCGGCGATGCCAACGCTGTGGTGACGGTCATCGCGCCGTCGCCGATCGCGAACGCGGCCACCAGGAACACCGCGAGCATCATGCCTGCACCGGAGCCGGCACCAGGGGCCGAGAGGGCGGTGGCGCCCAGCGTGAGGGCCAGGCCCCCGCGGATCAGCTGAATCCACCAATTGCGGGTGAGTGCATCGATCATTTCTTCACCTTTCGGGCGGCGGCCTGTCGCCACCGCGGTACTGTAGTGATCACTACAGTAAGTCCCGGGTGGTGCCCGGGCAATGAGGCGCTGGACACAGGACCGGGGAGGTCGGATGGCAGAACGCGGGTCGCAGGGCGGCGAGGCGCCGGGCGGGACCAGGCGCACGCGCGCGAGGGGCCGCGAATCCCGGCGGAGGATCCTCGAGGCCGCCGCGGCGGTCGCGGGGGAGCGCGGCTACGAGGGGACGAGCATCGCGCGGGTGAGCGAGGTCAGCGGGCTGCCCGCGAGCTCGATCTACTGGCATTTCGCGGACAAGGACGCGCTCCTGGCCGCGGTGGTGGAGGAGAGCATCGAACTGTGGCTGGGTCAGGTGACCAGAGGGGAGGGGCAGTCGCTCGCCGAACGGGTGACCGAACTGTGCCTGGGTGTGGCCCGGACGTTCACCGAGTCACAGGATTTCCTCCGGCTGGTGCTGATGCTCGCGGTGGAACGGCGTCCCGTGGAGCCGGTGGCCAGGGAGATATACCTGCGGCTGCGGGGGGAGGCGATCGAGCGGATCGCGGCTGAGCTGCAGCAGGTGCGGCCCGCGTTGTCGCCGACGGAGGCGATGCTGGTGGCCACCTACGCTCTGGCCGGCGGGGACGGGATCTTCCTCGCGTCGTTGACCGGGGACGCCGACGTGGCCGCGCTGTTCAGGCTCCACGCGAGCGCGATCGTGCACCTGGTCGAGCAGGCCGCGGGCGGGGTGGCCACGACCACGGGGTGATCAGAGGTTGGCGAAGAAGTCCGCCCAGTAGAAGTCCCAGAACGCCCAGAGGATGACCGCGGCCAGGGCCAGGAACCACACGACCACCGGGACCAGGTGCCACCGCTGCAGCGCGCGGACCCAGCCGGCGCCGGTGAGCTTGGCCAGCACGTGGAGCAGGGTGTACCAGAACATCGGGATGGTCATGGCCCACACGACCATGCACCAGGGGCACAGCACCTGGATGGAGAAGATGGACTGGTACGCCAGCCAGTGCACCATCCCGGCGGCGAAGGTCAGCCCGAGGAGCGCACCCACCCAGTACCAGCGCGGGAAGCGCACCCCTGACGCGGCGGCGACGCCGATCGCGATGAGCAGCGCGTACCCCACCAGTCCGATGAAGGGGTTGGGGAATCCGAAGACCGCCCCCTGCTCGGAGTTGATGACGCTCTTGCAGCTCATCAGGATGGAGAAGTTGCAGGCCGGAACGAAGTCCGGGTTCTCCAGGAGTCGGATCTTGTCCAGGCTGAGCTGGAACGACGCCACCAGGGCGACGATCGACCCGACGGTCAGCAACACGCCCATCCACCGATCGGTGAACACGCGCGAGACGGGGCCGGGCTGGACGTCGGCGTCGGTGGTCGTCGAGGGGGCGATCGTCACCGGCTCGGCGGGGGCGCCCGCGGGGTCGTCGTGCGGGGCGTCTGGGGTCTCGCGCATGCGGCTAGCGTACCGATGGCCGATCAGTCGGCGTTCATCTGCGCCGGTGGTGGCTGCCCGAGGTGGCCGCCGGAGTGGTCGACATAGAACCGCAGGTGCGCCGCGGCCGCCGCGTCCCAGGTGAGCGAGGCCGCCAGGGCACGGCCCTCCCCGGCCCGCGCCGGATCGGCAGACAGTGCTGACTCCAACAGGTGTGCGAGTTCCGGGACCGATCCGGCGTAGTCGACGCAGGGCCCGAAGACCTCCCGGAGGATCGGCAGGTCGCGGGCGACGACCGGACGACCCGCGGCGAGCGCCTCCATCGCCGCCAGCCCGAAGCCCTCTTTAGTGGAGGGGAAGGCGAAGGCGTCGCAGGCCGCGACGAGGCCCGGCAGATCGCCCTCCGGCACCATGCCCAGGACCACGGGGTGTAACCCCAGCTCGTCGCACCGCCGGTCGAAGTGGGCGCGGTAGTCGCGGTAGTCGAACAGGGTCTCCCCGCCCGCGAAGACGAGCGAGAGATCCGGACGCCTCCGTCGTAGCAGCGCGAACGCTTCCAGGAGGTCGATGCTGCCCTTGCGCGGCTCGATGCCCCCCACCGCCAGCACGTACGGGCCGAGCGTGCGGCGCCACCGGACGCGGGCGGCGACGGCGGCCGCGCCCGGGCCGGCGGCCTCGGCGAAGCGGGCGTGGTCGACACCGTTGGGGATCACCGTGGGGGCCAGACCCCATCCCTGGCGGACCTCGGCGGCGACGGCCTCGGACACGCACACGTGGGCGTAGGGGGTGGTGAGGGCCTTCTCGTGGCAGTCCACCAGAACGGGGGTGGTGAAGTCGTCGAGGTGATGCACGGTGCGGATGCACCGCCCGACCGCGTTGGCGCTGATGCAGTCCTGGGCGTGGACGATGTCGAACCCGTCCGGGTCGACGAACTCGCGCAGGGTGGCGATCGAGCGCACGATCCGGTCGGTGACGGACTCGCCGGGACGGTCCGGGAACGGCGCGAGGCGGACGGTGACCGCGGGATCGACCTCGCGGAAGAAGCCCGCGTCGGCGCCGCGCGCCAGGGAGTACACCGTCACTCGGTGTCCGGCCCGGGCCAGCGCCTCGGCCAGGTGGAGGGTGTGGACGACGCCCCCGCGGGGGCGGGTCGAATAGGTGAGCAGGGCTATCCGCACGTCGTGTCGCC
Source organism: Dietzia sp. JS16-p6b (assembly GCF_003052165.1). NCBI lineage: Bacteria > Bacillati > Actinomycetota > Actinomycetes > Mycobacteriales > Dietziaceae > Dietzia > Dietzia sp. JS16-p6b. The sequence continues at coordinate 2,417,905 of NZ_CP024869.1, read as the reverse complement.
TCCCGGTCGCGCAGGCGAGGGCGCCCGGCGTGGTTCCGTCGCGTAGGTCTCCGGTCGCCGCTCCGCCAGGTGGTCGAGGACCCGACGCGAGCGTGCGAGCTCGGTGTGGACATCGACCTCGATCCGGGCGAGCCCGCCCTTGGACCGTGTCGCGGCCAGGATCTCGCCCCCGGGACCCACGACCTTGGCCTGGCCGAGGAAGCGGAGGGACCCCATGACCCCGGTCTGGTTGGAGGCCACCACGAACACCTGGTTCTCGGCGGCCCGGGCGCAGTCGTAGAGGTCGAACAGTCGGGACTGTCGGTCCGCGGGCAGCCGGGCGGCGCGGTCGGTCACGCTGGCGGGCCAGGCCGACAGGGTGGCCACCACCTGCGCGCCGTCGAGGGCGAGCGACCGCGCGGACTCGGGGAAGGTCTTGTCGTAGTCGATGAGCATCCCCAGGCGCCCGATCGGGGTGTCGAAGGCGCGGAACGCGTCCCCTGCGCCGTAGCGGGTGCCCTCGTCGACGGGTTGATGCACCTTGCGGTGGACGCCGAGGACACCGTCGCCGGTGAGGCAGACGGCGGTGTTGTAGCGCGTGCCGTCCCCGGCCTCGGTGTAGCCGATGCACACGGTCATGTCTCCCGCGGCGGCGGCGATGGCGGCCAGTTCCGGGCCGTCGGGGTCGAGGGCCGGGGGGAGGGTCGCGGGGGAGGGGTGGCGCAGATCGCCGAGGTAGCCGCCGAGGGTCGCGTGCGGGAAGACGAGCAGGTCGACGCCGTCGCGGGCCGCGGCATCGATGATGCCGACGGCCTTGGCCACGCAGCGCGTGAGGTCCCGGCCGAAGTTCCCCGCCAACGCCCCCAGGGTCACCGCGCGCATCAGGCGGGACCGAGTCCCGTCACGGTGCCGACGACGGCGACGGTGACCTCTCCGTCGGGCCAGCGCAGTCGCACCCCGGGCTCGTCGGTGAGGTGTCCACAGGCCGCGGTGACCGCCGGGCCCGCGGGGGCGGGGGCCGGGTCCCGGTCGGCGGTGAGCATGGCATAACCGGGGAAGCACGTGAGCCAGGCGCCCGCGCTCGCGCCCGGAGGGCGGGGGATCGCCGCGACGTCGAACTCGGCGCCCGTCCCGGAGGCCTCCGCGAGCATCCCCGCCGTGCCGACGATCCCCGCCATGCTCACGTCCTTGGCGGCGGCGGGGGCGATCCGCGCGACGTGCCCGGCGAGCAGGCGCAGTTCCTCGGAGGTCCGGCTGCTCGAGGAGTCCCACTGCCGCTCGTGGTATCCCGGCCGCCAGGAGCCACCGAGGTCCGCGGTGAGGGACAGGATGTGGCCCGCGCGGCCCCCGCCGGCCGGCACCGGCCGGGAGGTGCGCCCCAGCGCGGTCACCGACAGCGCCGACGGGACACCGACCTGCGTGTGGCCACCGAGCACGGGGACACGCCAGGCGGCCGCGGCGGCGGCCACGCCCCTGACGATCCGCTCGAGATGGGAGGTGGTCGGGGCGGCGACGGCGTCGAGCAGTCCCACGGGGTCGGCGCCCATGGCCGAGAGGTCACCGAGGTTGACCAACACCGAGCACCAGCCGGCCCACTCCGGGTCGCGCTCGACCATCGAGGGCAGGATCGCGTCGCACGCCGCCACGAGATCGGTGCCCGGCACCGGCGCCCCGTCGTCGCCGCGGAAGCCGGCGCCGCCGAGTCCGCCGGGCTGGTCGGCCAACGGGGCCAGCAGCCCGGACAGCAGGGACTTGGTGGTGTCGGCCAGACGCTGGACCCGGTCGACCGGCCACCGCATCCGGCGGTGGGCGCGACCGGAGAGGACCGGTCCCTCCCCGGTGTCGACCCACCCGAGGGAGGTGAACAGCGGGCAGTAGCGGTCCTGGACGTCCGCGTCGAAGCGCAGCACCCCGCGGGCCTCCACGTGCGCGCAGGCGGAGCGGATCAACGCGGGGCCGATGCCGCCGGAGTGGGCCGTACCGGCCACCACCAGCCGGCTCCCGGACCACCATCCGATGTCCGGCCGGGCGCAGGGCGCGATCCGGACCCCTCCGAGGACGGTGCCGTCCGGCGCGACCGAGACGAGCACCACGGTGCGGGGATCGTCGTCGACGTCGTCGAGGTCGGTGCGGGGGAACAGTCCCTGGCGGAGAACGAACTCCTCGTGGCGGAGCCGGCGGTAGGCGGCCAGCACTCCGGGGTCGTCCGCGATCCGAACCACCGGGCCCGGCTCTGCGCGGCGTCCCCCGGCGAGGATCGTCGCGGCGGCCGAGCCCGGGACGGGGTGCACCGTGCGGGCCCGGCCGGTGAGCGCGGGGCCGGTGGGCGAGTGCCCGGTGAGGTCTCGGATGTCGAGCATCGACTCACCCGCCGACCGACTGCAGGACGCTGCACGCCCCGCACGCCGCGCAACCCGCGCGCTGGTCCGACCCGGCCATCCCCAGGCGCTGCAGGTGTGCACCCACCTCGCGGCTGATGTACTCCACCCGCCTGTGGTCTGGTGCGGGAGCCCCGTCGACGTCGACGGCGAGCGTCCCCGCCTGGGGGCGGTACGGGACGATGAACGGGTAGACCCCCGAGTCGGCGAGCTCCCGCGCGCCGGCGATCATCTCGTCGGGGTCCTCGCCGAGCCCGACGAGGAGGTAGGTCGAGACCTGGTTGCGTCCGAACACCCGGACCGCCTCGTCCCAGGCGGCCCGGTACTCGGTCAGGGGGACCGTCGATTTGCCGGGCATCCACCGCCGGCGGGCGTCGTCGTCGAGCGACTCGACGTGGATGCCTATCGCGTCCGCACCGGCCTCGCGGAGGTCGGTCAGCACCGCCAGGTCGGCGGGCGGTTCGCACTGGACCTGGATCGGCAGGTCCGGGACCGCGGCCCGGACGGCCCGGACGCAGCGCGCCAGGTGTGCCGCCCCGCGGTCGCGGCCGGCCGAGGTCCCCGTGGTCATGACCATCTGCCGGACCCCGTCGAGGTCCACGGCGGCGCGCGCGACCTCGGCGAGCTGCTCGGGCTGTTTGACCGGCACGGTGGTGCCGGAGCGCAACGACTCCTCGATCGAGCAGAACCGGCAGCGCTCGTCGCGGCGGTAGCGGATGCAGGTCTGCACCACCGTCGTGGCCAGGACGTCCCGGCCGTGGAGCCGCGCGATCTTCTCGTACGGCACCCCGTCCGCGGTGCGGCGGTCGTAGAAGCGGGGGCGGCCGATCGCGGAGATCTCGAGCCCGGTGTCCACCCCGTCGCGCAGGACCCGGTCGCCGTCGAAGACGAAGGGGCTGTCGGGGTTGCGGGGCAGCGCGGCGTCGCGCCCGGAGACCACGAGATGCCCGTCGTCGCTCGGCCCCGCGCCCCCGCTGCGGTGCAGGGGCGGGGTGCCCCGGATGCCGAGCAGCGCCAGGTCGACCCGTGTCGAGGTGGCCCCTGCGGTGGTGGCGGCCGCTGTGGTGGTGGAGGTGGTCATGATGCGCGTTCCTCTCGGTTGGCGTGACGCCGGGCGATGATGCCGTCGGCGAGGTACTTCGCATCGCGGTCGATCCCGAGGAACCGGCCGGAACCCCACGTGTGCATCCAGGGCAGGCCCACGAACGACAGGCCGGGCACCTCCGTCACACCGCGGGTCTGCATGGGGTGGCCCGCGCCGTCGAAGGCGCTGGCCTCGATCCAGCGGTAGTCGGGCCGGTAGCCGATGGCCCAGATGATGGTGGTGATCCCCTCGGCCGCCAGGTCGAGTGAGGTCGGGTCGGCCTCGGGCGCCCACACCGGGGAGTACCGCGACGGCGGCGGGGCGTCGATCCCGTGGGCGTCGATGTGCCGGTCGATGTCGGCGCAGATGGAGTTGTACACCCGGTCCGCCGAGTCCAGGGCGTCGGTCAGCGTCGGGGCGAAGCGCAGCTCGGAGTCCCGTCCGGAGGTGAGCGTGCCGTAGAGGCGCATCCCCTCGGCGGCGAAGCGCCGCAGGTCCACGTCCCGTCCACCGTCGCGGCCGGTGACGTAGTGGTTGGTCTTCTCCTGCGCGGCCTTGCCCCCCGGGTACTGCTGGGCGGGGGTGTCGTACAGCCCCATGTCCGCGAGCCAGGTCATGCAGTCCCGGCCCCGGTAGAACCGGGCGACGCGCGGGGCGTTGCCGACCGCCAGGTGGACACGGCGGCCCGCGAGGTGCAGGTCCTCGGCGATCTGCGCACCGGACTGGCCCGACCCCACCACCAGGACCGCGCCCTCGGCCAGCTGGTCGGGATTGCGGTACTGCTCGGAGTGCAGCTGCACCACGGCGGGATCGAGGAAGGAGGCGTAGGGCGGGATCACGGGGATCGGGTAGCCGCCGGTGGCCACCACCACCTCGTCCGCGGTGACCGTCCGCTCGCCGACCGGGCCGGCGAGGGTCACCTCGAAGCCGGTCCCGGTCCGGCGGAGCCGCGTGGCGGCCGTGTGCTCGGCCAACGGCGGCTCGAAGGTCTCCAGCCACCCGTGCAGCCACTCCACCACCTGGTCGCGGGTCATGAACCCGTCGGGGTCGGGCCCCTCGTAGTGGTAGCCCGGCAGTCGGCAGTGCCAGTTCGGGGTGACGAGCGTGAAGGAGTCCCAGCGCGTGTCGGCCCAGGCGTGCACGGCGGTCTGCTTCTCCACCACCAGATGTTCGACGCCCGCGGCGCCGAGGTGGTGGCTCACCGAGAGACCGGCCTGGCCGCCGCCGATGACGAGCACCGGGATGTGGGTGCCGGGGGAAACCTGTGTGGGGCTCATGGGTGCTCCTCGAGAGGATCCATGGCGACCACCTCGACGAGGGCGTCCCCGGGGTGGGCCAGGCTCGCCGAGGTCACCTGCGCGGCGGTCTCGGCGGCGGAGGTGCACAGGAACCCGTAGCGGGCGCGGACCCGCTCGCCCGCCTCGGTGAGGGCGTGGGTGGCCCGGGCGCGGAACTCGGCGACGCTGAGTCGCTCGCCGACCGTGAGGTGGTCGTGGATCACCAGACTGGGGGAGTAGTAGTCCCGGACCGTGCCGTCGGGCCACCGGACGGCGAAGTTCATCTCAGGCACTGGCGAGCCTCCTCTCCTCGACCGGGTCGTTCAGCTCGACCAGCGGCCCGTAGACGTCGGGACGCCGATCGCGCAGGTGGAACATCCCGGCGCGCATAGCGGAGAAGGTGCCCGCGATGTCGACCTCGGCGACCGCCAGGCCCTCGTCGAGAGTGGTGGTGGCCAGGACGTTCCCGCCGGGATCGACGATCTTGGCGTTGCCCACGTACCGGAGCGACCCGAAGGTCCCCGCCTGGTTGGAGGCCACCCAGAACACCTGATTGTCCAGGGCCCGGGCGGAGTCGAAGAGGTTGAACCGGTAGGTCCAGCGGTCCTCCTGCAGGTTGGCGGCGGTCGCCGTGCGCGCCGCCGGCCACGCCGACAGGGAGGCGATGATCTCCGCGCCCTGCAGGGCCATGACGCGAGCGGCCTCGGGGAACGCCTTGTCGTAGCAGATCTGCAGGCCCACCCGCCCGACCGGGGTGTCGAAGACCTGGTAGTCGCCGCCGGAGGCGTAGGACATGTTCTCCCCGAGAGGCTGGTGCACCTTGCGGTAGGTCCCGTAGACGCAGGTTCCGTCGAGGACGGCGGCGGCGTTGTAGCGGCTCACGCCGTCGGCGCCCAGCTCGCAGAAACCGATGGCCACCACCAGGTCTCCGACGATCTCCCGGACGCGGGCGATCTCGGGGCCGTCGAGACGGATCGCCGGCGGCAGCGACCGGGCGGTACGCGTGGTGTCGCCGTGGTTGCCGAGGCTGGAGAGATAGCCCCCGATGGCGGCCTCGGGGAAGACCAGGAAGTCGACCCCGCGCTCACGGGCGAGCTCCGCGTAGTGGGCGATGGTCCGGTAGTTCTGTTCGAGGTCGCGGGTGAAGTTGGCCGCGACCGAGCCGATGGTGGTCATGACGTCAGACCATGTAGGTGGAGTTGATGATGGCGCCCTTGCGGGCGTAGTGGATCAGGGCGTCCTGAACGTCGAGCGGGTGCGCGGGGATCACGCCCTCGATCAGGTCCTCCTCGCGGCCGCCGTGGAGGCCGAGCCCGAAGCGGCAGCAGAACACTGTCCCGCCCTCGGAGATGAACGCCTCGAGGGACTCGTTGATGTTCTGCTCGCCGGGGAAGCCGGAGTCCCCGGTGGTGGGGAATCCGCGGGTGGCGAGGCAGTTGATGGCGCCGGGGCCGTAGAAGTAGATGGCCGACTCGAACCCCTTGCGCAGGGCGCGGGTGGCCTGGAGCACGGCGACGAAGGAGACGGACGACTCGTGGGCGATGCCGTGCACGAGGGTGAAGTACGACTCGCCCTCCTCGGCCTTGTAGTCGGGGAAGATCTTGGTGCCGCCGTAGATGCTCGTGCCCTTGGGCAGCGACGGGTGCGGGATCTCCTTGAGGGAGGCGGCGATGTTCTCGGTGATGGCGGCGTCGAACTCGGGCACTGTGGGCTCCTCGGGGACGGGGTCACCGGAGGGGTTCCGGTGACATGGCAGCGAGTACACGCCCGCGGCGTTACCGCTGAGTGTCGGTCCGTTACCGGGTGGTTGCGATTGGAACAACCCGTCCGGCGTCCACGTAACACACGGGTGGGGCCGCGGCCCGCGACGATGGGGTCCGGTGAGCGGGGTCACGCCCGCGCTCGGTGCTGTCGAGGCTGACTACACTGGTGCTCTCCGTGCGGCCCCGTCCGCCGCGCCCACCCACCCGGAGGACTCACACGCGTGACCACCACTGTCAGCAGCCCCACCACGACCGCAGCTCTGTCCGGCCTGGCCGGGGCGGTCGCCGCGAACCCGGCGCTGGCCGATCTGCGGGCGGGCCTGGACCGGGACGCCGCGGTGGTCCGGGCCGCGGAGGCCCTGCGGCCGTTCCTGGTGGCGACCCTGGCCGAGCGCGCGCCGTTGTTGGTGGTGACGGCCACCGAGCGCGAGTGCGAGGAACTGGCCGACGAGCTGGCGGGGCTCGTCGACGACCCAAGCCAGTCACATGCGGCTGTGGCGCAGTTCCCCAGCTGGGAGACGCTTCCGCACGAGCGCCTGTCGCCCGCCTCCGACACGATCGGTCGCCGGCTGCAGGTCCTGAACTCGGTGATGGCCGGGCGGGCCCCCAGGATCGTCGTGGCGGCGGCGCGGTCCGTGGTGCAGCCCATCTCGCCGGGGGCGGCCCGCCGCGAGCCGATCCGGCTGGCCCGCGGCGCCGAGCTCGACCCCGCGCAGTTCCTGGCGACCCTGACCGAGTTCGCCTACAGCCGCGAGGACATGGTGGCCCGCCGCGGTGACGTCGCGGTGCGCGGCGGGATCGTGGACGTGTTCCCCACCACCGCCGACCACCCGCTCCGCGTGGAGTTCGACGGGGACACGATCGCCGAGATCCGCGAGTTCTCCGTGGCCGACCAGCGGTCCCTGCCCGAGGGAGAGGTCGACTCGGCCGTGTTGTTCCCCTGCCGGGAGCTGCTCCTCGACGAGGACGTCCGCGAGCGCGCACGGCGGTTGGCCGAGGCGCACCGCGAGAACCCGACCCTGGCGGAGCTGCTGGACTCGCTGGCCGAGGGGATCCCCCGGGACGGCATGGAGGCACTGACCTCGGTGCTCGTGCCGGAGGAGATGGCCACGCTGCCGATGCTCATGCCGCCGGGCACCCGCGTCGTGGTGTGCGACCCGGACAAGGTCCGTCGCCGCGCCGCCGACCTGGCCTCCGCGGGCCGGGAGTTCCTCGAGGCCTCGTGGTCCGCCGCGACCATGGGCGGCGACGCCCCTGTGGACAGCGAGACCCTGGACCTGTCGGGCTCGGGGTACCGGACCTTCTCGGCCGTCCGCTCCGAGGCCTCCGCCGCCGGCGTGCCCTGGTGGCAGCTGGTCCCCCCGGGCTTCCTCACCGACCCCGAGGACGGCCAGGTGGTCGACGCGCCCGCCGGCGATCCGCCCGCGCCGCGCGGCAAGGACTCGGAGATGCAGGCCATGTTCGTCCGACTCCGGGCGCTCATGGCCTCCGGGGGCCGGGCGGCCGTGGTGGTCCCGGGCCACGGCACCGTCGATCGCGTCCTGGAGCGACTGTCCGAGGCCGAGGTCCCGGCCACCGCCGCCCCGGCGGGATCCGAGCCCGCCCCCGGCGTGGTGTCGGTGTACGAGGCGATCCTGCACGGAGGGTTCGCGCTGGCGACCGACTCCGGGGAGCAGGGGGACCAGCTCGTCGTCGTCTCCGAGACGGATCTCACCGGCAACCGACTCGGCGCCACCGCGCGCCCCAAGGCGCGCCACGCCAAGCGCCGCAACCAGGTGGACCCCCTGGCCCTCAAGGCCGGCGACTGGGTGGTGCACGACCAGCACGGCATCGGCCGGTTCGTGGAGATGGTCGAGCGGCAGGTGCGCGGCGGGGACGGCTCGAGCCGGCGCGAATACGTGGTGATCGAGTACGCGCCCGGCAAGCGCGGCGGCGCCGGAGACCGCCTGTTCGTGCCCATGGAATCCCTCGGCCAGCTGAGCCGCTACGTGGGCGGGGAGGCCCCGACGCTGAGCAAGATGGGCGGCGCCGACTGGCAGAACACCAAGCGCAAGGCCCGCAAGGCCGTACGCGAGATCGCCACCGAGCTGGTGCAGCTCTACGCCAAGCGGCAGTCCGCACCCGGCCGCGCCTTCGGCCCCGACACCCCGTGGCAGCGGGAGATGGAGGACGCGTTCCCGTTCACCGAGACCGTCGACCAGCTCACGGCGATCGAGGAGGTCAAGGGGGACATGGAGAAGACCGCCCCCATGGACCGCGTGGTGGTGGGTGACGTGGGCTACGGCAAGACCGAGGTGGCGGTGCGGGCGGCGTTCAAGGCCGTGCAGGACGGCACCCAGGTGGCCGTGCTCGTGCCCACCACGCTGCTGGCCCAGCAGCACCAGGCGACCTTCGTCGAGCGCATGACCGGGTTCCCCGTGACCGTCAAGGGCCTGAGCCGGTTCACCTCCGACGCGGAGGCCAAGGAGATCCTCGCGGGCCTGGCCGACGGCACGGTGGACGTGGTGATCGGCACCCATCGCCTGCTCGCGACGGGTGTCCGGTGGAAGAACCTCGGCCTGGTGGTGGTGGACGAGGAGCAGCGCTTCGGCGTGGAGCACAAGGAACACATCACCTCGCTGCGCACCCACGTGGACGTGCTGACCATGTCCGCCACGCCCATCCCGCGGACGCTGGAGATGTCGCTGGCCGGGATCCGGGAGATGAGCCAGATCCTCACCCCGCCCGAGGAGCGCTTGCCCGTGCTCACGTACGTGGGGGCGCACTCGGACAAGCACGTCGCCGCCGCGATCCGCCGCGAACTGCTGCGTGAGGGGCAGGTGTTCTACGTGCACAACCGGGTGCGGACCATCGACGCCACCGCGGCCAAGATCCGCGACCTGGTGCCCGAGGCGCGGGTGGTGGTGGCCCACGGGCAGATGGGGGAGGAGCAGCTCGAGCAGACCGTCGGCGGGTTCTGGAACCGCGAATACGACGTGCTGGTGTGCACGACCATCGTCGAGACCGGCCTGGACATCTCCAACGCCAACACCCTGATCGTCGACCGCTCCGACCAGCTGGGCCTGTCGCAGATGCACCAGCTGCGCGGGCGCGTGGGACGGTCGCGTGAGCGTGGGTACGCCTACTTCCTCTACGACCCCGAGAAGCCGCTCACCGAGACCGCCTACGACCGGTTGGCGACCATCGCGCAGAACAACGACCTGGGTGCCGGCATGGCCGTGGCGATGAAGGACCTCGAGCTGCGCGGGGCCGGCAACGTGCTGGGCGCCGAACAATCCGGGCACATCGCCGGCGTCGGCTTTGACCTCTACATCCGTCTGGTCGGCGAGGCGGTGGAGGCGTACCGCGCCATCGCCGACGGCGAGTCCGTGGAGGTCGAGGAGGAGGTGGGCGAGATCCGCATCGAGCTCCCCGTCGACGCCTACATCCCGGTCGAATACGTCGACGGCGACAGGCTGCGACTCGAGGCGTACCGCAAGCTGTCCCAGGCACGGGCTCCCGAGGACATCGACGCGGTGGTCGAGGAACTGGTGGACCGCTACGGTCCCATGCCCGCCGAGGCCCGGCGCGTGGTGTCGGTGTCGCGGCTGCGGCTCGTGTGCCAGAAGTACAAGGTGCGGGAGATCGTGCTGGCCGGCTCCCGCCTGCGCGTGGGCCCGCTCGACCTGCTCGACTCGCAGCAGATCCGCCTCAAGCGCATGTACCCGGCCGCCCAGTACCGGGCCACGCAGAAGACCGTGCTGCTCCCGCTGCCCAAGGCCGCCGGAGCGCGTGCCGGGGCGGGCGCGGAGAAGGCGCGCGACGACGAGATGCTGCAGTACGCCGCCGACTTCCTCACCGCCATGGCCGGGGACCCGGAGGGCTCGAACCCGGTGATCCAGGCGGAGCCGGTGTCGGTGTGAGTCCCGAGCCCGGTCGCGAGCCCAGCCCCGGCGATGGGCCGGGCGCTGGATCGGGCGTGGGCGATCGGCTCGCCGAGGCGGTCGAGGTGATGGGCCGGATCCGCCGCGACGGCGAGTGGGAGGCCGCCCAGACCCATGCCTCGCTGCTGCCGTACCTGCTAGAGGAGTCCTGGGAGCTGGTCGACGCCGTGGCCGACGGCGACCGCGACGAGATGGTCTCCGAGTTGGGCGACCTGCTCCTGCAGGTGCTGTTCCACGCCGCGATCGGTGAGGGGCGGGCCGAGGGGTCGTTCGACATCGACGACGTCGCCGGCGCCCTGCTGGACAAGCTGCGCCGGCGCGCGCCCTACTGGTTCACCGCTGAGGGCGCGGCCGGCCTCGACGCCACCGAACAGGACCGCCTGTGGCAGGAGGCCAAGGCCGCCGAACGCGCCGACCGCCCGCCGCGGGGAGTCGTCGACGGGATCCCCTGGGACATGCCGGCCCTCGCCCTGGGGCAGAAGGTGCTGGCCCGTGCCCGCGCGGCGGGGGTGCCCGGCGACCTGGTGCCCTCGCGGATGAGAGTGGTGCAGGTGGACGCGGCCGGCCTGTTCCACGAGCACACCGCAGGCGAGCACACCGCCGGCGAGCACGACGACGGTCCGGACGCGCGGGCCGTATCCGGTTCAGAGCCCGGGTCCGGCTCCGCTGTCGGTTCCGAGTCCGGCTCCGACCCCGGCTTCGGCTCCGCCGAGGTCGCCTACCGTCAGGTGGTCAGGAGCTTCGCGCGCGACCTCCGCGAGGCCGAAGCGCGGCTCGACGTCCCGGTCGCGGACGCCGCCGCAGAAGACTGGCGCGCCGCCTGGCCAGCCCGGCCCGCCTGAACCAGCCCGCAGCGCGCGGCTCAGCGGTGGAAGAGTCGCCGGTAGGCCGCGTTCATGGCGGGAGCGGGCAACCGTCGGTAGGCGTTGCGCGCGAGGTAGTTGGCCACGGCGCGGGGGCGGGAGATCATGCCCGCGTCGAGGAGGGTGCGCTGGATGATCCGCTCGGACGCGGTGAGCGCGCGGCTCTTGCGACGGCTGAACTGGGCGGGCGTGACCCGGAACCGCACGAGCGGTTCGGGCAGGTTGTGGAGGCGGTACCCGGCGCCGATCAGCCGGATCATCAGGTCGTAATCCTCCTGGTACGGGACCGTGCGGTACCCCCCGACGGCACGGATGGCCTCGGTTCGCGCGAGCAGGGACGGGTTGTTGACCGGGTTGTTGATGCGCGCGTAGCGGGCGATGTCCTCGTGCTCGGTCGGCAGGGCACGCAGGGCCGTGGGACGCTCCGGATCGGCGTCGAACTCGAGCATCGCCGACCCCAGGACATCCGCCCCGAGCGCGCGGGCGGCGTCGAGTTGACGCTCGAACCGCTCGGGCAGGGAGATGTCGTCGGCGTCCTGGCGGGCGACCCAGCTGGTGCGGACCTCGTCGAGCCCGCGTTGTGACGCCGCCGCGGCGCCCGAGTTCTCGGGGAGGGCGAACCTGCGCAGTCTGGGGGTGGAGTCGAGCACCTCCATCAGCGCTGGCGACAGGGGGCCGTCCTCCACCACGACCACTTCGGCCGGCTGGACGGTCTGAGCGTGCACGCTGGCCAGGGCGTCGCGCAGCTGTGAGGGCTCGATCGCGTGGTAGACGGTGAGCAGGACGGTCAGTTCGGGGTCCCGCATGGGCTCCTCCCTCTCGATCCGACGAGCCGACGCGACCCTCTCAGGCCAGCAACGAGCCGTCCACGTCGTCCCACGAACTCGCGCCGCACAGCGACAGCGTGAGGTCGATCTCGGCGAGCAGGTTGTCGAGCACCTCGCCGACCCCCTTCTGCCCGGCGATGGCCAACCCGTAGATGTGGGGCCGCCCGATGGTCACGGCGTCCGCGCCGCACGCCATGGCCTTGACCACGTCGGTGCCGTTGCGGATGCCGGAGTCCAGCAGCAGGGTCGGCTCGGGACCGACGGCCTCGCGGATGCGCACGAGGGCGTCCAGGGTGCCGATGGACCCGTCCACCTGCCGGCCTCCGTGGTTGGAGACCATGACCGCGTCTACGCCCATGTCCAGGGCCCGCCGGGCGTCGTCCGGGTGCAGGACGCCCTTGAGCACGACCGGCAGGCGGGTCCGGTCCCGCAGGGTGGCGATGTGGTCCCAGTTCAGCGCCGGATTCGAGAACGTGTCGAGGAAGGTCTGGACGGCGGCGCGGGTCTCCGGCGCGCTGAGATTCCTGCGGAACCCACCCGGGTGGTTCCGGGCCATCTCGAGCAGCGTCACGACGGCCCTGGGGGTGACCTTGACCGCCTCCGGCTCCGGGCCGGAACCCGGATCGGCCTCCTGCGCGACCCGCTCGGCCACCATCTCGACGAACCGTGGATCCGAGGTGTACTGCGCGATCCCGACCCCGCGCGTGAACGGCAATGAGCCCAGGTCCAGATCCCAGGGGCGCCAGCCCAGCGTCGTGGTGTCGAGGGTGACGACCAGCGCGCCGGCGCCCGCGGCCTCCGCCCGGGAGATGAAGCTGTCCACGAGCTGCTCATCCCTGCTCCAGTACAGCTGGAACCAGCGCGGCGCGTCCTTCATGGCCGCGGCCGTGGCCTCCATCGGGGACGACCCCTGCGAGGACAGGATGTACGGCAACCGGCGCTCGGCCGCGGCGCGGCCGATGTGCACGTCGGCGTCGCGGCGCACCAGTCCCGCCGCGCCGATGGGGGCGACGAGGACGGGCGCGGGGAGCGACTGCCCGAGCACCTCCGTCGACAGATCGCGCTGCTCGGTGCTGCGCAGGACGCGCGGGACCAACCGGCGCCGGTCCAGGGCCTCGCGGTTGGCGCTCATCGTCTCCCCGGAGCCCGCGCCGCCGTAGACGTAGGCCCAGGCTCTCCGGCCGCCGGGCCGACGCAGGAGGGCGCGCCGTGCGGCGGCCTCGAGCGTGTCCGCGCTGGTGGGCACCGAGGGGGTGATGCCCGAGACGCCCGCTCGGTAGATGGTGTTCTGGCGAGCGCGGCCGGGGGCGATGTTCTCGGGCTCGGTCAGGGAGTCAGAGGTCATGCGGTCGAGCCTACTGAGGGGTCGATCCGGCCGCGGGTGGCGGACGAGGTCAGCCCACGAGGCCCAGCACCGCGAGCCCGGTGGCCCCGCACGCGGCGGCCACGAGCAGGGAGGCGAGGGTGCCGATGATGAACCGCTCGCTCACGGCCGGGTTCTCGCGGATCTCCGGGTAGCGGCCCAACGCCTTGATGGCCACCACCACGGCCGCCAGCTCGAACCGACCGGCCAGGATCGCCGCCGTGAGCCCCACCCGTTCGAGGATCCCGATCCACATCCCGCCCCGCAGCACCTCCCGGACCTGTGGTTCTGAGGTCTCGCGCCGCTCCACCACCGGGCTGCGGGAGTCTCCGCTGAGCTCGACCGTCGGCGGGTCGGGCACGTGGGCGGAGCGCAGGACCAGCGAGGCGATCGGTGATCCGAGCCCGGCCGAGGCGAGCAGACTGATGACGACGACGATGAGCGTGGGGATCCACTCGGGCCAGGTGCTCATCGCGCGGCCCCCGTGGCCGCGTCGTGCGCGCCGGACAGGAGCCGGTCGAGCGCGGGGTACGCCGCCCGCTCCTCGCGGATGCGGGAGAGCCGAAGCGCGCCGGTGACCGAGGCCGGGGTGATGTCCAGCGCGTGAGCGGCCGCCGCCTGGGTGGGGGAGCGGTCGACGGCGTCCACGACCCGCCACTGCGCCTCGGTGCGGTCGAGCACGAGGGGAGCGGTGAGTCCCCACACGGCCTCGCAGTCGGCGGCCCAGGCGACCGCCTCGGACGTCGCTTCTACCGGGACGCGCACCGCGACCGAGCTGCTCAGTCCTTTGGCCGCCTCGACCGCGTCGCGCGCTGCCAGGTACGCCGGACCCCGGCCGGCCCTCGTGCCGGAGGCGTAGGAGTCGTCGTCGACTTCTCCGGCTCCCACGCCGCAGTGCCACTGGCCCCCGCGCAGCGCGACGAGTACGGCGCGGCGCACCGCGGCGGGGTCCGTGAGCAGGCCCTGGACCTCGTCGCCGGCGGTGCGCTCGAAGACGGCCGCGCAGGGGATGCCCTCCAGTGCCTCGAGCAGTCCCGGCACGAGATCGTCGGCGTCGCGGCTGCCGCGCTGGTCGATCGTCACCACGTACATGAGGCGATCCTGCCACATTCGGCTGACATGAGGCGAAAATGCCTAATTGTGAGTAATTAGCCGGAAGGACCTAATTCTTCGGGATAAGGAGAGCAGGCCTCATGAGGCGAGGATCCCTCATGACGACAGCGGGCGACCGATGTCGGCGGCGGCGTCCCCGAAGGTCTGCTTGCGTTCGCGGTCCCGGACCTTCTCGCCCCACGAGTCGAGCCGGGCGCGGCCCCACGGGGTGCGGTACCGCAGCCCGTTCAGCGCCACCAGGTAGGCGTGCGCCCACGGCGGGCGGACCGGCAGCCCGAACTCGCGCATGGAATCGCGGCCGAGCAGCACCGTGAGCATGCTCAGGAGTCGCTCGTGCGCCACCCACGCCTGCACGCCGGGCAACGGCCCGCTGCGGGAGCGCTCGCGCTGGGCCGCGACCAGGGCCTGGGTCAGCTGCGGGCCGGCCTCGCTCAGTCCGGCCTGCGCCAGCAGGATGTGGTAATTGATCCGGTGCCGGTCGCGTTCGTGGTCGACCAGGAAGTCGTCGTCGACCCCCAACAGCCATCCCACGTAGCGCCACACGTGCATCACGGCGTCGGAGTCCTCGCGGGAGATCGGCACGCCCAGGGTGCGTACGCCCAACAGGACCACGGCGTCGAAGAGGCCCAGGGTGGCGGCCAGGTCGCTCTGGCTGATGGGCAGGCCCCAGCGTCCGGTGTCCCAGCGCGGTTCCATGGCCTCGTTGACCACCGCGTGCATGGCCCGCACGTGCCCGGTCAGGCGCCACGACTCGCCGCCCGGCCGCAACCCGTCGGGGATCGACAGCGACATGGTCCAGTGGCTGGTCTCGGCCAGGCGCCGCAGCGTGGTGCTGCCGGTCAGTCCGCCGGTGGCCACGAGGAGGTCGGTGGGGCCGCCGAAGCGGTAACCCCCGATGAGGGAGAGCTGGAGCAGGATGTCCGCGGCGTTCTGGCCCAGGCGCAGGTACACCCGCTGTCCGCGGGAGATCTGATCCCAGTCCACCCAGTCCGGGGTGTCCTCGAGCAGGGCGAGGTAGTCGCGTAGTGCCTCGGGGGCGTCGTCCGGCAGGCCCGCGGTCCCGCTCGTCAGGGCCTGGTCGAGTTGTCGCCGGGTCACGGCCCCGGGCTCGCCGGACCGCAGCCGCATGGCGCGGGCCAGCCGGGCGCCGGGTTCGTCCTTCTCCAGGTATCCGCGGCCCAGTCGGTCCATGAGGTGCTCGTCGACCCGGTCCACGCGGGCGATGTGCTTCAGGGCGCGGCCGATGCGGCGGGAGCGGTCCTCGGCCTCGCGGTGTCGGGTCGGATACGGGGTGGTGACGGCGTCACGCTCAGGCGCTGTGGTCATGGGGCAACTATGACGCGAGTTTTTACTCGCATACAATTCGCGTTCATGCGAAAGGTCCCCCAGCAGGCACGGTCCCGGGCCATGGTCGAGCGGATCGTGGACGCCGCTCGCATCGTGCTCGTGCGTGACGGCTACGAGTCGTTCACCACCAACCGCGTGGCCGACCAGGCTCACGTCAGCCCGGGCTCGCTGTACCAGTACTTCCCGGACAAGTCGG
Organism: Dietzia sp. JS16-p6b; assembly: GCF_003052165.1. Classification (NCBI taxonomy): domain Bacteria; kingdom Bacillati; phylum Actinomycetota; class Actinomycetes; order Mycobacteriales; family Dietziaceae; genus Dietzia; species Dietzia sp. JS16-p6b. The sequence goes on along the minus strand of NZ_CP024869.1, from coordinate 2,401,792 downwards.
CCCTGGTCACCGAGGTCATGAACCGGTGGTCGGCCGAGATCTCCGATCGGGTGGCCGCCTCTCTCGCCGGCGCCGGCCCCGTCGACGTCCGCGACCCAGGCTCGGTGCGCTCGATCGCCGACGCCCTGCTGACCGCCCTGGAGGCGGACGCCGGGCTGCTGCGGATCGTGTGGGAGGAGCTGCCCGCCGTGCGTCACCGGGCCGCGCAGCACGCGCTCGAGCTCCGGGTGCGCGAACTGCTCTCCGTCTACCTCTCCGCGGCGGGGGTTCCGGTCGGCGATCCCGCCGTGCGCGCGTGGGTGATCGTGATGGCGGTGGAGAACGTGGCCGTGCGCTGGGTGTTGGATCGGCCGCGGATCAGCCGAGAGGCGCTCCTCGACGAGTTCACCGCTCTGGCCGGGGGATACGCGCAACGCGGCTGAGATCGGGGCAGCGCTGCCGACATCAGCTCAGCGCGGCTGAGATCAGGGGATACCCGGAGGCGGGGGGTCGCCGGGTTTCGGCAGAATGGGACACGATGACTATTCGCCCCCTCCGCGGCTGCGCTGTGGCCCTGTCCCTCGTCGCGGCCGTGGTGGCATCCGGGTGTGCCTACGGACCGACCCGCGAGGCGCCGCCCCCGATCCCGCCCGGCATCCCGCCCGCCGCCGGCGCTCCCGTCCCCGAGGTGGACATCAACGCCCCCGGGCGGACCTCCGATCAGCTGCGGCCGTGGGCTCAGGGGATCAACGAGCAGATGAACATCCCCGCCGCCGCCCTGGCCGCCTACGGCAACGCCGCCGAGACCATGCGGCAGACGCGGCCCGAGTGCAACCTCGCGTGGACCACCCTGGCCGGGATCGGCCACGTGGAGACCCGCCACGGCCGGTACCGGGGTTCCACCCTGAACGACGACGGCTACGCGCTGCCCCCGATCATCGGCATCCAGCTCGACGGCTCGCCCGGCTTCGCCCGCATCCCGGACACCGACGGCGGTGAGCTGGACGGGGACCCCGAGTTCGACCGGGCGGTCGGACCCATGCAGTTCATCCCGGAGTCGTGGCGCAGGTACGGCGTCGACGCCAACGGTGACGGACGGGCCGACCCCAATCAGATCGACGACGCCGCCGTGTCCGCCGCCCGGCTGCTGTGCGAGAACGGCGGCGACCTCTCGGTGGCGGAGAACTGGCAGCGGGCCGTGCTGGCCTACAACGCCTCGCGGGAGTACCTCATGGACGTCCGCGACGCGGCGGCCGCGTACTCGGTGGGGACCACCGCGCCATAGGGGCCGCGGAGCCCGGCCCCGGCGCCCCGGCGCCGCAGCCGCGCGCCCCGGGGCCCCGTCCCCACTTCGCAGCCGCGCGCCCGGGGCCCCGTCCCCACCTCGCAGCCGCGCGGCCCTCCGCCCCCGCAGGCGCGCGCGATCCGTGTATCTGCACAAGAAATTACCTAAGCGGATGCAGTGGTTGCGCGCGGATGCCGAGGTGAGGCGGCCGCGCCGTGGCGGCTGCGGAGTGGCGGCTGCAGAGTGGCCCTCCGCGTTCCCACCCTGGCTTGCGCGCGCGGATTGGTCCGGACACGCCGCACAAGCCGCGGTGGCCCGGGCAAAGAGGACGCGCAAGCCGTAGAGGACGCGCAAGCCGGAGGGGACGTGTGAACCGCCGCGTCCCCGGGTGGAACTAGTGTCATGGGTCGCGAGACCGACTCACAGCCCATCACCACCGGCGGGAGCCCCACACGCATGTCAGCACCAGCAGCGACGCACCGGCGGGCCACCGGCGTCCCGTCGACCGCGAACGGGCTCCTGCTCCGGGCGATCGGACGCCGCAAGCGCCTGGTCGTTCCCGGTCTGGTGCTCATGACGATGTGGCAGGTGTGTGAGGCGTTGGTCCCCATCGCGATCGGCGTGATCGTCGACCGGGCGATCATCCCGCTGGACCGCTGGGCGATGGTGTGGTCGGTCCTCGGGCTGGTCGCACTGTTCACCGTGCTCAGCCTGAGCTACCGCTTCGGCGCACGGATGGCCAACCGGGCCGTGCAGGAGGAGGCCCACGACCTGCGGGTGGAGGCCACGCGGGTCCCGCTCACCCGGCGCCGCGCCATGGACGACGCGAGCTCGGGCGACGTGCTCTCGGTGTGTTCGGCCGATGCCGACGTGGCGGCCCAGATCTTCCGGCAGATCGCCCTGGGCGGCTCCGCGTTCATCGGCATCGCGGGGATCTCGGTCTACCTGCTGTGGACCGACCTGTTGGTGGGGCTGATCGTCCTGATCGGCGTCCCGCTGAGCCTGGTGCTGGTGGCGTTGCCCAGCCGGGTGATCTCCCGGCACAGCACCGCGCAGCAGACGGCCATCGGTATGGCGAGCAACCGCGCGACCGACATCATGGCCGGACTGCGCGTGCTCAAGGCGGGCGGCGGTGAGCGCTGGGCGGCCGAGCAGTACCGCGACGCCTCGCGCGCCGCCGCCGACGCCGGGATCGTCACCGCAGAGCGCACCGGCCGGGTCCAGGGCATCGGCTCGCTCGGCATGGCCGTGGTCCTGGCGCTGGTCCTGCTGGCCTCCGGGTACCGCGTGCTGTCGGGGGAGATGGCGATCGGCACGCTGGTCTCGGTGGTCGGTGTGGCCGTGTTCTTCGAGGAACCGGTCCGGCTCATCACCGCCATGGTGGGCATCTACGCCCGGTCCCACGGTGCCGCGCAGCGCCTGGTCGACCTGCAGGCCTCGGCACCGGTGGACGAGTCCGGAGCGGAGATCCCCGCCGGGTCGCACCTGCAGGTCACCGGGCTGGAGTTGCCCGACGGCCGGGAGCTGGACCTCGAGGTGAGGGCAGGGGAGCTGGTCGCGCTGGTGGCCGAGCAGCCAGCCGCCGCCGAGGCGGTGACGGCCGCGATCGCCGGCCACAGCGACGGGGCCGACGCCGTGGCGGTGGGCGGGCATCGACGCAGCCGCCTGGCCCCGGCGATCGCCGACCACGTCGTCGTCGCCCCCCACCGGGTCGACCTGTTCGTCGGCACCATCCGATCCAACATCGCGATGCGCCACGACGCCCCGGGTGAGAAGACCCTGGACGACGACGACACCCCGATTTCCGATGAGGTCCTCGCCGCCTCGGCCGTCGCGGAGATCGTCGAGCACCTCCCTGACGGGCTGGACCACGTGGTCCAGGAGGGGGGACGCAACCTCTCCGGCGGGCAGCGTCAGCGGATCGCGCTGGCCCGCGCCCTGCACGCCGACCCGGACGTGCTGGTGCTACACGACCCGACCAGCGCCGTGGACGCGGTGACCGAGTGGGAGATCGCGCAGGCCGTGCGCCAGCTGCGCTCGAGCCGGCCGGGGCAGGCGACGCTGATCGTCACCTCCTCGCCGCCGTTTCTCGCGACCGCCGACCGGGTGGTCCACCTCCCGCGGAGCGGCGAGGCGAGCTCGGGCACCCATCTCGAGCTGCGCGAGACCTCCGCGTCCTACCGGGCGGCGGTCGACCGATGAGCGGCACCGATACCGGCACGCACGCCGACACCACCACCCCGGACAGCACCGGGGCCCTGGTCACCATCGGGACCCTTCCGCTGGCCAGCGGCCGCGAGTCCCTGGCCGCGCTGTGGCCGCTTCTGAAGGAACGCCGCCTCTACCTGATCCTGGTGTGCCTGACCGGCCTGGTCGCGTCCGTCGCAGGATTGGTGGCGCCGTGGGTGATCGGCTGGCTGGTCGACGTCCTGCCCGGGAGCGAGGACTACACCGCGGTGTGGGTGGGCGCGGGGGCGATCGCTGCCGCCGGCATCGTGGGCGCCGGCTGCGCCTGGGCCGGGCAGGCGTGGCTCGCCCGGTTGACCGAGCCCACGGTGGCTCGGCTGCGCGAGATGGTGATGGACCGCTCCCTGCAGCTGGGCGCCGCGCAGATGGAGACCACCGAGACCGGTGACCTGGTCTCCCGCGTGGCCGAGGACGCCCGTGAGATCAGCCAGGCCGCCACCGCCGTGGTCCCGCTGGTCGTGCAGTCGCTGTTCACGGTGATCGTCTCGGGGATCGGCCTGGCCGCCGTCGACTGGCGGCTCGGGCTGGTGGGCCTGGTCGCGCTGCCCATGTACTGGACCACGCTGCGCTGGTACCTGCCCCGGTCCGGTCCCATCTACGCGGCGGAGCGGGCAGCGTTCGGCACCCGCGCGAGCCGGCTCCTCGGCGGCATCACCGGGTCCCGGACCCTGCACGCCTACGATGCCCAGGACTCCGAGCTCGACCGGATCACCGCGGCCTCGGCCCGAGCGCGCGACCTGTCCATCCGGGTGTTCTCCTTTGTCACCCGCGCCTTCAGTCGCAACAACCGCGCCGAGGTCACGGTCCTCGGGCTGCTGCTGGTCGTGGGGTTCGTCCTGGTGGACTCCGGCACCCTCACCGCCGGCGCCGTGACCACCGCCGCGCTGCTGTTCCACCGGTTGTTCAACCCGATCGGCGCGTTGGTGGGGATGGTCGACCAGGTCCAGTCCGCCGGCGCCTCGCTGGTCCGGATGGTCGGGGTGATCACCATGCCCGTGCCCGACCGCACGGCCACGCTCGGGCCCGTCACCGACCAACCCGGCGACCGGCCCGGCGTCCTCGAGTTGGCCGGCGTCGGGCACTCGTACGGCGAGGGGGCACCGGCCCTGGTCGACGTCGATCTGACCGTCGCGCCGGGTGAGGTGGTTGCCGTGGTCGGCTCGACCGGCGCGGGCAAGAGCACCCTGGCCTTGGTGGCCGCCGGGTCCGTGGTCCCCACCCGCGGGACCGCGCGGATGGGCGGGGTGTCGCTGGCCGAGGTCGACCCGCTCGCCCTGCGTCAGCACATCACCATGGTCTCCCAGGAGGTGCACTCCTTCGCGACGTCGGTCGTCGAGAACGTCCGGGCGCCCCGCCCCGAGGCCGGCCTGGCCGAGGTGCGCGCGGCCCTGCAGACCGTGGGGGCCGACTGGGTGGACGACCTGCCCGACGGCATCGGCACCGTGATCGGTGAGGGTGGGCACCCGCTCGACCCGATGCAGGCCCAGATGATCGCCCTGGCGCGCGTGGAGCTGGCCGACCCGGACGTGGTGATCCTCGACGAGGCCACCGCCGAGGCCGGCTCCGCCGGGGCTCGTCGCCTCGACTCCGCGGCCGCCGCAGTGCTGCGGGGCCGGGCGGGACTGGTGGTGGCGCACCGGCTGAGCCAGGCCGCGGCCGCGGACCGGATCCTGGTGATGGAGCACGGCCGGATCGTGGAATCCGGGACTCATGACGAGCTGCTGCACTCGGACGGCAGGTACGCCGAGCTCAGTCGGGCGTGGTTCGGGGGAGAGTGAGGGGAGGGGGTGATCGCCGGTTCCCATGGGGGAGCCTCTTCCGGCCCGTGATCCAGGCGGGACGGCGGGTAGTCGTCGCGCACCAGCAGCATGTCGGGGCCGCCCGGTTGACCTCATCAGGACGGCGTCGACCGTGAAGCTTTCCGCATCGCCGATGATGCCGTGCGCGTGCAGCGCTGATACAGGGCGGTCTAGAGGTAGCTCATCGCGGTGTCCGAAATGTGGATGGACGCGAAAAGAGCTGCCGGGACGAGCGAGGGATAGTTCTGCAGGTACAACCCCACGCAGAGGAAGTAGACCGAGGGCAGAATCGCCATCATCACCAGAATGGTCGGCGTGATCGGCGTGAGAAAGTACAACACCCACAACACCAGGTAACCGAGCAGGGCCAGAGCACCGATGAGGCCGACGACCGCGGTGCCCGGTGTGGATCGTCGTCGCGTGTTGATGACCAGTATGAGCAGGGCGATCATCACCGACTGGCAGACGAGCCCGATCACATGGACCCACGGCGGAAAGGGCGTGTCCGCCGTCAGCGGGGAGAAGACCGGGGGGAGGAGCACCCAGAGAACGTTGGGGATCATCGGCAGCAGAACGGCGACACACCCCAGAGGCGAGAAGCCGAGCCTGAACGCCTGTGCAGGGGTGATCACCCTGTCTCGGTTGCTCTGCATCCACCGAGTCTGCCAATAACGTCAACCCCCGGTCTCCACACGATGCGAGCAGTGCCGGGGTGTGCTCCTCCGACGCCGCCGGCGAAGCGCTGGGTCACTGGAGCCGCGCGGCCACCCTCTGCCCCCACTGCTCTGCGCGGGCGTCTTCGCCCTGGATCAGCTCGGTCTCGGACGTGACCAGGAAGCTCTCGGGCTCGGCGACGAGGCTGAACCCCAGGCTCGCCAGCTTCTTCGAGATCCCCTTGGATGCCCGCCCGGTGAGGATCGCGGGCTTGTCGACGCGGGTGTCGAACGCCGCCGCGGAGCCCTCGCTCCGGGGAAGTCCCCCGAGCCAGTCCCGGATCCCCGGGCCGGCCGCGTCGGGCTCGACCGTCAGCGTGCTGTCCGGTCGGTCGGCGGCCTCGACCGCGCCCTGCCGGGTCGACTCGCGGCTCATCCCGTGGACGTGGGTGGGGCCGCCCACGATCACCAGGTCGTAGGCCGAGGTGTCCTCGTCACCGGCGTGCGAGACGGGGACAGTCGTCACGTCACCCACCTGTCCGACTCCGCGTGCGATCGCATCGGCGATGTCGTGGGTGCAGCCGTACATCGATTCAAAGACGATCAGTGTGCGCATGGTCGTGTGCCTCCCTGCTCGAGCATCGGCGAGCGCTCGTCGCTTCTGACGTGCCCCACCTGGACTTATCACTCGATCCTCATCATCCGCCTCGTGTGGGACTAGCACAATGGAATGCGGGTCGGGGGTGGTCTCGAGATGGCCCGGGAGGGACAGGCCCGGTGGGTGACGACGACGAGGTCGTCACCGACGTGGCACCGACCATCGGATCACCGTTCCCCCGGCGTGCGTCGACGTGGCGAACGTGCCACCGAGGTCGTCGGCGCGTCGCCTGAGGTTGGCCAGTCCGCTCCGGTCGGTCGACTCCTCCAGACCGACCCCGTCGTCGGCCACCTCCACCACGATGTCGTCCCCGATCCCCACGGTGACCGTCATGGACTCGGCCCGTGCGTGGCGGACGACGTTGGTCACCGACTCACGTAGCACCGCGACGACGTGTTCGGCGGTGCGCGGGCCCACCACGGACAGGGGACCGGAGATGCGGACGCGTGTGCACAGGGAGGAGTCCCCGAGTTGTTGGTCGATCACCTCGTGGATGCGCTGCCTCAGGCGGGTCGTCTGCGTGTCCTCGGTGTGGAGGTCGAAGATCGTCGTGCGGATCTCCTGCACGATGTCCTGGAGGGTGTCGATGGTTCTCGTCAGCCGTTCACGGACATCGGGGGACCGGGTGCGCTGGAGCGTCCCCTGCAAGCTCAGGCCCGCGGCGAAAATGTGCTGGATCACGTGATCGTGCAGGTCCCGCGCGATGCGCTCCCGTTCGGCGAGGACCTCCATCTGCCGGGCGCGGGTGGCGGAGGCCTCCAGGTGGAGGGCGAGCGCAGCCTGGTCCGCGAAGTGGGCGGTCATCTCGACGTCGTCCCGGGTGAAGGCGGGCCGTCCGTCCGCGCGCACTGCCACGAGAACGCCGGTGGTGGCGTCGAACGCGCGCATCGGCGCCGCCAGTACCGGGCCGAACCCGTCGCGAACGGTAGGCGTGACCGCGCGGTCGAGCCAGTGACCACGCGAGGGTTGCCGTGCCACGAACGCCGCCCCGGTCGTCGACCCCGCCACGGGAAGCGACACCCCCTCGAATCGGTCCGCCCCGGTCCCGGACGCGACCGAGACGACGAGATGCTCCACCATGTGCGGGGGGCGTTCGGGATCGTCCGGACGCGCGACAAAGACGAGGTCGGCGTTCGCGAGACCCAGCACCCTCCTGGTGATCAGAGCCAGCACCTCGCGGTCGCCGACACCGGCGAGGAGTTCGGTGCGGACATCACGGGCGGCCTCGATCCACCTGAGGCGCGTCTGGGCGTTCTCGTGGTTGCGAGCGTTGTCGATCGCGATTCCCGCCGCCGCCGCGAGCGAGCGGATGACCGTCTCGTCGTCCTCGGTGAAGTGCTCGCCCCGGTTCTTCCCGGCGAGGTAGAGATTCCCGTAGAGCGAGCCCCGCACCCGGATCGGCGCGCCGAGGAACGTGGTCATCGTCGGATGGTGGGAGGGGAAGCCGACCGCGGCGGGATGCCGGCGGAGGTCACGCAGTCGGACCACCTCCGGCTGGGCGATCAGCAGTCCCAACACTCCGTCACCGTTCGGACGTCGGCCGATCCTCTGCCTCGTCTCCTCGTCGATCCCCTCGAAGAGGAAGTCGGACAGGGTCTGGTCTTCGCCGAGCACCCCCAGCGCGCCGTAGCGCGCGTCGAGGAGATCCATCGCGGATCGCACGATGGAACGGAGGGTCGTCTCGAGCCCGAGGTCCGAGGTGATCGCGAGCATCGCGTCGACGAGCGCGTCCCTGCTGTCCCGTGGTGCCCCGGCGACCGGTGGGCGATCGTTCGCGCTCCCCGACTCGGCGGTCATTCCCGAATACTAGGACGCAGAGCGCTCGACGTACGTACCTTTTCGACCCGGGGGACGGCCCTCGCACGACGGGCTTCGTTCCCCTCATGCCGGCTCTTCGGTCTCCGGGCGCTCGTACACTGGCCCCACACCATCACCCGCCTCTGGAGGCGCCCGCGATGACCACGGTTTTCCTCGTCGACGACCATGAGATCGTCCGCCGCGGTCTCATCGAGCTCCTGGACGCCGACCCTGCGCTGTCCGTCATCGGAGAGGCGGGCACATGTGCGCAGGCACTGGCCCGGATACCCGCCCTGCGGCCGGATGTCGCCGTGCTCGACATCCAGCTGCCCGACGGGGACGGCATCGAGCTGTGTCGTGACCTCCTGGCACAGGTGGAGGGGCTGCGCTGCCTGATCCTGACCTCGTACACCCATGACCAGTTGATGCTGGACGCGATCATGGCCGGGGCGAGCGGGTACGTGGTCAAGGACATCACCGGTATGGAACTGGCCAAGGCCGTCGCCGACGTGGGGCGGGGCGCATCGACGTTGGACAACCGGGCGGCCGGCGTGCTCATGGATCGCCTGCGTCGGCGTCGGGAGGACGATGCGGGACCCCTCGCGAATCTCACCACGCAGGAACAGAGATTGCTGACCCACTTGGGTGAAGGGCTGACCAACAAGCAGATCGCGGCGCGGATGTGTCTCGCCGAGAAGACGGTGAAGAACTACGTCTCCAGGCTTCTGGCCAAGCTCGGGATGGAGCGTCGCACCCAGGCCGCTGTCTTCGCGGCCCGGATCATCGACGGGCGCGGCGGGTCGTAGGTCATCCGGGTCGTGCCGTTGGTCCCTGGTCGCGGCCACTCATCCGGTGGACAGTGAGGTGATGACCGGTTCGCCTCGCTCGTCGGCCACCACGGCCCCTGCACCCTCGTCGATCCTCCGTGCCGCCGGACTCGCCTCCCGCGCCCCGTCGCTGCACAACTCGCAGCCCTGGCTGTGGAGCCTGGACGGCCCGCTGCTCCATCTACGTGCCGACCGACGCCGCCATCTGCCCAGCTCGGACCCCGACCGGCGCGGGATCTACCTGAGCTGCGGCATGATGTTGCACCACATGCGGGTCGCGCTGGCGGCCGTCGGGTGGGCCACGACCGTGGAGCGCTTCCCCGACGACGGGGATGCGGACCTCCTGGCGGTTCTGCGCATGACACCGACCCCGCCGACGATCGAGAACCGGCACCTGGCCGCGTCGATGCTGCAGCGCCGCTCGGATCGCCGGCGGTTCAGTTCCTACCCCGTGCCCGAGCACGTCTTCGCCCCGTTGACAGTGCGGGCCGCGCGGGAGGGGGTCGTGCTCGAGCGACTCGAGGTGTCGTCGGCGCTGGCCGGCGCCGTCCACGCCGCGGCGCGGATCCACGCGGGCGATGACGCCTACCGATCGGAGATCGAGGGGTGGAGTGGGTCGTTCCGTGAGGTCGACGGTGTGCCCGCCAGGAACGTACCGCGGTCCTCCGCCTCCGACGGGGCGATCGCCTCGCGGCGATTCGCGGCGGCCTCGCTGGCCGACACCGCGGCCGGGGGCCACGAGGGCGACCCGGGGCGCCACGCCGGCGACCCCGGAAGCCGTGCCGGCGACGCCGAGGACGCGGGCGCGTTCCTCGTCATGGCGACGCCCGGTGACGACCACTTCAGCCATCTCCGTGCTGGTGAGGCGAGCAGCGCGGTGCTCCTGGAGGCCACGTCCTTCGGCTTGTCGACCTGCCCGATCAGCGAGGCGCTGGAGGTGCCGGCGACCCGGCGGGTGTTGCAGCAGTCCGCCATGTCGAGCGGATGCTTCCCCCAGCTCATCATCCGGATGGGGTGGGCGCGGCCGGGCGCGAAGGCCCTACCGCTGACGCCGCGACGGCCGGTGGCGGACATCCTGACGACGATGTCCTCCGGGGTGGCGGCGGCAGCCAGGGCCACGGCCTGATTCAGCCCCGGATCCCGGTCAGTCCTCGTGCATGATGAGGACGGGGCAGTGCGCGTGGGCGGCACAGGCGGAACTCACCGATCCCACCAGCAGCCCGACGAAACCGCCGTGCCCGCGGCTGCCGAGCACGAGCATGTACGCGCCCCTGCTGTGCTCGATCAGCAGGCGCGCCGCGGGCCCCTGCAGGACCGTCTGGCGGAGCCCTTCGGGGGGTGATCCGTCGAACGCGTCGTCGACCGCGGTGGCGAGCAGCTTTGCGGCGTCCTCGTCGAGCGTCCAGTCCGCCGTGTAGTAGGCGTCGATCATCGGCGGGTAGTCCCAGGTGGTGATCGCCTCCACCGTCAGGTCCAGGGCGGCGGCGATCTGCGCGCCTCGTCGTAGTGCGGAGAGTGACGGACGGGACCCGTCGACTCCGACGACGATGCGGTCCGGGCTCAGTGCTTCGGTCATGCCGTCATCGTCGTACCGGTACCGGAACCGCCGATAGGGCCGAAAGTCCCGCGGTGAGAGGTCCCCGGGTCGATCGACCCGTCCGACCGTGCGTGTGCCCGTCGGTGGTCGGGCATGCCGGTCGAGTGGACCGTCGAGGTCGGGCCCAATGGCCCTACTCCGCCCCGATCGGCGGGACGACGATGGGTCGTGACCACCCGTCACGATGTTGCGTGATGTCGTCCGAGCAGAAGGAGCACGATCATGGCGGACAACCTGGCACGATTCGATCCGTTCGCGGGGCTCGACGCCCTGCGGAGGGAGTTCCTGGACAGCGGTCTGTTGGGCACCCTCCGCGGCAGGGCCCCGACCACCGACGTGTACACCGAGGGGGACACGGGGTTGGTGGTGGAGGTCCATCTCCCGAACTTCGAGGAGAAGGACATCTCCGTCGCCGTCGACAAGGGGACGCTGTCCATCCAGGCCGAGCGGCACGAGCGCGACGAGGACAAGTCGCGCAAGTACGTCGTCCGCGAGAGCAGCAGCAGCTTCTTCCGCAGCATCGCGTTGCCCGATCACGCCGATGTCCAGAAGATCACGGCCGACTACGACGACGGTGTCCTCAAGGTCACCGTCCCCCTGGCGGAGATCTCCGCGCCGACGAAGATCCAGATCGGGTCCGGTGGCAGCGCGCCGTAAGTCGCCTGGTCGGGCGCACGGGTGGGTTACCGCGGCGGCCGTTGTCGCGGTCGTCCTCCTGCTCCTTCCCGTGCTCCTGTTGCCCCTCACCACGTCGGTCCCACTATGGGCGTGGCTACCCCTTCTCGTGCTGGGCCTGGGCGGTCTGGTCTGGCTCGTCGCCGCGCGTCGCCGGCGGTGGGTGCGGCCGGCCGCGGTGGGCGTGGTGGCGATCGCGGCGATCGGGTCGGTGCTCGCCTCGCAGACCCTCGCCGTGACGCCGCCGATCACCGGACCGGACGGCGAGCCGGTGCCCGGCAGCATTGCGTCGATGGAGGCGGTGGAGCTGAACGGCAGCGAGCAGTGGATCACCCTGCGCGGCCACGACACGTCAAACCCGGTCCTGCTCAACCTCGGGATGGGCGGCCCGGGCGGCGGCGGGTTCTTCAACTCGCGCGAGTTCCGGCCGCTGGAGGAACAGTTCACGGTGGTGAACTGGGACGAGCCGGGGACGGGCAGGTCGTACGGCGCCGTGCCGTTCGACGAGCTCGACCGGCAGCGGTTCGTCGACGACGCGGCCGCGCTCGCCCGGTATCTGATCGAGCGATTCGGGCAGGAGAGGATCGTGGTCTACGGGGTGTCGTGGTCGAGCATCCTCGGCATCTGGCTGGTGCAGGAGCACCCCGAGCTCTTCCACGCCTTCGTCAGCAGCGGGCAGATGGTCAACACAGGCGAGAACGACCGGATGGGCTACGAGCTGGCGCTGGCGCACCTCGAGGAGCAGGGCGAGACCCGGCGTGCGGACAGGCTCCGCGAGAACGGACCGCCGCCGTACCACGGCGAGAACGTGGTGCGGCCCTACGTGGACTTCCTCGACGTGCTCAACGAGATCATGGGCACGCCCCGCTACACGCTGGTGGTGCCGCTCCTCGGGTTCTTCGTGCCCGAGTACGGCTACCTCGACACGATCAACCACACCCGCGGGCTGATCGACTCGTTCAACGCCGTGTACCCGCAGCTCGAGGACCTGGATTTCGTGGAGCAGGCCCCCGTGTTGGAGGTGCCGGTGTTCTTCTTCGTGGGACGCCACGACGTCAACGCGATGCCGAGCCTGGTGCAGGAGTACTACGACGTACTCGACGCCCCGACCAAGGAGCTGATCTGGCTCGAGGGCGGACACGGTCTGGGCAGCGCGGAGAACACCGACGTGTTCGTCGACGTGATGCTCGAGCAGGTCCGGCCGCTGGCGGTGGCGTGACCCGCCCGTCACCCACCCGGCCCGTCACCCACCCGGCCCGTGACCCACGGGGCCCGTGACCCACGGGGCCCGTGACCCACGGGGCGTGTCACACCACGAGGACGGACGCCACCGCGAGGTAGATCGTGACCGTGATGATGTCCTGCAGCACCGTGGCGAGGGGGCCCGAGCCGAAGGCGGGGTCTTTGCCGACCCTGTCGATGAGCCACGGCAGCACCAGCGCGATGACCGTGGCCAGTGAGGCGGCGGCGAGCAGCGCGAGGGCGACCGCCAGCGCCACCGACCAGTCCTGCCAGATCACACCCACCAGGACCAGGGACACTACGCCGAGGACGAGCCCCAGGAGGATCCCGGTGAGGATCTCGCGCCCTGCCACCTGACGTATCCCGACCCCCAGCGAGAGTCCGCGGATGACGAGCGCCTCGGTCTGGGTCCCGATCGCGTCGGCGAGGTAGACCACGCCGGGGACGAAGAACGCGATGAGGACGTGCTCGGCGAGCACGGCCTCGAAGCCGCCCACCACTCCCGCGGCGAGCAGGGCCCCGACCAACCCGACCACCAGCCACGGAAGCCGGTGCCACAGGCGCTGCAGCACCGGCTCGACCGTGGTGGTCTGGGCGGGGGAGGCGGACTTGAGGAACCCGCCCAGGCGGACGAGGTCCTCATCGTGTTCCGCGAGCAGGACCCCGAGCAGCGCGGTCGCGGGCACGAGACCGACGAACCGGCCGTCGTCGACGACCGCCAGGGTCGGTTCGCCGTGTTGGACGGCGCGCCACGCCGCCTGCTCCTGCACGGCGGTCGGGGCCACCACCGGGGGAGCGGTGTCCATGATCGCGCCCGCCCGCGTGTCGTCCGGGGAGCGGAGGAGCCGCTCGATCGTCACCAGTCCGAGCAGCCGCTCGCCCTCGAGGATCGCGACCACCGCGGCGCTGTCGACGTCCCCGCCGCGAAGCCCCTCCAGCACGTGGCCCACGGTGTCGTCCGGGCCCGCGGTGGGGACGCGGCGCGAGGCATACCGGCCCGCCGTCCCGAGCGGATGGGTGTCGGCGGGAACCGAGGTCGTCATGGCGGGTCCTGTCCGTGGTGGGGGTTGCTCGTGAGCCAACCTGTGTGGACGACGGCGGTCAAGGGCCGGCTCGGGTCGGCGATCGGAGAACGGCTGGTGGGCGGGCCGTTGCCGTGCCATTCTTGCGAGACCTGCCGGCCCCGACCCGGGCGCAGCCGCGGCGGGGTCGGCTCGGAGCGCGGACAGAGGGACGCGGATGGAACGCACGGGGGCGGGAGGCCAGCCGGCGCTGCGCCGCGTGATGGGACCCGGCCTGCTTCTGGTGTTCATAGTGGGCGACATCCTGGGCACCGGGGTCTACGCGCTCACCGGCAAGGTCGCGGCGCAGGTCGGCGGGGTGGCGTGGTTGACCTTCCTCCTGGCCTTCGGCGTGGCGGTCCTCACCGCCGCGAGCTACCTCGAGCTGGTCACCAAGTACCCCACTGCCGGCGGGGCGGCGGCCTACGCGCACCGCGCGTTCCGGGTGCAGGCGCTCACGTACCTCGTGACCTTCGCCGTGATGGCCTCGGGCCTCACGTCCGCCGCCTCGGCCGCGCTCGCGTTCGCCGGGAATCTCACCCAGGTCATCCCCGCGGACGGGCTCCCCGACCACGTCCGCGTGGCCGAGCAGGCCCACGGCGTCGGAGGGGGCCAGCTCTCCTGGCTGGACTCGGTGACCGGGAACGGGCTGCTGGTGGGGATCGCGCTGGCGTTCATCCTCGCGGTGGCAGCGATCAACCTGCGCGGGATCTCGGAATCGGTCCGGCTCAACGTCGTGCTCACCGCGATCGAGGTCTCAGGGTTGCTGCTGGTGATCGGGATCGGGGTCTGGGCGCTCTCGCACGGCCACGGCGATCTGTCGCGGCTCACCCAGGTGGAGACCTCGCCGGGGGAGAGCCCGGTGCGCTCGATCACCGCCGCCACCGCCCTGGCCTTCTTCGCCTTCGTCGGATTCGAGGACTCGGTGAACATGGCGGAGGAGACCCGGGATCCCGCGCGCGTCTTCCCCCGGATCATGTTCGCCGGGTTGGCGATCACCGGGGTGATCTACCTGCTGGTGGTGGCGGTGTCGGTGTCCGTGGTGCCGCCGGAGGTCCTGGGTTCGGGCGAGACACCGCTGCTCACGGTGGTGGCGGTGGGGGCGCCGGCGTTCCCCCTGTGGATCTTCGCGCTCATCACCATGGCCGCCGTGGCCAACTCGGCCCTGATCAACATGCTCATGGCCTCTCGGTTGCTCTACGGCATGGCGGGGGAGAAGGTCTTGCCCTCCCTGCTCGGCAGGGTGCTGCCCGGCCGTCGCACTCCCTGGGTGGCGATCTGCGTGACCACGCTGCTCGCCGTGCTCCTCATCGCGGGGGTCGACCTGGCCTCGCTCGGTGGCACCACCTCCCTGCTGCTCCTGGCGGTGTTCGCGGTGACCAACTGCGCCGTCCTCGTGCTGCGCCGCAGTCCCGTGGAGCATCGGCATTTCCGGGCGCCGACGGTGATCCCCGTAGCGGGCCTGCTCAGCTGCGTGTTCCTGGCATCGCCGTGGTCGGGTCGGCCGGCGGAGGACTACCGGGTCGCGGCGCTGCTCCTACTCGCCGGGGTCGGGCTGTGGTTGCTCCGGGTGGTCATGTCGTCACGCTCCCGGCGGCGGCGCGACGAGCACGCCAGGCGCCCCACGCCGGACGGATGACGTGTTGTCCGCAGGGCCCCGGTCTCGACACGTTCCCGTCGACACACATTTCGTCGACCAGGCCGGCGGCGTGGAGCACAATGAACCCAGCGGGATGCTCCCCGTGACCGCGGGGGGCCGAGGCGCGGGAATCGGGACCGGGAACTCGAGCGGAGGTCGACGGGCACCGCGCGCCACCTCGGGAAAGGAGCACCGTGATGAAGGTCGGACGCCCATGGGCCGCGTACTCGCTGACCGCCGGGATCGCGATCTGGACGCTGTCGGCACTCGGGGGCGGGCCCGGGCTGTTCCTCGCGCCGGACGGGTCGGGCCTCGGATTCGATCCGGCGATCCTGCGGAACACGCCGTTCGCCGACTTCCTCCTGCCGGGAATCATCCTCGCACTCCTCGGCGTCGCCGGGGCGGCGGTCACGGCGCTGCTGGTCCGCGGGGTGCGCGCACGCGGTCGCCGCGAGTCCCCCTCTCCGTGGCAGTGGTACTTCGCGCTGATCGTGACGCTGGGCCACCTCGTCTGGATGGCGGGGGAGATCGCGTTCCTGTGGACTCCCGTCGCGGGACTCCCCGGCGACCAGCGGGCGATGTTCTACGGGTTCTGGTGGGGGTTCGGGCTCCTGAGTGTGGCGAACCTGCTCCTGGTGTTCGCGCCGTCGACCCGGCGCATCCTGGGAGGCCCGACACGGCAGCGGTGAGGGCTCCGGCTCGGATCGCGGGACCTGCGAGGGGAGGGGTCTGCCCCCTCGGCCCGCGCCGGCACCAGTGCGGCCACGTTCACCACGCGAACCGTGTGCGACGTGCCCGAGCGAATGCGGCCCCGGGTGGTCCCCGGTCTCGAGGCGGTGGGCGCCGGTCTCAGTCAGCCGAGTTCGTCCGCCAGCCGGACGGCGGGGATCCAGTCGATCCCGAACACCCGGGCCACCTCGGAGAAGGTGGAGGCGTCCGCGTCGGTGCTGGTCGCCGAGGCGATGAGCCGGGACAGCATCACCGTCCCCGCTCGCTCCTCGATCGTGCCGGCCGCCGCCAGGAGCGACCAGGCGCACACCTGATGATTCCGGTGCGCGCGGCCCATCGTCTGTTCGGCCAGGAGCCCCGAGTAGCGGGCCTGGTGGAAGAAGCCTCTCCGCGGGGTGTCGGTCGCGAACGTGCCGTCGGCGAACTGCTCGCGCGCCTGCAGGTTGATCGCGGTGGGCGTGTTGAACACCACCACCGGCGCCTCGCCTCGCTGGAACCGCATCCGCTCGGACTCGGCCTGCGGGTTCGAGCCGTAGATCCGTGCGACCGGGATCCCGTCGGCCTCGAGCAGTTCGGCCACCGGGTGCGCGGCCGTGGACACCATCTCGGTGGCGACCAACACCTGGTAGCCGCGCGAGAGTTCGGCCTTGGCCGCCGCCACGGTGTGCTCGACCCGGATCATCGACGCCTTCTGGCGCAGCCGCACCAGCGCAGCCAGCCCGCGAGCGACGTTGTTGCCCGTCCTGGCGAGCTGCATCTCCCGCTGGAAGTCGCCCCACTCCAGCTCGTAGGCCCGCCACTGGTCCGGGGTCAGCTCCACCAGGTCCACGTCGAACGGTGGAGGCCCCCACGGCGCCGACCGGGTGAGCATCAGCGGCGGATCGTGCTTCAGCAGCATGTCGCGTGCGTCGCCAATCGCGGCCTGCTGCAGGGGTAACGACTCCTTGGCCTCGGCGTCCCACGTCCACTTGCCGTACGAGGTCTCCAGGGGCATACCCCGCTCGGCCAAGGCCCGGCCGAAGTCCGACCACGCGGCCGGGGGATCGCCGTGGACCTGCGCGAACAGCGACGACAGGTAACCCCATTCGCCCGGGTGATGGCCAGGGGTGGCGGTGATCGTCAGCACGAACGGGGCCTTCTCGTGAGGGCCGTCCATTCGGGTCAGTCGCCGCATGTAGCTGGTGCGCTTGCTGGCGTGCCGGAACTGGTGGGCCTCGTCGATCACCGCGACGTCGACCTTGAGGCGAGGGCGCCCGTTCCGGGCCATGAGTTTGCCCAGGCTGTCGGAGGACATGATGATCCAGCGCAGGTCGTCGTCGCCCCGGTCGTCTTGTGTGAGCGCGGCGATGGTGCGCCGCCACGACGGGATGGTGATGCGCGCCGGCCGGTCCACCGTCACCAGGATGGTGCGCCCGCCGCGCAGCTTCGCGATGGCCTTCGCCGCCGCCACCGCCACCAGGGTCTTGCCGGTGCCCACATCATTGGCCAGGTGGACCTGCCAAAACCCGCGCTCGGCGGCCGCGACGATCGCGTCCACGTCCGCGCGTTGCTCCGGGCGCAGCGTCATGGGTGCGGCGGTCGCGCCCGGGCCCTCGCTGCCGTTGAGCTCGTCCTCCAGCCACCGCAGGTAGGAGTAGGGCTTGCTGGCGTAGGGCTCCAGTGGGCTCGGCAGGGCGGTACCGACGTAGGCGTGGGCGGTGAGCGACTTGTAGTAGGTCACCCCGGCTGGTGTCCCGCCGCCCAGCCCTCCCCAGGGGAGCTCAAGCAGCCATACCCGCTGGCCGGGAGGGATGGTGGGGACGGCCGTCGCTGCGCTGGGCTTCTTGGCGGACTTAGTCCGCTTGGCGCTGGGCTTGCGCTTCTTGGTCGTTGAGCGCGAGGACCGGGTCGCCATCAGAGTGCTGCCCGGTCTCGGGCGGTGACGAGGGCGAGCGAGTCCACAGCGTTCTCCTGGATCGTCCTGGCGGGGTCGGGCTCACTGTAGGGGGCGGGTACGTCACCACCGGCGTCGGCTGGTGCTCACCCCGCCGGGCCGCCGGGGTGCACGTCGGGGCCGGCGTGAGGCCGCGGGTTGGGGACAAAAAAGGTCCGATGACGACGACACGGGCCCGCCGCGGTCGGAATCCTGGTTGCGGGGTGCTAGGTGGATCTCGGCGATTCGGACTTCGACATGGCCATCGTCGAGATCGGCGCCCGAGCGTGACGACCGACGCTCGATGAATCCATTGCCGTGCTGCCGGACACATTCACCGAGTGCGCGTCGAGAATGCTTGTCCATTTCTGACTATAGATTCCCGTGCCGGTTGTATCGGTGCTCAACGGTGCCAGTGCTCCAACGATCGCGTCGACATCCACGCGGGCAGTCTCCGCGGTCTGCGTGGACATAATCATGCGGCCCAGGGCCGGGTAGGAGCTGACGATGGCCGTTCGGTTGTTGAAATCGGCGTGGTGCACCTTGCTCTCGGGGTGGCAGTAGTACACGCAGGTGTTGATCCAGGGCGGCGTGCCCCCTCGCATCGTGAGAAAAGAACTGAGGCGGTGCGCCTGAAGACGCACTTGACCCGCCGGGCTCGAGGTTCTGAGCTTTACTCGGTCATCCTCGCGGTAGAGATGCACCGCGTGCTGTCGGGGCAGGTCTTCGACGAGGTCGCCGAACAGTATGCGCAGCGAATCAGAGTGCGCGCGGATATCGACCCCATCGAAAACGGCGTACTTCCAGTACTTGCTCTCTACGATCAGCAGGCTTCGTTCGGTCACCACGAGATGGTCGATCTGAGCGTGGAATACCTTGCCATCGTCAGCCTCAGGTGGCCTGAACAACACGTTGGACATGACTACCGCGTTGATTCGGGCTTCACGGCACGCCGACAAGATGTGCGCGCGAGACGTGCTCTCCCCGGTTGAGAGCTGAAGACGTGCACGAATCTGGCGGTAATAGTCGTGCTCGTGCGCAATAGCACGACTATGGGCTGCCCGCGCCTCAGAGAGCGTGGTCGAAAGCCGCTGTTCTGCTTGGCTCATCTCCGCGGACATAGCCGCCAGACGCTTCTGCCATCTCGCCTTGGAATTCGAGTGCCAAACCCCGCCAACAGCGACGACACCCAACAGCACTGCTGTGAGAAGCGGGAGAATTTCTGCCACCAGATGGTCCTCTCATCGAGTCGTTGCACGGAACCTAATGCACGCGCGCGGTGCCCAGCGGCGATTAGGCAACTTCGGACACCGGCTTGTGGATGTTCTCGTTGGGCCCGCGCCACCCGCCCCCGGCGCAGCCTCGACCCACCCTGCCGGGCGACGTGGAACAATGGCCCCCGGTACTGCAGCCACCCATCGCGGTGCCGACCCAGAGACGAACCACGAACTTCCCCAAGGAGCACAGATGGCGCTTATCGAGCAGGTCGGAGCCCGGGAGATCCTCGATTCGCGAGGCAACCCCACCGTCGAGGTGGAGGTGCTTCTGGACGACGGCTCGTTCGCACGGGCGGCCGTTCCCTCGGGTGCCTCGACCGGCGCCCACGAGGCAGTGGAGCTGCGCGACTCCGACGAGCGCTACATGGGCAAGGGCGTGACCAAGGCCGTCGACGCCGTCCTGGACGTGCTGGCCCCCGCCGTGATCGGCATCCCCGCCGAGGAGCAGCGTCAGGTCGACGAGGCCCTCCTCGACGCCGACGGCACCCCCAACAAGTCCACGGTCGGCGCCAACGCCATCCTCGGCGTCTCGCTCGCCGTGGCCCGCGCCGCGGCCGATTCGGCGAACCTCGAGCTGTACCGCTTCGTCGGCGGCGCCAACGCCCACGTCCTGCCGGTGCCCATGATGAACATCCTCAACGGCGGCGCCCACGCCGACTCGGGCGTCGACGTCCAGGAGTTCATGATCGCGCCGATCGGTGCGCCCACCTTCCGCGAGGCCCTGCGCATGGGCGCCGAGGTGTACCACAACCTCAAGTCCGTGCTCAAGGACAAGGGCCTGTCGACGGGCCTGGGCGACGAGGGCGGTTTCGCCCCGTCGGTCGACTCCACCAAGGCGGCCCTCGACCTCATCGTCGAGGCCATCGAGAAGGCCGGGTACACCCTGGGCACCGACGTCGCGCTCGCACTCGATGTGGCCGCGACCGAGTTCTTCAAGGACGGCAAGTACCACTTCGAGGGCAAGCAGCTCTCCGCCGCCGAGATGGCCGACGTCTACGCCGACCTGGTGGCCAACTACTCCCTGGTCTCCATCGAGGACCCGCTCGACGAGGACGACTGGGAGGGCTGGAAGACCCTCACCGAGATGATCGGCAACAAGGTCCAGATCGTCGGCGACGATCTGTTCGTCACCAACCCCGAGCGCCTGCGCGACGGCATCGAGCGGGGCGCGGCCAACGCGCTGCTGGTCAAGGTCAACCAGATCGGCACGCTCACCGAGACGCTGGATGCCGTGGAGCTGGCGCACCGCAACCGCTACGCCACGATGATGTCGCACCGCTCGGGCGAGACCGAGGACACGACCATCGCCGACCTCGCGGTGGCCTGCAACTGCGGCCAGATCAAGACCGGCGCCCCGGCCCGCTCGGAGCGCGTGGCCAAGTACAACCAGCTCCTGCGCATCGAGGAGATGCTCGGGGACGCCGCTCGGTACGCCGGCGCCGGCGCCTTCCCGCGCTTCTCCGCCTGATCCAGGCAGCGACGCCACTCGGGCACAGCACGCACAGTCCCACGAGGCCAATCCGGTCAGCTAGGTAGTCGAGAGGAGGGCTCATGGCTCGCCCACCACGCCCTTCTGATCGACGGGGCTCGCCGGATCGCCGGGGCGACGGTCGCGATCGCGCGTCGTCCCGGCGGCCGGGGGAGGCGTCGGGGCCCATCCGCCGGGCACCGCAGCGGGGTCGCACGCGCGGCGAGTCCACCGCCGACCCCGCCCGCCGGCAGACTCCCCAGCGGCGCACGCCGAGCCGGGAGCGGGACCGGCCGGTGCCCGCCTCGGCCCGTTCGAAGCGGGTCGGCTCGACCGCGCATCCGGAGGCCCACCGGCTCAAAACGCGGACCGATCTCTCGGACACGGTGCTGGGCCCGCGGAACTACACGCCTCGGCGGATCGGTCTCCTCGCCGTCGTCGCCATCATCCTGCTGGTGACGGTGTCGTTTCCCCTGCGCAATCACTATCAGTTCCTCTCGGACGAGAAGGCGGTGGCGCAGGAGCGGGCGGCGCTGGAGGCCACGATCGCCGAGCTCGAGGCCGAGGAGCAGCTGCTCGCCGATCCGGCGTACATCGAGCAGCAGGCCCGCATCCGCTTCGGCGCCGTCAAGCCGGGGGAGACCCCGTACCGGGTGAGCCCGGTGGATCCGGTGGAGCAGGCGGCGGCCGAGCAGCGGGCGGCCGAGTTGGCGGCGCTGCCGTGGCAGACGCGGGTGTGGGACTCCATCTCCGTGCCCGCCGATCCCGTCTACCCGGAGAACTCGAGCCTGCCGGGGGGAACGTCGGTCCTCGAGGGCACCAGCATCCCCGGCGGCCCCGACACCCCGGCCGTTCCGGTCGATCCCCGGCGCGGGCATCTCGGCGTCGACTCCCCGGGCGGCGAGGCACCCGATGGCGCCGATGCGCCCCAGCAACCACAGGAGGACCCCCCAGCGTGAGCGCCGAACACAGCGTGTCCAGTGACGATCTCGACGCGATCGAGGCCCAGCTGGGCCGGCGGCCGCGCGGGGTGCTGGAGGTGTCCTACCGCAGCCCAGACGGCAGGCCCGGGGTGGTCAAGACCGCGCCGCGGTTGGAGGACGGCACCCCGTTCCCGACGCTGTACTACCTCACCGATCCGCGGCTCACCGCCGAGGCGAGTCGGCAGGAGTCCGCGGGGATCATGAGGGGGATGACGACGAGGCTGACCTCCGACCCCGAGATGGCGCTGAACTACACCCAGGCGCACGAGCGGTATCTCGAGCAGCGCAATGAGATCGAGGACCTCGGGACGGACTTCTCCGGTGGCGGGATGCCCGAGCGGGTCAAGTGCCTGCACGTGCTGATGGCCTACGCGTTGGCCGAGGGGCCCGGCGTGGTGTGGTTGGGCGACGAGTCCGTGGCGCTGGCCTGCGAGGCCGGACTGCGCGGTACCGCGCTGCCCGAGGACTGGCCCACGCCCGAGGAGCTGGGCGTGCCGGACTACTACGCGCAGGAGCAGGAGTGACCGCGGTTGCTGGCTCTGCTGGTTCTGGCGCGGTGCGAGTCGGAGCCGTGGACTGCGGCACCAACTCCATCCGACTGCTCGTCGCCGAGGGCGTGCGCGGTCAGCCCGGGCTCGCCGACGTCCACCGCGAGATGCGCATCATTCGGCTAGGGGAGGGCGTCGACGCCACCGGCAGGCTCTCGACCGAAGCGATCTCCAGGTGTCGCACCGCGCTCACCGACTACGCGGCCACGATGGCCGAACTCGGCGTGCAGTCCGTGCGGATGGTCGCGACCTCCGCCACTCGGGATGCCAGCAACAAAGACGAGTTCTTCGACATGACCGCCGAGGTGCTCGGTAAGCACTTCCCGGGCGCGGTGGCCGAGGTGATCAGTGGGCAGACCGAGGCTGAGCTGACCTTCGCTGGCGGGGTGATCGACCTCGACCCGTCCGACGGACCGTTCGTGGTGACCGACCTCGGCGGTGGGTCCACGGAGATCGTGGTTGGCGAGATCGTGCGTGGTCAGGTACAGATCCTGGGTGCCCGCAGCCTCGACGTGGGCTGCGTTCGCCTCACCGAGCGGGTGCTGCACTCTGATCCGCCCACCGCCGCCGAGATCGCCGAGGCCTGGTTCGTCATCGCCGACGCACTGGCGGAGGCCGGCGACGTGCCGGTGGGCCTCGCTACTCGATGGGTGGGTGTGGCGGGGACTTTCACCACGTTGAGTGCGCTGGCGCAGGGGCTGGGGGAGTACGATCCCGAGCGGATCCACGGCAGCGTCATCCCGCTGGACCGGATTCGCGAGGTGTGCGACCGCCTGGTGGCGTCCTCAGTGACCGAACGCCGCAGCCTGGGCCCGATGCACCCGGGCCGCGCGGATGTGATCGGCGGGGGCTCCATCGTGGTCCAGGCGCTGTGTGATGTGATGGCAGAGCGTGCCGGGTTGTCCGAGCTCACGGTGAGTGAGAAAGACATCCTGGACGGCATCGCGATGTCGGTGCTGACCCGCTTGGCCGGTTGATTCGGCCCCGGCGCCCTGCGCGCCACCCGGCCCCGCTCCGGCGAGGCCGGCAAGCCCCCATAGCCCAATTGGCAGAGGCAGACGGCTTAAAACCGTTTCAGTGTCGGTTCGAGTCCGACTGGGGGCACAGTGCGACCGAGGGACTCTAGCTTCTACATGTCACTGGTAAGTCAACGTGGCTTGGAGACAACGATCGTCGCCATGACTGGTCATGGCGAAAGTGGATGCCACAATTGCTGTCAGGTCAGTAGTGAGTCGAGGTGAAGGATGCAAATCAAGACGCGGCAGCGGGTGCGCGACCTCGCGGAGGTCTACACGCACACACGAGAAGTGACCGCCATGCTCGACCTGGTCACGGATATGTTCCCTTCCGCCGACGATCCAACCAATACGGA
Organism: Dietzia sp. JS16-p6b; assembly: GCF_003052165.1. Lineage (NCBI taxonomy): Bacteria > Bacillati > Actinomycetota > Actinomycetes > Mycobacteriales > Dietziaceae > Dietzia > Dietzia sp. JS16-p6b. Next base: position 2,378,044 of record NZ_CP024869.1, on the reverse strand, counting down.
TCGGAAGTTCTTCGAGCCCTCCGCCGGATCCGGTAACTTCCTCGAGGAGATCCTGATCCGCAAGCTGGCCTTCGTCACCTCGGAGAGATACAGGTCAACTCTCCAATATGAACACCGGCTCCTCCGCGCCCTGGCCTCGATCTACGCCATTGACATCGACCCGGAGAACGTCGCCGAATCCAAGGACCGGCTGCGCCACGTCCTTCAATCCCACCTGGACAACGACCTCAACACCAAGGAGCCTTCGCAGGGTCTGGCCGGAGCTGTCGAGGTGATCCTTGAGACCAACATCGTGCTGGCCGACACCCTCGCTGACCTCGACTCGACCGAATGGGTCGACTACCGCGCTGGCCGAAACGGCACCTTCATCCGCGAATGGTCCACTGTTGCCGAGGACGACGCCCAGGTCGACCTCTTCTACGTCCCGAAGATGGATGCCGTCCCCGTCCACTACGCAGATTTGGTGAACCACCCCGGGCCGGTTGTCGCCGGAAAAATCAGGGAGGTCGGGTATGAACCAGCCCCGATTTAGTCAGCATGTCCCTGACATTCTCGACTGTTTGGCTCAGCTGTCCACCGATGAGGTCCCCACGCCCCCTGATCTCGCAAGAGCAATGCTGGAGCTGCTACCCGAGGAGGTTTGGACCCGGCCGGACTACGTCTGGCTGGATCCGTTCAGCAAGTCCGGGGTGTTCCTGCGAGAAGTGGCGACACGTCTGCTCGACGGCTTGGCCGAGTGGGAGCCCGACTTCGTCGTGCGCCGGGACCACATATTCCGCAACATGCTGTTCGGGGCCGCCATCACCGAGATGACCGGCATCATCTCTCGGCGCAGCGTGTACTGCTCGGCGGACGCCTCCGGCCACCACAGCCTCGTCCAATTCGACGACCCGCAAGGAAATCTGCTCTACGTGCCGTCCGAGCACCATTTCGGCTCCGATGACCGGTGCACCCTCTGCAACGTCCCGAAGGATCTCGAACGAGGCCGTTCCCGTGAGAACTACGCCTATTCGTTCATCCACGGCACGTACCCCACCAAGGAGATGGCCGACATGAAGTTCGACGTGATCGTCGGGAACCCGCCGTATCAGCTCAAGGACGGCGGCCACAACGCCAGTGCGGTCCCCATTTACCAACTTTTTGTGCAGAAGGCCCTGGCCCTTAACCCCCGGTACGTTGTGATGATCACCCAGTCACGCTGGTTTGCTGGCGGGCGTGGACTCGATAGCTTCCGTAACCAGATGCTCACAGACGGACGTATCAGGAAGCTCGTGGACTATCCCAAGCTGTACGATGCTTTTCCCGGCGTGAAGGTCAGGGGCGGGGTCTCATATTTCTTGTGGGATCGGGACAACCCCGGTCTGTGTGAGGTCCAGACAATGTGGGACGGTGTGCCCGTAGGTCCCCCTATGGAACGCTCGCTTTGCGCGTACGACGTGCTCGTACGCCGTAATGAGGCCGTGGCGATCCTTGAGAAGGTGAGGGCGTACAGAGTTGCCGGCAAGCCTGAACCGGTCCTTAAGGTCCGCGTTTCCGGTGGTAAGCCGTTCGGGTTCCGGACTTACTTCCATGGGGTCGCGTCGCCGGATCGTCTCAAGAATCCAGTCAAGTTTTACGGCTCGCAGAAGATAAGTTGGATCGAACGTGCCGATGTTCGCACGAATTCCGAGTGGGTCGATGACTGGAAGGTCCTTATGACCGCCGTACAGGGGACAAGCGCTGCGGTGGAGACAAAATTTCTCAGCGATCCGATCGTCGCTGGTCCGGGTACAGCCTGTTCCGAGACCTACCTCGTTGCCGGACGCTTCGAGAGCGAGTCAGAGGCTCAGTGGTACGCGAGCTATCTGAGGACCCGCTTCGTACGGTTCCTGGTCTCGCTGCGCAAGGCGACCCAACACGCCACCCGCGATGTGTATGCGTTCGTGCCTGATGTCCCCTTGAGCCAGACGTGGACCGATGAGCTGCTGTTTGCGCGATACGGAATTACTGGGGAAGAGGCCGCCTTCATCGCGTCACAGGTCAAGGAGATGCCGGCACCCAGCTCAGGAGACACCATCGATGCCTAATCGCGTCTACGCCTACACGGTCGTCGGTAAGGACGACGACCTCTGGCAGCGCACCCACGGGCAGACACGGATCTCGGGCCGTGGGCTAGTCAAGGTCGGTCAGACCACCAAAGCGACGGCACGCGCTCGTATCAAGCAGCAATTGAACACTGCCTACCCCGGTCTCAAGGGCGTTTCGATCCTCCTTGATGAGCCCGCGGTGCGTGCGGACGGTTTTGAGTTTTCGGACCGCGACGTGCACTCGGCTCTAGTTGCCGCAGGCATAAACCGCACGGCGGGCGAATGGTTTGAGGCGACGATCGACGAGGTCAAGGCGGCGATCGCTACGGTCGTTTCCGGCGTCGCCTACGAACCCAGGCGGTCTCATACCTTCGGTATGCGCCCTGAGCAACAGGCGGCCGTCGACAGGGCCGCGGAGTATTTCCGCACCCACGCCGGCACCACACCGAAGTTCCTCTGGAACGCCAAGATGCGCTTCGGGAAGACGTTCGCCACGTACCAGCTCGCCAAGACGATGGTCTGGAAGCGGGTGCTGGTCCTGACGTTCAAACCGGCAGTGGCGACCGCCTGGCATGACGACCTCGTCTCTCACGTCGACTTCCACGGCTGGCGCTACATCGACAGGAATGCCAGCGACGACGACCGTTACGCTGCTGCCGACTTCGACGGGCCGGTCGTCTGGTTCGCTTCGCTCCAGGACCTCGGTGGTCGGGACGCGGACGGAAACATCAAGTCTCGCAACGAGGTCATCCACCTCATCGAGTGGGACGCAATCGTTCTGGACGAGTACCACTTCGGCTCTTGGCGCGATTCTGCCCGTACTCTCTACGACCCGACTGATGCGAAGACAGCCGAGATCGAGGAGCCCGATGAGCAGGTCACCGTGGAAGATCTGTCGGAAGACCTGGCGGTCAGGGCCGACAAGTACCTGTACCTGTCGGGCACCCCGTTCCGGGCGATCACTGACGGAGAGTTCACCGAAGACGCAGTCTTCAACTGGACCTATGTCGACGAACAGCGCGAGAAGGAGCGGTGGAGCGAGACCGACGGCCCGAACCCGTACCTCACGCTGCCCCGGATGGAGATGTACTCCTACGACCTGGGCAAGAACGCCTCCCAATACACGGCCGACGGCGAGTTCGACGGGTTCAGCCTTAACGAATTCTTCAGCGCGCAGAAGGAATCCAGCGGCAAGCCCGTCTTCGAGCATAACGACGAGGTTAACGAGTTCCTTGAGATGCTCCGTGGCAAGCTCACCGAGCAGATGAAGCTGCAGGTGCAGTCGCAGGACAAGCCGCCGTTCCCGTTCGAGGCCGTTCGCTTCAGGTCCGCGGTCAGGCACTCCGTCTGGTACTTGCCCAACGTCGCAGCCTGCGTGGCCATGGCCGACACGCTGAGCAGGCACCCGTACTTCTCCGAGTTCGAGATCGTCGTTGCTGCGGGAAACAAGGCTGGCCAGGGCGTGGAGGCCCTACCGCCGGTGGAACGCGCGATCGAGGACGCCAAGGCCAAGAATGGCCCCGGGTCCATTACGCTGTCCTGCGGCAAGCTAATGACGGGTGTCACCGTGCCGGAGTGGGGAGCAATCCTCATGCTCCGATCTCTCAAGAGTCCGGAAAGTTACTTCCAGGCGGCATTCCGCGTCCAGTCACCGTGGTCGTACCGCGACGCGGAAGGAAATCTCGAGCTGCTTAAGGAGACGTGCTACGTCTTTGAGTTCGACCCTAATCGGGCACTTTCGCTGGTCGCCGAGTATGGCACCAAGCTGGCCACCGCCGGGGACGCCACTCCGTCGCAGGCGATATCCGAGCTCATTAACTACCTACCGATCTTTGGATTCACGGGAGGTGCGATGACCGCCCTCGACGCGAACGCCGTCCTCGACTGGGCCACGGTGGGCGTGGGCGCCGCGGCGCTGGCACGCCGTTGGAATTCACCGCTGCTAGTCAACGTCAACGAGCACACCCTTTCCGGTATCCTCACCCGCTCGGATCTAATGGAGACGCTCGAGAACGTCGAGGACTTCCGCGCGCTGGTGAACAACGCCAGCAAGGTCGTCACGAACACCGAGGACCTCAAGAAGGCCAAGCGCAAGCAGGACGGCAAGCTCACGAAGGATCAGAAGAAGGAACAGTTCGAGACGGCCAAGCTTCGCAAAGAGATCCGCGAGAAGCTGCAGAAGTTCCTGGCCAAGATCCCGATCTTTATGTACGTCACTGACTACCGGGAAGAGACTCTCACGCACGTCATCGAGTCCCTCGACTCCGCTCTTTTCGAGCGCGTCACAGGCATCACCGTCGAGGACTTCACCACTCTTAACGACCTTGGGCTATTCAATGCTCAACACCTGAACCACGCAATCTACCAGTTTAAACGCTTTGAATCCGCCAGCCTCGACTATGCACTAACACCCCAGGAGCAGGAGCACCGCCACAGTCATGAACAGATCGGCCTCTGGGACAAGCTCACCACCGAGCTAGACTGATCTGCCGCAGCTTACGGGCGCTCGAATACAGGCAGGACGAATGGGCAACGGTGCCTCGGCGGTTGTTAATGCGACCCGGTCGTTCAGAGGACAACGGCGCAGCCACGTCCTCGTAGACACGCCCTGCAGGCTAAGGGCAAGAAGATCACCCACCAGCCCGAGTGAGTATTCGCTCTTCTGAGGGCCAGTCGTATTGGGTCTGGGAGCCGGTAGCTGCTTGACGGTTTGGACGTCGTCGGAGCCACCGTTATTCGCGTTCAGAGCCACCTTCTTAGGCTCCTCCCGCTGGGTGTAACGGGCACCTGGCGGAAGGAGCAGTTCCCAATGGTAAGGAAGATCAAGGCGAAACTCGTCTTGCAGTTGCGGGCCGAGGGCCTGTCGGGGCGGGCGATCGCGGCCTCGCAGCAGATCTCACGCAACAGCGTCGCTGCGGTGCTGGAGGCCGCCGATGCCGCCAAGCTCGGCTGGGACGATGTCGCAGATCTACCGGACGGCGAGGTGTACTCGCTGTTGTTCCCGGGCCGGGGTGAGCACGAGAGCGTGTTCGCCGAGCCCGACTGGGCCGAGGTGCATCGGGAGATCCCTATCCGCCAGACTGAGGTGAGACACCCGGGCTGGCTGGTTGAGAGGCTGGGGCGTGAGGAGAAGGAGAACCCAGCATGACTATCACTGCAACTACTGACGCGGCCCTGGAGGCCTCGCAGCCGACGCCGACGACCTCGACGCAGGAGACGGTTCAGGCCCCGCGGACCGGGCGGCCGGCCCGGCGGACGTTCACGGCCGAGTACAAGCGGCGCATCGTCGCCGAGTACGAGCAGGCCCCGTCCGGGCAGAAGGGCCGCGTGCTGCGCCGAGAGGGCCTCTACGATTCCAGCGTCAAGCAGTGGCGGGCCCAGATCGAAGCGGGAACACTGGGCACCGTGTCCAAGAGAAGGCCCCGGGCTGGCCAGTCGCCGGAGCAGGCGCGCATCGCTGAGCTGGAAAAGCAGATCAGCAAACTCGAGTCAGACGCCGCCCGGAAGGACAAGGTCATCGCCGATCGTGACGCCGCGTTGGAGGTCATGGGAAAAGGTGTCGCGTTCTTGGAAGCGCTCTCCAAGAAAAACAAGGGGTGACCAGGGCCGCCTGGCGCACCTGGCAGGCCGAAACCGCGCAGCTGCTGACCGCGCTGCTGGGTGTGGTGCGGTCCTGCGCCCTGGTCGGTAGGTCGCGGGCGACCCATCATCGCCAGGCCAATCCGAAACCGCGCCAGTATGGGCCGCACCCCAAGGCCCGCCATCCTGCCGAGCTCACCGCCGCCGAGCGCACCGCGATACTGGAAGTGCTCACCAGCGAGGCCTACGCCGATCTGTCCGTGGCCCAGGTGTGGGCCCGCGAACTCGACGCCGGCCGGTATCACTGCTCGCAGCGCACGATGCACCGGATCCTGGCGGCCGAGGCGATGAACGGCGAGCGTCGTCGGCAGGCAACCCATCCACCACGGGCGATTCCCGAACTGGTCGCAACCTCAGCAAATGATGTGTGGTCGTGGGACATCACGAAAATGCGGGGCCCGGCCAAGGGCATCTGGTACCACGCCTACGTCGTCATCGACATCTACTCCCGCTACGTCGTGGGCTGGCGCATCGAGACCGTCGAAGACGGCGAACTGGCCGCCGACCTGGTCGCCGCCGCCATCGCCGAGCAAGGCCAGGCACCGGGGTATCTCCACGCCGACGGGGGCGCGGCGATGACCTCGAAGCCGTTGGCCTCACTCCTGTGCGATCTGGATGTAACCCGGTCGCACAATCGGCCGCGGACCAGCAACGACAACCCGTACAGCGAGTCGCAGTTCAAGACCATGAAGTACACGCCGAACTACCCCGAGCGGTTCGCCAGCATCGGTGCCGCCCGGGCATGGATGAACCGATTCATCCACTGGTACAACCACCAGCACCGGCACAGCGGGATCGGACTGCACACCCCGGCCAGCGTCCACGACGGCACCGCCGAGACCATCCGCGACAGGCGCCAGCTCGTGCTCGACGCCGCCTACGCCAAACACCCCGAACGGTTCACCCGACGACCGCGCCCACCCCGACTGCCGGAAAAGGCGACCATCAACGACCCCGACGCCCGATCACCCGAAACTAGCCAAGCCCAACCGAGCACCTCACGTCTCATTTGATTTGACACGCTCCGGATGGCCCGGGTCGGGGTGACGATGAAGCTCTTGCACGGCGAGTACATCGACCGGTGCGCGGGCTCGGGGTCCCCTGCAATGGGGTACGACCGGTTCTGTAAGCAGTACCAACAGCATGTACTGGTCGCCGGGCTGGCCTCCCGCGTCGGGCACAAGGCCGGGCAGACCGTCGAGGTGGACTGGTCTGGCCCAACGATGCAGCTGACCGACCCCGTCACTGGCGAGTCGAGGCGGGTGTATCTGTTCGTGGCGTGCCTGCCGTTCTCCCGGTACGCCTTCGTCGAACCCGCCCTGGACATGAAGCAGGACACCTGGCTACGGGCCCACGCGGCGATGTTCGAGTTCTTCGGCGGATCAGTGCCACGCATCGCGTGCGACAACCTCAAGACCGGCGTGATCACACATCCCCGCGAGGGCGAGATCGTCCTCAATGACGCCTACCGGGAGATGGCTGCCCACTATTCGGCCGTGGTCCTTCCCGGCCGGGTGCGCAAGCCCAAGGACAAGGCGAGCGTGGAGAACACCGTGGCGCACGTGGCCACCTGGATCATCGCCGCCCTCCGTGCGCGGCAGTTCGCTACGCTCGCCGAGCTCAAGTCCGCGATCGCCGACCAACTCGCCGCCTACAACGCCGAGCCGTTCCAGAAACGGGCAGGCTCACGGGTCAGCGTGTTCACCTCCGAGGAGAAGGAGCTGCTGCGGCCGCTGCCGGCCGCCGGGTACGAGATCAGCCGCTGGGTCTACGGCCGGAGGGTCGGGCGCAACGGGCACGTGTCCTTCGCCCGCAACTACTACTCCGTGCCGTACCCGCACGTGGGCGCCAAGGTCGACCTGAGGATCACCGAGTCGCTGCTCGAGGTGCACCGCGGCCACCAACGGCTATCGAGCCACGTGCTGTGGCCCGAGACCGTGGTCAACGCCTACCGCACGAACGATGCTGATCTGCCGGCCGGGCGGAAGTACCGGCAGTGGGATCAGCCGCGGGTCAGGGAATGGGCCGAGCGGGTGGGCCCCTCGGCGCTGGTCGTGACCGATCGGATCTTCGAGTCGGTGACCGTCAGCGAGCAGGGCATCAATCCGGCGCTGGCGGTGCTGCGGTTGACCCGCCGCTACTCAGCCGAGCGGGTCGAGGCCGCGTGCCGGATCGCGTTGGCCGGGCCGATCCGCTCTCCGCGGTACGCCCACCTGCGGCCGATTCTGGAAACAGGTCAGGACAAACCCGCACAGCCGACCGGCAGGGCCAGCCAGGACCGGCCCGCCTAGGACGCCGGCGGATATGTGCGTGGGGCCGACTACTACGCCGCAGGAGGTGCCCGATGACCCGGCTCGATCCCGAGTCCCGTCGCAAGCTGCGGGAGATGGGCGCCACCGCTTTGCTGGAGGCGTTCGAGGCCCGCGATGAGACCCTCATGCTGGGCATGGGGTTCGAGGACCAGGTCAAGATCGTCGTGGACGAGGCCCACTCCACGTTCACCCACGCTAAAGTCGAGGGACTGATCCGGCGAGCCGGCCTGCGCTACCCGAACGCCGATCTGCGGCGGCTGGACATGCTCCACGAGCGGGGACTGGACCAGGGCGTGATCGCCCAGCTCGGCTCCTGCTTGTTCATCGACCGGCACCAGAACGTCGTCTTCCAGGGCTTCACCGGCTCCGGCAAGTCCTACCTCGGGTGCGCTCTGGCCAAGCAGGCCTGCACCCACCGGATCCGGGCGCACTACATCCGGATGCCGGATCTGGCCGAGGCGTGGGCATCGGCGCAAGACAAGCCGAACGGCAAGACGACGTTCTTGAAGAAGTACGCCGCCTTCACGCTGCTCGTGCTCGACGAATGGCTCCTCGACCCGCCCGACGAGGGCATGCGCAGCATGCTGCTCGAACTACTCGAGCGCCGGTACGGACACGCCTCGACGGTGTTCTGCACTCAATACGCCCAGAAAGACTGGCACCAGCGCCTCGGCTCCGCCGTACACGCCGACGCCATCATGGACCGCATCGTCCACAACACCCTCTGGATCGAGACCGGCACCTTCAACATGCGCGAACACACCGCCGTGAATTAGCCCCACGGGACCGCGCACGGGAGCCGGTGGCTCCGACCCCATCGGCCACCGGCTCTCAAAGCCAATAACGGTGGCTCCCAACCTCAATACCCGGTGGCTCCCAAACCTTCAAATACTCACGAGCCTAGAACCCGTCTCGAGGCGGCTGTCCGTCGCCGTGCCCGCGTGGGTGCATGCGCAGGTCATGCCGTGAAGGGTTTTCACTTTTCGGCCAGCGATACGTGACAATTCGAGAACCGCTCTCGCGAGACGCTGCCAGTCAGCAACCCCCGATGGTGGGGGCTCCGCGAGATGGGAGCCGAGTCCCGGCAAGTTCACATCGGCTCACTTAGTAACCCTACTGATCACGTGGCCCCTTAGATCGGCCGTGAAAGCCAGGCGCTTCAGCCGATCACTCGTAGGAACGGTACCGTGCGTGAAGTCGAGTATCACGTCGGCTGCGTCCTTGAGCTTCATAACATAGTTTGAACCACTCAACGATTCAATGATCTGCTGACTCTGGTTTATTACTCGCCTGTCGTTCAACTGAAGTGAATCTGATTGCAGCGTCAGATATTTGTGCGCCATGAGTATGTGGTATCGCAGTGGCTTAAGCCTAGGATCGAGGGTTGTTCGGAACGCAGACTCCAGCCGGTAGTCGGCGTACGCGGCGGCCACGTAGGGATCGTATAGGTGCTGCGACGCGAAGATCTCTCTTCCGATCGTTTCGTAAAGATCTTTCGGATATCTGGTAGCAAGGTGTGGCAAATTTAGAAATGTGCCCGCTAACGCACGCACTTGGTCTCTGATGGTCACCACCCTCGTTTGAGGGACCGAACTGTTCGCAAACTGACCACTTCGGCGTTCGTATGAAAGGCCGACGTCGAGGGTGTCCAGCTTGTAGAACTCTTCAAGGTTTTTCTGGAACGAGGTGAGTGCTACAAGATCGCTATCATTGACCGCCGTCTGCGAATTGGTGGCGCGAATGATTTCCGTTGCAACCTCAGCTACATCGGTGACTATCACACGGATAGGGAGCTGGATCGCTTTCGGGTCCTCCAATTCGTCCGCGGCAATGTGGACACAATGACTCGTCTGGCAACCGTTCACAATCTGATAGCCGCTTAGGCGCACCTCGTCGCCCGGGCGAGGTGCGTATTGTGACGCCACTACAGTGACGCCATTGTTTAGAACAGGAAGTAGTCGACTGTTTGACGACCTAAGTGTTTCCTGGATGCGCCCATTCACGGGGTTATCGGCTCCCTGGAATCCGCGAACATTATCGTAGAATACGCGCTCGTTCAGTGAGGCATCATCGTTGCGAATCAACAGAAGCAACTGGTCAAGGCTAATCAGACCGAGAATCGCTTGCTCGATACCGGGCATGCTCGGGAGGTTCAAACTCTTCTCGAGCACAATATCTACTTCGTTCGCCGCCGTCTTCTTGCGTGATGCTTCTACGAGCTGACCGGCCCCTTCCACTTTAACGGTGACCTCCCCCAGGAAGGATAGGTCTGATAGTTGCATCTGGACACTCTTCCGCCGCTCTTGCACAAGTGCATCCTCAACCGCCGTTGCGTTCGCGGCGGTCACGAAGTGGAGGTGCGCGGACGGCCGTGGGTTCTGCATTTTTGTTGCATGCTCAGCGAACATGTATTTCAGGGCATCAGAGATCCCTTTAAGCTTTGGGTAGCCGCGAGGGGCGGAGCCTTCGAGGGAGTTCTTGACAACCTCGCCCATATTTAGAATTTCATTCGACGGCACCTTCTCCGTGTTCTTGGCCTGCACGAAATGTAGGGCGACAATAAGTGTTCCAGTACCGCTTGAAAGCTCCTCTGCATCAGAGTCGTCCCAAACTAGCTCGCCGTTAACTTCTAGGATAGCTACATCTACACCGGGCGTACTGGGGTCAAGAAGTAATTCCGATAGCGCCGTCCGTTCCGTTAGGTCATCCTTGAGAACTAGCTTGGCTGCGAACATCTCGAATGCATCGCTGTCGGATAATTTCTCCAGTTCGTTATTTTCAGTAAACTTCTTGAATAGCCCATTTAGCAGTGGGTCCATCGTTAGTGCTCCTTCGTAATTGGCTGGATTCTGAGTCATCATGCCATGGCCCACCGACAGGCGCGGACTTAAGTGGTTCGACGGTCCTTCTGGACTCGGAGTCTGCAGTGCGACCACGGTGAGGGAGCGGGTCGGGGAGGTTGTCGCTAGCCCCGCAAATTCACGGGGAGTAGGCGCCGCTGTTGCTGTGTGACGGCGGGCGCGATTTCGGGTGAGGGCGTGCGAAGTTGCCGGCTTGCGCTTCCGGTGGGCGGGTCTCCTGTGGTGATGTCGTGGGTGGGCAGGTGAGGTTAGGCAGGTTTGGGGATGGCGGCGATTGTGTTGAAGACGGCAACGATGACGGTGGCCCAGGGCCACGTCTCGGGGGTTTTCACGCGCCGCCTCCGGCCACTGCGGACCAGGCGGGCTCCCACGTGAAGGACGCGGTAGCGCAGTGCTTTGGGTTCGCATGACGCCAAGACCGCGGCGTCATCGATGCAGGCGAGCCTCCGTGTCCAGGACACGAGGTCAGCGCGGAGCATCACTGCCACCAGCCAGGCCTGGTTGAAAGCGAAGTCCCGTGACGGCAGACGGCCCAGGCCGGTGTCTCTGGCGTGGCGGATGCGGTCCTCGACCCGGGCGTGGGCCCAATGCAGTGCTTCGAGGAATTGGAGCTGGCCGGGGGCGGTGTTGGTGACGAACGCCTGGTAGCGCCACCCGTCGATCTCCTCGAACATCGATGGCTGGGCGCCCGGGTGGGGCCGTTCGCGGCGGACGATGACCCGCATCCCGTCCGGCCACTTTCTCAGCAGTCCGGGGGCGAGGAACCCGGTCAGCTCCGCACCTCGGCCCCATCGCGGATATAGCCGGACGGGTTCAACGCCGGTCCCCCACGCGGCCTCCGGGGCGGTCGCGATAGCTCGACGCAACGGGCCGGTGACCTGGAAGCCGACCGAGTACCCCACTCGTCGACCGCGGATGCGGTTCTGCTCGGTGATTCAGTCCAGCAGGGCGTGGAAGGCGCCAGCGCCTTCGGAGCGGATCAGCAGATCACGCCGATGAGCAGCGGGGATCTGCGCGATCGCCTGGGCCAGGACGTCGATGTGGTCGGCTGCGGTGTTGGACCCGGCGTTGCCCGGGTGCAGGCTCGCGGCGAGGAACTCTTCTGTGTTGTCGCACCACAAGCCGATCGGGTGGTAGCCGAACGTGTGCTTGTACGTCGGCGCGGCGTTCTCCTTTCGCTGTGGGTGACCACGATCGTGGCGTCCACATCGAGCACGATCGTCGGTGCCAAGTCCCGACCCGCACATGCCGCCGCTGGTACCCCGCCGGGCGGCTGGGACCACACGTGCCGCCGGGTACGGGCACGTGCCACCTGAATCTTGCGCTTGCCAGCGGTGACCTCATCGAGCGTGCGCCACACCGTTGGCGCAGAGGCCACCGGGCCCGAGGCCTCCGTCTGGCGGCGAAGGACGCCGATATCGGAAATGGACTCGCCACCGTCAGCGGGCATCACCGCAACGTCGATGAGCACCCTGCCGCGTTCATGGACCGGGATGAACCGGCGGCGAGCCATGGCTTCGGACAGCTCGGCGGTGAGCCCGACACGATCAGCAGAAGGCGAGGCGCGATGGCCCCGGCGTGAGAAATCACCCCGACACCATCAGCGGAGAAGGATAGACCGGACGACCACGAAGTACGCTTCACCTACCGAGTGCTTTCTGCATGAGAACATGGAACCTTAGACAAGTCCCAGTTTTCCCTGTTCAGGAATCACTTCGGTCTACTTTTTCCCAGCGGTCAGACCCCGTGAATCACCGGGACTAGAAGTGCATGGCCGCGCCCAGCCCTGCCTAGAGTGGGGCGGAGCGTTACTCCCCGAAACTGAAGCATCGGCGCTTCATAAGCGTGGCAGTTGCGCATGACCGCACCCTCCCGTATTGGCTACAAGCCAACGGCACCGTGACCTCGCGGCCGCGGAACCAGGCCACCGCGCGTTCGATCCCCCGGTGGCCATGGCGGCTCTCTCGTTGGAGCAAGATGAATGCCCGTATCAACGAATTCATCGACGCTCGCCGTGGGGGACTACCAAAGTGTTTGCAAAAACTGCGGCGGTCGGACTACTTCTATCAGCATTCAGCAGGTTCCGCACTTGGACGAAAGCCACAGTCCGCGCGACTAACCCGCTGCTCGGTACGGGATGGTGGTGGGCCGGCAGCTGCAGACTGTCTCCGTATCCAAGTCGCTGTGCCTGTGGGCGTCGGCGGGGTCGCCAGTGCCGCCGAGCTGCTCGGGCCGTGCCGATCGACCGAGCTGGTTCGCCCCCCGCCATTGCCCCGCCGCCGGCCCCTCGACCCCCGCTCCTAGACTGTCCCCTCGGCGCACGACCCGCCGCGACCGACAGTCCGCCCACCCCGAGGAGCCCCACGTGGAGTTCGCGCAGATCGAGGCGCTGCGCGAGCGGCATCCCGCCTGGCGGATGCTGCGCGCCACGCACGCGCCGCTGCTGCTCACGGTCCTGGGCCGGTTCTTCGTGGAGGAGGGCCGGGGCGCCAGCTCCGAGGGCGAGCTGGTGGCGGCGCTGGACGACCAGCTCTACGCCCCCAACGCCCAGGATCCGGAGAACCCGCGGTTCCTGCGCACGGCCGCCGAGTACCTGGCGGACTGGGCCGGCCCGGAGGCGGGCTTCCTGCGCCGCTTCTACCCGCTGGGCGCCGACGAGATCCACTACGACGCCACCCCGGCCCTGGAGAAGGCCTACGCCTGGGTGCAGGGGCTGTCCGAGACCTCCTTCGCGGGCACCGAGTCGCGTCTGCAGACCGCGGTGGACCTGCTGCGCCAGATCGCCCAGGGCACCGAGTCCGACCCCGCCAAGCGCCTGGACCAGCTCGAACGCCGCAAGCAGGCTGGTCCACGGCCGCAGCATGATCGACTCCTCCGACCAGGGGCGCAGCTTCCAGGCGTTCTACGATCCGCTGTTGTCCACCTCGGGCCAGGAGGAGCTGTCCATGCTGCTCGAGCGCCTCACCGGCATCGACGAGCTCGGCGCGGACCGGCGCCTGCGCACCGTGCACCACGGCTGGGCGGAGGCCGCGGAGCGCACGCAGCAGACGGTCCGCAACATCTCCGAGCAGCTGCGCCGCTTCACCGACGACCAGGTATGGCTGGAGAACCGCCGGGTGCTGGACCTGGTGCGCCAGATCGAGACCTCGGCGCTGCAGGTCCGCGAGGGCGAGCTGCCGGACCTCGGGCTGGAGCTGGAGGAGACCAGCATCGACGTGGCGCTGCCCACGGATCGTCCGCTGTTCGAGGAAAACTACGAGCTGCGCGCGGGAGTCAGGGAGTGCAAGAGCCGAGGGCTGGTATCTCCTCGGGTGGACGGCGCCGGCCCTCATCGACGCCGCCCAGCAGGAGTCAGTGGTGTCTACTGGTCAGCCAGCACTCGCCCGAGAGCGTCAGCAGAGATCAGCTGACTGATGGTGCCGAACGGTCGTTGCAGTGCCTCGCGAACGTCCGAGAATTCGGCATGGCTGCGCGGGTACATTCGCATTGCTGCATAGTAGGCCTCCTTCTGCAGAGGGTTCCATCCGTCGGAATCGCGTCGCCACAAGGGATGTCCGAGGATGGAGATCCTGCCCTCGAACCCATTGTGGAGTGCTTTCAACCCTGCCAGGTCGACGACTTCATAGGCTCCTTGCCCGGCAGTCGCAATGTTCGCGGCAGCTGAGGCGCTGTGCGCTAGCCACCGCTGAAGATCGAGGTCTCTCCCAACAGCAAGATCGAACATGTCCAGCGCGAGCCGCCAGTCCAGGCTGCCGTGCAGCAACCGGTTGTTATAAGAGCGTAGGCAGTCAGGGCATGAACTGTCGCAGTCAGAATGAGCCGCGGAAGTCCAGGCGTCCTCGAGGTCATTCCGAGCAGTGTGGAGGAGGTTACTCAGGCGCTGAGGCTGGGCGATCTCTGTGGCGTATCCGGCGCCGTTCTCAAGACGGTCCGCGAGGAAGATCCTAAAGGAGGGGGTCCCGTTGATTGTGGCCGGCTGCAGACCGGCAATGATCTCATCGGGATCGATATCCAGCTCGATATGGCAGGCCCGCCGAATTGCTTCACCAAAGGACAAGAAGGCCGACTGCGCCGACGGCATCCGTCGGCCATCAGCCGGGAGCTGACGCCCGACGGTCTTTGGCGTGGTGAATGAGATCGTGACGATGTCCGTAGTTCTGATGGCACCGATCGCAGCATGAGCGATGCGTTCGCCGATGAGGTTCGACTCGTCGACGTCGTTGTTTGGGACGCCTTTCGGAAAGCGCGGTTCTGATGATCGGGTAGCGGTCGGACGGGCATCGGATAGCGGCCCGTCCGACCGCCGGACCGTTACGGCGTTGCTGCGGCGAGGTGTCGTCGCATGTTGGGTCCGTCGAGGGCGATGATCTCGGCGCCGGCGACGATCCGGTTAAGGATCGACTCGGCGATGACCGCGTCTTGGAGCGACTTGTACCAATCGGGCGGGTCGAACTGGGAGGTCACCAGAGTCGACCCGCGGCCTTCGCGGGCGGCCAGGATGTTAAGCAGCTCCGCCGCGGTGTGCGGCGCCACCGGGGTGGTCAGGAAGTCGTCCAGCACGAGCAGGTCGCAGTTGTGCAGGTCGGTTAGGAAGTCCAGCCGGCGCTGCGAGGTCGGCTCCAGTACGGCGAGCCGGTTGGCCAGGTCGTCGAGCCGGAAGAACCTCGCGGTGTAGTACTTTCGGCACGCCGCGTTGAGCAACGCCTGGGCGAGGTAGGTCTTGCCCACGCTGGACTGGCCGAGCACGACGAGATTACGAGTGGCGTCGATCCATTGACAGCTGGAAAGACGTGCGATTAGCTCGCGGTTGACGTTGCGGTCAGGCAGGTAGCGGATCTCTTCTACGCAGGCGTCAGGGTTTGGCGATCTGGAGGCCTTGAGTAGTTTCTGGGTCCGGCGTTCCTGCCTGGCCGTGATCTCTTTGTCCAGGGCGTGGAAGATCTTCTCGGAGAAGGTCCACTCGTCGCAGGCGGGATCGTTGGCCAGATCGATGACGGTCTGTCCGAACGCGGTCATCCGCAGCTGCGTGAACAACGGCATGTCGGCGTCGGTGAGATGGCGATCAGTCACTGGGACTCCTCCTGCCCCGAGGTTCCGATGCTCGTGCTCGGGCGTCCTGTGAGGGCGGTGAGGCTGAACTGTTCGGGTCCGGCCAGATGCGCCCCGGTGGTATCTCGCTGACCTGGCGGCGGTGCCAACCGGGTCGTCGTGGCCGGCGGTGCCGCGGTCGTGGTGGGTCGGGCTGCGGCCTGGGCCCTCAGGGCTGCCAGCTGCTGCTTGACGGCGGTGTAGCTGATCGCCCGGCGGGCAGTCTCGGAGACGAGTTGGCCGCAGGCACGCTCGAGCAGCATCTTGTTGTCGCCGCGGGCCAGGGCGAGGATGTTCTGGCACGAGCGGTAGCCCTGCGCCTCGATCCGCTGGCGATCCAGGACCTCACTGATCGCGGCGACGGTGTTCGGTCCGATCTTGTGGGCCTGGCGCACGAAGTACGCCCTCGACCACAGGTCCGAGGACTGCAGATGCTGGGCGGGCACGTGGTCAGGGTCGGTGACGAACGAGTGGCGCTTACCGGAGACCGCGTGGGAGGCGATGACCTCCCCGCCCGCCATGACCGTCAACCTCTGCCCGGTGATCTTCACATCGACGTGCTGGCCGGCGAAGGGGTAGGGCACCGAGTACTTCACCGTGGCGATCTCCACGTGGTAATCCCGATTGACCTTGGATTTCTTCCAGATGACCGGCTGCCACCGCGCCTCGGGCAAAGCGATCAGCTCCGACTTCTCGTGCTCGGTGAACAGCTCCCGGCGGCTGGTCTTCTGGCCGCGAAACGGGGTCCGGTCGTTGATCGACTCGACCTCGGCGGCGATCGCCTCGTTCAGGTCGTCCAGGCTGGCGAAGCGCCGATCGGCAAGCCGGCCGATCACCCAGTTCGTCGCCACCTTCACTCCGGCTTCGACGTTGCCCTTGTCGCGGGGTGCCGCCGATCTCGTCGGCACCGCGGCGGTGTGGTGGTACTCGAGAAAGTCCCGATACTCGCGGTTGACCTCCCGGGCCCGATCGCCACGAGTGATCTGATTCGACGCCGTTGACGCGTTGTCCGGGACGATCACCTGCGCCGCGCCGCCGAAGTACTCGAACGCCTGCAAATGCGCGTCGAGCCAATTCGGCATCTTCTCGTCCAGGCAGCCGCAGGCGAAGACCATCCCCGAGTACGGCAGCGAGGCCACGAACACCGACACCGTGGTCCTGGTGCCGGTGACGGGGTCGAAGATCGCCATCTTCGTGCCCGCCCAGTCGACCTGCATCGTGTGCCCGGGAACGTGGGTGATCCGCATCGTCAGCTCGTTGACCTCGACGTATTCGCCGACGATCTGGCAGAACCGCTGATAACTGTAGTGCCGTTGCCCCGGCGATCCGTCGGTGTCGAGGTAGTTGGCCCACAGCACCCGCAGCGGCAGCTTGTTCTTGCCCGTGCGCTTCTTCACGGTCGCGGCCACGTCGAAGGCGACGAACTCTTCCGACGGTGTCTTGCGCCCGTCGGTGAACAAGGCGTCGATCTCCTCGCTGCTGAGCGCCTCGACTTGGCCGGCGGCGGTCAACCCGTGGTCGCGGCAGACCTTCTTCGCCTTGGCGATCGTGCGGTGCGAGCAGCCCGCGATCGCCTCGATGTCCCGGTAGGACCTGTTCTGCAGCAGTAGCGACATCACCAATCGGTAGTCAGTCACCGTGCCTCCTGTTCGGAATCACGCGCAGCCTGGTTGCCACGCGTCGAACCGACACGAGCACACGACGCCTCCCACCGCTACCTGATGCTCATCCTCGCGCTACCCGATCGTCAGAACCCTGCTTTCCGAAAGGCGTCCCTAACACGTCGTCGTACAGATCTGTATTCGCGACCACGACGGACTTGTCCATGCGACGACGCAGGTCGAACAGTCGGCCCGAGTTGTCATTGAGGGTCACCAGCTTGGCCTGGGAGTAGGCGTCCACGCCAACGGCTCCGGATGAGAAGGAGACAGTTGGGTTCTCGGCCACACCGACGGCGGGAGGGGCTACCGACTCTGAGATGTCGAAGTCATCATCGAAATCCGTGGCGGAGGCGTAGTCCGTCCGCCATCCCAAAGGCTCATACATGGTGACGGTTGTCGTGGCCTCACCGCAGATCGCGCAACTGGCAAGCTCCTCATCGAGATTGGTGGCACCGCACTCTTCGCAGCGGGTTACGAGCCGTGGCCGCCCGAGTGGGTCGGCCGGCGCCACTTTTCCTGATGCCATGCTGTAGGCGGCAAATCCGATGACGGTCCTCACCTCGCCGTCCCGCACTATCTTGGAGCCAGGAGTGAAAGCGCTGATCGCCATATCGAGAGGGCGATCAACTAGGGCGTGTCTCCCAATCGGCGTAGCCAGGTGAGAATTGCACAGAGGGTGACGGCGGCGCGGTAGGTGATCGCGAGTTTGTCGTAGCGGGTGGCCAGCGCTCGCCATTGCTTGGCCAGAGCGAAGGAACGTTCAACGACGTTTCGGTCTTTGTAGAGGCCAGTGTCGAGTTTCGGGGGTCGGCCACCGCGGCTGCCGCGGCGTTCGCGAGCGGCGATGGTGTCGCTTTTCTCCGGGATGACAGCGGCGATACCGCGACTGCGGAGCTGGCGGCGGATCGTGCCGGACGAGTAGGCCTTGTCTGCGATCACCGCGTCGGGGCGGGTGCGGGGTCGGCCCTTGCCGTGGCGTGGGACGTGGATGTCGGCCAGGACTTCGGCCAGCATCGCGCCGTCGTTTCGTTGCCCACCGGTGATCACGTTCGCCAGCGGTCGGCCGCGGCCATCGACAGCACTGTGAATCTTGGTGGTCAGCCCTCCTCGCGAGCGACCGATGCCGTGACCTGCTGGTTCACAGTCCCGGAAGGGCCGGTTCTTGTGATTCGACCCTGCCCCCTGTGTCCTGCTCAGGGCGCGTTGTATTTGTGCCGTGCTGATGAGCGCGGCAGATGGTGGCGTCGACCGAGACGTTCCAGTCGATCTTTCCGGCCGCGTCGGCATCGGCTGGCGCGTAGGGCCTGATGGTTGCGCAGATCCATCGACCCGGTAGCAAGATTCTGGATACCCGGTAGCGGCGGGTTGGTGTGTGCTCGGCTGAGGGCGACGGCACAAGGGGTGTCGTCGTTCGTGGCATGAGAGGCGGGATCCGTGGCGGATTACCGAAGGATTATGGCGCTGTTGCTCCAGGGCCGCAGCTACCGGGAGGTCGTGGAGACGGCGGGCTGCTCGCACCGTGACGTCGCGCGGGCCAAGCAGGTGATCGGAATGAACGGCATCACCTCAGTGGAGGGCGTCTCGGATGCGGAGGTCGCCGGATGGTTCCCCGACGGGCGACGGCGGGTCTCGGATGAGTACGAGCGGCCGGAATTCGAATCTGTACTCCAAGCGCTCAAGCACCGTCGCCACTTCACCTTGCTGCAAGGGTGGCGTCGGTACGCCGATGCCGCCGGCACGGGGAAGAAAAAGTACGGATACGCGCAGTACTGCGCCCTGTTCTCCGAGTGGGCGCGAACGAATGACCTGGTCGCGGTCCTGCGCCACGAGCCGGGCCGGGCGATGCACGTGGACTGGGCCGGGGACACCCTCGACGTGGTGGACCGGGCCGACGGCGTAGTGGTCAAGGCCTACTTGTTCGTGGCGGTCCTGCCGTACTCGGGCGCGGTGTTCTGCCGGGCGTATCCGGACATGAAGTCCGAGGCCTGGCTGGACGCCCACGTCCAAGCATTCGCCTTCTTCGGGGGCGTGCCCCAGCTGGTGGTTCCCGACAATCCGACCACCTCGACGCACCAACGACACAAGGGCGATGCAGAGCGGGTCGTCAACGCCCGCTACCAGCAGCTGGCCGACCATTACCAGTGCGCCATCGTCCCAGCTAGAGCCAAGAAACCAAGGGATAAGGCTGCCGCAGAGTCCGCGGTGAACGTGGTGAACCTACGCGTCATCGGCTATCTCGAGGGCGAGACGTGGTTCTCGGTGTCCGAGCTCAACGAGGCGATCGACGAGCGGGTGCGCGAGGTCAACCGCGACCTGAGGCGAGCCGACGATTCCACCCGGTGGGAGCGCTTCGAAACCGAGGAGCAGCACCTGCTCACAGCCCTGCCGGATGCCCGGTTCGAGGAGGTGGCCTGGAAGCAGCTCAAGGCCGCCCGCAACTACCACATCACCGCCGACTACCAGCATTACTCAGTGCCGTACTCGCTGGCCGGGCAGCTGCTGCGGGTTCGGCTGACCTCGAGCCGAGTCACGGTGTTCAACGGCAACGAAGTCGTCTGCGAGCACCCGCGGCTGAGCGGCCGCAAGGGCCAGTACTCCACGCTCGCCGAGCACGTGCCAGACAAGCACCGCGACATCGACGGCCTATGGTCCAGGACCTGGTTCAGCGATCGCGCCCGCAGCTTCGGTCCGGCCACCCAGGAGGTGATCGAGCAGATCCTGGACCGCCACCAGATCGAGGCCCAGGGGTATCTGGACTGCCAGAACATCCTGGGCGGACTCGGCAAGAAGAACCGACAGCGCCTCGAGGCCGCCTGCGGAGAACTCCTGGCCCGCGGCGGCTATCCCACCTACACCACCCTCAAGCGACTGATGGCCGCGATCGACTCCGATGCCAAGGCGCCCAGGACCATCAGGCCCGCAGCCTCAACCCGCAAACACACCGAGACCCGAGAACCCGGACCCGAGGTCTACGTCCGCGACGCCTCCCACTACGAAATCGGCAGTCAGGGGGCAGGGCAGTGACGTTCACCGACATCGACTACGACAAGTTCCGCGCCCTGCGCGTGACCAGGGTCGCCGCCCGGCTGGAGCAGCTCATCGGCGACGAAGCCAACGACGAGCTGACCCCCGAGCAACTGTTCCTCACCGCCGTGGATGATGCCCTCGAAGATCGCCGGGCACACAAGGTCGACAAACTCATCCGGGCCGCCGGGTTGCCGATCCCGGAGGCGAATGTCGCCGAGCTCGACTACCGGGAGGGCCGAGGGATCAACCCGGTGCGGATGAAACGCTACGCCGCCCACGACTGGGCCGCCGACCCCACGAACCTGCTGGTCATCTCCCCAACCGGAGGAGGAAAAACGTACCTGGCCTGCGCCATCGGCATCGCCGCCTGCCACAACGGCCACGCCGTCACCTACGCCAGAATGGACTCGCTCGCACGGCAATTGGTCATCACCCGCGCCGACGGGATCGCACACCAGAAGCTGCTCAACGATCTGTCGAACACCGATCTGCTGATCATCGACGACTTTCTCACCGTCGGCATCGACAGCGACGCCGCCTCCGACCTGTTCGCCATTCTGGCCAACCGAGAACACCGCCTGCCGACGATGATCGCCTCGCAGACAGGACCGGCCCACTGGGTCGCAGAACTACCCGACCGGGTCGCCGCTGACTCCATCGTCAACCGTCTGGCCAACAACGCGCGGACGATCAACCTCGGCCAGATCGATATGCGCCGACAGCGCCAAGACCAGGCTCGCACCACCGACGGCTACTGGGAGTAAACGCCAGCGGCTGCGGCCCCGCCCAGAAGCAGGGGCCGCAACCGACCCCCCAGAACAGCGCTACCAACTCCGTGGACTCGCGCAACCGAGTAGCCCTACGCGCCATCGGCCAGGATCACGTGCAGGATGCGATCCCAGGTCCCGTCCCGGGCGTAGCGGGCGTGACGCTTCCACACGGTCTGCCACGCCCCGAACTCCTCGCGGGGCAGGTCCCGCCAGGGAATACCGGCGCGGTAGCGGTAGATGATCCCCTCGACGACTTTGCGATTGTCGCGAAACGGATGCCCCTGCCGCCCTTCATTGGAGGGCAGCAGGGGCTCTATCCGCTCCCACTGCTCGTCGGTGAACTGGCGAAATCGTGACTTCGTCTGTCCCATACGGCCACGGTCTCGCGGGTCACCGCTCAGCTATGGGAGACACGCCCTAGGACGGCGTCCTGGAGTTCTGTCAACTTCCGAACGGACCTTCGATACACCGGACGTACCCGGGTGGGGAATCCAAACATGGGAAGCACCCCAACGCTGGCGAGTTCCTTACTCAACTCAGTCTGGGGGTCTGAGACGTCGGCAACCACCGCCGCGACCTCCTCGGCGAGTTCGTGACGGACCCACTGCTCCATGCTGCTGCGATCTTGCGCAGTGATTCCGGTGTGGGAGGTGAGCCTCTCGATCACGGCGTCGACAGAGGGCGACTTCCCCAGCCATTTGCGGATACGCGGCAGGTTGTCCGCGAGCTGCTCGACAGTGCCGAAAGTGCCATGCAGGCTCTCCGTGGTCCACTTCGGAGGGTTGGGAAGAGACCTGAAGGCTAATCGGAGGACTTCTGATGCGACAACGCGCCTCGAGATCCGATCCCGGTTGGTATCCAGGAACGGTTGAGGAGGTACGTCGCCTGTGATGCGTTCCGGGTGATTGAAATAGTAATCGTCATGACTGCGTCCTCTACAGACAGTCAGGGCGTACGAGAATGGTTGGCCAGCGCGACCGGCGCGACCCACGCGCTGCTGGTAGTTGAACCGTTGAGGGGGCATGTTGGCCATCAGCGTCGACTTCAGCGAGCCGATATCAACGCCGACCTCCATGGTGGTGGTGGCGACCAGGACATCAAGCTCGTGGGTGATCGGGGACTCCCGTGGACTTGGCAGAAGGACACCCTTGAAATGCCGCTGGCGACGACGCTGCTCCTCCAACGGGCGGGTCTGGCCGGTCAATTCGGCAACGGCGAGGCGGCGCGGTGGAAGCGTCGCCAGCCATGCGTAGTAATCGATGTCGGAAGCGGATAGAGCCGACTCGATGAGTTCTGGCGAATTGCATCGCCGGTTCGCACATATTCCTGCCGACGGGTGCAGGTGTTGGAAGCCGCACCGAGCACACGTCCATTTGCGCTGGTCCTGGGGGACGAATTCAAACGGGGGTTCTGGAAGACTGACGGCCAGAAGCCACCCCGGAGCGAAACCTGCCTCGGCTTCGGCGGTGAGCCACTGGAGGAGGTCCTCAGGGTCGATCGAATGGCGGTGGGCAACCTGTTTGACGTAACCGTTCACGACTTGAGGAACACCCTGCTGAGGCTCGCGGCTGCTGAAGGGGATGCGCTTGGCGCCGCCCAGAATCCTGACCACCGAGCGAAGTACCTCGCGCGAGGTGTCGGGGGAGAGGGGCGAGGACGACAGTCGGCTACCGCTGACCTCGACGAACCCGATCCCCGATGCTTCGATATCGCGGCCGGTGCGGTCGAAAACCGCAGCAGCCATCTGCTTGCCGAGCTCCTGGCTGAATCGTTGAACTGCAGTAGCCTGCAGCGTCGGTTCCAGTGGCTCCCACGCTCCGCTGATCGGTGGCTCGAACGCTTGGAACCACAGAGCTCCGTTCACGGTTTTCGCCATAGAGGGGCCCGTGCCTCCGGGTGGGACACCCATGTCCACCAGCCGCCGCATGACGAGCTCCCGAAGGCGCGCCCAGGTAGTTTCAGTGCGTTCATCGCTGCCGAACGCAGCCAGCTTTTCCACGTCATCGTCCGTCAGGGCGGTAAACCGTTGCTTCTGGACCAGGTTCCAGATCTCGGGTTGCGCCGCAGACACTGCCCGGAAGGCGATTGCTTCCTCGGCGGAAAGAGAGCTCATGTCATCGGCACCCCGCTTGAGGATGTCCAATTGGTCAGGTTCACCCTCATCGAGCACCTGTGCGATGACCTGCCGGACGGTGTCTCGGTAGTGGTTGCGGCTGACTCCTGCTGCGGTCCGTGCGGCATCGTCACGGCTGTCGGTGAAGACGATCGACCGCGATTCGTTGGACGAATCGCCCATCTCACGGACGAGTTGCGAAAGGTACACCTGGGTCGATCGCGAGTTGCCGGTGGAGTGATTGCGGATCGGCGATCGAACAGCGCCAGCCCAGAATCTTTCGGCAGACCTGTTGTGGCCCTTCTGGCCGCAATGCGGGCACATCTCCGGGAGGGCTGGGTGTACCGCTTTGTTGCCGGAATCGTATGCGAAGGTCCAGCCGGTAGCAGCCTCCACCGCTGGCCCCATCAAACCGACGGAGGGTTGTAGCTCCACAGGAATGAAGTGGAACTTTGATCCCCCTGCCAATCCCTTGGGGCCTTTCCTATCCCATGACATGGAAACAGGTTTAGCGCCCGGCCAGTACCAACGATACGTATCGGACGTGCGATGGGATACGCGGGTCGACTCTTCGAAAGGGTAGTGGGGCGGTGACGCCCCGAGCATCACCGAACCTTCGATGTGGCTTGCGACCCATCCGCCGAGGCTCACATCTCCGCACTCCCAGCAATAAAGAAGTTCCATAACCCGGGATCCGCAGTCCGGGCAACTGGTAGCGGGAACATCGAGGAGACGTCCGATTCGACGGTCGCTCTCAAACTCAGCCACACCCGAACACTCGGGATTTACGCACGCCCACAAGCCCTTGGAGAGCCGAGCGAACATGTGGATTCGTAGTGGAATCGTCGTCGGATTCGAGCTGGATGCGATCGTCTGAAGTAATAGGTTGAGTTCAGGGTCACCACCGAGCCGCTGCGCTATTCGTGACCTTGAGGTGGCTCTGACGCGTCCGCCCTCGTCGACGCACGCGTTTGCGATTCTCGTGGCAGGGTCAGTGGAGTCCACTTCGAGTTCGGTCGGTCGCCCGGCAGTTACGTGGAACGAGTCACCTGCAACGCCGAAGAATCGCTCGAGATAGGTCTTGCCACCGTCACCGGCGTCGAGTGACGCGGATGTGCCGATACAGCGGAGTTGCGGACTATCCGGCGCCAACCCCAGTCGATTCAGGAAGTTTCGAAGAATCATCGCGACTTCGCTTCCTTGCGTGCCGCGATACAGGTGAAGCTCATCTACGACGAGCGTGAAGACTCGGGTCGGATCGCTTTCCAGCCACTGCCGCGTCTGCTCGAAGATTGGCTGTTCGAACTCGCGCATCAGCATCACGTTGAGCATCGAATAGTTGGTGACCATGATGTCCGGCGGGGACGCGATCATGTCCCAGCGGGTCATCATCTCGTTCTGTCGGGGGTCAGCGAACTGCTCAAGATCGGCAGCAGGGAGGCCCGCGTTGATCAGATCATCCATCTCAGATGCTGCGGTTCGGGTAGAAGCCGCGACCTCACGGAGTAATCGAGGATTCTTGTCGGGCATTCTGGTCCCGCCGGGCGTGACTCCTGTGTATCTCCCAAACCAGATTGGAGCACCGGGAAAAGACGCGGCGAGAGCTCTGGTGGAGCGCCTCAGACGCACTACTTGGTCTTCGACCAGGGCATTTGTCGGATACAGCACGATGGAGCGCATTGCTGCAGGACGAGTCTCTCTCGCCCTGAGAGGCAACCAACTGCTGCCCGATCGTTGTGCCCACCAAGGATTCGCGGGCGGCTGGGACGGCCACCGATTAGCTTCTGTGGCGATGCGTAGCAGCAGAGGAAGCAAGAAGCTCTCAGTCTTTCCGGAGCCTGTCCCCGAGGTGACGATGACATTGCGTCCCGGCTCAATGCCCGGTCGGAAGGAATGGCGGATTGCCTCTGCCTGGTGGGCGCGAAGCGTGATGGGGGAGTCAGGGCCGACAAGGCCGCCGAAAAGCGCTCGTCCGACGGCGTCGGCAACGCGGTCTTCGATGCCGACACTCTGCGCAATCTCAAGCAGTTCGTCGGTAGACGGATAGGGAAGAACCGGTTCGATGAGCGGTTCGGTGAACAGCTTGCCGGGCCGCTCGAGGAGTGCGCGACGTTCTTTCCTCAAGTCCGGCTCCCGGAGCCAGTAGGTGGTCTCATAATACCGCAGGTACGCGTCTTTGAGACCGTCATAAGTGTCCAAGGGGTCTTTTGCGTGCATCGCAGATCGTCCTTCTACCTAGGTGGAGAGACGGTGGCTGAGCACACCGGCAACCGTCGCGGGAACATCGCAATATGAGAGCAAAGACCGAGCGGTTTGTGCTTCGGGGAGCGAACCCGAACAGAGTACGGCTGCACGGCCGAACAGACCCGGGAGATCGCAACCGAGTGGGACGCTCACCGTCGAGGTGGCGCGGTCGTAGCTGAGGAGCGGACGACCACCCGCTTGAGCAGCCAGGTGTTTGTTTAATTGGACAGATCCGCGGGCGGCAGTTCGGTCATCGATGTCAGTCTCGGTTCTGAATACATCGATCGTGGTGAAGCGCGACAACAATCGGTAGGCCCCGGGCGTTTCCGCGTTCTTTGCCGATTGCCACCGAGAGCGCTCGATGTCGAACCATTTGACGCTCTTGGTTTCGGGCAGAGGAATCCGTGGTAATGCCGCCTCTACATCGGAGAGACTGGGCAAGAGCTTAGCCATGGATAGCGCAGCGTCCTGCGCCAGAAAGACCTCACCACAGGCTACGTCCGGAATCTCGTCGAGATCATGACCGGATAGCCCGGAGACGATCCGTGTTGTCAGGCCATTTCTAGTTTCCGTAGAGAGTGTGCCGCCAGCAGCGTTCACTGCTGCCTCCAGAGCATGTAGCTCCACAGAGTTCCAGCCTCCGCACACGAGGTACCTTCCGTCGGGAAGCTCCGCCAAAGTCTTTAGCCCGACCTCCCACCTCGCAACTTCGAACCGATCGTCTCGCTCGACTTCAATGTGTGCCAGCGCCTCGAGTCCACGCGTGAAGTTGTCCACGAAGAGAGCGGTTCCTTCCACCTGGGAGGCCATGGATCGGAGGGCAGTCACTGATCCGCCGCCGGCATGGACTAGTCCGTCGAGGGCGACATCCCAAGAGATGTCGGGGAGCGAGACTGCCGTTGCGATGGGCAGCGCGGCCCTCTCGACACGGTGAACGCCTGAGTCCGGGAACAGAGATTCCCTCCTTTGAAGAGGGAAGCCGGGGTAGCGGCGGATGAGCCCACAACCCTCACACCGCCCGATGACGAACTGGCTTCTCAACTCCCGTTTCGTCTGCTGGCGAGCCGGGGTTGGTGGCATGACAAATCGATGTCGCCCGGTGAAGACACAGGACCTGTCGTCCAGCGGTGGAATCACGAGCTTCATGCCGGACTCCTTGTCCGACCGCACCTTCGACCACCAGGGGGTACTGGCGATGGAGACAGCTTCAGCTTCGTTGCTGATCGGAGTAGCCCACGCACCGTCAACTGCCCAGTCGACTTCAGCCTCGGAGTGGTCCCTAGCGGTCAGTGCGTCGATCGGTTGGGCCAGGTCGTGGGAGAGACGGGGAGCACGCTGCCATGCGGCATTGTCCGGGGTCGCACCAGAGCGGAGACGAAGGTGCATGCTTTGTATCTCGGTGCCTCCGCTCTTGAGCAGAACCTCGTAGTCGCCTTCGGCGAGTCTGAGGGCGTTCAGATCTACGAGAAGCACTCCGGTGTCCGATACCCACGCAACTTCGACGGCCTTGTCGTCGAGCGTCCACTTGGAAGTCAGAGCGACTGAGAAGTGTTCAATGTCGGCAAGCGCTCGGATCTCCGGCGGGACCGCAGTTGACCAGCGGGTGACGCGGCCCGGGAAGCGGAAACCGCCGTCGATGGTGAGCTTTGTGCGGATGAGCGGGACCAGCGGAGTCAGGTCCGAGTGGCCTGGCGTGGCCGGGGCCGACAACAGCTGCACGTTTCGGTACAGGAGCCAACCATCCGGGACCCCTCGTAGCTTGTGATCGATGGCTTTCCAGCCCGGGCGCGCATGGTTCTCGAGTAGGGCGGACACCTTTTCTGGCAGCGAGCGGTCGTTTCGCACGAGGAGCAGGTAGTCCTCACCCAGTGACACCTGGTCGCTTTCCACGAAATATCCGAGGAGCTGGTCCCGTCTCAAGGTGACAATCCGCCTAGGCAGGCGAATACTCGGACCCTCCGCTTCTGGGATACGAAGCGTCATGAGACCGACGAGCAACGAACTCAGGTCTACAGGGACCGGTTGCCGCGGGCGGATGCGATTGCCCATGAGCTGTATGGCTTCCATCTCCACTGAGCCCTTGGTGCCCTCGATAAGGATTGTGTCCGCGCTCTCCACGCCGGGGAAAGTCGCGAGGACGGTGGATTCCAGTCTTGGGGACGGGAAGGAATTGACGTTCACACATAGCGATGTTCGCCCCACCGACGCTCCGCCGACGGCGTTGCTGGCTCCCGAGCCGTCCCATTGCGAGAGTTCTGTAGCCACGACGTCCGCGAGGCGCGAGTGGCTGCTTTTGTTGGCCCACATCGACCGGAGTCGACTGGTCGCAGACGAATGTGGATGGTCTACCCATGTCTGCAGTAGAGGTCTGAGGTCACCTGCAGGGAGGTCGGTTCCGGGGGGAAGGCCGAATTCGTTGAAGAACGACCGAAGAGCGCTCCTGTCCCGGAGCGTGTCAAATCAAATGAGACGTGAGGTGCTCGGTTGGGCTTGGCTAGTTTCGGGTGATCGGGCGTCGGGGTCGTTGATGGTCGCCTTTTCCGGCAGTCGGGGTGGGCGCGGTCGTCGGGTGAACCGTTCGGGGTGTTTGGCGTAGGCGGCGTCGAGCACGAGCTGGCGCCTGTCGCGGATGGTCTCGGCGGTGCCGTCGTGGACGCTGGCCGGGGTGTGCAGTCCGATCCCGCTGTGCCGGTGCTGGTGGTTGTACCAGTGGATGAATCGGTTCATCCATGCCCGGGCGGCACCGATGCTGGCGAACCGCTCGGGGTAGTTCGGCGTGTACTTCATGGTCTTGAACTGCGACTCGCTGTACGGGTTGTCGTTGCTGGTCCGCGGCCGATTGTGCGACCGGGTTACATCCAGATCGCACAGGAGTGAGGCCAACGGCTTCGAGGTCATCGCCGCGCCCCCGTCGGCGTGGAGATACCCCGGTGCCTGGCCTTGCTCGGCGATGGCGGCGGCGACCAGGTCGGCGGCCAGTTCGCCGTCTTCGACGGTCTCGATGCGCCAGCCCACGACGTAGCGGGAGTAGATGTCGATGACGACGTAGGCGTGGTACCAGATGCCCTTGGCCGGGCCCCGCATTTTCGTGATGTCCCACGACCACACATCATTTGCTGAGGTTGCGACCAGTTCGGGAATCGCCCGTGGTGGATGGGTTGCCTGCCGACGACGCTCGCCGTTCATCGCCTCGGCCGCCAGGATCCGGTGCATCGTGCGCTGCGAGCAGTGATACCGGCCGGCGTCGAGTTCGCGGGCCCACACCTGGGCCACGGACAGATCGGCGTAGGCCTCGCTGGTGAGCACTTCCAGTATCGCGGTGCGCTCGGCGGCGGTGAGCTCGGCAGGATGGCGGGCCTTGGGGTGCGGCCCATACTGGCGCGGTTTCGGATTGGCCTGGCGATGATGGGTCGCCCGCGACCTACCGACCAGGGCGCAGGACCGCACCACACCCAGCAGCGCGGTCAGCAGCTGCGCGGTTTCGGCCTGCCAGGTGCGCCAGGCGGCCCTGGTCACCCCTTGTTTTTCTTGGAGAGCGCTTCCAAGAACGCGACACCTTTTCCCATGACCTCCAACGCGGCGTCACGATCGGCGATGACCTTGTCCTTCCGGGCGGCGTCTGACTCGAGTTTGCTGATCTGCTTTTCCAGCTCAGCGATGCGCGCCTGCTCCGGCGACTGGCCAGCCCGGGGCCTTCTCTTGGACACGGTGCCCAGTGTTCCCGCTTCGATCTGGGCCCGCCACTGCTTGACGCTGGAATCGTAGAGGCCCTCTCGGCGCAGCACGCGGCCCTTCTGCCCGGACGGGGCCTGCTCGTACTCGGCGACGATGCGCCGCTTGTACTCGGCCGTGAACGTCCGCCGGGCCGGCCGCCCGGTCCGCGGGGCCTGAACCGTCTCCTGCGTCGAGGTCGTCGGCGTCGGCTGCGAGGCCTCCAGGGCCGCGTCAGTAGTTGCAGTGATAGTCATGCTGGGTTCTCCTTCTCCTCACGCCCCAGCCTCTCAACCAGCCAGCCCGGGTGTCTCACCTCAGTCTGGCGGATAGGGTCCGCTTCTCGAATAATGGCCTGCGAGATGGGGAGACCCACGAAGCGGTACCCCAGTGCGTAGGCGGTGGGGAGACCGATAGCCCCGTCATAGGAGTTGAGCCAGCCGTTGAGCGCTGTCCAGATTTCCTCCGAGTGGGCCATGAACGACTTCTGGAGCCTGTCTTTGTCTGCTCGCTTCTCCGCGCCCAGGAGCGTAAACAGGTGTGGGTAGTAGGCATTGGCCGCAATAGTCTTGTCGCCTCCCATGCGCTCGGCCGCCGCACTGAACAGCGTGAGTAGAGCGATGAATGGAGGAGGAGTCGGGGTATCAGCGGCGGTCTTACGGCGTCTCGCACGCCACCACTGCTCGGTCAGTTTGGCGTGCTCGCGGAGGGGATCGGGCTCGACCAGACGCAGCGTGGCGCGGACGGCGCCGGCGAGCTCCGAGACAGGGTCAGCGGTGTTGATGCCCAGCTTCCTGGCGACAAGTGCCATACGCGTGTCATCCGGGTAAACGTAGACCGGTGAGCCAGCGAACTGATCGTTGAAGTACTCGTGGGTCAGCGCTTCGTTCCATGCGCGGTACGAGTCCCAATTGGTTAAACGTGGGAGCACGCGGATCCTTGTTTGATGTCGTAGTTGTTGCACGTAATAACATCACGAGGATCTGACACCAATTGGTTTGTCCGTCAAATCCGCTGTGCGGATTCCTAGTTCAGCGTAGGGAATGCTCTTGATCGCCAGGGGGCGGGGCGGTTAGCTGCACTCGAGCAGATTCGGACTATCGCTGCTCAGTCGCGGCCGACCACCTGAATCGCACTGGGTTGGGTGGAGTCTCCATCGTTTGGAAACGAGGATGGACTCATGCCGAAGGACACCAGTCAGGGGAAGCCGACCACGCGTCGCTACAGCCCTGAAGAGAAGGCCGCTGCGGTGCGGATGGTCAGGACCCTGCGAGCTGAGCTGGGCACTGATCACGGCACGGTGAAGCGAGTGGCAGCCCAGCTTGGTTACGGTGCTGAGTCCGTGCGGTCGTGGGTGCGTCAGGCTGACGTAGATGAGGGCCACGTGGCGGGGGTCAGCACGAGCGAGCCGGCGAGGATGAAGGCCCTCGAGCAGGAAGTCCGCGAGCTCAAGCGAGCCAACGAGATTCTCAAGAGGGCAGCGAGTTTCTTTGGGGCGGAGCTCGACCGCCAGCACAAGAAGTAGCCGCGTTCATCGACGCCAACCGCGACGATGTCGTCGCGGGTCGGCTTCTGGGGGTCGAGCGCATCTGCGCAGTTCTGCAGGTGGCCCCGAGTAGCTATTACGAGTTCAAGAAGCGGAAACCGTCCACGCGGTCGAAGCGTGATGAGGTCATGGGTCCAGTCGTGCGGCAGCTGTGGGAGGACAACTTCCGCGTCTACGGGGCACGAAAGATCTGGAAGGCGGCCCGGCGTGCTGGTCACGACATCGGCCGGGACCAGGTCGCCCGGCTGATGCGGGCCGGCGGGATCGAGGGCGTCCGGCGCAGCAAGCGGGTGCGCACCACAAGACCCGACCCGCGGGTGCCGCGCCATCCCGACTTGGTGCGTCGCGACTTCACCGCCACCGCGCCGAACCAGTTGTGGGTCACCGACCTGACATTCGTCCCGACCTGGGCCGGCGTCGCCTATGTCTGCTTCATTATCGATGCCTACTCGCGCACGATCGTGGGGTGGCGGGTTGCCTCACACATGCGCACCAGCATGGTCTTGGACGCGATCGAAGTGGCCCGCTGGTCACGCGGCACTCAGCTGGAGGGGTTGCGGTGTCATAGCGACGCTGGCAGTCAATTCACGTCGATCCGCTATGGCGAGCGCCTGGCCGAGATTGGCGCGGTGCCCTCGATCGGAACCGTCGGCGATTCCTATGACAACGCGCTGGCCGAGACCGTCAACGGCTATTACAAAGCCGAACTCATCCGCGGTCCTGCACGCGAGGGACGGCCCTGGAAGAGCGTCGAGGACGTCGAACTCGCCACCCTCGACTGGGTCTACTGGCACAACCACGACCGCCTGCACGGATACCTGCGCGACGTCCCACCAGCGGAATTCGAGGAAGCGTTCTACGCTACGAAACGGACTGACCAGACCCTGGTCGGAATCCAATAACCCGAGCCTCCATCAGACCCAGTGCGATTCAACCTCGTCGACGTCTCCCGTCCCGTTTACCCACCGCCCACCGGCACCGTGACCGAAACCAGTCCCCGGCACCCGTCTTCCCAGACGTATTCTCATCCCGCTGAAGAACCTCAGCTTCTTCCCTCGCCTCATGGACAATGAAAATGCCCGAGGACGGCGTGATCGAGTGGCGAGGATCGAGGACTACGTCGCCCCGCGCGCCCGGGGAACGGGCCTGATCATCGCGGGCGACGTGCCTGGTGTTCGGGTTGCCGGTTGCGCTGGAGGGTGTGGCGCTTGTGCCCCTGAACGATAGAACGACAGAAGTACTAGCTCGAGGGGGAAAGCCCATCGCGCACAGCCTTGGTCAACCGCACGTACTGACCAGAGTCGGCATCGAGAACCCAGGTCCGCGGGCCGGCCTTCGGTAGGCCCCGGTCAGCGAGCCCGGTGGAGTCGGGCCGGTACCAGTTGGTCACCGGGATGTCCTTGACCACGTGGACGATGTCCGGCCGTGCGGCGGGCGGGACCGAGGCCAGTGCGCCACCGACGTCGGCTGCGGTGATCGCCTCGGAGCCCCATGTGTTCACCGCGGCGACGGCGACCGGGCCGCTGGCGCCGGGCACCTCGTACAGCACGGCCAGATCCACCTGGGGCAGGTCGCCGAGGGCGTCGGCCACCTGGACCGGATACACCGGCCCGTGCGCGGTGTGCACCACGGCGCTCGCCGCCCCGAGAATCCAGAAGTCACCGTCCCGGTCGCGTTCGAAGTAGTCGCTGGTCGACACCCAGGTGTCGCCCGGACGGAACACCCCACGGAGCTGGCGCACGGAGGCGTCGACCCCGAGGCGGGGCCGGGTGAGGAGCATCCCGGGCGCGTCGACCTCGCTGGGTATGGCGAATCCGTCCGGTCCCACGGCGATCGCGCCGGAGTCGGGATCCACGTCGACGAGCCGCACCTCGGACGTGCCGGGCAGCGGACGACCGCGCGCGCCCGGCTTGGATGTGGAGAGGTTGGCCAGGACCACGTCGGCTTCGGTCCCGGCGTAGAACTCCAGGACCCGCGTCCCCGGGTAGCGGTCCAGGACCCGCCGCCACAACCCGCGGGGCATCCCCGATCCCATGAACAGGGTGATCGTCGAATGCGCCTGGCGCGGAGGCGCCGGCCGGCGGACCAACCCACGCATCATCGCCCACGTGTAGGTCACCACCGTCACCCCGTAGCGGCGGACCTCCTCGTCGAAGGTCGCCGGGTCGAATCCCTGTGACAGCGCGATCCTGGACCCGCCGGCCACGGCGCCCCCCACGGCGGTGAGCAGACCCGACGGGTGGTGGAGAGGGCTGAGGCAGTACACGGTGGACTCGCCGCTGAGGCGCGCGGCGCTGGCGGTGCCGAACGCGGAGAGCGCCCACCGGTGGTTCGTCACGAGCTTGGTCTGCCAGACGCCCGTGGAGCGGGAGAAGAAGACAAAGGCGAGGTCGCCCGCCCGCCCGGGGTCCGGTCGGTACCACCGCGGCAGCTCGACCGTCTCGGGGTCGATCTGCTCGAGGTCCACGACGCCCGCGTCCAGGTCGGCCGGGAGATCGCGCTCGGAGCCACCGCCGAGCACGAGCGCCCGCGCCCCGGCACCGGAGACCTTCGACGCGTGCTCGGGGTCGGTGACCACGTCGGTCACCGAACTGAGCCTGAGCAGTTCGGGGAGGGACTGGGACGGGGGGAGCAGCACGGCCACGGCGCCGAGGCGCGACAGCGCGGCCATCGCGACCAGCGCCGAGGGCCGCGTCTCCATGAGGACGCCGATGTGGTCGCCCTGGCGGACCCCGACGGCGATGAGTCCCTTGACCACGTTGGTGATCCGGGTGTCGACGGCGGAGAACGTGTGGACGCGATCGGAGAACAGGAAGCACGCGTCGTCCGGCTGGTTGCGGGCGCGCTCGGTCATGATCCTGGCAAAGGAGATGCGGGTCCTCGGCTGGATCTGTCCCAGCCGGATGAGGCGCGGCGCCGCGTGCAGCGCCTGGTATCCGACGGCCCGGGTCGCCTTGAGGGTGCCGACGGCGAGGTGGCCGACCCCGCGCACGGCGCCGATCCCGAGGCCGGCGACCTGGAACGCCCCATCTGCCGCGAGCATGATCGCCGTGGTGGGGGAGGAGTCGACCACGGCGCCGGGTTCGACCTCGGCGATACCGTCTGGTCGCTGCCCGGTGCCTTCCCGCCACCCCATCCACGCGGCGACGGTGGGCCACGTCTGCGAGGCGGCGGTCGAGCCGACCACGAGCCCGAAGTGCCCGGCGCGGACGGAGAACTCGTACACCTCGGCCCCCGGGGCGACGGAGGCGATCTTGCGGACGCCGGCCGGGACGCCGATCTCGTCGACCTCACCGAACACGGCGAGGACGGGGCAGGTGATGTCGGCGAGCGAGACGACGTGTTCGCCGACGACGAAGCCGCCCACCATCATCCGGTTCTGGATGATCACCTGCCGCATCATGTCGACGATCGCGGGGCCGGACCAGGCGACGAATCCCTCGCCGCCGATGAAGCGGCGCTGTCGTTCGTGTCCGAGGAGCGCGTCGCGGTCGTGGAGCTGGCGCAGGAAATCGACCTGCGAACGGGCGGTCTTGATGGGATCGAGCAGTCGGAACGCCGTCGAGGCCAACCACCCGGGCAGCGGGCGGTCGGCAAAAACGTAGTCGGCGACGAACCGCGCGATGGTGACGACCACCTCCTCGGGTATGCCGAGCGGGGCATGGCCGCGCCAGTCGACGGGGGAGCCGAACGTCACGACGCTGGCGAGGTCGCGGGAGCGTCGGTAGGCCGCGGCCTGATAGCAGAACATGCCCCCCTGGCTGTATCCACCGAGATGCACCGACCGGCCCGTCGCGGTCGTGACGAGGTCGACGGCGTCGCTCACGGCTATCACGTGGTCGGTGAGAGTGCGTTCGAGGCCGCCGGCCTCGATGTCCGGGGCCCCGAAGTCGATCACCCACGGGTCCATTCCCGCCTCGTGCAGTGCGGCGACCGCGCTGGTGGAGGGGGACACGTCCCAGACGTCAGCGGAGATCATCATCGGCGGCACCAGCAGGATCGGCGGGCGCGGCGGGGCGTCCTCGCCGTCTCCCGCACCCCCGTGCTCGGCGTTCGCCGCCGGCGGCGGGTAGTAGCGACGCAGCCGGAACATCGGGCGTCGCGCGACGATCTCGAACGGCGAGGGCTCTTCGTCCGTCTGCAGGCCGCCGAAACGCAGGACCTCGACCGCGTTGAGAACGTACGACGTCGCGGTCTTCAGCGCGGCCGAGACGATGTCAGGGGTGGGAGGCATGGTGGGTAAGAGAGTAGAGGGTGCCTCACGGGCCCGGGCCGCTCCGGCGGATCCTCCCCGCCTGATCGTCTCCCGCCGGCGCGGCTCACATGGAGAGGCGACTCACATGGAGAACTGTCGACGGGCCGCGTCGATCAGCCACGTCTCGTAGCGCTGGTGGGTCCACCCGCTCTGCAGGACGAGCTGCTGATGACTCTCCGGGGACCAGAGGAACGACAGGATCGCCGCCGCCCCGTCCACGTCGTCCACCCGGCTGGTCATCCCGCGGGCGACGAACTGCTCGATGGTGCGGCGGAAGTCGAGATGACGGCGCTGCAGGAGGGCGGTCAACGCCTCGTCGATGGTGGGGTCGGCGTTCGCGGCGGCGAGATACTCGCCCCAGAGCACGCTCGTGCGCGCGTTCGCGGCGGCGATGAACCCGGCCAGCGCGGAGAGGAAGCCGTCGTTGTCGCCGATCCCGACCAGGTCCCGGCCGGTATCGGACTCGGTCAGGAGCTCGTCCCCCTCATCGCCGGCGAAGGCCTGATCGAACGCGCTGAGCAGGAGCGCGCGTTTCGGTCCGTTCGCCTTGACGGTCTCGGTGGACACCCCGGCGCGTTCGGCGATCTCGCCGAGCGAGGTCCCCGCGTAACCGCGGTCGGCAAAGCAGGTGGCGGCGGCGGCCACGACCCGCGAGCGGGTGTTCGCGGCCTGCTCGGCGCGCAACGTCGAACGATAGGTCCGGGTGGACGCGGCCTCAGGCATTCCAGAATCCTTATTGACTAACCCAGTGGGGTGGTGAATACTTTGACGGGCAGGCAAATCCTAGCCTGCCAGCTCTCCCGAGGACCACTCATGGCTTCCATCCTTCTCGCGTCCACCCCGGTACGCGGCCACGTCACCCCGCTCCTGTCCATCGCCCAGTCCCTCGTCGCCGCCGGTGATCGCGTGCGGTTCCTCACCGGCGCGCGGTACCGGGACGACGTCCGCGAGACCGGAGCGGACTTCCTCCCGCTCCCACCCGACGCCGACTACGACGACCGCGACATCGACGCCGCATTCCCCGGCAGGCGCGGCCTCCGCGGGCCCGCCGGAGTGCGCTTCGACATGATCGAGATCTTCCTGCAGCCGGTCCCGGCTCAGCTCGCCGCCGTCCGCGCCGCGCTCGCCGCCGAACCGACCGACGCCATCCTGGCCGAGTCCATGTTCTCGGCGGGCGCCATGCTGACCGGGATCCCGCGCGCCGAGCGACCGCTCCTGGTCAACCTGGGCATCGTTCCGCTGGCCGCCAAGCACCCTGACGTCGCTCCCTTCGGGCTGGGGATCCCGCCCCGGCCCGGCCCGCTCGGCCGGATCCGCAACCGCGTCCTCACCGTGGGCGCCGAGAGAGGAGTATTCGGACCCGTGCAGCGACGGGCGAACGAGATCGCCCGCGCCGAGATCGGGCGCGAACTGCCGCGGTTCTTCCTCGACTGGCCGATCGGCGCCGACCTGCTCGTGCAGTTCACCGTGCCGGGGTTCGAGTACCCGCGACCGGGGCTCGCCGACACCGTCCACTTCGTGGGTCCCGTCGCCCGCTCCCGCCCGTCCTCCACACCGGTGCCGGAATGGTGGGACGAACTCAGCGGTGACCGACCCGTGGTGCACGTGACCCAGGGGACCGTCGCGAACTCCGATTGGCCGCTCATCGAACCGACCGTCCGCGCGTTGGCCGACGACGACGTGACGGTCGTGGTGAGCACCGGCGGTCGTCCGCTCGAGACCCTGCCCGCGGACCTGCCCGCGAACGTCCGCGCGGCGTCGTTCCTCCCGTACGACCGACTGCTCCCGCTGACCGACCTGTTCGTCACCAACGGCGGCTACGGCGGGGTGCACTACGCCCTCGAACACGGCGTTCCGGTGCTCGTGGCCGGCCGCACCGAGGACAAGGCCGAAGTAAGCGCCCGCGTCGGCTGGACCGGCGTCGGGATCGACCTCCGCACCTCCACCCCGAGCCCGGCCCGGATCGCGACGGCTGCCCGGACGATCCTCGCCGACGATCGATACCGCCGGAAGGCCGCCGCCATCGGTGAGGAGATCCGGCGATCGCCCGGGCCCGACGCCGTCCACGACCTGGTCACCGACGCGCTGGGCGCCACCGCCCGCGACTGCGCCTGACCTGCCTGTTCCAGACCCTTTCTCACGCCCGGGCCGCCGTCACGCCCGAGCCGCCGTCATACCCGAGCCGCCGTCATACCCGAGCGGCACACCACCACAGGAGACCCCCGTCATGACCATCCCGTCTGCGCCGACCGGCGCGCCACAGCAGACCACGTCGTCGTCCCCGTCGGCCCCGTACTCCCCGTCAACCACGGACGATCTCTCCCACGTCCGCGATCTCGGCGACCTGGCCCCGCTCCTCGCCGGCAAGCTCGCGCGGCCCGGCGACCCCCACTGGGACGACGCCCGCCGCGCCTGGCAACTGCTCGTCGACCAACAGCCCGCCGCGGTCGTCACCGCCGCCGACGACCGCGACGTCGTGCTCACCCTCCGCGTGGCGGCCGCGCTCGGGCTGCGGGTGGCGGCACAGAACACCGGGCACAACGCGTCCCCGCTCGGGGATCTGTCCCGCACGATCCTCGTGCGCACCGGCGCGCTCACCCGCGTCGACATCGACCCTGACAACCGGGTGGCCCGCGTGGGCGCCGGCGCACGGTGGGGCGACCTCCAGGCGGCCGCCTCGGCCCACGGCCTGCTCGGTGTCGGGGGGTTCTCCTACGACGTCGGCGTGATCGGCCTGGTCCTGGGAGGAGGCCTCGGCTGGCTGGCCCGATCCCATGGACTGGCCGCGTCATGGGTCGTGGGGTGCGACGTGGTGACGAGTGACGGGGTGAGACGACATGTCGACGACGACCACGAGCCCGACCTGTTCCGGGCGGTGCTCCGCGGGGCCGATCTCGCGGTGATCCTCTCGCTCGACATCCGCCTCCACCCCACTCCCGAGCTGACAGCGGGCGCACTGTTCTGGCCCGCCGAGTCCGCACGCGAGATCTTCCGCCTGTGGGCCCACTGGACAGAGCACCTCCCCGAGGAGGTGACCTCCGTGGTGCGGCTGCTGCGCATCCCCGACGCCCCCGGCGTGCCGCCGTTCCTCGCCGGCCGGGACTTCACGGTGGTCGAACTCGTCGCCCAGCTGCCCGGGCCCGAGGTCGACGCCCTGGTCGCCCCGCTACGCGAGGCGTCGCCCGAGATCGACACGATCAGCGCGGCGTCCCCGGACACGCTCGGCGGCCTCCACATGGACCCGCCGGAACCAATGCCGGCCGTCAGCGCGAGCGCCCTGATGCACTCGCTGACCCCGGAGAGCCTCGACGATCTCACGGGCACCCTCGGCTCGGACCTCGCGCGCGGGCTGACCTCCGTCGAACTGCGCGACCTCCGCGGGGCACTCGGCCGTGGGGAGGAGACGGCGGTGTCCCGGGCGCGGGCGCTCATGGTCGCGGTGGCGGTCGCACCGCCGCCCGGCGCCGGTGGCGGGGCGGACCCGCTCGAGGCCGGACGGGCAGGACTCGACGCGGTGGTGCACGCGCTGGAGCCCGTGACCGTCCCGTCGGAGTTGAGGTCGATGGCCGAGACCCGCGTCGATCCCCGACGCCTGTGGGGAGAGGGCCTCACCGAACTGCGTGAGCTGAAGCACCGGTGGGACCCGTCGGACCGCATCCACGCGAACCATTCCGTCCTCGACGGGTAG
Source organism: Dietzia sp. JS16-p6b (assembly GCF_003052165.1). NCBI lineage: Bacteria > Bacillati > Actinomycetota > Actinomycetes > Mycobacteriales > Dietziaceae > Dietzia > Dietzia sp. JS16-p6b. The sequence goes on along the minus strand of NZ_CP024869.1, from coordinate 2,339,063 downwards.
CGCCGGCCGTCGGATCCGAGCAGGGGAGGCGTCGCGAGGCGGACGATGGCTCCGCGCGGGCGCGTGGCACTGGGATACTGGGTGGGCCCCGGCTCCACCGGCCCGGGGCACCGCACTCCGCGCAGCCTCCCGTCCCTCTTCGCGACGGGTGAGCCGCCCGTCCTAAGGACTCCGTTGCTCCCACAGCCCACGCCCGACGCCACCACGACGACGGTCACGTGGAACGAGGACGGCACGCACCGGACCGCGTTCTGGCGCTCCGAGAACGGTGCACCGCCGCCGACCGGGATCGTCGTGATCACCGACGACATCGCCGCCGACAAGGCGCTCCGAATCGCCCGGAGAGGCTCCAGCCTGCTGTGGCGGGGAGACTTCCAGAACGCGCGGCAGCTCATGCGCGCACTCGATCGGCGGCTGACCAAGCGGGCGTCCCGCTCACCGCAGTCCACCGACGCGGGAGAGGTCTTCCTCGCCAACCGGAACGCCCGTGCCCAGCGCGCGGCGGTCCTCGGCAGGATCCTCATCCCTCTGGAAGCCGACTACGCGATCCGGCTACGCCGAGCGCCCGACGCGCGCGAGGCCTGTGCGCACGCCTACGGGCGGCCGGCCGCCCAGACCACCGACGAGTCGACCGATCTCATCGGGGAGACGCTCGTGTCGCTGCCCGAGCTCCTCGGCGTGATCAGCGCCTACGAATGGCACCGCACCGGCATCGAGGTCGCCGCGCTGGGCGCGCGGATCCATCCCGCCCACGGCGTCTTCGCCCCCACCCGCGACGAGTACCTCGACCTGGTCGCCGACACCCCCTGGCCGCAGGGCATCGACCACCCCGTCGTGTGGGACATCGGCACCGGGACCGGGGTGCTCGCCGCGGTGCTGGCCCGGCGCGGCGCGCGGGAAGTGGTCGCGACCGACATCAACCCGCGGGCCGTGCAGTGCGCCCGGGACAACGTGGATCGGCTGGGGTTGGCGGGCCGGGTCACCGTGGTGCAGGCCGACCTGTGGCCCTATGTCTACGACGAGGCGGACGACGGCGAGGCGGGCGATACTCCGCGGGCCGACGTGGTGGTGTGCAATCCGCCGTGGATCCCCGGTCGCCCGACCTCGGCCCTGGAGCAGGGGATCTACGACCCTGACTCGGACGTGCTGCACCGCTTCCTCAGCGGGCTCGCCGATAATCTTTCGCCGCGGGGCGAGGGATGGCTGATCCTGTCCGACCTCGCCGACCACCTGGGCCTGCGCACCCGCGATGACCTGCTCAACCGCATCGATGCGGCCGGGCTGACCGTGGTCGGGACGAGTGAAACGACACCTCGGCATCCACGCGCCGCCGACAGTGCCGATCCGCTGCACTCGGCCCGGTCGAAGGAGCGCACCATCCTGTGGCGGCTGGGGCGAGGCTGAGCAGCTCGACGGGTCGGCGCACCTAGCGGGGCCGGCGCCCGCCGAATGCCCAGACCAGGGCATGCGCCGCGAGCAACGGGATGATGAGCACCACCGCGCCCCAGCCCGTGGTGGCGACGGGCATCCAGTCGTCCCACGATGCGCGCATGGCACCGAGAAAGTCCCCGCGCTCGGAATCGGACTGGTCGGACTCCGCCGGCGCTGGCGAACCGTGCCCGGCGTCGATGCCCCAGGGATCGGCGAAGAGCCCTGCCACGTCCGTGCCGTCCGCCGCGACGTGGAAGTCGGTGGGGCGCGGGGACTGCGACGCGGAGTGCATATCCGGGATTCGATGCCGGGGTCGCGGCGGATTGGGGGCGGTGTCGATCGGTTGGGGGAGGTCCTCGTCGTCGTACCAACTGCGGCCACCACCGCATTTCCGGCACGTAGGCTGAACGGCGCCCCGCACGCCACCCGAGGCCGAGGATGCGACGCCATGGACAGCACGACGGACAGGTCGGTTCCCGCCGCGTCCGCAACACGCCTGACCGCCGACGACCGCGCACCCCTGCTCCCGCCCGGGCCCTCGCTGCCCAGGTCGGTCCAGGGCGTGGGCTTCGGCCTCGCCCGGCGCAGAGTGCTCCAGCGGCTTCAGGCGAGATACGGCGACGCCGTCACCGTGCACCTGCCGATCTACGGGCGTTCGGTGGTGATCTCGGACCCCGCGCTGGCCAAGGCGCTGTTCACCGCCCCCCAGGAGTCGCTGACCAACATCGACCCCAATCTGGGACGGGTGCTGGGGGAGCAGTCGATGTTCGCGATCGAGGGCACCGACCACCGTCGGCACCGCAAGCTGCTCACACCGCCCCTGCACGGCAGGCGCATCACGGGCTACGAGGCGGTCGTCGAGGAGGAGACCCGGCGCGAACTCGGCTCGTGGGTGGTCGACCGGCCGTTCGCCTCCCTGCCGTCGATGACCCGCATCACGCTGGACATCATCATCCGGACGGTGTTCGGCGCGCGGGACGACGAGCTCGTCACGCTGCGCCGCGTCATCCCGCCCATGGTGGAGGCCGGTTCGGCGGTGGTCATCACCCCGGAACTGCCGGTGCGCGTGGGCGCTGTGGCGGTGGGGTCGGTGGGCCCGCGCGCTCGGTTCGCCCGCTACAAGAAGGTCTACGACGACGCGATCACCGCCCTCATCGCCCGGGGCCGCCGAGACGACCGACTCGACGAGCGCGACGACATCCTGGCGATGATGCTGCAGAGCACCTACGACGACGGCTCGTCCATGACGGACGAGGAGATCCGCGACGAGCTCACCGCACTGCTCGTGGCGGGACACGAGACCACCGCGACGACGCTCGCCTGGGCGCTGGAGCGGCTCAGCCGCAACCCCGCGGTGCTGGATGAGCTGGTCGCCGAGGTCGACGACGGGGGAGCCGGCTACCGGCACGCGACGATCCTGGAGGTGCAGCGCAGCCGGCCGGTCATCGATCTCGCCGGGCGCCACGTGCAGGCGCCGCACCTCGACCTGGGCCCGTGGCGCATCCCGCGCGGGTACAACGTGTTGGTCGCGATCTCGCTGCTGCACGACGACAGCGCGCACTTCGCCCAGCCCGAACGTTTCGACCCGACCCGCTTCCTCGACACCACGCCGCCGCCGGCCTGGCTGCCGTTCGGCGGCGGGACCAGGCGGTGCATCGGAGCGGCGTTCGCGACCATGGAGATGGACGTCGTGCTCCGCACCCTGCTGAGCATGTACGAGATCGTCCCGACCACCGATCGCGACGAGAAGTGGCACTCCCGCGGCGTCGCGTTCGCTCCGCACCGAGGAGGGCGGATCACCGTCCGGCGTCGGTGAACCGGCGGCCACAGCATCACGAATGATTCGCGCCCGGGACAGAGGTGGGGTGAGCGATGATGGTGGCGGGGATGAGACCAGGGGTGACCAGCGGGAATGGCGAGGTGCGGACATGGCCAGTATCACTCCATCGGATGCGGCGACCCCTGCCGTGGATGGCGATGGACGCCCCGACGCACCCACCCTCACCGGACTGGCCTTCTCGGACAGTGGATTCGACGGCCAGTTCCTCCGCGTGCTCGACACCATCCCGTCGGGCGGAGCCGACGTCGGCGAGGCGTTCATCACCGCCCGAAGGATCCCAGAAGGGGACAGGGAAGCCTGGAACGCCGAGTGGAACGCGCTCGGCGAACGGATCCTCGCGGATGCGGAGGCGAGCCTGGCCGCCGGCCACCGGGTGAGCGCGCGTGAGGGATTCCTCCGAGCGGCGACGTACTTCCGTATCTCCGGGGTCTTCATGTACGCGCCCCCGATGGATCCCCGGTTCGTCACGGCGAACGCGCGCCAACGGGACGCCTTCCGCCGAGCGGCCGAGTTGATGGACCATCCCTTCCAGCAGATCGCGGTCCCGTACGAGGGAACCGAACTCGACGGCTACTTCGCGACCCCGCCCGGCCCGGGACCGTTCCCCACGGTGATCCTGGTCGGCGGATACGACGGCACGATGGAGGAGACGTACGTCGCCGGCGGCGTCGCGGCACTGCGGCGCGGTTACGCCGTCCTCATGATGGACGGCCCCGGTCAGGGCGCGGCACTGGTCCAGCGCGACCTGCACTTCCGACACGACTGGGAGGCGGTCGTCACCGCTCAGGTCGACTGGCTGGTCGCCCGTCCCGAGGTCGACGCCACCCGGATCGCGGCGCTGGGCCGCAGCTGGGGCGGGCATCTCGCGCCCCGCGCCGCCACCGCGGAGCACCGCCTGGCCGCCGTGATCGCCGACGCCCCGCAGTACGCCCCGGGAGCCAACGCCGCGCTGCTGCTCCCCGAGGATCACCGCGACGACCTGGCCACCGGGGAGGCCGACGACGACCTCAACGCGGCGGTCCGCGCCGGGATGGCGCAGTCGCCGGGACTGGCCTTCTCCGTGGGGCGGGGGATGCTCACGCACGGATGCGCGACCCCCGTCGACTACCTGCGAGACCTGACGCAGTTCACCCTGGACGGCATCGCGGACCGCATCGACTGCCCCGTGCTGCTGACCGTAGGCCAGAACGACCCGCGCGTCGTCGACGCACAGAGATTCTTCGACGCCCTCACCGCGCCCAAGACGATGATCGAGTTCACCAACGCCGAGGGCGCCGGCGAACACGACGAAGCGGGGGCGGCAGCGTTGTTCAGCCAGCGCGCGTTCGACTGGCTCGACACGGTGATACGTCGGTAGGCCAGGCGGTCCACCTCACCTGGGCGGCCGGCGTCCCCGGCACGTGCCGCTCCCTCTTGGGTAGGTTGGTGGCCCACCAGCCCGCGCCCCGACCCAGGAGGCAGTTACCGCGTGCAGATCTCCACAGCAGACACGACCACCAGTGCGGCGGACAGGAGTTCGCTGGCGACCCAGGACGGCAACGAGTCGCGACGCGACCCCTCCAAGGGCTACGTGGCGCTGCTCGGCTGGGCACCGAACGCGGTCGACGCGGTGGACCGGTTCGACCGCCGCTATGTGGTGGTGGCGCCGGACTGGGCCGAGGACTACTGCCGGCAGCACAACATCCCGTTCGTCCCCTGGAACTTCGAGCGACTCAACGACCGGTCCATGGAGATCGCCGAGACCCTCAAGGACATGGGCGTCGACGTGGCGATCCCGCTGTTCGAGGAGACCGTGGAGTGGGCGGGGGCCATCAACTCCATGCTCATGGACAACCCCACCCTGTACGGCCAGTCGCTGCTGCTGCGGGACAAGGCGCTGATGAAGCGCCGCGCCCAGCTCGGCGGGATCCGCGTGGGGATCTTCGAGGAGGCCCACGAGCGCGACGACGTGATCCGCTTTCTCAAGCGCGTCAACCAGACCCTGCTCAAGCTCGACGGCGACCCCAACGACCCCATCCACCTCAAGGCCTTCGACAAGGCCGGCTGCCTGGGGCACCGCGTCATCCGCACCCCGGACGAGGTCGACACGATCCCGGACGAGGAGTTCCCGGTCCTCATGGAGTCCCACCTCGACGGCTGGGAGTTCGCGGTGGAGGCCTGGATCCACAACGGGAAGATCGTCTTTCTCAACATCTCCGAATACGTGACCCTGGGTTACTCGGTGTTCGTGCCGGCCTCGCCGGAGCTGGAGCGCTACCGCCCGGAGATCACGCGGCAGATCGAGAAGCTCATCAAGACCTTCGACATCAAGTTCGGGTTCGTGCACCCCGAGTACTTCGTCACCAGCGACGGCGAGATGTACTTCGGTGAGGTGGCCTACCGCCCGCCGGGGTTCAAGGTCTTCGAGCTGCTCGAGCGCGCCTACGGGTTCAACGCGTACCAGGGCCTGGTGCTCGCGTTCGACCCCAAGACCACCGAGGAGGAGATCACGTCGTTCTTCCCGCGCGAGGTCGTCGACGCCACCGGTCACGCGGGCTGCTTCGGTGTCTACCCGCGGCGGCGCGTGGTCTCCACGCTCGAGATCCCGGAGGAGACCGAGGACCACGAGTACTTCGAATCCCACGAGCTCACCGCACCGCTCGAGGAGACCGTCACCAAGCGGACCGCCTTCGGCACCCACTGGGGGCTGGTCTACTTCTTCGGCGACGACGCCTACGAGATGCGGACCCTCCTGGCGCGCCAGGAGGAACTCGACTTCTACGTGTGACGGCCATCCGGTCCGACGACGTGGGTACGGTACCGAGGGCGGGCACCGTCGCCCGTGGATGTGGAGAGTGACACCAAGTGGCCGACGATGAGCCAGTGGCCGACGATGCGCGGGTGGTCAACGATGCGCCCACCGCGACGCGAGTTCTCGACAAGCGGGTGGCCTCGCTCGTCGACGCGACCAGGGCCCTCGCCGAGGCAGGAGACGTCGGCAAGACCACGCCGAAGCGGCGCGTGCTCGACGGCCTGCGCCTGGTCCTGCTCCAGGACGGCGGTGCCCGGGCCGTGCAGTCGATGGCCCGGGAACTCGAGTCCGCCGGACTGTACGAGGGGACGGACTGGGCATCGCCGAGTTCACTGGTCCCGGCGCTGAGCACGGGGTCGCTCCGTAGCCCCAACGCCGACACGGCCGTGATGGAGATCGTCAGCGATCTGCGACTGGCCGCGGTGGCCCGGGGAGACTACCCGCACCCCGATGTGTCGGCCGAGCAGGCCCTCCAGCACCTCAAGGAGGTCCTGGCCACCAACGCCGCGTTGCTGTTCACGGCGGCCACCGAGGCGGAACGGGTGCAACAGGGCCGGATGGCCAAGGTGACACGCACGTCGTTGGCGCACATCGCCGGCGAGATCGGCTACGACAGCGTCCTGGACCAGCTGGTCGAGGAGATCTGGCGGATCCTGCGCCAACGCCCGATCCAGGTCGACCACATCAAGGAGACCATCACCCAGCTCGCGGTGGCACGCCACGACCCCGAGGTGGACACCAGCAGCGGTGGCTTCGGCGTCGACCGGCTGATCAGCAGCATCTACGGCACCACCGAGGCCAGCCGGGAGGATCCCGGGGTGGACGTCTACCGCTCCCGCCTGGAGTCCATGGACGAGGGGGCCCTGCAGTACGAGGCCGCCGGGTTCGCGCGGTCCATGCACGACACGGGCCTGGTCTCGGCGTACCACCCCGTCCTGCTGCGGTTCCTCCGCGAGAAGGGCAGCTTCCTGCTCAGTGAGGCCCTCGGCCTGTCGAGCACCGGTCGCGAGAGCCTGTTGTGCTTCCACGGCCTGGTCGATGCGCTGATCGACGCCGCCGTCCATCCCGAGACCGCGCAGTCGGTCTACGGACTGGCGTTGCTGCTCGAGCGCGGCATCCTCTTCCAGCCGGCCGTCGGGCCCGCGCTGTGGCGGCTGCTGGCTCTACCGCTGTCCGGCTACGCGAACGAGCGTCTGGCGCTGGCCTACGGTCCGGCCCGGCCGGGACGGATCTGGCTGCTGGCCGGGACCCTGTCGATGCTCGGCCAGCCGCTCGGCGTGGGGCAGGGCGACAACCCCACCTGCCAGTCCGCCCGCGCACTGTCGATGTGGGCGTACAACGATCCCGACTACCTGCTGCAGACCATCGCGTGGGCGGCGCGGGACAACGAGGTGGTCATGCACTTCGAGGGCCGGCCCCTGTCCTCCCGCGAGCTCGAGGCGGGCCTGGCGGAGACCCTGCCCGTGGACCTCGACCCGGTGTCGCTTCTGGTGGTGCCGCACCTGGACCGCATCTACGCGGAGATGGGCCGGCTGTGCAGCGATCGCGCGGGCGACCCGCATCGCTGGGTCAACCCCGAGTTCCATGGTTGGTGGGCTTCTCGCGGATTCCGCATCAACGTGGACGTGGAGTCCGGCCGGCTCACCGACCTCGAGGACTTCGTGCGGCACTTCTACGGCAGCTACCACCCGTTCCACAACGGGAACCAGCCCCTGATCCACCCGCAACCCGCCGGCGTCGCCGTCACCGACAGCTCGGGCCGGTTCGTGGGCTGGCACGCCATCACGATCCTGCGGGTCGCGCTGGACCCCGACGAGACCATGCGCGTCTACTTCTTCAACCCCAACAACGACAGCGGCCAGGACTGGGGCAACGGCGTGGTGGTGAGCACCGCCGGCAGCGGGGAGCGGTTCGGCGAGTCGTCGCTGCCGTTCGAGGAGTTCCTCTCCCGCCTGTACATCTTCCACTTCGACGCCCTGGAGCCGGGTGAGACCGACACCGTCTCCGCCGAGGAGGTCGCCCGGGTGACCGACCTGATCCACGGGAGTTGGGGCGCGGATCGGTTGCCCGAGATCTGAGGCCGCTGTGGCTCGCGGTGCTGGTGTGAGCCTTGAGGGCCCCGTGCCGGCCGCCCGGCTCCGGGACCGGGCGCCTCGGTGGCGTGCTCCCGGACTTGCGTGTCCGGAATGGACCATTCAGGGCGCGTAAGTGGGGTGAGGGCGTGCCAAGGGGGCGCGCAAGCCGGAGAGGACGCGCAACCCCGCGCTCACGCCTGACCGCTCGTGCCCTGCCCGCTCATCGCCCCGTGCTCACCAGGACCCCCGTGCTCACCAGGACCCCCGTGCTCACCAGGACCCCCGTGCCCCTCGCGGACCCCGTGCCGCCCGAGCGGCAGCATCAGCGGCCGGCCGGAGGTGGGGTCGGGGATCACCACCGAGTCGAGCCCGAACACCGCGCTCACCATCTCGGTGGTGAACACCTCCTGGGGCGCGCCCGCGCAGTGCACCCGCCCGCCGGCCAGCGCCACCAGGTGGTCGGCATAGCGGGCGGCCAGGTTGAGGTCGTGCAGGACCATGACGACGGTGGTGCCCCGGTCGCGGTTGAGGTCGACCAGCAGGTCCAGCACCTCCACCTGGTGGGCCACGTCGAGGAACGTGGTGGGCTCGTCGAGCAGCAGCAGGTCGGTGTGCTGGGCCAGGGCCATGGCGATCCAGACGCGCTGGCGCTGTCCGCCGGACAACTCGTCCACGGCCCGGTCGGCCAGCTCGAGGGTGCCGGTGGCCTCGAGTGCTGCGGCCACGGCCTCGTCGTCGTCCCTGCTCCACCTCGACAGCATCCCCTGATGGGGGTTGCGCCCGCGGCCCACCAGGTCGGAGACGGTGATCCCCTCCGGCGCGAGGGGGGACTGGGGGAGCAGCCCCAGCGTGCGGGCCAGTTTCTTGGCCGGGATGCGGTGCACCTGCTCATCGTCCAGGAGAACCTGCCCGCCGCGTGGCCTGAGCAGCCGGGACATCGACCTGAGCAGAGTGGATTTGCCGCAGGCGTTGGCCCCGACGATCGCGGTGATCCGCCCCGGCGGCACCTGCAGGTCCAGGTCCTGGATGACGGTGCGGTCGCGGTACCCCAGGTCGAGGCCGGTCGCGTGGAGGGTGTGGTCGGTGGTCACAGTGCGCCTCCGGTGCGATTGCTGCGGGCGATCAGGTAGATGAGGTAGGGCGCGCCGAGCACCCCGGTGATGACGCCCACCGGGTAGCGGGAGCCGAAGGCGTACTGGCCCACCAGGTCCGCGCCGAGCACCAGGATCACGCCCACCAGCGCCGCCGGCACGAGCGGCGAGCCGTGCGGACCCACGAGCCGCGCGGCGATGGGCCCGGACAGGAACGCCACGAACGCGATGGGCCCGGCGGCCGCGGTGGCGAAGGCGATCAGGCCGACCGCGGCCACGATGAGCATGATCCGGGTGAGCTCGGTGCGCACCCCCAGGGCGGAGGCGGTGTCGTCGCCCAGCCGCAGCATGGACAGGTCGCGGGACGTGAGCAGCAGCACCGGGGCGAACACGAGGCACGCCACCAGCACCGGCTGCACCTGGGGCCACGAGGCACCGTTGAGGCTGCCGGTGATCCAGCGCATGGCCTCCTGCAGCTCCCACTGCGGCGCGGTCTTGAGGATGTAGTTGGTGGCCGCGTTGAGCATGGCGGCGGTGCCGATGCCGATCAGCACGAGCCGCGTGCCCACCACCCCGCCGCGGTAGGCCAGCAGGTAGATGGCCAGGGCCACGGCGATGCCGGTGACGATCGCGAACACCGAGACCTGCGCGCCGCCCAGACCCAGGATGACGATCGCGAACGCCGCCGCCGCGCTGGCGCCCGTGCTGATGCCGATGATGTCCGGCGAGGCCAGTGGGTTGCGCAGCATGGTCTGGAAGGTCACGCCGCCGATGCCGAAGCAGATGCCGGTGAGTACCGCGAGCACCGCGCGGGGCAGGCGCAGCCGCCCGACGGTGAACGAGGCGCCGGCCACGTCATGGCCCAGGATCACGCCCAGCACGTCGGCCGGGGGATAGAACGTCCTGCCGACCATGAGGCTGGCGGCGAACAGCGCCGCGGCGCCCAGGGCGAGCGCGGTCATGACGAGTAGCCGCCGACGTCTCCGGCTCCGGCGACCGCGGGTGATCAGGGCGACGGACGCCGGGCGGGCGGTGGTCACAGCGCCGGTGGTCGGGGCATCCGGGGCCGGGGCGTCGGGGTCCGGAGCAGTGGTGGCCGGAGAGTTCGAGGTCGCGGCGTTGCTCGTCGTCGTCATCACACCTCCCGGATCTTCTGGCGGCGGACGATCGCGATGAAGATCGGGGCGCCCACCAGCGCGGTGATGATGCCCACGTCGATCTCCGCCGGCCGGGCCACCACGCGCCCGAGGACGTCGGAGGCGGTGACGAGGACGGCCCCGACGAGCGCGGTGAACGGCAGCAGCCAGCGGTGGTCCACGCCCACGAGCAGGCGGCAGGTGTGGGGGACGATGAGTCCCACGAAGGCGATGGGCCCGGCCACGGCGGTCGCGGCGCCGCACAGCAGTACCGAGCCGAGAGCGCCCACGGCCCTGGTGAGGACCACGCGCTCGCCGAGTCCCGCGGCCAGGTCGTCACCGAGGGCCAGTGAGTTGAGCGGACGGGCGGCGAGAAAGCAGATCAGCGCGCCCACCACGAGGAACGGCAGCACCTGCTCGATCGCCTCGGTGCTCGCCCCGCCGACGCCGCCGACCTGCCACGCGCGCACGCCGCCGGCGATGTCCCCGCGCGGCAGCACGACCGCGCTGATGAAGGAGGTGGCCGCCGCCGAGGTGGCCGCGCCGGCCAGGACGAGTTTGAGCGGGGTGGCCCCGCCGCGCCCGAGGGAGCCGACCGTGTAGACGAACACCGCCGCGATCCCGGCGCCGACGATCGCGGCCCAGATGTACCCGGTATAGGTCCACAGCCCGAAGTACGCGATCCCCACCACGACGGCCAGCGAGGCACCCATGGTCACGCCCAGGATGCTCGGATCCGCGAGCGGGTTGCGGGTCACGCCCTGCATCACCGCGCCGGCCAGGCCCAGCGCCGCGCCGACGAGCATCGCCATGATGGTGCGGGAGATGCGCTTGACCACCGACGCCTCGCCGAGGCCGTCGGTGGAGCCGCCCAGCGCGGCGAGGATCTCGTCGAGGGAGACCGTGCGGGAGCCGATGGACACCGAGGCGATGACGACGACGACGAGGACGGCGATCGTCACCAGGAGCCACGCCACGCGGACCCGCGCCGGGCGCCGCAGCGTCCTGACAGCGGACGTGGCGGCACCCGGCGCGGACGGGGCGGTGGTGTGGGGACTCACTCGCGGGTGCCGACGGCCTCCGCCAGCTGCGCCACGTAGTCGTCGAGCACCCACGAGATGGCCAGCGGGGTGGGGTTGGCGGCGGTGCCCATCGGGCCGCTGCCGTCGAGGAACACGATGGCGTCGTTCTTGACCGCCGGCATCTGGGACAGCAGCGGGTCGGACTTCAGGGTGTCGACGAGGCTCTGGTCGCCGTAGGTGACGATCAGCTCGACGTCGTCGAACTGGTCCAGCTGCTCGGCGCTGATGCTGCCGGAGTACTTGCCGCTCGCCGAGGCCTCGGTCACGGCGGCCGGCGTGGCCAGACCCAGGTCCTCGAAGAACGCGGCCCGGGTGTCGGCGGCGGTGTAGAAGTTCACCGTGCTCAGGTCGGACGGGTCGAGGTGGGTGAGGAACATGGTCCGCGTGCCCTCGAGTTCCGGGTGCGCGGCTGCGGCCTCGGCGATCTCGGCGTCGAGCTCGTCGACCAGCGCGTCGCCCTCGGCCGCCATGCCCATCCCCATGGAGTTGAAGCGGATCGTGTCCCGCCACGAGGTGGCCCACGCCTCCTCGGGGTACGCCACGACGGGGGCGATCTCGCTCAGGGTGTCGTAGTCCTCCTGCGTCAGACCGGAGTAGGCGGCCAGGATGACGTCCGGGTCGGTGTCGGCGACGGCCTCGAAGTCGATCCCGTCGGTCTCGTCGAACAGCACGGGGGGCTCGGCGTCGAGTTCCTCGAGTCGCTCCTCCACCCACGGGAGCATGCCGTTGCCGTCGTCGTCACCGAAGGTCGCCGCGGCCATGCCCACCGGGACGACACCCAGGGCGAGCGGCACCTCGTGGTTGGCCCACGCGACGGTGGCCACCCGCTCGGGCGCCTGGTCGATGGTGGTGGTGCCGAGCGCGTGCTCGATCACTACGGGAAACGACCCGGACCCGCCGGCGGCGGTCGCGCCCGTGGACTCGTCGGAGTCGGCGGGAGAGCCACACGCGGACAGCACGAGGGCGGCCGTGGTGGCGATCAGGAAGGGGACAACACCGCGAGAACGCATCAGGGCGGCTCTCTCATTCTGGAGACGATGAACAGGGCAGGACCCACCCGGGCGCCGCGCCGACGTATCCGGCGCGGGCTGACCATTAGGTGAGGCTGGCCTAAGACCTTACGACCGCACCACCGTACGGCGCAATCGCTCGATCAGGACGCCTGGTGTAGCGAATCGGACAGGCTCGCGCTGGTGGCCGGGCCGGGGCCGGGGAAGGTGGCGTGGCCGGTGGCGTGGCCGATCGCCGGGCGGAACTGCCCCGGGGTGAGGCCGGTGGTCCGCCGGAAGGCCGCCCCGAACGCGCTCGCCGAGCTGTAGCCCACGCGCACCGCCACTTCGTCGACCGGAACGCCACTGCCCAGCAGGACCGACGCGTGCTGGGCGCGGAAGGCCGCCTGCCACGCGCCGAAGCTCAGTCCGGTCTCGGCCCGGAACGCGCGCGTCACGGTCCGTTCGCTCACCCCGAGCCGGGCCGCCCACTCGGTGAGCGACCGGTCGTCACCGGGGTGCGACTCGAGGGCCGTGACGATCGGGCGCAGCAGCTCGGAGTCCGGCCGCTGCACCAACAGCGCGTGAGGTGAGGGTTCGAGGAGGTCGAACACCATCTGCTCCGTGAGCTCCCGCGACCGGGCCTCCAGGGTCTGGTCCACCAGGCGCTCGAGCAGCAGGGTGAGCAGCGGGGTCACCTCCACCGCGACGGGCTCGGTCGGCAGTGGCGAGTCGGTGCGGACGTCGACGTGCGCGGTCCGGTACCAGGTGCCCGCCGGGGTGGCCGCGGAGTGCAGGACGCCCGCGGGGATCCACAGTCCGACCGAGGGGGTGATGGACCACGTACGCGCCCCGATGGTCACGGTGGACGCCCCCGACCGGTTCCACAGCAGCTCGTGGGTGGGGTGGGAGTGCGGCTCCCATTCGATGTCGCGGGCCACGAGCTCGTCCATGCCGGTGATCGCGAACGGCATCACCGCGTCGCCCGCCGCGTAGATCGGCAGGGCGCGCGTCTCCACCTCGCCCCGTCGCGCGCTGCTGGTCCCGGTCATGTGTCGATTCTGCCCCACCCGCTCGTCGGCCCACCGACCCGCTCGCGCACGCGCCGCCGTAATGGTGGTCACATCAGCAAGCCTGTCGGAGATCCTGGCGTACAGTGCGAGAGTTCCCCGTGCGCGCCGTGAGGCCTCGCCGGGTTTACCTTTGTCTCGACCCGTAATGTCTAAGGATTCCCGTGACGACTGAGTCATCCTCCACTGCCTTTTCCCGGGCCCAGCCTGACCCGGGCCACCCCGATCTCCCGCAGCCCGATCCTGCCCAGCTCGGCCCGGCGCTGGGCTCCCCGCCGCTGCCGGCCGCCACCACGAGGCTGATCGCACTGCTCGTGGCCGCGGCGTTCGTGGTGATCCTCAACGAGACCATCATGTCGGTCGCGATCCCCGAGCTGATGGGGGAGTTCGCGGTCGCCGCGGCCACCGCCCAGTGGCTCACCACCGCGTTCATGCTCACCATGGCCGTGGTCATCCCGTTCACTGGGTGGATGCTCATGCGGCTACCGCTGCGGACGGTGTTCGTCATCGCCATGACGACCTTCACCCTCGGCACCCTGCTGGCGTCGCTGGCCCCGGTGTTCGTGGTCCTGGTCGCCGGCCGGGTGGTGCAGGCCGTGGGTACCGCGATCATGATCCCGCTGCTCATGACCACCGTGCTCAACGTGGTGCCCGCGGACCGTCGCGGCCGCACCATGGGCGTGATCTCCATCGTGATCGCGGTGGCCCCGGCCATCGGCCCCACCGTCGGTGGCCTGGTGCTCGACGTGCTGAGCTGGCGCTGGATGTTCTGGTTCGTCCTGCCCATCGGCCTGCTCGCACTGGTGGCCGGAGCCACGCTGATCCGGAACGTCACCGCCACCCGCCCGATCCCGCTCGACATCCTCTCCGGCGTGCTCTCGGCCGTCGGCTTCGCGGGCCTGATCTTCGGCCTGAGCTCCTTCGGTGAAGCCGCCAACGACAACGCGCTGGTGTCCCCGTGGGTGCCCGTCCTCGTGGGCGTGGCCGCACTGGCGGTGTTCGTCTGGCGGCAGCTCTCGCTCAAGGACTACGCGCTCCTCGACGTGCGCGCCTTCGCCTTCCGCACCTTCACCGTCAGCCTCACGCTCATGTTGCTGTCCATGATGGCGCTGTTCGGCACCCTCATCCTGCTGCCGCTGTACATGCAGCAGATCCTGGGCACCACCACCCTCGAGTCCGGCCTCGCGCTGCTGCCCGGCGGTTTGCTCATGGGTGTGCTCGGGTGGTTCGTCGGGCGACTCTTCGACCGCATCGGACCGCGCCCGCTGATCATCCCGGGCTCGATCCTGGCGGCCGCCGGCTTGTGGGGCATGTACCTCTTCTTCTCGGCGGAGTCGTCGCTGGTCATCGTCGTCGTGTGGCACATGGTGCTCAGCGTGGGCCTGGCGCTGCTGTTCTCGCCGCTTCTCACCTCGGCGTTGGGGTCCCTGCCGCCGCACCTGTACCCGCACGGCTCCGCTCTGCTCAACACGCTGCAGCAGGTGGCCGCGGCCGCGGGCACGGCGCTGTTCATCACCGTCATGACGCTGGGCATCGTGGCCGGCGCCGAGTCCGGACAGGGCGACGTGGCCGCGCAGATGACCGGCGTCCACAACGCGCTGGTGGTGGGCGCGATCATCTCGCTCATCACCGTGGTGGGCGCGTGGTTCGTCCGCAACACCGCGCAGACCGAGGGGCTGGCGGTGACGGCCGTGGAGGAGGAGCAGGTCTCGCCGTGACCGGCCGGGTCCGCTATCGGGTGAGGACCGTGAGCGACCGCGTCGCCCGGGTCATCGCGACGTAGCGGTCGACCGCGTCGATCACGCCCGCGTCGGTCGCACCCGCACCGGTGGTGCCCGCACCGGTCGTGCCCACTCCGATCGCGCCGGCGCCGATCTCGCCGGTACCGGCGGCGCCCGGATCGACCAGTACGACCAGGTCGAACTCGAGCCCCTTGGCGGTGGCCGCGGTCAGTGATCGGACGCGGTCGCTCGCCGGCACCTCGCTCGCTGGCACCCCGCTCGCCGGGAAGTCGTCGCCGTGAGCGCCGGTCGCGGTGATCACGCAGGCCACGCCCTCCGGGTTCGACTCGAGCCACGCCTCGAGCACGTTCCGCAGATCGCCGACGCGGCCGTACGCGACCGGCTCGCCGCTGCTGCGGACCGAGACCGGCACGTTCGCGTCGGGGCGCACCGCCCTGATCACCGGGGCGGCGGCCTCCATCACCTCAGACGGGGTGCGGTAGTTGATGGTCAGGTGGACCGTGTCGACCCGGCCGGGGGACAGGCCGACCCGCTCCAGCCGCTCGGGCCAGGACTCCGCGAAGTCGTGCCTCGCCTGGGCGCGATCGCCGACCACCGTGAGGTGCCCGGACGGGCAGCGGCGCAGGATCATCTGCCACTCGGCGTCCGAGAGCTCCTGCGCTTCATCCACGATGATGTGCGCGAACGGCCCACCCAGGCGGGCGGCGTCGGTGGTCGTCGCGTCGTCGCCGGAGGCCGGGTCCAGCAGGGCTTCCTGCAGGTCGCGGTGACGCAGCATGGGCGCCACCCCCTCGGGATCGTCATCGGCCGCGATCACCTCGTCGATCACCGACCTCCGCCGCTGCAGTTCGGCCGCGCGCTCGGCATGCCGGCGCCGTCGTCTCGTGTCCCGGTCGGCATCCCCCAGCTGGTGCCGCGCCGCATCGAGAAGGGGGAGGTCCGATCGCGTCCAGGCAGCGGGCTCGTCCCGGCGGAGCACGCGGGCCTGCTCTGAGCTGAGCCAGGGCGCGCACAGGCGCAGGTAGGCCGGAACGGTCCACAGATCACCCACCAGCTCCGCCGCGTCGATCATCGGCCACGCGCGGTGGAGCTCGCGGCGCAGGTCGGCGTTCGCCAGTAGCTCCGCCCGCAGAACCGCCTCGGGAACGCCGGCGTCGGACTTCTCCAGGAGAATCTCGACCAGGGTCTGGAGGATCTCGTGCCGGGCCTCGTTGTGGGGCGTGCCGTCCTCGGGGGAGGCGAAGGCCTCGGCCCAGTCGCCCGGTGTCAGCTCGAGGTCGATCCACTCTGTCTGGACCCGAATCGGCTGCTCGGGAGGCTGCTCGTAGAAGCGCACGGCCGCCTCGATCGCCCGGACCATCGGCATCCCCGACTTGAGGCGGGCGGCCTCGGGATCGGGTTCCTCGCCGACGCCCGGAGCGGGGATGTCGGGAACCAGGTCGGCGAGCGTGGCCGTCTGCACACTGTGCTCACCGAGGGCCGGAAGGACATCCGCGACGTAGTCCAGGTACGGGCGGTGCGGGCCCACCAGTAGTAGGTGTCCGCGCCGCAGTCCGAGGCGAGATTCCGAGTGCAGCAGGTATGCCGCCCGGTGCAGCGCCGCCACCGTCTTGCCCGTCCCCGGACCGCCGTCCACCACGAGTGCGCCCGACGAGTCCGCGCGGATGATCGCGTCCTGGTCGGCCTGGATCGTGGTGAGTACGTCGTGCATCCGGCCGGTCCGTGCCCGGCCGAGGCTCGCGACGAACGCCGAGTGGTCGTCCAGGGCGGTGTGGGTGCCCACCTCGTCGTCGTCAAGAACCTCGTCCCAGTAGTCGACGATGCGCCCGCCCGACCACCTGTACCTCCGCCGGTATCTCACCCCCATCGGTCGGGCGAGCGTCGCGGCGAAGAACGGCTCGGCGGCCGGTGAGCGCCAGTCCACCAGCAGGGAGGTGCCGGTCGGGTCGGTCAACCCAATGCGGCCCACGTAGAGGGGCTCGACGTCCCCGGCGAGGGCGACGTGCCCGATGCACAGGTCCAGTCCGAACCGGCGCAGGGTGGCGAGTTCGGCGACCAGGCGGCGGATGTCCGCGTCGCGGGTGATGGTCTGGGCTCCCGTGCCGGCGGGGTCGCGGCGGCGGGCGGCGAGGCGGGCGGACTGGTCGGTGACCCGCTGCGCAAGGCAGTCCGCGATCGCCGAGAACCGCTGTTCGTCGGCCGCGATCAGCGCCGGATCGGCCTTGGCCCGAAGGCGGTCGGGGAGAGAGAAAATGCTGGTGGTGACGGGTGGCATCGCGCAAGTGTGCACCCGTACCGGGGCCTTGCGGCAAGGCCCCCTACCAGCTATAACTTGGAAGAGGGACAGAGAATCCACAGTGCGAGCGAGGTCCCGATCTCGCACGAAGGTGATCCACGTCATATCCTTAGCGACGTGAAGATCGATCTGACGGTCCTGGCGATCCCCGGTTTCGTCGCGGCGATGGCGGCCGAGTACGCGTGGCAGTCCCGCAATCCGGCGGAGGGGGAGCGGGCCGGCGACTACGAGTTCGCCGACACCATGGCCAGCCTCTCGATGGGCGTGGGCAGCCTCGTGGCCCCGTACGTCGCGGGCAGGTTGCTCGCCCCGGTCACGCCCCGGACCGGTAAGTACGCCAAGGCGCTGATGGGTCTGTCGCTCGCGGCCGCGGCGGTGGCCACGGCGGGAGACGTGTGGCGGCGCACCCGGACCACGGGGTTGCTCGACGCGGGCGCGGTGCCGTCGAGGGTGGCATCAGGTGTGGGCCGGAGACCGGGCAACGACGACGACGAGGTCCCCACCACCCACGCGTCGCCCGTCGCGGGGTCCGCGCCCGTGCCCGCCGCAGGAAGCGCGCAGGTGCCCACGGATCAGGCTCTTCAGGTGCCGCCCGCGCTACGACGCATCACCGGCGGGTCGGCGGTCACGGCACTGGCCTCGGCGGTCGTCACGGTCTCGACGTTGTGGAGCGCGGAGACGGCCGCCAGGAAGCTCTTCCGGTTCTCTCCGCTCGACCTCGGCTCGGGGCCGCTCGCCTACATGGTGGCGATCCTGGGGTGGGACTTCATCTACTACTGGAACCACCGCTTTGACCATGAGAGCCGCTGGCTGTGGGCCATGCACGTGGTGCATCACTCCAGCGAGCGCTACAACCTCTCCACGGCCCTGCGCCAGCCGGTGGCCGAGGCGTTGACCATCTATGTGCCGTACGGGCTGCTCTCGCTGCTGGGTGTGCGGCCGACGCTGGTGCAGGACGCGCGCGCGATCAACCTGATCTACCAGTTCTGGATCCACACAGCGGTGATCCGGTCCATCGGGCCGCTGGAGAAGGTGTTCAACTCGCCCTCCCACCACCGCGTGCACCACGGCAGCAACCGCGAGTACCTGGACCGGAACCACGGCAGCATCCTCATCGTGTGGGACCGCCTGTTCGGCACCCACGAACGCGAGGGGGAGGAGGTGGTCTACGGGCTGACCACCAACATCGACACGTTCAACCCGTTGCGGATCGCCACGCACGAATGGATCGCGATCGCCCGCGATGTCTTCCGCTCCGAGACCTGGGCCGACCGGGTCGGGTACCTGGTGCGCGGGCCGGGATGGGCGGGGGCGCGACGGGCGTAGAGGGCGCTGACCTGGGGTGCCCTGCGCGGGCCGTTCAGGGCACCGCAGGTCAGGGGTGTCCGCGGTCGTCGGATGGTGGGTGCTCACGTGCGCGATTCACCGGTTCGTGAACCAGTCGAAGAACCTTCGCGTTGACCTCTTCCGGTCCCGGGCTCACCCGTCTCACGAGTTCGCTGCAGACGAACTGCTTGACAGACTGGAAGGCCGCCGCACGGTAACGGGTGCCCGGTAAGGTCCGATTTCACGAGCAAGGCACCGCACCCGAATTCACAAGGAGTGACGTCGTGTTTCCATTCGGATCGATCGACAACCCGCTGCGCTATCTCTTCGGCCCCGGTCCGGGTGAGGCGTCCTGCCTGGCGCTGACGCCCGAGTGCATGGGCCTCATCCCCTACCTCGCAGCCCGGTTCGGCGCGGGGTCCTGACCCTCTGGGTTCTCCAGGAGTCGGCGCTGCGCCTGGCGCCCCAGGGCCGCCATGAGGGGTAGGCCCGCCACTGCCAGCCGCGGAAAGGTCGCGCCCAGGTGCGCGAGACCTCCGCGCCACGCCGGCACGGACGTCACCGGGCGGGGGGAGTCCAGCACCGCGCCGACGGCGCGCACCACGTCGCCGGGCGTGAGCAGTGATCCGGAGAACGACAGGGCGGCCTGCGGGTCGGTCAGCTTGTCGTGGAGCATCGGGGTCCAGATCCCGTCAGGGCAGATGCAGGAGATCGCGATGTCGTGGATCCCCGCCAGCCGCAGGTCGATGGCCGTGCTGGTGCTGAACCCCATCACGGCGTGCTTGGAGGCGGCGTAGACGGCCTCACCCGGCACGGCGGAGATCCCGGCGAGAGAGGCGATGGTGATGATGTGCCCGCCGCCGCGGTGACCGCCCGTGTGTCCGCCACCGTGGCCGGCGCCACAACCATGGCCCCGGCCGCGCATCGCGTCGATCGCGGCGACGGTGCCGTTGATCGCCCCGAGGGTGTTGACCTCGATGAGCAGTCGCCGTTGCTCCTCGCTCTGCTCCCACGCCGGGCCCGTGAGGAGCACGCCGGCGTTGTTGACCCACACGTCCAGGCCCCCCGTCTGCTCGACGAGCGCATCCCGAGCCATCTCGATCTGCCGGTGATCGCGGACATCGACGGCCGCCCAGCTGGCGTTCGCCCCGAGGTCGGCGGCGGCCGCGGCGGCGGTGTCGGCGTCGACGTCGGTGACCATCACCCGGTATCCGCGTCCGGCGAGCATCTCGGCGATCTCCCTGCCCACCCCGCGACCGGCACCGGTCACGAGCGCGCTGCGCGGCCTCGTCGTCGTCACTTCTCGCTTCCCAGTCCGGAGCGGATCCGGCCGTAGGAGATGCCACCGTGGCAGTAGGTGGGCACGACCGGCCAGAAGCGCTTCCAGGGGACGAGCTCGGTGGAGGGCAGGATCTGGAGCCAGCGCGGGTCGCCGGGGCACGGGTCCGCCATGGTCTTCTCCTTGATCATGGAGTCGTACTGATCCAGGGAGTCCTCGAGGGTGTTGGCGTTGGGACAGATCTCCCGGCCGAACTGCTCGTGGTACCGCCGCACGCCCGGGATCCGGGACAGCTCCGGCTGCCAGTTGTCCAGCGAGATGCCGTTCTCCGAGGACACCCACACGCCGTCCGGGGTGTTGACGACCAGCGAGTGGTTGCCGTCGGTGTGTCCGGGGGTCCACAGCAGGGCGATGCCGGGGCCGAGCTCGATGTCCCCGTCGAACACCGCGAACTTCGAGCGGTCGACCCCGCCGAGACCGTCGGCGACGTACCACGCCCACTGCATGGGGTGCAGGTCCTCGAGCGTGGCCAGCTCACGTCGGTGGACCAGCAGCCGCGCGTCTCCGAACAGTGGGTCGCGGGGCGCGGTCTCCCCGGGGATGACCTCCGTCGAACCGAGGATCATGCGCGGGTCCTGCACGTGCAGGTGGTCGAAGGTGCAGAAGTCCACGTCCTGCGGCGTGAGCCCGACCCTGGCGAGCGCCTGACCCGGCTCGTTGAAGTACTTGAGGATCAGCTTCACGGCCAGGTTGCCGCCGGGGACCTTGTCGACGAGCGCCTGGAGGTTGTCGTAGAAGGGCGCCTCGGCGGACCCCGCGGGGACGGTCGGCTCGAACACCAGGGTGCGGGGGCGGCCGTTCCAGTCGTCGTACTGCACCACGATCATCCGGTTGATCATGGTGATCAGCGGCAGGCTGGGGACCGAGACCGCGTTGTTGAACGCGTACTTGACCGGGTACGGCGCCGCCGCCACGTCCACGGACTGCACCGCCCGCACCTGCCCCTGCTGCACGAACCGCGTCTTGTACTCGGCGGCCGCCGCGCGCACCGCCCGCAGGCGTTCACCCCGGGGCCACACGTCGTGGACACCGTCGAACTCGGGGATCGAGCGCGCGCCGATCTGCTCGAGCATCTCCTCGGTGGACTGTTCCCGCAGGGTCTGCTCCTGCAGTTCCCGGTCGCCCAACTCGTGTTCGCGCAGCATCACCGCTCCTGTTCTCCTCGGGGCGCCGTGGCTCTCCCGGCGCCGTGCTCCTGACGGGTACTTCCAGGATCCGGTGTCCGTCGCCGCCCCACTTGTCTCAGCGCGACACTCTCCCCCGGCGTCGGAGCTCGCCGGGGGAGACGCCGAACCACCGCCGCACGGCGTGGCTGAGCGTGGACTGTTCGGAGAACCCGACCAGGTCGGCGATCTGCGTGAAGGACAGGTCGGTGGTCGTGATGAACCGGTGTGCCCGGTCCCGCCGCAGGTCGTCGACGACCCGGCCGTAGGTGGTGTCCTCCACGACGAGGTGGCGCTGCAGGGTTCGCGGGTGGATCGCGAGCGACGCCGCCACCTCGGCGAGTGCCGGGACCCGCCCGGGAAGGCGCTCGCCCACAGCCCGGCGGACCCGACCCGCCATCGAGCGGGCGGGGTCGGAGTAGGTGCCCGCCAGGTGGTCGAGGGCGGCCTGTCGGATCTCCTCGTCGGCGGTGGCGAACGAGGCGTCCAGGATCCTGCGCTCGACGCACAGCGCGGCCACGGGGCGGTCGAACTTGATGTCGGCACCGAAGAAGTCCAGGTAGCGGTCCACGGGCGAGAGCGGCCCGTGGGTCAGCTCGACGGATCGGAGACCGGGACTGCGCCCGAGCAACTGCACCGCCATCCGGTGGAACAGGCCGAGCCCCAGCTCGATGGCCTGAGGGGAGTACGGCGACTCGGACAGCTGCTTGCGGTAGGTCAGCGCGATCACTCCGCGCCGGTTCCACGGGTCGTCGTCGACGCCGATCGTCAGCGCGGGGCTGTGGACGAACAGGAAACGCGCCGCGCACTCGAGCGCCTCGGTGGCGGTGGAGCTGGGGCGGATCGCCCGGGCCACGGGACCGAGGATGGAGATGTCCTGTCGGTCGGCCAGCCGCAGCCCGAAATCCGGGCACTCGAGCGCGGCAGCGGCGGCGTCTAGCATCTGGTCGTGCGCGGTGATCGAGATCAGGCCGTCGTCGCCGGCGAGGGCCTCGGCCGCGATGCCGTACTGGTCGAGCAGGTGCTCGGGGTCCCCTCCGAGTTCGCTCACGAGCGGGGCGAAGCCGCGAAGGCTGGCGGTGCGGATCAGCGGCTGCACGCCACCACCCGGGCGCTACCGTTCCGCCAGGTGACCACGGACTCCGGGCTGCTCACCCGGGCACACCGATCTCCCCGGCCACCCGACGGCCCGACTCGACAGCCCCGTCCATGTACCCGGCCCAGCGGGTGGCGGTCTCCGTGCCCGCCCAGTGGATCGGGCCGACCGCGCGGCGCAGGTGGGGTCCGAAGCGGGTCAGGGTCCCGGGCGCGGCGAACGCGCCGTAGCACCCGCGGCTGTACTCCTCCTCCGCCCAGTCGCGCTCGATGTAGTCGACGGGTTCGCGGGCCCGGGGCCCGAAGTATCCGGCGAGATCCTCGAGCACCTGCGCCCGACGGTCGGCGGGCGTCATGCGCGAGCACCGGTCCGCGTGTCGGCCTTCGAGGAATCCGACCAGCACCCCGGGGCCACCGCCCGCGGCGCCGTGGGGGGTGTTGTCGAAGACCGTGCCCAGCGGGCGGGTGTCGCTGTTCGCCTGACCGCTCCAGCCGTCGGCGCGCCAGAACGGCTCCGGGTAGGCGACGTTGACCTTGATCACCCGTCCCATGGGCAACCGTTGGACGAGCTGGTCGCGGTCCCCGGGCAGGCCGGGGGAGTAGCGGATCCTCGACGCGAGCGGCGGAGGAACGGCGACGACCACGTGGCGCGCGCTCACGGTGCGGTGGCCGGTACGGACGCGGACGGAACCGACGTCCCACTCGACCGCGGTGACCGGGCTGTCCAGCACCACCCGTTCGCCGAGTTGCCGCGCCATCTCGATCGCGATCGTCTGCGCCCCGCCTACCACGCGGTCCTGCTGCGCTCCACCGGCGGTGTCGATCATCGCGTCCAGTCCGCCGGCCGAGCCGATGTAGAACGCCGCCCACAGCGCGGAGAGGTCCTCGGGGCCGGTCGAGAACACAGCCTCGGTGAGGAGTCGGTAGAACCCGCGGGCCCGCGGGGTGCGGGCGGTGCGTCTGAGCCAGGTGTCGAACGTCTGCGAGTCCAGGCGGTCGGCGCCGGAGGCGTTCCACGGGTCGTCGAGCGGGATGCGGGCGGCCATCCGGTCGAGCCGCCACTGGGTCTGGGCGATATCGGCCAGGGTGACCGGGTCGAACCTGGGGATCCGGCCGGTGTACTCCGCCCTGGCGCCGCCGAGTTCGGCGATGTGCCGGCCCTCGACGTGGGTGGGGAAGGTCTGCAGTCCCAGTTCGCGGATCAGTGCGAGGACGTGGTGTTGAGTGGGGCCGACCCACTGCCCCCCGACCTCGATGGGCTGGCCACCGGCGAGCGTGGCGCCCAGTAGCCTGCCGCCCACACGGTCCCGGGCCTCCAGAACCATCACCTCGTGGCCCACCCGGGTCAGCTCACGCGCGGTGACCAGGCCGGCGATCCCCGCCCCCACGACCACCACGTCCACCGATGAGTCCATTGTCGAGCCTCTCCACGCCCTCGAATCGCAGACATTCCCACAGTATTCCGAGCCCCCGCCGGCCCGGGTCAGGACAGTGAACTCGACGCGACGGACCCCTGCCGTCTGCCACCCTTGTCGGCATGGACACGGACAGGCGATCCCTGCCGCGCAACTCGTGGCTCTCCCGGGGCGAGCCGCTCGATCGTGACGACGCGGCGAGCAGGATCAGCGCTTACATCTACGGCAACATCCTGGTGCTCGCGGCGCTCGTGCCGATCGTCCAGAGCGAGAAGTACGTCGGGATCGCGATAGTGCTGGGCACCGCCCTGTCGACGTTCATCGCGCACGTCTTCGCCGAGGCGGTGGGCCACGGCGTGCGTGAGGGCGAGCCGCTGAGCCGCGCCGAGCGGCTCGCCGAACTGCGGAACTCGGTGCCGATCCTGAGCTCGGCGGTCCTGCCGTCGCTCATCCTCGCGGTCGGGTGGATCGGGGTGATCGAGCACGGTACCGCCATCCTGCTCGCGGAGATCACCGTGCTGGTGCGGATCGGCGGCGTCGTCTTTGTGATCGGCCGACTCAACGGCGAACGGCCCGATCGGAGGTGGCTCCTCGGCGCGGCGGCACTCACGGTTGTCGCCGTGGCCGTCGTGGCGCTCAAGGTCGCTCTGACGCACTGAGCCGGCGTCACCGGTCGATCATCCGCACCGGCCGTTCCGGCCGACCGGTCACCTCCCGAACAGCCTCGCCAGGAACCCCTCCGCGGGGGCCTTGGCGTGACCGGGGCACCGCTGGGACCTGGGCACGGCGGACATCACCTGGTCGACGTGCATGCCGCACCCGGCCCACGTCGTCTTTCCACAGGTCTTACAGGTGGCGGGTCTGCACATGGTCGTTCTCCTCAAGGTCACAGAGTGCGGGGTCAAGGGCCGCGGGATCGTCGCGAGGTCTCCAGGCGAACGGTCGGCTCGCTCGGGCCTCGACAGCCAGCATACATACCCTAGGGGGTATAGACAATGAACGCGCGACCAGCCTTGTCTTGACTCCCTCGTCGATGAGTGTCACTGTATTAAGCACCTAATACAGCGACACGGACGGGGGCTCGATGCAGTTCGACACCGCCTCTCCGATCTGGGTGCAGCTCGTCGAGGAGTTCTCGCGGCGCATCGTGACCGGGGAGTGGGCGGCGGGCGCGAGGATGCCCGGGGTCCGCGAACTGGCGTCCGACCTGGGCGTCAACCCCAACACCGCACAGCGGGCACTGGCCGAGTTGGAACGGCTCGAGCTGTGCCGATCCGAGAGGGCCAGCGGGCGATACGTCACCTCCGACGACGCCCGCATCGACGAGGTCCGTGCCGACCTCGCCTCCGGCGCCGCCCACGAGTTCATCCGTCGGGTCCGCGGCCTGGGGATGACGCAGGACAAGGCCCGAGCACTACTGGACAACAGATGGGACGACCATGACCACACCACTGCCCATGCGCACGACGGAGGTGCCTGACGTGAGCATCGCCGGGAACGCCGCGCCTCCCCTCGTCGAGGCCTCGGGGCTGCGCATGAGTTACGGCTCCACGACCGCGTTGGACGCGCTCGACCTCCGCCTGGCTCCGGGCCGGATCGTGGGACTGCTCGGGGAGAACGGCTGCGGTAAGACGACCCTCCTCAAGATCCTCGCCGGCGTGCTCTCGGGATACTCCGGCAGCGTGCGGATCGACGGCCACGCCCCCGGACCCGAGTCCAAAGCGATCGTCTCCTTCCTGCCCGACACCAGCTTCCTCCCCGATTCCGCACGGGTGACCTACTGCCTGGAGCTCTACGCCGACTTCTTCTCCGATTTCCGCACCGAGAAGGCCCGAGACCTGATCGGGTTCTTCGGTCTGAGCGAAACCGCCCGGCTCAAGGAGATGAGCAAGGGCATGCGCGAGAAGGTCCAGATCGCGCTGGCCATGTCCCGTGACGCGAAGGTGTTCCTGCTGGACGAACCCATCTCCGGCGTCGACCCGGCCGCACGTCAGCTCATCCTCGACGGAATCCTCCGCAACCTCTCCGAGGACTCACTGCTCCTGATCTCCACGCACCTGGTGCACGACCTGGAGCCCATCCTCGACGCCGCGGTGATGATGCGCCACGGCCGCGTCCTGCTGCAGGGCGACGCCGACGACCTCCGCGGCCAGCACTCCGCCAGCCTCGATCAGATCTTCAGGGAGACCTACCGATGACGACGACACTGCTCAAGCACGAATGGTTGCGTACGCGTGGGGCGCTCGGGACGACTCTCGGCATGATCACCCTGATCGGAGTCCTGGGCAGTCTGCTCGGGGCCGCCGGATGGCCCCTTCTCTCCCAGTTCGGGATGGCCCTGGGCGTGTTGGCCGCGATCGTGGCGGTCCCGGCTGTCCAGTTGACCCTCGCCGCCGATTACTGGCGTACCGGGTACGGCCGCACCGGGTACTTCACCCACTCCATCCCCGTCCGCGGCTCGACCATTTTCTGGGTCAGGTTGGCGTGGGCGATGATCGCCTCGCTGGCCGCGCTCGTCCTCACCGCCGGGCTCGCGCTGCTCGCCTGGTGGGCGGCCGCGTTGCATTCGGGGATCACCTCGCCGTCGTCGTCAGTCCTGTCCGACACCTGGACCACGGTGACCACGGCCGCGCCGCCCTGGATGATCGCCGCCGGGCTCATCGTGGGCCTCTCCTCGTTCCTGATCTGGCCGGTCTACTACTACTTCGCGGTCTCGGTGGGGCACGAGCGGCGACTGGCGGCTCTGGGCGCCGGTGGGCCGGTCGTGGTGTTCGTCGTGATCTACGTGGCCACTCAGGTGCTGTCGCTGCTGGCGATGATCGCGCTGCCGTTCGGCGTCGCGATGGGCGCCGGCAACACCCTCGAGTTCGTGCGCGTCGACGTTCTCGGCGAGCTGGCCGCGGGCGCGGCCGCCCAGAACGACGTCATGCCCGTCGGCTTCCTGGCCGCGTCGGCAGTGCTGGCGGTGTACTGCCTGTGGCGCACCGCCCGCTCGTGGGATCACAAGGTCGCCCTGGTCTGATACCGGTCGGGCCCCGGGTTCGGACGCCCGGGGCCCGACACCCGCGTCAGTCCCCGGCCTCGGCGAGGAGCCCGTAGAGGCGTTTACGCAGGGCGACCAGTTCCCGGGTGGCCGCCTCTGCGGCGGCCGGGTCGCCGGTCTGGACGACCGCCCGCACGGCCATGGCGGCCTCGCCGAAGGCCTTCCAGAGGTCGGCGTCCCCGCCCAGGCGGGAAGCGGCCTCCTCGGTGGCGTCGTCCCACGGGGCCGGGCGGTCCGCGAGCTGTTCGACCTCCGCCCGCCCGGCGTCGGTGAGCTGGTAGTGCTTGGGCCCGGCGTCCTCGGCGGGACCGATGAGGCCCTCGTCCTCCAACAGCGAGAGTGCCGGGTAGACCGCACCCGAGCTCGGCCGCCAGGTGCCCCCGCTGCGCTCGGCCAGTTCGCGGATGATCCCGTATCCGTTCTGGGGCCCCTCCGCCAGGAGCAGGAGCACGCCGTGCCGGACATCACCTCGCCGGCGTCGCCGCTGGTGCCCGCGCCGCATCCCGGGACCGTCATCGAACGCGCCGAAGGCCCCTCCCGGGCCGAAGGGACCACCGGGTCCGAACGGTCCGCCCGGACCGAACGGGCCACCAGGACCGAACGGCGTGCCGGGCCCTCCCGGGCCGAACGGCGCCGCGCCGCCACCGTGCTCGTGACGACGGCCCCTGTGGTGTCCGTGCTGACGGCCGGGGCGGCCGCCTCGCCGGGGATGTCCGCCCCGGCCCGGTGTCGCCGACGGGCCGAAGTCGCCCGGCCCGTATGTGTCGTCGATGTTCATCGCGACTCCTTCCGATCTGGGGTGCCTGGTTGGCCCCCGTCTGTCTTGAAGTATCCGCGCCATTCTCAAGAATGTCAACGACATATCGATAACTGACGGTTGCGTCGAGTGGTCCACCGGTCAGGCAAGATAAGAATCAATGCGGGGAACACTCAGGTGCGCCCACGCGTTGACCCAGTACGAGTGATTCGTCGGTGACCCGGCGGGGACTCTCGCTACACGACCTTCCCCGACAATCCGAAGGGACCTCGATGCGCAGCAGTAGCAATCCGGTCTTCAGCTCTCTGTCCCAGGACAGCGCGCGTGGCGCCACCCACCTCGGTGGCGCGGGCCGTGCCACCTTCCAGCAGGGCCAGTACGGCCACCAGGGCTTCGGTGCCCAGGCCGGGTACGGTGCGCCCCAGGCCCATCCGCAGTTCGAGGCGGACACGCGGCCCATGACGATCGACGACGTCGTCACCAAGACCGCCATGACGCTGGGTCTGCTCAGCATCGTGGGCGTGATCGCGTTCTACATGATCAGCGTCAACCCCGGTCTGCTCTTCCCGTTGCTGCTCGTCGGCGGTATCGGTGGCCTCGTCGTGGTGCTCATCGCCACCTTCGGCCGGAAGATGGACTCCGCTCCGATCACCCTGACCTACGGTGCGCTCGAGGGGTTGTTCGTCGGCGCGGCCACGTACCTGTTCACCGCCGACATCCAGGGCGGTGGCGTCCTCGGTGCGGTCGGCGCCGCGATCCTCGGCACCATCGGTGTGTTCGTGGGCATGCTGTTCGTCTACAAGACCGGCGCCGTTCGCGTGACCCCCAAGTTCACGCGCTTCCTCACTGCCGCCATCGTGGGCGTGCTGTTCGCGGCGCTCGGCAGCATCGTGCTCAGCTTCTTCACCGGCGGCTCGAACCCGCTCTACAACGGTGGCCCGATCGCGATCGCCTTCTGTCTCCTGTGCATCGGCCTCGCCGCGTTCAGCTTCCTGCTCGACTTCGACAACGCCGACCGCCTCGTTCGTGCGGGTGCCCCCAACAAGATGGCGTGGGGCGTCGCGCTCGGCCTGACCGTCACCCTGGTCTGGCTGTACATCGAGATCCTGCGCCTGATGAGCTACTTCCGCGACTGATCAGCGCGAGCGGTAGCGCCTGCGGCCCCGGCTCCTGACACGGGAGCCGGGGCCGCAGTCATTTCCGGGGTGTGGGCGAATTCTAGGAGTCGTTGCAACACCTGAGTGTGATCGAGGTGTTGCGTTGTGGCTGCTGAGGGCTCTGTGTGGGAGATCTCGCCGGTGCAGGAGTCGGAGCTGGAGTCGCTGGTTTGTGGCGGGCTTTCGGTTCGTGCGGCGGCCGGCCGGGTCGGGGTGCATTACGGGCGGGCGCTTGCGTTGGCGCACTCGCGCAAGTGGCCGGTGTCGACGAAGCGGCATTCAACTGGTGACGAGCGAGCGACGATCAGGGCGGCGTTGGCGTCGGGGATGGAGCCGATGGACGTCGCTCGTGCCGTCGGGGTCGGCTCGTCGGTGGTGTACCGGGTCGGGATGGCCGCCGGGTTGTG
The DNA here is from genome assembly GCF_003052165.1 of Dietzia sp. JS16-p6b. Taxonomy (NCBI): domain Bacteria; kingdom Bacillati; phylum Actinomycetota; class Actinomycetes; order Mycobacteriales; family Dietziaceae; genus Dietzia; species Dietzia sp. JS16-p6b. The sequence goes on along the minus strand of NZ_CP024869.1, from coordinate 2,309,818 downwards.
GGTTCGCCACTGCGATGGCGTTACCCGCAAGTCGACGACCAGGCGGTGCGAGTACCTGCTCTTGCGGGCCCGGTCGATGGATCGTCGTGGGGCGGCCAAGGCGGTGGGGATCAGCGTCGAAACGGCGCTGGACTGGGATAAGGGCGTGACCAAACGCAATGGTCAGCCACGATCGGCGTTTGTCCCCGCCGGCCCGGACGTCGGCCTCTATAACCGTCTGATGAGTGTCTTGGAGTGCGTCCCGGGCCGCCAGGCGGTGCCGGTGGAAATCGTGCCTGTCGAGCGGGTCGAGAAGGTCATCTCGAGCCGTTACCTGTCAGTACTCGAGCGGGAGAAGATCGCCGACCTGCGCCGGGCGGGCAAGGGCATCCGCGAGATCGCCCGCCAGGTAGGCCGCAGTCCCGGTACGGTCTCTCGCGAGATCGCACGTAACAGCAGCAATGAGGGCCGCTACGAGCCACATCAGGCCCACCGGCGCAGCGTGCTGCGACGGTTCCGGCCCAAGGTCGCCAAGATCGCCGCCAACCCGGCTCTGGCGGCGTTCATCCAGGAGCGGTTGTCGCTACGGCACTCGCCCGAGCAGATTGCCGGAGCGTTGCGCCGGCAGTTCCCCGACGATCAGGCTATATGGGTGTGCGTCGAGACGATCTACCAAGCCCTGTACCTGCAATCCCGCGGTGGCCTCAAGCGGCAGGTCCAGGCAGCTCTCCGGACCGGTCGTGCCAGGCGGATCCCTCGCAAGCGCCCTGATCAGCGGCGCAGCAGGTTCGTCGATGAGATGGTGATGATCTCCGACCGGCCCGCCGAGGTCGAGGACCGGGCGGTGCCCGGCCACTGGGAGGGAGATCTAATCCTGGGCGCCGGGAACGCCTCGGCGATCGGCACCCTGGTCGAGCGCAGCACCCGCTACGTCATGCTCGTGCACCTGCCAGATGGCCACACCGCCGAGGCCGTCCGAGACCAGCTCGTCAAGGTCATCTCGACCCTGCCCGAGCACCTGCGCGGATCGCTGACCTGGGACCAGGGCTGCGAGATGGCCGGTCACAAGTCGTTCTCGATCGCCACCGGCTGCCCGGTGTACTTCTGCGACCCGGCCAGCCCCTGGCAGCGGGGATCGAACGAGAACACCAACGGGCTGCTGCGCCAGTACTTCCCCAAGGGAACCGACCTGAGCGTCTTCGGCCCCGAGGATCTCGAGCACGTCGCCCAGGAGCTCAACGCCCGCCCCCGCAAGACCCTCAACTTCGAGACCCCCGCCGAACGGATGCGAGACCTACTAGCCTCAACCTAGGAATCCATCGTGTTGCAACGATCCCTAGAACCCGAGGTGGGCATCTGGGTGGCGTCGGCGTTTCGGGCGCAGGGTGCTGGAGCGGGGCGGCGGTGAGGGATGTGGCGCTGAGGTGATGAGGCGCTGAGGTGATGTGGCGCTGAGGTGATGAGGCGCTGGCGAACAGCGCGGAGCGGGGCGGGCGGCGGCCCCTTGGTCCGGGTTACGCGTCCGGAATGGACCAATCACGACTCGCAAGTGGGTCCGAGGCGGGCAGAGAGAACGCGGAACCCGAGGAGGCGCGCCCACCTAACGACGCGCGGGGGGGCCCACCCGACGAGAAGAGCGTTCCGGACACGTACCCCCAGGGAAACGTGTCCGGAACGCTCTTGTCGATACCAGGCCGGGCCGGGTGGGCCCGGGGCGCGCGAGCTCAGGCGGCGCGGCCGAGGATCAGCTGAGGCGCTCGAGCACCATCGCCATGCCCTGGCCACCGCCGACGCACATGGTCTCCACGCCGAACTGCTTGTCCGCCGCCTGCAGGTTGTTGATGAGCGAGGCGGTGATGCGGGCGCCGGTCATGCCGAACGGGTGGCCCAGCGCGATCGCGCCACCGTTGATGTTCAGCTTGTCCTCCTCGATGCCGAGCTCACGGGCGGAGCCGAGCACCTGAACGGCGAAGGCCTCGTTGATCTCGAACAGGTCGATGTCGGAGATCGACTTGCCTGCGATCCGCAGCGCGTTCTTGACGGCCTCGACCGGGCCCAGGCCCATGATCTCGGGGGACAGGCCCGAGACGCCGGTGGACACCACGCGCGCGAGCGGGGTGAGGCCGAGCTCCTTGGCCTTGGTGTCGCTCATGATGACGAGTGCGGCGGCGCCGTCGTTGAGCGGGCAGCAGTTGCCGGCGGCGATGGTGCCGTCGGGGCGGAACACCGGCTTGAGCTGCGAGATCTTCTCGTAGGTGGTGCCGGGCCGCGGGCCGTCGTCGGTGGAGACCACGGTGCCGTCGGGCATGGTGACCGGGGTGATCTCGTTGGCGAAGTGGCCGTTCTCGACGGCGGCGACCGCGCGGTTCTGCGACCGCACGCCCCAGTGGTCCTGCTCCTCGCGGGTGATGCCGGTGATCTGCGCGACGTTCTCCGCCGTCTGGCCCATGGGGATGTAGACGTCGGGCAACTGGTTGTTCTCACGCGGATCGGTCCACGTGGGGGCGCCGCCCTCGGCGCGGGTGCCGGTCAGGGCCTCGGCGTCGGCGAAGATCGGGTTGTGGGTGTCCGGCCAGTGGTCGGAGGTGCCCTTGGCGAAGTTGGTCACGGTCTCGACACCGGCGGAGATGAACACGTCGCCCTCGCCGGCCTTGATCGCGTGCAGCGCCATGCGGGTGGTCTGCAGCGAGGAGGAGCAGTAGCGGTTGACCGTGGTGCCGGGGACGGTGTCCAGGCCGGCGAGCACGGAGACGACGCGGCCCATGTTGAAGCCCTGCTCACCGCCCGGCAGGCCACAGCCCAGCATGAGATCGTCGATCTGGGTGGGATCGAGCGACGGCACCTTGTCCAGCGCGGCCTTGACCATCTGGGCGGTGAGGTCATCGGAGCGGATGCCCACGAGGGACCCCTTGTTGGCGCGCCCGATGGGGGAGCGGGCGTACGAGACGATCACGGCTTCCGGCATGGAAAGCTCCTTCGTTGCAGTTGAGTGCTATGTGTGGTCGGTCGGGTGACCGGGGTCCGACTGGTCCCGCGAGGGGCGGGCCAGGCGCAGGATCCGGCTCCGGCGGCGGAGGGTGTCCGCAGCCTCGCGGGCATCGCCAGTGCTCTCTGGGTCGCCGTCCACGTCCTCATTATGCAGGTACGTGTTCTCGTCGGCGTCGTCCGCGTCCTCGTGGGTCCGGACGAAGTCGGTCAGGCGCTTGGTCAGCCTGGCCACGACCGACTCGCGCTGTGTGTGGTCCGGGTCGAGTGCGTCCGACGCGGCGGCGGTCTCCGCGTCGTCGGCGGCGCTCTCCGCGGCCTCCAGCGACTCGGCGGCCTCGTCGGCGTCGTGGGGTACCTGCTCCTCCGGGACCTCGTCCCACACCCCGAGCGCCACGCACACGGCGGGCAGCAGCAGCCCGGCGGCGAGTTCGTAGCCGGCGGAGTTGGGGTGGAAGCGGTCGGGCGAGAACAGGCTCTCACCGCGTTTGTGAAACTCCGGGGCCAGCGCCTCGGCCAGCGAGACCGGCACCCCGCCCGCCCGGCGGACCTGGACCGCCTGAGCCGCGGCCAGGCGCCGGCTGAGGGTGGCCATGACCGATCGCAATGGTTGCGGGACGGGCTTGATGGTCCCGAGGTCGGGGCAGGTGCCCACCACCACGTGGGACCCGCCCCCTCGCAGCGCCTCGACGGCCTCACCCACCCGTCGCGCCGACGGGCCGATCGCGTTGCGGGCCGTGATGTCGTTGCCGCCGATGAGGATCACCGAGATGTCGGGATCGCCGTGTGCGATCTGCATGGCCTCGACCTGGCCCGCGAGACCTTTGGAGGTGGCACCGACGATCGCCTTGATGCTCAACCGCACGTTCCACCCCGCCTCCTCCGCCAAGCCGCGGGCGAGGAGGACGCCGGGCAGCTCGCCGGGGGAATCCGCGCCCAGGCCGGCCGCGAGCGAGTCGCCGAAGATCACCATGTGGACATCGCACGTCATGCCGGGGCGCCACGGCTCGGCGGTGACGGCCCCGGGGCGATAGAGGCCGTCGCCGTCGAAGGGGCGGGAGGTGGGTTTGGGGATCACCCGCCGGGCGGTTCTGGCCTGCTGGGCCAGGAGTTCGTACGCGCCCCGGTAGGCGCCGACCGTGCCCACGGCCACCAGAGCGAGGTTGACGACGATCTTGCGCGCCGGATCATCTGCGTCGGTCATCTGGCGTGGCGTCTCCCTCCGGTGCGGTGGCGTGCGGTGCCGCGTGCCGCGAGCTCGCGGGCCTGCTGTGACAGTTCGACGATAGTCCTGCGCGCCTCGGCGGGCCCCATCGAGAGATCGACCGGGTACTCGACGATCGAGATATCGGTGTGCACTATCCGCCGCGGTTGCGGTGCGTCGTCGCGGCGCTGGGCCGGATAGACGAGGAAGGCACGGTCCACCCCGAGTGCGGTGCAGGCCGCGAGCAGGCGGTAGTGCTCGGCGGCGCGGGCCCGGCGGTCGGTGGGATACGTGGGGACGAAGGTGGTGACGGGTCGGCCCTCGACCTCGTACACCAGCCCGGTCCGCACCGAGATGTGGTCGCCTTCCGACTCGGGAGCGCTGTGGCGACCGCGCCCATCGGCGGAGTCCTCTCCGGATCCGCCCTCGACCCCGGAGCGCCCCTCCGGCGTGCTCTCCTCGATCCCGGAGTCGAGGTGGACGACCGGGTTGTGCAGCACCCGGCCCCCACAGCCGTCGAGGGCCGCGGTCAGTTCGGCCTCGACGAAACGCTCGAACAGCTCCGGCATCTCGGTGACGAACGCGGCCGACGCCGCGTGACCGTCCTCCACCTCGACGGAGATGCGGCGCACGATCCGGTCGGCCAGGGCGAGCGCGTTCTGGAACCGGGCGTTGAGACGGGTCCGCGTCCAGGCGGGGACCGGGGCGCCCTGGCCGATGAGCGTGGCGTCCGCGAGCCGCGCGTCCACCATCGCCAACCGTCGCCGGGTGGCGTCGGGCAGGTCGGGCAGGAACTGCAGACGGTGCGCGGCCGTGCGCAGGATGCGGTTCTCGGCGATGTCCGGGGTGAACTCCGAGTAGGTGACCTCCAGGGGGATGGTCATTCCCGGGTGGCGGCGGATCTGGTCCCCAAGGCGGATCCGTCCGCGCACGGTGGTCAGTGCCTCGTCGACCCTGCGGTACCCGCGCAGCAGCCCCGACGACAGGGCCTGATGCGCCAACGCGGCCATGGATTCGGCCACGGAGACCCACAGCTCGTCGTCGTCCCTCGCCTGGACGGCGGACGGGAGGAACGCCGACTCGGCCGCGTGGTCGAGCAGGAAGAACAACTGCGTCAGGCCGAGGTTGGCCGCGGGCAGGACTCTCACGGCCAGGCCCTCGACGCGGACCGAGCCGACGCTGCCGCACGGGATCAGCCGCCAGGTGTCGCGGCCGGCGGGCAGTACCTCGACCAACCCGGTCTGCGACAGGTGCTGAGCGCCCTCCCAGCTCAGGGTGACGAGCCGGCCGCGTCTGTCGAACTCGTCGAACTCGATGGTCTCCGACGCCGCGGAGCCCGCCGAGGGGGAGGTCACGCCCGGCCGATCTTCCGACGCAGTGTGGCGAGCCCGAAGCGCTCGTGGACCTCGGCTCGCGACAGGCGCCCGTAGTAGTGCTCCTCGAGCAGCGGGAGCAGGTCGTACCGCCAGATCGCCTCGAGCCCGCCTGGGTCGGTGGCCCGGTCCTTCATGAAGTACGACGGACCGATGCGCAGGTCGCGGTCCGAGTCGTCGATCTCCGAGTTGAGCGCCTCCAGCAGGTCGGCGGGCTCGGTGGTCTCGCCGCGGGCCTCGAGGTGCCGCCGCAGCACCCCCGCGACGGGCGGGGTGTCCGGGTGGAGTTCCATGAACGCGAACCGCCGCCGGATCGCCGCGTCGACCATGGCGATCGACCGGTCGGCGGTGTTCATGGTGCCGATGATGAACAGGTTGCGCGGCAGCCGGAACGAGGTGTCGGGACTGTACTGGGGCAGGACCGTGCGGTCGCGGTACTCGAGCAGGAAGTACATCTCGCCGAACACCCGCGCCAGGTCGGCCCGGTTCATCTCGTCGATGATGAGGAAACTCGGGTGCTCCCGGCCGGAATCCGACGTCGCGCGCGCGGCCTGGCGGCGCAGCGGGCCGGCCTGAAGGGCGAAGCCGGGCTGGCCCGATTCGGTGAGGGTGGGACGGTAGCCCTCGAAGAAGTCCTCGTAGGCGTAGCTGGGGTGGAACTGGACGAGCTGCACGCGGCTCGGGTCGTCGGCGCCGGCGAGGAAGCGGGCGAGTTCCTGCGCGAGGTAGGTCTTGCCGGTGCCGGGGGGCCCGTAGAAGACGATCTGTTGCCGCTCCTGCAGGGTGTCCACGATCTCCTGCAGCTCCCTGCGCGGCATGTGCAGGCTGTCGGCGAGCTCGTCGGTGATGTCGGGGAGGGTGGGAACCGTTCCCGCGCCCGGGGCCTCGGCCACCTGGGACTCGGCGGAGTGCCGGCCGGGGTGCATGGCGGCGAGCAGGGCGTCCAGGCCGTCGGTGAGGTCCACGACCGTGCCGGGCTCCCCGATCAACTCGGAGAGCGGGCTGGGGAGGGTGTCCAGGTCGAGCGTGACCGAGTGCCACCTCACCGAGCGCTCGAGTTGCTGGCCACCGTCGTCGACGTAGCCCAGGTCGTCGGTGAGGGTGCCCAGGTGCAGTTTGGCGTCGGCGACCGTGGCCACCACGTCCTGGGGGCTCATCCGGGACAGGAAGGTGTGCAGCTCGGCCGTGAGCTGGAACCGCGCCTGGTAGTCCAGGTGCGGATAGCCCTGCTCGACGGCCTGGGACACCTCGAGCCGACTGGCGTGCGCGGGGATGCGGGGCAGGTGTGAGGCGGGCAGCGCGATCCGGTTCTGCGCGACCCACTGCCCGGCCTGGCCGACGCCGCCACGTCCGGGCCGGACCAGCCACGCGCGGCGGGAGTGGTCGTCGCGGTGGCGCTGCCACTGGTTGGCGATCGCGCCGCGGTACCAGTCGACGGGTTGCCCGAGTTGGGCGGTGAGGGTCTCGGCGATGCGGTGCAGGTCCTGGTCGATGTCGAGCTCGTCGATCCCGGACGGCCCGCCGATCAGCTCGGCGAAGGCGTCGCGGATCCGGGTCTTGTGCTCGTGCTTGACGACCGGCTGGAAGTACCCGGGCCAGGCGAGATACTGCAGGCTGTAGCGGATGGCCCGCCAGTCCCCGGGCGTCGAGCGGGCGGCGCGCTGGAACTCCCACGGGTCCGTGAGCGCCGCGTCCCGCTCGGCCGACTCCAACTCGGCCCAGTGAATGATGAACGTGCACAACCACCGCAGATGTTCGCGCATCTGGACGTTGAACCCCAGGCCACCGGTGAGCGGGCCCTTCTCGCCGAGCGCCTCGTCGAGGGCCCTGGGGATCTCCGGAGCGTCGTCCACCCAGGACAGGACGTCCCGGATCCGCCCCCGCTTGAGGCGCGCGGTGACCGTGGACAGGGGCAGCTGCTGGATGTACAGGAGCTCGGCGGCCAGCAGCACCACCGGACGCGGGGCGCCCTCCAACTGGTCGTGGAGCGCCTGCATCACGGGGGAGCGGGTGGAGCCCCCGGAGTCCTCGTCGGTGTGCTCGTCGGCGTCACCGTCCAGGCGCCGGACCAGCTCCTCCGCGACCTCGGGCGTCCAGGTGTAGAGCTCGTCGTCGAACGGTGACTGCCCGGTGCGCAGCGCCGGTCCCAGGACCTGCTCGGCCGCCGCCTCGATCTTCGGTGCGGGGCCCAGAGGCCTGTCATGGGAACCGTCTGTCACGTGGGACTCCTGCTACGCCGGCGCGGGAACGGGCTGGTCGACCCGGGCCCGATGGACGTCAAGAACCTACCACCGGGCCCGTCGTGGCCGGTCAGCTCTGGTACGGCTCCGCGGTCACGATCGTCACGGAGACGGACTTGCCGTTGGGGGTCGTGTACTCGCGGCTCTCGCCGACCTTCGCGCCCAGGATCGCGCGGCCCAGGGGGGAGTCGGGGGAGTAGATCTCGAGGTCGTCCTTGCCCGAGCCCTCACCGCGGGTGCCCACGAGGAACGTCTCCTTGGTGTCCTCGTCCCCGTTGTAGTACGCGCGGACGACGGAGCCCACCAGCGCGACGCCGGTCTCCGTGGGGGTCTCGCCGACCTGGGCGGTGGCCAGCAGATCGTCGAGCTGCCGGATCCGGGCCTCCTCCTGGCCCTGCTGCTCGCGTGCGGCGTGGTACCCGGCGTTCTCCTTGAGGTCGCCCTCCTCCCGCCGCTCGTTGATCTCGGCGGCGATGACCGGGCGGTTGGCGATCAGCGCCTCCTTCTCGGCCATGAGGCGGTCGTACGAATCCTGGGTCAACCAGTAGCCCTGGGTGTCGTTCGCCATGAGAGCGCACTCCAATCTGTTCGTGTGTGTGCTGCTGTACGAAAAACACGGCCCCGCGAAAGGAGCCGTGCTGATAGGACGATGCTAACACAGCGGTGACCTGCTGCGGGGCCGGAGAAGCCCTACCTGCGCAGGTAGTCCGGGATGTCGTCGCCGCAGCCGTAGGCGTCGGCCACGAACGCGCGGGCCGAGGTCGCGATGGACATGTCGACCTGGATCACGCTGTTCGCGGACGGGGGCACGTAGACCTCCCGCCGGCCGACCTCGCCCTTGGTCTGGTCCTGGGCGCGGACGATGCAGTACGCGGCCGTCCTGGGGTCGTCGCGGGTGACGGTCATCACCACGTCGGTCCGACCGTCGTCGACGACCGTCACGCCGATCACCTCGGCGGAGATCGTGGGGGTGGAGCTGAGCCGGTACCCGGCGACGGCGCCGGCCACCACGAGGGCTCCCACGAGCAGGACCAGGAATCCCGCGACCACCTTGCCCGTCACGCCGGATCCGGAGTCGTCGTACCGCCCGGCCGGCGGGGTCCCTGCCGCCTGCGGCGCCACGTCCGACCTCGGCTCACTCATGGTCCCCAGGGTATCCGGGGGCGGGCGACCGGCCTCCCCGGGGGCACCGGTGCCCGGTGTGTCCATAGAATGGCCCCTCACGATCAGAATGGGTCATCCCCGATCCCCGAGCTCTGAAGAACGGCAGGTGCGACGATGGCCGGTCTCCGGCTGATGGCGGTGCACGCCCACCCCGACGACGAGGCGTCCAAGGGCTCCGCGACCATGGCCAAGTACGTGGCCCAGGGCGTCACCGTGCTGGTGGAGACGTGCACCGGCGGGGAACGGGGCAGCATCCTCAACCCTGCGATGGACCGCCCCGACGTCGTGGCCGACCTCGTTCGAGTGCGACGCCGGGAGATGGCCCGCGCGGCCGACATCCTCGGCGTCGAGCACCACTGGCTGGGCTACGAGGACTCGGGTCTGCCCGAGGGTGACCCGTTGCCGCCGTTGCCTCCCGGATGTTTCGCCCTTGCCGACGACGACGAGGTCACCCGCTCCCTGGTCGCCCGGATCCGGGAGTTCCGCCCGCACGTGATGATCACCTACGACGAGAACGGCGGGTACCCGCATCCAGATCACCTCAAGGTGCACTCGGCGTCGATGGCCGCCTACGAGGCCGCCGCGGACCCCGCCCGCTATCCGGGGACCGGCGAACCGTGGGCGATCGCCAAGGTCTATTACACCCACGGTTTCCCCAAGAGCCGCCTGGAACTGCTCGACGAGGAGTTGTTCGCGCGCGACGGCGTCCGGCACTTCGCCGAGTTCCTCTCCCGCTGGGGCGACCGACCCGACATCATGGAACGGGTGACCACCCGGGTGGAATGCGCCGACTACTTCGAGCAACGCAACTCCGCGCTGCTGGCCCACGCCACGCAGATCGACCCCAACGGCTGGTTCTTCGCCGCCCCGGTGGAGATGCAGCAGCGTGTCTGGCCCACCGAGGAGTTCGAACTCGCGGCAAGCCGGGTGGCCATACCGGCGCGAGCTGAGGGAGAATACGAGTCAGACCTGTTCGAGGGCGTCGACCCGTACGTCCCGCTGCCGGTCGGACCGAGCACAGCGAAGGACCCGCGATGATCACTCTGGGACCGGACGTCCAGATCCTGGCGCACCAGGCGGTGATGGTCTTCGCACAGCACCAGTCGCCGGGCACCCCGGGGTACAACGACCACCCGATGGGGCCGGAGTTCGGCAAGGCCTCGCCGATCGGGATCCCGGTGGTCCTGCTGCTGCTGGTGGCCACCGTGCTGCTGATCCGCAACATGAACAAGCACATCAAGAACCTGCCCGAGACCTTCGACACCGATCATCCCGAGCCCGACCAGCTGGCCGACGAGGGCACGGACCGTGCGGGCGTCGAGGGGGGCGCACCCGCCGACCCTCGCTGATCGTCCCTGCGGCCTACCGCCTCTGAGAGCAGAGAGTGGGTGTACGGCTCGGCCGGATCCCAGGTCACGAGCCCGGGCGCCCGGTAGGGTCATGAGCCGTGTCCGCGCCCCCCGCACTTCGTGTTTCCGCCTGCCTCCTGCTCGCCGTCGCCCTCGCCGCCCCGACCCCGGCCGGTGCCCAGACCGTCATAGACGGACCCAGACTCGGGGTCGCGCAGGTGCTCCGGTTTCCTGATCGGAGCGCCGAGGTCGCGGTCCCGATCCCGGTCCCCGAGGGTCTGAGTCCCAGGACGATGAGCACGACGGTGCAGCTCCCGGTGGACCTCGACCGGGGGCATCTCGAGGCGTGGTCAGGTGGCCTGCTACTGGCCCGGGAGGAACTGAGATCGGACGCCGAGTTCGAGCGTCTCACCATTCCGCTCGATCGCGGGCGGGTGCGCAACGGCGTACTGAACCTCACCCTGCGGACCGTCCTGCACTCCCGCGGGGAGGCCTGTCCGGACTGGGGCGACCGGTCTCTGGAGCTGCGTGACACCGAGGTGGACTTCGCCGGCGAGCCCGAGGCGCCCCGGGTGCTGGCCGACTTCGTCCCCCCGGTCCTGGAACGCGTGGAGATCTACCTCCCGGACGAGCCGACCCGCGCCGAGTCGGAGGCCGCTGCCCAGTTGGCGCTCCTCGCGTCGTCGAGGTTCGGGCGGACGGGTCTGGAGATCGAGGTGCTCCCTGCGTCGGGGTCCAGGGCTCCGGATGCCTCGCCCTTCACCCGTCGGGCGGAGATCCGTGAAGCCGACGATTCCCTGATCGACCTGACCGACGACGCCGTCCCCACCGTGGTGGTCACAGGCGACTCCGCCGCCCTGGGGCGCCAGATGCGGTCGGTGACGAGCGACCTGTGGTCGCTGGCCGTCGCGGGTTCGGCCACCCTCGATACGCCTCTCCCGGCGCCCCGCGCCCTGGTGACCGAGGCGACCCTCGACGAGCTCGGACCGGGTTCGCGGTCCGCGCGGTCGGTGGGGTCGGTCTCGGCCAGCTTCGGGCTCGACCAGACCAGCCTCGGGCAGGTGACCGGGGACGTGACCGTAGATCTGGTCGGGTCCTATTCGCCGCCACCGTCCGACCGCAGCGGGCTGATCGTGGTGTCGGCCGGTCAGACCGTGCTGGAGTCGTGGACCGCCGATCAGTCCGGGATCATCGACCGCACGGTGACCGTTCCCGCCGGTGCGCTGAACCGGTACACCGACATCACCGTCTCCCTCCAGACCTCCGGCGCGGGCGCGGCCTGTGGAGTCCTGCAACCGTTGACCCTGATCATCGACGGAGCGACCCGGGTCCGTCTGTCCGAACCCGCCTCACCGGCGCCGGCTGGGTTCGGGTCCCTCCCGCAGGCGCTCCTACCCCGTCTGCAGGTGGCCACCGGCAGCGGATCGCTGGAGGACACCGCGCGGGCCGTGCGGATCCTCGCCGAACTACAGGCGCTGTCCGCCACGCCGCTGCTGCCCGAATGGGTGAGCCCGGAGACCCTCCTGGACGGCAACGTCCCCGGATTACTGGTGACGTCCGGGTCCGCCCCGTCCGATGTCGACCTGCCCCTGACTCTGACCGGCGGTCGCACACTGGAGGTGGTGGGAGCACAGGACGATCAGCCCGCGACGTTGCGGTTCTACGAGGACGTCGACTTCGCGTCGATGCAGGTGGTCCAGGACGGTGACCGAGCGCTCCTGGTGGCCTCGTCCAGTTCGGGTTCGGCGGAGCTCGACCGCACGCTGGAGTGGTTGGACGACGAGCCGGGTCGATGGTCGATGTTGGCCGGCAACGTCCTGTTCACCGCGCCGGACAGGGAGCCGATCGAACTGTCCACGGTCGAGGCGATCGATGGGGACGCGAGTCAGGAGGAGGAGGGAACCGACGGTGTCCGCACCGCCCTGCTCGTCGGTCTGGTGATCACGCTGGCGGGGGCGGCGGTCGCCGGGCTCGTCTGGGCGGCCTCTCGTCGCCGTCGGGTCCGCCCGCGGCGGTGAAGCCCGCCCAGGCTCTCCCCGGGGCTCTCGGCGAGGGAGCGGATCACGTCGCGAGGTGGGCGCTGCTCGTCGTGCTCGCCGCCGCCGGGTTCTGGCGGACGTGGGCGAGGATCGCAGGGGAGGTGACGGCAGGCTCCGGAAGCGAGGTGTTCCTCGCCGCCCCCGTCGGCGCCGTGCTCACCGCCGTGGCCTTGCACCTGAGGCGGCGCCCGGAGTTGCCGATCCACGACCGGCAGAGCGACAAGATCGCGGGGACGATCGTCCTGGCCATCGCGCTGATGATCGAGTGGCTCGTGCTGCCCCGGTACACGGAGACCTATGTGCTGTTGCACCTGGACTTCATCGCCGCCTGGATGTTCCTCCTGGGTGGATCGGTGTTCTTCTTCGGGACGCGCCGCACCTTCCGGTACTGGCCGTCCTGGCTGCTCCTCACCGTCGCGACTCCGGGTGCGTTGCGCCTGGCGGTGTTCGCCTTGGGTGGAGGCTGGGGGGCGGAGGCGGTGGTCATGGTGCTGGTGGTGTCCGTGGGGCCGCTGGCGATCCTCGGGCCGCCGGCACTCCGCCGCCTCCGCGGGGCCGGTGCGGCGGAGGACCGGCGGTCGGGTGGTTCACCCCTGCCCTCGTTGGTGGTCTCTCCACGTGAGGCCTGGCGCAGCGCACCTCTGGTGATCGTCGTGGCCGTGCTCCTCTCCCTCGCGCCGCTGCCGGCGGGGATCGATGAACGACTGTCCCCGGGGCCCGGTGCCCTGAACGGGGCAGGTCAGATCCTCCCCGCGGGATGGGAGGAGGTCGACAGGATCGACTACCCGTGGGCCGAGCGGATGTTCGGGCCGTCAGCCACTCTGGAGCGTCAGATGATCAGGGCGACGCGCGTCCGGGCCGACTGGGACGAGCTCCTGCGCCCCAGGGTGGCGGCGGTGCAGACGTTGACCGTCGGTGATCCGGGGGTTCTCGAGGTGTTCCCGTTGGAGATGATGTTCGATCTCAGTTCGGCACGGATCAGTCCGCCCCGGCCGGTACCACTCAACCGGGGCGTCTCCGCGCGGTACCGGACGGTGATCGACGACGAGAACCTCCTCACCTGGAGCGTGATGTCGTTCGTCTGGACACGGGCGGGGGACAGGATCCAACGTGTCACGCTCATCACCGTGGACAACCACGAGTTCGACGCCGAGTTCCCGCCGGCCGTTCCCGGCTCGCGGTCGTTCTCGCGCCTGCTCAGCCTGTCGCTGCGCGGAGCGGGTGCGGTCACCGACACCAATTCGCAGGAGAAGGATCTCGATATGCTGACCGAGCTCGCGACCGACCTCGTGGAGGCGCAGTGGACGGACGGGTAGATCCGGAGCCGGCGACCCCCGAGACCGCCGACCCGGACGACATTCGCAGCGAGGCGGCCCTCCACGACGCCGTGCACGGATTGTTCGAACGCGACCCGTCCGCCTCGGCGGCGGTGCCGTTCGTGCCGTGGCAGAAGTGGGCAGGACTCACCGGGGTCGCCGTGGTGGTCCTCGCCCTGGTCGTGGCCACCACCCCGACCCTCATCGCGTTGACGGCGGTGAGCACCGCCGTCTACCTCATCACGCTCGCCGACCGGCTCCTCCTCCTCGGCCGCGGGTTGGCGCGGGAGTCGATCCTGCACGTGGAGGACGACCGCGCCCTGGCCGTGCCGGACTCCGACCTGCCCACGTACTCGGTGCTGGTGCCCGCCTACAACGAGCCGGAGGTGATCGGCGACCTCATCGACGCCGTGAGCTCCATCGACTACCCGGCCGACAAGCTGGAGGTGTTGTTGCTGCTCGAGGCCGACGACGACGTGACGATCGACGCGGCGGAGGCCGCCGGTCTGGGCGAGGTGTGCCGGATCCTGCGGATCCCCCCGGCCGATCCCCGCACCAAGCCCAAGGCGTGCAACTACGCGTTGCACTACGCCACCGGGGAGATCATCACGATCTTCGACGCCGAGGACCGCCCCGATCCCCTCCAACTCCGGCGCGTGGCGGTGGCCTTCGCCGATCTCGACGACGAGGTGGTGTGCGTCCAGGCCAAGCTCGCATTCCACAACGGGTCGCAGAACATGCTCACGGCGTGGTTCACCGCCGACTACGCGCTGTGGTTTAACTTCCTCCTACCCGGTCTGATGAAGTCCAGCTCGCCCATCCCGCTGGGGGGCACGTCGAACCACATCAAGGCCGACGTGCTGTCCGAGATCGGCGCGTGGGATCCGTACAACGTCACCGAGGACGCCGACCTGGGTGTGCGGATCGCCGCCCGCGGACACCGGACGGCCGTGCTGGACTCCACCACCCTGGAGGAGGCCAACCCTGACCCGATCAACTGGATAAGGCAGCGTTCTCGCTGGTACAAGGGGTACCTGCAGACCTGGCTGGTGCACATGCGTCATCCGGTCACGCTGTGGCGCACCCTCGGCACGGTGAGCATGTTCCGCTTCACGACCCTGCTGGCCGGGACCCCCGTGATCGCCTGCCTCAACATGGTGTTCTGGCTCGTGACCCTGTCCTGGATACTCGGCCAACCGGCCGTCATCGAGCAGGTCTTCCCCGCCTACGTGTACTTCCCCGCGTTGATCTGCCTGGTGCTCGGCAACTCGACCATCCTCTACTCGAACTTCATCGCCTGCCGGGAGACCGGCAACGCGGCGCTGTGGTGGGCGTGCCTGACCGTCCCGCTCTACTGGGTGCTCATGTCGATCGCCGCGATCAAGGGGACCTATCAGCTCTTCGCCAACCCCTCCTACTGGGAGAAGACCGTGCACGGGTTGGCGTCATGACGCGGGTCGGCGTCATGAATCGACCGCTGGTCGGCATCACGCTGGGACCGGCCTCGTGAGATCCCGTCCCGTCGCCGTCTTCTGCGCGTTCACGCTGCTGTACCTGGCGGTGGGGCTCTACCTCTCCCTCGGTGCCAACTACCTGCAGGGCGACGCGTTGAGTCGCGTGGCCGACACGCGGGCCGCGCTGCTGTCCAGAGACCCGCATCTGGCGGCCATCGGCTTCATCTTCACCCCGCTCACCGCGCTCGCCCAGCTCCCGCTCGTCAGTCTGTCCGGGTGGTTCCCGGGTCTCACCAGATGGAGCCTGACCGCGGTGGCGGTGAGCGCGCCGGCGATGGCGGCCGCGGTCACCCAGATCCACGCACTCGCGGGGGAACGCCAGTGCCCGGCCTGGTTCACCTGGGGGGTCACCCTGGTCTTCGGATTGCATCCGATGATCGTGTACTACGGGGCGAACGGCATGAGCGAGGCCCTGTTCGTCTTCTTCGTGGTGTGGGCCGTGCGCCGCCTCGTCCGGTGGATGACCACGGACGACGTCCACGATCTGATGGTGGCCGGCTTCGCGCTGGGGATGTCCTACCTGGCCCGCTACGACGCACTGGCCGCCTCGGGCGCTGCAACCCTCGTCGTCGTGGTGGTGTCATACCGGCGCAGCCGCAGGACCGAGACGGCGATCCTCGACGGCGTGATCCTCGCCGCGCCCACCGCACTGGCGTTCCTCGTGTGGGCGGCGACCAGCTGGCTGGTGACCGGCAGTGCGCTCGCGCAGTTCTCCTCGCGCTACGGCAACGCCGCGATCCTCGAGCAGTCCGGAGGGGGTTCCACCGGGGGGCTCTCGGCCCTCGGGTTCTCGGCGGCCGAGATCGTCGCGCTCGCCCCGGCACTCGGTGTGGTCCTGCTGGTGTGCGTGGTGCTGTCGGTGCGCCGCCGGGATCCTGAACCGCTGGCCGCGGTGGTCCTCGTGGCGGTGCTGGGCTTCGCGGTGTTCACCTACCTGCGCGGCATGACGTTCCCGTTCCTGCGGTTCTATATCAGCGCGATACCCCTGATCGTCGTGCTGGCGGTGTTCTGCGTCCCGCGCGGGGGTGTCATGACCACCCGGCGGCCCGGCCCCCGGGCGACCGCGAGAACACAGGACCGGCTCGCGGGCGGGCGCCTCGTCCCGACGGGAATGCTCATCCTCCTCGCGGCGGGAGTCCCGTTCAGTGCAGTGGCCATGGCCTCCCCGACACTGTCCCAGGAGCAGCACGCGCTACACGCGGTGATCCTGCCCGAGTCGGGGAACAGGCCCCCGGAGCTCAGGATGCAGCAGGAGGCGATCGTCGCATCGTTCGACACCGAACGACGACTCGCCGACTACCTGGACTCCCTCGACCTGCCCGAGGGGGCGGTCATCATGGACACGGTCCACGGCTTCCCGATCATCGCCTCCACCACCAGGCCCGAACAGTTCGTCATCCCCTCGGATCGCGACTTCGTCGAGATCCTCAACGACCCGGCGGCCAACGGTGTCCAGTTCCTGCTGACGGTGCCCGCCGAGGGGCGTGGCACCTCCGACGCGCTCAACCTCCGCTATCCGACCGTCCACGAGAACGGGGCCCAGCTGGGCAGCCTGGAGTTCGAGGTGGTCAACTCCGGTAGTGACCGCCCGACCTGGCGGCTGTGGCGGGTGTACGAGTAGTCCGCGGCGCGCCGCGCACCGGCTGGAAAGGGCCGCGCGGACGGCCGGAACCGCGCCGGACACCGTCGCCGGGATCCGGTGGTGGTCCGGGAACCGTCGACTATTGTCAGCTCATGAAGAACTCTGCCATCGTCGGGGTGCTGGTGCTCGTCTTGACGCTGGCCTGCGCGGCGCCGCCGGATTCACGATCGCAGGCGCAGCCGCATCGCGCGACGGTCTCCGGAGGAGAACTCCACCTCGACGGCCAACCCTGGTGGCCGACAGGGCTCAACGCCTACCAGCTGGCCACGGACTGGAGCGTCAACCGGGGATGCGGCGCGATGGTCGACCTCGACGCGTACTTCGGTTCACTTCCGGACGGTGCCGCCACGCGATTCAACGTCTTTCAACAGCTCGCCGTGAACAAGTTCACCGGGGCCCTGGACTTCGCCCCGATCGACGCGGTCTTCGCCGCCGCGGAGCGCCACGATCAGATGGTGATCCCAGTTCTCGTGGGCCAGGACGGCGCCTGCGAGGACGAGCAGTACAAGGACCGCGACTGGTACCTGGACGGCTGGGAACAACCCACGGCGATGCCACTGAGCTACCGAGACTGGGTCACGACCGCGGTCGAACGGTGGTCGGGCTCGCCGGTGATCGCGGCCTGGGAGCCGATCGGCGAGCCCGAGACCGCGGTATGCGGAACGGCCGACTGCCACTGGCAGTACCGGACCTGCCCGGCGGACTCCGCGCAGGTTCTGCGTGAGTGGACCGACGAGGTCGGGCAGCTGATCCGGGACCGCGACCCCGGCCGACTCATCACCGCCGGCCTCCTGGGCGGGGACCAGTGCGGGCTGGTGGCCGATGGGTACAGACTCATCGCCGAATCCCCGTACGTCGACGTGCTCCAGTATCACGACTACGACAACGCGGGATTCTTGCCACTGCGCCTCGCGCAGACCGACAAGCCGCTGGTGGTCACCGAGCTCGGGATCGCCGCGGGGTCCTGCCTGGCCCTCGAGGATCGTGCGGTCCTCATCGGGGAGCGCATCGACGACTACGAGGCAATGGGTGCGGCAGGGGCCATGCTGTGGGCGTTCGTCCCGGACCCCAGGCCGGGCGAGTGCACGTACGACATCGGCCCGGAGGACCCCATCAGGGCGCTGCCCCAGATCGCGCGGAACTAGCTCGTCCGCCCCGGGTCAGGTCGCCCCACCGAGCAGATCGCCCATCGGGACGAAGTCGCCGAACTCGTCGTCGTCGTTCCTCCGGCCCCGGCCCGCATCCGAACGGGTCGGCGCCACCGCACCGGGGGCGACACCGGCGAACCGCAGCATGTAGTCGGCCAGTTCCGTGCCGACGCGCTGCGCGCGCGTGGACAGCGACTCGCCCTCGCCACCCGGGGCGACCGCCCCGAAATCCTCGGACGCCGCGAACACCGAGGTCGGCACCACGTCGGCCTTGAGATAGGCGAACATCGGTCGCAGTGCGAAGTCGATCGCCAGCGAGTGCCGGACGGTGCCACCGGTCGCCCCCAACGCCACCGGGACGCCCGCCAGCGTTCCGGGGTCGATGACGTCGAAGAAGGACTTGAAAAGGCCCGAGAACGACTGGTTGTAGGTAGGCGTCACCGCGATCACCCCGTCCGCTCGGCCGATCTCCTCGAGGGCCGCGCGCAAGGTGTCACCGGGGAACCGGGTGAGCGTGGCGTCGACGACCTCGTGGGCGAGCCCCCGGACCTCAAGAACCGCCACGTCGACGTCCTGACCGTGACGCGTCAGGGCCTCACGGGTGGCCGAGGTCAGCCGGTCGGCCAGCATCCTGGTACTCGACGGCACCGAGGTGCCAGCCGAGACCACGACCAGCCGCAGCGGGCGGGCGTCGGGCGAGTGAGTGGGGGTCACTTGCTGCTCCTTCCGGCCGGTGCCTGCGCGAGACGGGACTCGGTGCGACGGGCGCGCGCCAGGGACTGCTCTTGCGCGCGCTGTCCGCCCTCGACCGTCAGGCCGGTCCAGTTGTCCCCGGTGCCGAACCGGTAGGCGTCCGAGTAGGCGGGCTCGCCCTCGGCGGCCAGTGCGGCGTCGCGTGCTGCGACCCGGGCTGCGTGGGTCGGTCCGTCCGGCACGTGGGCCGGCCGCTTCGCGTCGAGTTCCCGGCGCAGGACCGGCACGATCTCGGTGCCGAGGATCTCGATCTGCTCCATGACGGTCTTGCGGGGCAGTCCGGCGTGATCGATGAGGAACATCTGGCGTTGGTAGTCGCCGACGTGCTCGCGCATGGTCAGGTAGCGGTCGATGACCTGCTGCGGGGAGCCCACGGTCAGCGGGGTCTGGGCGGTGAAGTCCTCGAGCGACGGGCCGTGGCCGTACACCGGTGCGTTGTCGAAGTAGGGGCGGAACTCGTCCACGGCGTCCTGGCTGTTGGGGCGTGCGAAGAACTGACCGCCCAGGCCCACGATCGCCTGATCCGCGGAACCGTGGCCATAGTGCTCGTAGCGGCGGCGGTAGAGCTCGACCATCTGCTTGGTGTGGCTGATCGGCCAGAAGATGTTGTTGTGGAAGAACCCGTCACCGTAGTAGGCGGCCTGCTCCGCGATCTGCGGCGAGCGTATCGACCCGTGCCAGACGAAGGGTGCGACCCCGTCGAGGGGGCGCGGGGTGGAGGTGAACTGCTGGAGGGCGGTCCGGAACTTGCCCTCCCACTCCACCACGTCCTCGTGCCACAGGCGGTGGAGCAACTCGTAGTTCTCTATCGCCAGCGGCAGTCCCTGCCGGATGTCCTGGCCGAACCACGGGTAGACCGGTCCGGTGTTGCCACGCCCCATCGTCAGGTCGACCCGGCCCCCGGCCAGGTGCTGGAGCATGGCGTAATCCTCGGCGATCTTCACCGGGTCATTGGTGGTGATGAGCGTCGTGGCGGTGGACAGGATGATGTCCGAGGTCTGCCCCGCGATGTAGCCGAGGGTGGTGGTGGGGGAGGACGTTACGAAGGGCGGGTTGTGGTGCTCTCCCAGCGCGAAGACGTCCAGGCCCACCTGCTCGGCCTGAATCGCGTACTCGACTATCGCTTCGAGGCGCTCGTGCTCGGTGGCCACCTGCCCGGTGTGCGGGTCAGGGGTGATGTCGGCGATGGAGAAGATCCCGAACTGCATGATCGCGAGCCTTTCAGTCTGTTGGGGCGTTCCCTCTGGTTGATGAGTTCCATCCTAACTTGCTGACATGTCAAACAACAGGGGGGTGCCGAGTATTCCGTATCACTCGCGGGGCTTGACGAATCGCGCGTTCCGCCACGAGGTGGGGCGTCGGGGTGTGAGGATTCGACGACTGTCAACAGGAGGCGCCGTGACCGAGTGGATCGTTCGAAGGTGGGTCCGTTTCGGCCACGACAGGCTCTACGCCGCGACCCCGGGCGGAACCGACCTGGGATACCTCGATCTCGCCACCGGCCGCTACCACTCCGACGACCTCAGCAACCTGCCGCTGTTGCGCAAGGCGATCGAGGACCACATGGGCGCCCGGCGGCACGGCGGGTCGGTACGAGAGCCGAACCGGCAACCTCAGGGGAACGCTTCGCCGACGGCGTCTCCAGCCGGGACCCCGGTGGCGCCACCGACGCTCCCGACACCGCTTTCCCCGACACCGCTGGCACAGTCGCCGGGGCCGGTCGCGGCGACTGCCCCGGTTCCGCCTCCGGCCACAGCGCCGCCCCTGACCACAGCGCCGTCAACCCGATCCGGGCTGAGGTGGCACGATCTTTCGGACACTCGTGCGGGGGCGGCCGCCCGCGAGCGGGCACTCGCCGAACGGGAGGCGCAGGGGATGGTGCGCCACATGTTCGCCCGGGTCCTCGATGCGAAGACGGACGAGCGCGCGTGGCGCATCGGTGCGGATGGTGAGCAGGCGGTCGGTGATCAGCTGGCCGCACTGGATGCTCGGTGGAGAATCCTGCACGCCGTGCGCGTGGGGGAGCGGGGTGCCGATATCGAACACGTGGTGATCGGACCGGGCGGCGTGTTCACCGTGAACTCCAAGAATCACCCCAAAGCCTCGATCTGGGTGGGCGGCGACACCTTCATGGTCAATGGCAGTCGGGTTCCGTACATCCGCAACAGTCGGCATGAGGCGAGGCGCGCATCCCGTCTGCTGGCGGAGCATGTCGGCTTCCCGGTGCCGGTCACCGGGGTGATCGCGGTGGTGGGAGCGCGCCGGGGATTCACCGTGAAGAACCAGCCGATAGATGGCGCTGTGACGGTGGTGACCAGGCGCGGCATCAGGCGATATCTCACATCGCAGCCGCAGCGACTGGGATTGCGCGAGATCGACGCGATCCACGAGGTCGCCAGACGATCCACGACATGGCATCGCTGAACCCGAGCAGGACCCTGTCAGGCGGGGTGGGGGCGGTGGGCGCCGGGTGGGTTGGTGAGGTGTCCGTCGTCGGTGATGAGGCGGTCGAGGTGGTGGCGCCATCGGTGGTCGAGGATCCGGTCGCGGGCCTGGGCCAGGGGGCCGTGTGGGGTGGCGCGGTGTTCGTGTCCGGTTTCGGTGATGATGGTCAGTTCGCCCAGGGGTCCGGACCGGTAGGCGCAGTGGCCGAAGGTCTTCTCGCGGTGATGCGTGCGGCACAAGCAGATCAGGTTCCATTCGGCGGTGGGTCCGCCGAGTTCGGGACGCTGGTGGTCGAAGGCGATGACGTGGTCGATCTCGCAGTCGTGGGCGTCGACCGTGCACCCGGGGTGGCGGCAGGTTCCGTCGCGTAGCCGGATCCGTTCGGCCAGGGCGGGAGTGATGAAGTACTTGAGCACCGCGTCGGGCAGGTCGAGCACTCCGGGTTGGGGGTCGATCAGTTCGAATCGCACTGTGGCGTCGCCGCCGGAGAGGAGTTCCTCGCACAGCCAGTCGACGCTGGCGTAGGCGCCGGTGACGAACTGCACGCGGTTGGGCAGGCCCTGGGCGATGCTGTCGATGATCGAGATCCGGATGGGGTGGTCGGTGCCCCAGGACGCCCCGGGCCGCGGCCCACCCGTACCGGCGGCACCGGCGGCACCGTCGGCAGCCCTGTCGGTGGCGCCGGTGTCAGTGCTGGCGGCGGCGCCTGTGCCAGCGGTGTCAGTGCTGGTGGCGGAGTCGTCGGTATGGCGTAGGGGGGTGCAGATGTCGTCGGTGTTCGGATCCCCGAGGGCGCACAGGGCGTCGGCGCGTAGTTGGTTGCGGGTGCGGGGATGGCCTGCCTGCCAGGCGGTGCGGGCGGCGGCCTCGATGCGGCGGCGCAACTTCTCGGCGTCACTGCTGGGCAGGTGGGCCCACATGCTGGTCATGCCGTTGCGGCCGGGGCGAAACCGGACGGTGCGCTGCTCGACCGCGGCGTCGACCGCGTCGTCGGCGGCCCGGGGATCGTGGCGTTCTCTCGCTGTGTCGACCGCGGTGTCCAGGGCGGCGCGGCTGGGTCGGTGGCCCCCGTCCAGGTCCCGGGCCAGGGCGCCGACGACCTCCGATTCCACTGCCGCGATCATCTGGTCGGGGATCTCGGCCAGCCGGCAGGCGGTGTCGATGGCCAGCTGTTCGGGCAGCAGGCCCCGGTCGACGGCCTTGCGCAGCAGGGGCAGGCGGGTGTGGATCTGGGTGCCGGCGGTGACCAGGCGTGCGGCGTGCCAGCAGGTCAGGGACATCGCCGCGGCCAGGTGGTCACGGGCCCGGTCGGCCGGGTCCAGGCGGGCGAACGCCGGCCGCGGGCTCGCCCCGTCATCGTGCGCTGCCTCATCCAGCCGCGCCATCGCCTCGACGAGGTGATGGGCGGCCCGCAACCGGGTCGCCGCCGCGAGGTTCTGCGCCAGCGTCGCCGACCGCGCCACCTCACTGAGCGCCTCGGCGCCCAGCGTGTCCAGAGCCTCCGGCACGGCGCGCAGCGCCCCGAACGCCGCCGAGCTCGTCGTCGTCACCATCGGAACCACTACCACCACACCCCCAGTCGCTGATCGAACCTAGGTGCGATTCTACCGTGGCCGGTGGGATCGCACAAGCATTCGAATACTGGTCGGCCGGTCCGGTCTCCCTCAGGTCTGGCGCACCTCGGACGCGGGGCTGTCAGACCGTGCCCGCGCTCGCCACTGCAGGTACGCCAGACCCGCCCACGAGACGAGCACGGCGGTCGCGACGGCGACGTGGGCCGTCCACAGATGCTCCGCGGGGTAGATGACGTCGGTGAGGTAGTGGTCGATGAACCCTGAGGAGGGCAGCGTCTCCTCGCCCGCGCGGGCGCGTCCCCAGTTCTCGACGTGGGTGAGCGGACAGACCCACCCCACCGTCGCGATCCCCAGTCCGTACGCCGCCGTCGCCAGGTGGGGCCAGAACGTCCACCGCCATCGCCACGCGAGGAAGCCGCCCACCACCATGTACACGAGGAAGGCTGCGTGGAGGATCATCGCGGTGTCGGCGACGAGTCGGTAACCCATGAGTCCAGGGTGCCAGCCGGAGCGCGGGACGCGAGTGGCCTGATTCCCGCGGCCTCTGCTACGGTGTCCCGCATGTCGATCGCTCGCGCATATTGGCGCTTTATGTGGGCTCCGGGTGGAGCCCGCGCCGCGAGCGCACACGTCCGCTAACCGGACGTCCCGACACCCGGAGCCCAGAGGCGGTGACCACCATGGTCGCCGCCTCCCGCCATTTCCCACGGCGGATCCGGGTGCGACACAGGGCACCGACCAGGATCACGGCACCCGGCCCGCCACCACCACCGCATCAGGAGCGCACCGCCGTGACCATCACCGCCGAGAACCCCACCCAGACCGCCGACCGACGCGTCCTGTCGTACTCCCCGTTGCCGACGCCGACCGAGATCCTCGGAGAACTCCCGCTGGGGGAGGCCCGCGAGGCACTGGTCGACCGCAGCCGCGGTGAGATCGCCGACATCCTCGCCGGGCGTGACGACCGCCTGCTCGTGGTGGTGGGTCCCTGTTCCGTCCACGACCCGGACGCCGCACTCGACTACGCGGAGCGCCTGGCGACCCTCGCCCGGGAGGTCTCGGAGGACCTGCTGATCGTCATGCGCGTCTACTTCGAGAAGCCGCGCACGACGGTCGGGTGGAAGGGCCTGATCAACGACCCCGCACTCGACGGCAGCTACGACATCCCGCGCGGTCTGCGCACCGCCCGCAGGCTCCTGTTGGACGTGCTGGACCTTGGACTTCCCGTCGGTTGCGAGTTCCTGGAACCGACCAGCCCGCAGTACATCGCCGACGCCGTCTCCTGGGGCGCCATCGGGGCGCGGACGACCGAGAGCCAGGTGCATCGCCAGTTGGTCTCCGGTCTGTCCATGCCGGTGGGGTTCAAGAACGGCACCGACGGCGAGGTGCAGGTCGCGGTGGACGGATGCCGGTCCTCGGCATCGCGCCACGTGTTCTTCGGCACCGACGCCGAGGGCCGGGCAGCCGTGGTGGAGACGGCCGGCAACACCGACTGCCACGTGATCCTGCGCGGTGGGACCCGCGGTCCGAACCACGACGCCGAGTCGGTGGCCTCCGCGGTGGCCTCGGTCGCCAAGGTGGGACTTCCCGGCCTGGTGATGGTCGACGCGAGCCACGCCAACTCGGGCAAGTCCCACGAGCGCCAGGCCGAGGTGGTGGCCGAGCTCGCCGAGCGCATCGGGGCGGGGGAGCAGGGCATCTCCGGCCTGATGATCGAGAGCTTCCTCGAAGCCGGGTCCCAGTCCGTCGACGCCGCCGACCTCGTCTACGGCAAGTCCGTCACCGACGCCTGCATCGGCTGGGACACCACCGAGGACGGAGTGCGCGCGCTCGCCGCGGGGGTGCGCGCCGGCCGACGCGGCTAGAACCCCCACGGGTCAGGGGGACCCCTGTGGAGGGGGCGTCGCGCGGTAACCTCTTCCGGGTGGACGCCTCCTCCCCGTTGTACTCGCTGTACGAGTCGCGACTCCGGTCGTCACTCGAGGGTGCCCGGCTCCCACGACATATCGCCGTGATGGCCGACGGCAACCGCCGCTGGGCCAAAGAGGCGGGGTTCGCGGACGTCGCGCACGGTCACCGGGCCGGGGCGGTCAAGATCGCCGAGATGCTCGGCTGGTGTGACGAGCTGGGCGTGGACGTCGCCACCATCTACCTGCTCAGCACCGAGAACCTCGGTCGTGATGCCGATGAGCTCGACGAGTTGCTGCAGATCATCGCCGACGTGGTGGACGAGATCACGGGCCCGGACAAGAACTGGGATGTCCGCATAGTCGGCCGGCTCGAAGTGTTGCCCGAATGGCTGGCCGAGCGGCTGCGGCACGCCGAGCGCGCGAGCACCGGGCGACGGGGGGTCAAGGTGAACGTCGCGGTGGGCTACGGCGGCCGGCAGGAGATCGCCGACGCGGCCCGCGAGCTCGTCGCGCAGCTGATCGAGGACGGTCGGACCGGGCAGGACCTGGTCGACGGCATCACCGTCGAGGCCATCGGGGAGCACCTCTACACCTCCGGTCAACCCGATCCCGACCTGGTGATCCGGACCTCCGGCGAGCAGCGGCTGTCGGGGTTCCTGCTCTGGCAGAGCGCGTACTCGGAGATCTGGTTCACCGAGGCGTACTGGCCCGCGTTCCGCCGCGTGGACTTCCTCCGTGCCCTGCGCGACTACGGCGCCCGCAACCGCAGGTTCGGCCACTGATGCCGGCCGCGAACGCTCCCGAGTCCGGGGTGGCCGTCCCGGAGTCGTTCACCGTTCGCTCCGTCTGCGTGGTGGACCAGCTCCTCACCGTGCCGGGCCGCGTCGGGGTGACGGCGATCGACAAGCGGCCGGTCGACGGCCCTGTGCAGGTCCGCGAGTACGGCCTCCACGGCGACGTGCAGGCCGATCGCGAACACCACGGCGGAGTATGGAAGGCCGTCTACCTGCTCTCCGACTCCGATGTCGCGCCCTGGGAGCCCGAGTTCGGCGGGCCGATCCCGCCCGGGTTCTTCGGCGAGAACCTGCGCGTGACCGGCGTGGACACCTCGCAGCTCCAGATCGGTACGGTGCTCGAGGTAGGCGCGGGCAGCGGTCGTCGCGGTCCGTTGCGCCTCGAGATCACCACGCCACGCATCCCGTGCCAGACGTTCGGCGACCGCGTCGGCAAGCCCAGGTGGGTGCGCCGGTTCACCGAGGCGGGTAGGCCGGGCGCCTACGCCCGCGTCCTGCGCCCGGGTCCTGTCGAGGCGGGCGACGAGATCCGGCTGGTGTCGGTGCCCACGCACGGTGTGACCATCGGGAGGGTGTTCGAGGGGGTCGACGACGACGAGGCCCGCCGCCTTCTCGACGAGTACGCGCTGGCCGACCTCGCGCCCAGTCTGGTGCGCAAGCTCGACCCCGCGACGGACGTCCGGCCCGCCGACACGGACGCCGGCTGAGCCGGGCTCCGTCCGCTGCCCTCATCGCGCGGTCGATTTCACTCACGTTCTCCCAGGTCGCCTGCTGCGTTTCGCGTCATTTGCGACCACTCGGCGGTGATGGCCCGGCGGTGCTCACTCGGCGAGGTGGTCCCACACCGGCCCGGCGGTGCGCCACAGCGCGGGCGCCTGCTCGCGGCCCACGTCCGGTAACCGGAATGCCCCGCTACCGCCGGCCGTGGTGGCGACGAGCGTAGCCAGACCGGCGCGGCGTTGCAGAGGCGAGCGCCGGATGTTCCAGCCGAGGATCCCGCCCCGATCGAGAACGTCGGTCCGCCGGGTCAGCGAACCCTTGCGCAGCGCCACCACCCCGTCGGTGACGGCGTGCCCGAGGCCTCGGGCGTTGTCGAACGCGGCCCAGATCGCGACGGCGGCGGACAGTCCGAGCGAAACCAGCGGGACCCACCAGAGCCACGGCCAGAGCACCGCAGGGACGAGCGACACCCCCGTGATCGCGACGACGACCGCGCCCGCCCGGACGAGCCTCCGTCGACGTGCGGCGGACGGGTGGGCCAGGAGCGCGGTGGGCACCGGCTCACCGAGAATCGTCCCGGCCACACCGGCGGACACCGCCCGTGGCGAGGGGGGAACCAACGCCGGACTCTGCTTCTTCTTCCCCTCGTCGTCCTTCCCGGTGCCTACCCCCGACGCGATCACGTCGAGCCGAGCAGCTCCGAGAACTCTGAACCCCGGGGGCTCGTGGAGCGTGACCCCGCGTATGCGGCGGCCGTCGAAGGAGGTGTGCCGGCCCACGAGCAGTCCCCGCCGCAGCTCGAGCGAACCGTCCTCATGGCGCTCGAGTCGCAGGTTCCACCAGTTCTCCACGAAAAGGGCCACCGATGCGACGGTGCCCACCACCAAGGCGAGAAGCACCACCCCGGCGGCGATCACCGGGATCGGCAGGTCGCCGATCCGGGACCAGATCCAGTCGAGCATCTCGGGCACGGCCCTGAACCAGTCAGCGACCTGGAACACCACACCGATGCCCAGGAGGCCGAACAGGGGAGTCATGACGCTCGCGGGCGCGTAGCGGACCCACCCCGGGTCCAGGCGCACGAGCTCGGTGGTGTCGGTGGCGGCGCGCTCGGCGAGAAGCCGACGTCGCAACTCCTCGGCGACCTCGCGGTCCAGTGCGCCGAGGATGAGTCTGGACCCGTCGGTCTCGCCACTGGCCAGTCGCACCGTCGCGATACCCATCCGGCGTTGCACCAGGTCCGCCGAGATCTCCACGTTTCGCACCCGACCGGTCGACAGGCTGGTGGTGGAGGTGGAGAGGAATCGGACGCGGCGTTCGATCCGGTGCGCGTCCACGCGATAGCTGGTCACGGCGAGCCGGGCGGTCTCGATGACCGCGGTGGCCGCAGCGCCGAGGATCATGCCGCCGATGGTCCACAGCACCACCCATGCCGGGCCCACCCCGGCGAGCAGGAGCGCGGAACCGGCGGGAACCGCGGTGACGGCCAGGGCCCCCGCGGCCACGATGGTGCTGGCGGCGACGGTCCGACGATCGAGGCGACGCCACTCCGGTGCGGTCATGTGGCGTCCCGCTGGTCGTCCTGCGCCAGCAGCGTCAACCTGTCAGCCATCTCCTCGGCCTGCGCGGCGTCCAGCGCACTGATGCGGACCGCTCCCGACGAGGAGGCGGTGGTGACCACGACGGTGGCCAACCCGAACTGTCGTTGCAGGGGTCCGCGGGTCTTGTCGACGGTCTGCACACGCGACAGCGGCGCGGCCCGCCATTCCTCCCAGAAGAGGCCACTACGGCTGTAGACGGCCGTGTCCGTGGCCTCCCATCGATGGATCGCCCAACGCACCCTCGGCACCGCGACCAGCGCCACGGCCATCGCGACCGCCCAGCCCGCAGCCGCGAGGAGGACCCACGGAGACAGGACCAGTCCGAGGATGACGGCCACCACGAGCGGCCCGGCCATCCACAGTCCGACCTGGGCGGTCCACCAGCGACGACACCGGGGGTCGACTCTGTGTCGTGGCGGTCTGAGTCCGATCGCTGACGAGTTCACGGTGTCCAACATAGGGCCCCTGTGAAACGCTGGCCGACATGAGTCTTCTCCGACGCTACCGGGCAACCGGCGCTGACCTGCCCTTCGGCGACCCGCTCCGCGCACACGGAGTGGCGATGGAGGGATACTTCCTCCGCGTGACCGACCGCGACCGAGGCCGCGCCCTGATCGCGCTCATCGGGATCAACCGGGGGCCGGACGGGCACTGGGCGACTCTCGGCCTGGCATCCGACGAGGTGCCACCCCGGTCCGGCGCGACCCGGGATCCCCGGCCGGGTGACGGCGCGACGTCGTCGTCCCTCCGCCTGGCGGCCGCACCCGAGGGGTGGGCCGCCCCCGACCGCCTGGGCGCGCGCTCCGGCGACCTGTTCGAGTACCGGCCGGACGGCGTGACGGCGGACATGGGCGAGGGGGCCCGCCTGCACGTGGAGATCACCGATCCCGTGGAGTGGCCGCACCGGGCCGTCGGTGGGTCGAGCGTCTTCCAGGCTGTTCCCGCCCTCAACCAGTACTGGCACCCGTGGCTGCTCGGCGGTCGGGCGCGGGGCTGGGCCGAGCTGGACGGTAGGCGCTGGGAGTTCGACGGCGCCGATGTCTACGGGGAGAAGAACTGGGGCGCCGAGGGCTTTCCGGACTCGTGGTGGTGGGGGCAGGCGCAGGGATTCTCCGAACCGGACGCCTGCGTGGCCTTCGCCGGCGGGCAGATTCATTCGGGCCCATTGCGCACCGAGGTCACCGCCCTGGTGGTGCGCCTGCCCGATGGTCGGGTGATCCGGTTGGGCAACCCCGTGGTCTCGCCGGTCCGCGCGGTGGTCGGCGACGACGTCTGGGCGCTCGAGGGGCGCGGGTACGGCTGGCGGATCCGGGTGACCGGTCGGGCGCCGCTCGGTCGGGCCCACGTGCTGCCCGTGCCGTTGCCCTCGGAGAAGCGGAACTCGGCCGGCGCGATCGAGCACCTGTCGGGTGAGCTCGAGGTGGAGGTGAGCCGCTTCGGTCGCCATGTGTGGACCGACTACAGTCCGCAGGCCGCGCTGGAGCACGGGGGGCTGGACCGCGCGGAGGCCGAGCTGCGGCGCCGAGGGGTTCCGGTGGGGGAGACGGGCGCCGCGCCGGAGTGACCGTCAGATCTTGCGCAGACGCAGACGCTGAATGGAGTGGTCGGAGTTCTTCCGCAGTACCAGTGTGGCCCGGGGTCGGGTGGGCAGGATGTTCTCCACCAGGTTGGGTCGGTTGATCGAGTTCCAGATCTCACGCGCTGCCAACCGGGCCGCCTGGTCGGACAGGTCGGCGTAGTGCGCGAAGTGTGAGTTGGGGTTGGAGAACGACGTGCGGCGCAGTTCCAGGAACCGCTCGACGTACCACGTCTCGATGTCCTCGATCCGCGCGTCCACGTAGAGCGAGAAGTCGAACAGGTCCGAGACCATCAGCCGGGGGCCCGTCTGCAGGACGTTCAGTCCCTCGACGATGA